>NZ_JBIUXU010000008.1:0-411462 GCF_044744165.1 Streptomyces sp. NPDC087420
CTGCAGGGGGGACCCTGTGGGAGAGTAGGACGCCGCCGAACAATCTTTGATCGTGGGAATGCCCTGTACCTTCTGGTACAGGGCATTTTTGCGTTTAGGGTCAGGGGCATGCGCTACGAATTGGTCATCTTCGACAACGACGGTGTGCTCGTCGACAGCGAGCCCCTTTCCAACACCATCCTGGCCGGCTATCTCACCGAGTTGGGTCACCCCACCTCCTACGAGGACTCCCTGCGCGACTACATGGGAGCCGCCGTACACCGCGTTCACGACCTGGTGAAGGAGCGCACCGGACAGTTGCTGCCCGCCGACTTCGACGACGTCCTGCACGCACGTGTCTTCGCCGCCTTCGAGCGGGAGTTGAAGCCGGTCGACGGGGTCGTGGAGCTGCTGGGGAAGCTGGCCGCCGACGGCGTGCCGTACTGCGTCGCCTCCTCCGGGAGTCACGAGCGGATCCGGGTCGGGCACCGGAAGACCGGGCTGGACCGGTGGTTCGACGACGCCGTCATCTTCAGCGCGCAGGACGTCGGGCGGGGGAAACCCGCACCGGACCTCTTCCTTCACGCCGCCGCCCGCATGGGGGTGGCGCCCGACCGCTGCGTGGTGGTCGAGGACAGCCCGCTGGGCGTCGCGGCCGCGCGGGCCGCCGGCATGGAGGTGTACGCCTTCACGGCCATGACGCCCGCCGCGCAACTCTCCGGGGCCTACGGCCATTTCTCCACCATGGACGAACTGCCCGGATTGCTCGCCTGATCCATCTACCCATGGGTAGGGGAGCGCCCTACGCTGTGCGGCCATGACAGATGTGCGGTTGCGGCACGGGCGGGCCTCCCTGGCGTTGGGCTTCTTCGTCCAGGGGGTGGCCTTCGCCCTGCTCGTCACCCGTATCCCCGGCATCCAGGACCGGTACGGGATATCCGACGCCGTGCTGCCGGTCTTCCTCGCCGCCGTGCCGATCCTCGCGGGCGTCGGCAGCGTGGTCACCGAGAAGCTGGTCGTCCGCGTCCGGCCCGGTGCGCTGCTGCGGGGGACCCAGCCCGTCCTGCTCCTCGCCCTCCTCGGTGTCGGCGCCGGCCGTGAGGTGTGGCAGCTCGCCCTCGCCCTGGCGGCGTTCGGGCTGGCGATGGGGGCGCTGGACGCCTCGATGAACATGCTCGGCGTGCGGCTCCAGCGGGCGTACGGCCGGAGCATCATGATCGGTTTCCACGCGGCGTACAGCCTCGGCGGGATCGCCGGTGCCTCGCTCGCCTGGGTGGGCGTGCACATGGACCTGTCGCTTCTGGTCTCGTATCTGCCGGTGGTGGCCGTGCTGGTGCCGGCCGCACTGGTCGGCGGGCACTGGTACAAGGCCGCCGAGACCGTCCCGCCGCGTCTTCAAGACGGTGGCGGCGAGGCTGTGGCCGCCAAGCCCCTTGTCTTCAAGCTGCTGTTGCCGCTCTGTCTCGTCATGGCGTTCGCCTACATCGGTGACTCCACCGTGTCGAACTGGAGCGCCAAGTACCTCCACGACGTCCTCGGCAGCTCGGAGGAGCTGGCGACCGTCCCGTACAACGCCTACATGGTCACCACGCTCCTGGGCCGGTCGGTGGGGGACCTGGGGGTACGGCGTTTCGGGGCCGTGGCCGTCGTGCGCTGCGGCACGCTCCTCGCGGGCCTCGGCTTCGGTGTGGTCGCGGTGGCACCGGGCGCCTGGGCCGGGATCGCCGGGTTCACCCTTCTGGGGCTGGGGCTCTGTGTGATCGTGCCGCAGACCTTCGCGGCGGCCGGGCGGCTGTTCCCGGACGCGAGTGACGCGGCGGTTGCCCGGCTCAACATCTTCAACTACGTGGGATTCCTGGTCGGATCGCCCCTGGTGGGGGCGCTGGGCGACGCCTGGAGCTACCGGGGCGCGATGCTCGTACCGATGGTCATGGTCCTGGTGACTTTTGTATACACCCGCTCGTTCGAGGCGGACCCGGCCCGATACGGTGGCGGGCATGAGCGCTCGCGCACTGCTGATGTGGGATGACGGGGTAACGGGTTACAACTTTGGACCCAGCCACCCCATGGATCCCGTACGGCTCGCGCTGACCATGGGGTTGGTGCGGGCGTACGGCTTGGACAAGGTGGCGGAGGTGGTGTCCGCGCCGGCCGCGGGGGACTCGACCCTGCGGCTCGTCCACGAACAGGCCTATGTGGACGCCGTACGGCGCTTCTCGGAGCGTCCTGGGGACGCCGACGGGTCGTACGGGGTCGGTACGCCCGACGATCCGGCGTTCGCCGGGATGCACGAGGCGTCGGCGCTGATCGCCGGGCAGTCCGTGGGGGCCGCCGAGGCGGTGTGGGGCGGGCGGACCGCGCACGCGGTGAACTTCGCGGGCGGTCTGCA
Source organism: Streptomyces sp. NPDC087420 (assembly GCF_044744165.1). Taxonomy (NCBI): domain Bacteria; kingdom Bacillati; phylum Actinomycetota; class Actinomycetes; order Kitasatosporales; family Streptomycetaceae; genus Streptomyces; species Streptomyces sp. NPDC087420. The sequence continues at coordinate 2,369 of NZ_JBIUXU010000008.1, forward strand.
CCACGCGATGCCGGGTTCGGCGTCCGGGTTCTGCATCTACAACGACGCCTCGCTGGCGATCGCGCGGATGCTGGAGCTGGGTGCGGAGCGGGTCGCGTACATCGATGTGGACGTGCACCACGGGGACGGCGTGCAGGAGACGTTCTGGGACGATCCCCGGGTCCTGACGATCTCGATGCACGAGCACCCGCACACGCTGTTCCCCGGCACCGGCTGGCCCGAGGACACCGGCGGCGAGGCGGCCGAGGGCAGCGCGGTGAACATCGCCCTGCCGGCCGGGACCGGCGACGAGGGGTGGCTGCGGGCATTCCACGCCGTCGTACCCGAACTGCTCGCGGACTTCCGGCCGCAGGCGCTCGTGACGCAGCACGGCGCCGACACGCACTTCGAGGACCCCCTGGCGCACATCGCGGTGTCCCTGGACGCCCAGCGGGCCGTCCAGGCCGCCTGCCACGACCTGGCGCACGAATACGTCGAGGAGGGGCGCTGGGTGGCCCTGGGAGGGGGCGGGTACGCGGTGGTGGACGTCGTGCCGCGGTCCTGGACCCATCTGGTGGCGATCGCGGCGCACGCGCCGATCGATCCGGAGTCGGTGGTGCCGGCGGCGTGGCGGGACGAGGTGTACGCGCGTACGCGGCAGTTGGGGCCGGGGCGGATGACGGACGGGCGGACGCCGGAGTGGCGTGCGTGGGACTCCGGGTACGATCCGGCGGACCGGCTGGACCAGTTGATCCTGGCGACGCGCAAGGCGGTGTTCCCTCTGCGGGGGCTGCTGCCCTAGCGGTTGCCGGGGGCCGGCCCCCGGGGCCGTTAGGCCAACGGTGGGGTTGTACCGCCGTTCCGGCCCCCGAGGGCGCCGGAACGGGCAGCATCGGCCGGGTGTTGAGCACCGGAGCCCTGCGGGCGCATCTGCTGGCGGCCAGGCTGGCCGGTCCCGTGGCCACGTCACGGGAGAGGAGTCTGCGCTGTTACCGGCTCTTCGCGGCCAGGGATCCCCGGGTGACGCTCGGACTGGATCCCGAGGGGTCCTGGAGCGAACGGGACGTGCTGGGGCTGATGGCGGACAAATGTGGTGTCTCGTCGGATCCCGGGCAGGTGTCGGGCGCCGATGTGATCGATCCGGAGCGGACGCTGTCCGCGCTGGACGCCTTCGCGGAGCGGTTGCGGGAGGCGGCGGCGGACCGGGTTCCGGTGCTGTTCGGTACGGGGCACCCGCGGCGGCTGCTCGGTTTCTACGCGGCCCTGGCAGACGCTTTGTCGGCGGCGGGATGTCTCGTCCTCACCCCGGCGCAGGGGAGATGTGTCGACATAACGACCCGGTTCGGGGTACGCACGTACCACCTCGACTACGTCCGGGGAGTTGCGTTGATGCGTGAACCAGACGTGCCGTACGCCGGGAGTGAGACCGGCGCACACACCCATTCGCCGCTGCCGGTTCGGGTCGCGCTGGACGGGCTTGTGGGGTCCGGCGGGCCCCTCCCGGGACTGGTGGTCGGGGACCACGGATGGGTCTGCGGGGCAGGTCAGCTGGGCTTCGAGGCCATCGGTCTCGCCGACACGGACGACCCCGCGCTGTTCGTCGGTGAGGCGGAGGGGCGGGTGTCCGTGGCCGTTCCGCTTGACGACGCCGTACGGTCCGCTTACTACCTGCCGCTTACTCGCTATGTACTCAATCGAGCGTGTCTGTCACAGTAGGCCGCCGTAGGCTGCTCCTCTTCCCCACTCGCACCACCCGCCCCTAGTCTGGGGCGTGAGCGCACAGCGACGAAGAGTCACCGGAGGGGAAGCCGGTGGCCGCCGCGTGCGGAAGGTACAGGTGGGTCATGGCTGCTGGCAGCGAGAGGCCTCTCAACGAGGTCAAGTTCCTTACCGTGGCGGAGGTCGCCTCGGTGATGCGAGTGTCGAAGATGACGGTGTACCGGTTGGTGCACAGCGGTCATCTGCCGGCGATCCGGGTGGGCAGGTCCTTCCGGGTTCCGGAGCAAGCGGTTCACGAGTACCTCCGCGAGTCATTTGTGGGGGTCCAGCCCGCCTAGGGCGTGCACTCGGATTACGTCTCTCACTCGGTGACGGGTAGGCTAGGCCGACGTAGGTCGTGTGGGCCCAGACGCCCCGCACCGAGTGAAGAGAAGTGAGCGAGGGTAGTCGTGGGCTCTGTTATCAAAAAGCGGCGTAAGCGGATGGCCAAGAAGAAGCACCGCAAGCTGCTCAAGCGCACCCGCGTTCAGCGTCGTAACAAGAAGTAGTCCGTTCCCGCTCCGGCGGGGGCGTTCCGCGACAGCTGTTCGTGCATTCACGGCTCTTCCGTCAGAACATGGCGGGAGGGCCGTTGGTGTTTTCAGGGTCGTTGGTGTTTCTTCGGCCAAAAGAGCTGTCCGGCAGGTCGTGCGGTCACGCCCGGGCAATACCGACCCGCTACGGTGACGTCGGAAGACCACCCCGTGCTAGGGAAGGCGCTGATCTTGGGCAAGGTCGTGCTCGTGACCGGAGCGGCCAGGCAACTCGGAGGCCGCTTCGTACGGCGCGTTCAACGCGACTCCGACGTCGACCGGGTGATCGCCGTCGACGCGGTTCCTCCCGAGCATCATCTGGGTGGCGCGGAATTCGTCCGCGCCGATATCCGCCAGCCCGCCATAGCGAGAGTCCTCGCCGAACACCGCGTGGACACCGTGGTGCACATGGACGTGACCGGTACGCCGCTGGGCACCGGCGGCCGTGCGTCGGTCAAGGAGACCAACGTCATCGGCACGATGCAGCTGCTCGGCGCCTGCCAGAAATCACCCACCGTCAAACGGCTTGTCGTGAAGTCCAGTACGAGTGTGTACGGCTCCGCGCCCCGCGATCCGGCGGTCTTCACCGAGACCACCCCGCCCAAGTCCCTGCCGAGCGGCGGCTTCGCGAAGGACGCCGTGGAGGTCGAGGGGTACGTACGGGGCTTCGCGCGGCGCCGCCCCGATGTGGCCGTCTGTGTGCTGCGGTTCGCGAACATCCTCGGTCCCGCGGCGGATTCGCCGCTCGCCGAGTACTTCGCGCTGCCCGTCCTGCCGACGGTCTTCGGCTACGACCCGCGGTTGCAGTTCGTCCACGAGGACGACGTGATCGACGTCCTGCTGATCGCGGCCGACGAGCCGCGGCGCGGGACGCTCAACAGTGGCACCTTCAACGTGGCGGGGGAGGGTGTGCTGCTCCTCTCGCAGTGCTCGCGGCGGCTGGGGCGGCCCACCGTGCCGGTGCTGCTGCCCGCCGTCACCTGGGTCGGTTCGGCGCTCCGTACCGTCGGCATGACGGACTTCTCGCCCGAGCAGATCAGGCTGCTGACCCATGGCCGGGTCGTCAGTACGGACCAGATGCGCGAGACACTGGGGTTTGAACCGACGTACTCCACGGCGCAGGCCTTCGCGGACTTCGCCCGCAGCCGGGGTGCGGGGCTGCTGCCGCCCCAGGCGGTGGCCCACGCGGTCGACCGGCTCTCCACCGCCGTCCGCACTCTCGCGAGCAAGGAGCGCAGCTGACATGGCCGATGCCAAGGTGATCCCCTTCGGCGACGAGCCGAGGCGGCGGGGGGCGGGTGGCCGTCCCAAGCCGGCCAAGGACGGGGCCGGGAAGCGCGGGCACGGGTCCGGAGGGAGCGGTTCCGGGCCGGGTACGGGGGCGGGCCAGGGACGCAAGCAGGGTCCGCTGACGCCCGTACCGGAGCCTTCGGCGGACGTTCCCGCCGCCGGCGGCCTGCCGGACGGCGAAGAGCCGCTGGGCGGGCTGTCGGGGGCGGCGGCCGCAGCGGCCGGGGCCGAGGCGGAGGACGCCGTCCGGGCGTCGGGCGGTGGCCCCGAGGGGGCGGCCGGCGGCGGTGCGGACGGTGGTGCGGGCCGTGGTGCCGGCGGTGGGGCGGGTGGTGACGCCGATGGCGGTCCGGGTGGTGAGCGGGGCGGCTGGGAGCGGCGGATCGCGGGCGGCCTGGCGTTCCTGCGCCGGCGGGTCACCGGGGACTACGAGGTCGACGAGTTCGGGTACGACAAGGAGCTGACCGACCAGGTCCTGATGTCGTTGATCCGGCCGATCTACGAGAACTACTTCCGGGTCGAGGTGAAGGGCATCGAGAACATCCCGTCGGAGGGCGGGGCGCTCGTGGTGGCCAACCACTCGGGGACCCTGCCGCTGGACGGGCTGATGATGCAGGTCGCCGTCCACGACAACCACCCCGGGGACCGGCATCTGCGGCTCCTGGCGGCCGATCTGGTCTTCATGCTGCCGGTGGTCAACGAGCTGGCGCGCAAGGCCGGGCACACGCTGGCGTGCGCGGAGGACGCGGAGCGGCTGCTGGAGCGCGGCGAGGTCGTCGGGGTGATGCCGGAGGGCTTCAAGGGCATCGGCAAGCCGTTCGGCGACCGGTACAAGCTCCAGCGGTTCGGCCGGGGCGGGTTTGTCTCGACGGCGCTGCGGGCCGGGGTGCCGATCGTGCCCTGTTCGATCGTCGGGGCCGAGGAGATCTACCCGATGGTCGGCAACTCGAAGACGCTGGCCCGGCTGCTGGGCATTCCGTACTTCCCGCTCACGCCGACGTTTCCGTGGCTGGGGCCGCTGGGGGCGCTGCCGCTGCCGACGAAGTGGACGATCCAGTTCGGGGAGCCGATCCCGACGGACGGGTATCCGCCGGAGGCGGCGGAGGATCCGATGCTGATGTTCAACCTGACCGATCAGGTGCGGGAGCAGATCCAGCACACGCTGTACAAGCTGCTGGTGCAGCGGCGGTCGGTGTTCTTCTGACGGTACGCCTGCCTTTCCGGCGGTATGGCTGAGGCGGGGCTCCTGGTGGGAGCCCCGCCTCAGCCATGTCCGTGCTAGTCCGCGTCCCCCGCGTTGATGCCCAGCCCTGGGAGCAGGTCGGGCAGCAGCGGCGGGATCGTGACGTCGGGTCCCGGGCCGTCGGTGCCGTCCTTGGGTGCGGACGGCGACGGCAGGACGCTGTTCGGCGGGGGGTCGAGCAGGCCGCCGGTCTTGCCGCCGAGCAGGCCCTCCTCCGAGGCGTGGTCCGAACCGGAGCCCGAGGGGTGCGGCTTGTCGCTGGTGTGCGAGCCGCTCTCGCTGGTGCCGGGTGTGGCGGGTGCGCTGGTGGGGTCGGTACGGGCGGTCCCCGTGGAGTCGTGCGTGGCACCGGGCCGGGTCTCGGCCCTGTGTCTCTCCGGGGCTCTCGGCAGCATCGACTGGAGGGGGGCGACCTCTTCGTCCATCGCGTCGAACACCGAACTGACCTCGTCGCCCACGTCCGTCAGCTGGATGGGCAGGCGCTCGCGGAGTCCGTTCCATGCCTGGCGGTGCGAGGCGGAGAACGAGGAGAGGGTGGCGATCGGGCCGAGCGAGCCGTCCCGTTCGTACGCCTGGTGCAGCAGACGGTGACCTTCGGTCGCGTCGTGCTTCATCCCGCTCAGGGCGCGTCTGATCTCGCTCAGGGACTCGTGGTCCAGCTGGCCGGCGCGGTCGCGCTCCATCAGCCTGCGCGCTTCGTTCAGCCGGGTCGAGGCGTGGTCGAGGTAGAGCTCGCCCCGGCTGGAGTCGTCGTCCGCCAGGTTGAGCTTGAGGTCCTCCATGCCGCGCTTGAGCCCGTAGAGCGAGTCGCCGGGCAGGGCGTCGGAGCTGGCCGCGGCCACCCCGCCGAACGCGCCGGCCGCCACCCCGACCGTGAGGCCGCCGGCCGCGAGGCCTTTGGACCAGCGGGATCTGGGCCGCAGTTTCCGGAGCGGGGAGGCCCGGTGGGCACCCCGGCCCGACGTCCGCTGCTCGGGCACCGTGGTGCCCGAGGACATACCTCCGCCGGCTGTGCCTTCGAGCAGCATGGCCTCCATGGCGGCCACGAGCTGTGCTCGTTGCACCACTTTGACCTCGGGGTCCAGCGTGGGTCTCGGTAGGTCACCGAGACCACTCGCCAGGGCCAACAGCCGCCCCTGTTCGGCCGGTTCGGCCGACTCGGCGGGCTGTTCGGCCGCCTCGCCCTGAACCGTCCGGTCGTCCAGGGCCTGGGCGAAGGCGTTCGCCCGCCGGTGTGCCGAAACGTTCGCGATCACTGGCGGCACCTCCTCTCGTCATGACGATCGACTCCCCTGGGGGTCCGGAAGGTTGCACACCTTGAGCGCATCCACACCATCGAGTGAATGGCCGCGAGCGTGACGTGACCACAGGGAGCCTGCATCCCGCACAACGAGCGGCTCGGCACTTGGGTTACGCGCGGAGGATGATCGGACCAGTGAGTCATCAGGGCGTCACCGAAAGTGAGTTGAGTCGTCGGCGGTCAGCGGGCGTCTTCCGGGAGCAGCCGGGCCAGGGTCCGTACGGCTCGATATTGCAAGGTCTTGATCGCTCCTTCGTTCTTGCCCATGACGCGGGCCGTCTCGGCGACCGAGAGGCCTTGCAGGAAGCGCAGTGTGACGCACTCCTGCTGCTGGGGATTGAGTTTCCGTACGGCTTCCAGAAGCGCCGCGTTGGAGAGGGACTCCAGGACGGAGTCCTCGGGACTGCGCTCGACCTCGTTGGCGTCGAGCATTTCGCCTGTGGTCACTTCGAGCCGGAATCGGCTCGACTTGAAGTGGTCCGCGACCAGGTTCCGGGCGATCGTGACCAGCCAGGCGCCGAAGTCTCGCCCCTGCCAGGTGAAGGTGGAGATCCGGCGCAGGGCGCGCAGGAAGGTCTCGCTGGTGAGGTCCTCCGCGGTCGCCTTTCCGCCCACGCGGTAGTAGATGTAGCGGTAGACGGTGTCGCTGTACTGGTCGTACAGCCGGCCGAAGGCCTCGGCCTCACCGGCCTGGGCGCGCTCGACGAGTTCCATCATGCGGGCGCTGTCGCTGTCGGCGGTGGGCCGGCGGGCGGTGGTCGAGGCGGCGGCGCCGCTTCGGCTTCCCCGTCTGCCGACCGCCGCACCGCCGCTCGCCAGGGCATAACAAGATCCGATAGGGCCGCTCACGGCAGGGGCCGCTGCGGCGAAGGCGGGGACGGCGTACGCGGTGGGGACGAAGCCGCGCAAATGGTCGAGGACCGTTGCGCGCAGCGTAGCCAGGCCCGAGGCGTCAACCCCGACGTGTGGGTACACGGGACTCCCAGAGGCAGAGCTTCCATCACGTGCAGTGCGGGACCGTTCACTCGCCGTGGTGACGGGTGGGGTCCGGTATGCGTCTGAGGAGAATAACGCTTCGTACAGGCAGCGCTACACCCAGTTGCTCAAATCATCGATTACGTCGCTTCTGTGGCGGCTAAGCGGCGGATCAAGTCGCACATCGTGACCATTTGCTGATCAGATTTGGTCAAGATCTGCGTGATGCGGTGATGGGTTGTGGCGGAGTGTCGTCACGGTGACTACGGGGAGAGACCCGTGGGTAGAACGCCGGGATCGCGAAACACCCCGGGCGGGCCGTGTCGCGGCCCGCCCGGGGTGTCGGCGAAGGTGTTGGCGAGGGTGTCGTTGAGGGTGTGGTCGGAGAGGCGGCGTCAGCGTCGGCGGCGGTGCAGGGCGACGGCTGCGGCCGTGCCGCCCGCCAGGGCGCCCACCCCGGCTGCCGCCGGGATGCCGACCTTGGCCGCCTTGCGGCCGGTCCGGTAGTCGCGCAGCCGCCATTCCAGCCGGCGCGCGTGCTTGCGGAGCTTGGCGTCGGGGTTGATCGCGTACGGATGCCCCACCAGCGAGAGCATCGGGATGTCGTTGTGCGAATCGCTGTAGGCGGCGCAGCGGTCCAGGTCGAAGCCCTCGGCGGTGGCCAGGGCGCGGACGGCCTCGGCCTTGGCCGGGCCGTGCAGGGGTTCCCCGACGAGCTTGCCGGTGTAGACGCCGTCCACGGATTCGGCGACGGTGCCGAGGGCGCCGGTCAGGCCGAGCCTGCGGGCGATGATCGTGGCCGTCTCGACGGGCGCGGCGGTCACCAGCCAGACCTGCTGGCCCGCGTCGAGGTGGGCCTGGGCGAGGGCGCGGGTGCCCGGCCAGATGCGGTCGGCCATGTACTCGTCGTAGATCTCCTCGCCGATGGACATCAGCTCGGAGACGCGGTGGCCCTTGACGATGGACAGCGCGCTGTCGCGGGCGTCCTGCATGTGCTCGGGGTCCTCGACGCCGGCCAGCCGGAACCAGGCCTGCTGCCAGGCGAACCTGGCCAGTTCGCGGCGCTGGAAGAACTTGCGCTTGTACAGGCCGCGGCCGAAGTGGAAGATCGCGGCGCCCTGCATGACGGTGTTGTCGAGATCGAAGAAGGCGGCGGCGCGGGCGTCCCCGAAGACGGGGAAGTCGGGCACGCGGCCGGCGCCGTCGGCGGGCGCGGCGCCCGCGGCGAGCGCGTCCTGCGATTCCTGTGTGGACTTCAGTCCTGCCTCGGCTGCGGCCTCGCCCGCCAGCACACTCCGGGCTGTCGCGGAGCGCCTACGGGGGGTGAGCCATCCCAGTGCGGCCATGTCGTGAGCATAGCCAGTCTGTTCGGTGCTTCCCGACGGGCCGGGATGCCGTGGGGTGAACTCTCCACGACCGGTCTGTTAATCGGGCAACCAGGGGCCGCCTGTGGACGTCCGGCGCCGGGAGGCGCGGCGTGGGCGGAGAATGGCCGCATGAGTCCATTGATACGGAATCCGTTGTCGCGGCGCGGGAAGAAGAAGGCGGAGGAGCGGTTGGTCACGCTCGTGTCGAAGCCGGGGTGTCATCTGTGCGACGACGCCCGCGCGGTGATCGAGACGGTGTGCGCCGAGACGGGGGCGTCGTGGGAGGAGAAGGACATCACCCAGGACGAGGCGCTGCACCGCGCGTACTGGGAGCAGATTCCGGTGGTCCTGGTGGACGGGGAGCAGCACACGTTCTGGCGGGTGGACGAGGCCCGGCTCCGTCGCGAACTGGGGAGCTGACCGGAAAGCCGGTTAACATCATGGGCGCTTCGCCGGGCATTTCATCGGTGGAAGCGGTCTCGGGGGCGTATTTCGTGAGGAGTGTGTGCGGTTTTGCCCCCTTCGTGTGTGCATCAGGCTGAAGTGGTCGGCGGTCCCGGGATGACGGGATCGGGGTGCGTGACCCCGGTCACTTTGCTCGGACAAAGCGGACACCATCTTTGTGCACGCGTTCACAAAGACATAGCCTGCATTCGACGGGGCGGTCCTGGGACATACGGCCGCCTACAGCCTCGCTCATCCCGCAGGAGCACCGTGGCAACTGGCCGAACTCACCGACCGGCGACCCGTAGCCGAGGAATCCCCGAGGCTACCGTCGCCCGGCTTCCCCTGTATCTGCGGGCACTGACCGCTCTGTCCGAGCGGTCCGTACCCACTGTCTCGTCCGAGGAACTGGCGACCGCGGCCGGGGTCAACTCCGCGAAGCTGCGCAAGGACTTCTCCTATCTCGGTTCGTACGGGACACGGGGGGTGGGCTACGACGTCGAGTACCTCGTCTACCAGATCTCCCGTGAGCTGGGCCTGACGCAGGACTGGCCGGTCGTGATCGTCGGAATCGGTAACCTCGGCGCCGCGCTCGCCAACTACGGCGGGTTCGCGTCCCGCGGGTTCCGGGTCGCCGCGCTGATAGACGCGGACCCGGAGATGGCCGGCAAGCCGGTCGCCGGGATGCCCGTCCAGCACACGGACGAGCTGGAGAAGATCATCAGCGACAACGGTGTCTCGATCGGGGTCATCGCGACCCCCGCGGGCGCCGCCCAGCAGGTCTGCGAGCGGCTCGTCGCCGCCGGGGTGACCTCGATCCTCAACTTCGCGCCGACGGTGCTGTCCGTGCCCGACGGGGTGGACGTCCGCAAGGTCGACCTCTCCATCGAGCTCCAGATCCTCGCCTTCCACGAGCAGCGCAAGGCCGGCGAGGAGGCCGCGGCCGAGGCCGCCCTGCCGCCCGGCGAGCGCACGCATCCCGCGGACGCCGCGCCAGCCGCGCGGGACAGCGCCCCGCCGCACGCCGCGAACAGGAAGGGGCCCGAAGGGGACGTACCGGCGGTGATGCCGGCATGAGCCTTCTGGTCGTCGGACTGAGCCACCGCAGCGCCCCGGTGAGCGTGCTGGAACACGCGTCGCTCTCCACCGACTCGCAGATCAAGCTGTTGCAGGACTCGCTGGCCGCGGAGCCCGCCACCGAGGCGGCCGTCCTCGCCACCTGCAACCGCATCGAGCTGTACGCCGACGTCGACAAGTTCCACGCCGGGGTCGCCGAGCTGTCCACGCTCCTCGCCCAGCACAGCGGCGTCGGCCTCGACGAGCTGACCCCTTATCTCTATGTGCACTACGAGGACCGGGCCGTCCACCACCTCTTCTCGGTGGCCTGCGGCCTGGACTCGATGGTCGTCGGCGAGGGACAGATCCTCGGGCAGATCAAGGACGCGCTGGCGCTGGGGCAGGAGCTCCACACCGCGGGCCGGCTGCTCAACGACCTGTTCCAGCAGGCCCTGCGGGTCGGCAAGCGCGCCCACAGCGAGACCGGGATCGACCGGGCGGGACAGTCCTTGGTCACCTTCGGGCTCGAACAGCTCGCCGCGGGCCGGGCCGTCGAGGCCTGGGCCAAGGACAAGCGGGCCCTGGTGATCGGCGCCGGCTCGATGTCCTCGCTCGCCGCCGCCACCCTCGCGCGGGCCGGCGTCGAGGAGATCGTCATCGCCAACCGCACCGCGCCGCGCGCCGAGCGGCTCGCCCAGATCCTCACCGAGCCCGGCTCCACGGGCGTGCGGGCGCGGGCCGTGACCATGGGCGCCCTCGCCGGCGAACTGACACGTGCCGACATCGTCGTGTCCTGTACGGGCGCGACGGGCCTGGTCCTCGCCGCCGACACCGTCGAGGCCGCTCTGACCGGCCGTTCCGCGCCGCTGGCCCTGCTCGACCTCGCCATGCCCCGTGACATCGACGCCGGCGCGCACCGCCTCGGCGGCATCCGGTTCGTGGACATCGAGTCGCTCGCCGAGGCCTCCGCCGACGCCCCCATGGCCGCCGACGTCGAACTGGTGCGCACGATCGTCTCCGACGAGGTGGCCGCCTTCGGCGCCGCTCAGCGCGCCGCGCACATCACTCCGACCGTGGTCGCCCTGCGCGCCATGGCCGCCGACGTGGTCAGCACCGAAGTGGCCCGCCTCGAAGGCAGGCTCCCCGATCTGGACGAGAAGCAGCGCGCCGAAATCACGCGTACGGTGCGCCGTGTCGTCGACAAACTCCTGCACGCGCCCACCGTGCGGGTCAAGCAGCTGGCGAGCGAGCCCGGCGGCGCCGGATACGCGGACGCGCTGCGTGAACTCTTCGACCTCGACCCGCAGACGGTCGCCGCCGTCAGCCGGGCCGACCTGAATGACACCGACGGTGTAGGCAGAGGGCGAGTATGACCGAGAAGGCACTGAGGCCCGAGAGGCCTCTGCGGCCCGACAGGCCCCCCGGGCCCGGACGGCCGCTGAGGCTGGGTACCAGACGCAGCAGGCTCGCCCTGGCCCAGTCCGGGCAAGTGGCCGAAGTCGTGCGCGAGTTGACCGGGCGACCGGTGGAGCTCGTGGAGATCACCACGTACGGCGACACCTCGCGTGAGCACCTCGCGCAGATCGGCGGCACGGGCGTCTTCGCGACCGCGCTGCGGGACGCGCTGCTGCGCGGCGAGGTCGACTTCGCCGTGCACTCCCTCAAGGACCTGCCGACCGCGCAGCCCGACGACCTCACGCTGGCCGCCGTGCCGGTCCGGGAGGATCCGAGGGACGTGCTGGTGGCGCGGGACGGGCTGCGGCTCGGCCAACTGCCCGCGGGCGCCCGGGTCGGTACGGGGTCGCCGCGCCGGGCGGCGCAGCTCAACGCGTACGCGCGCAGTCACGGTCTGTCCATACGGACCGTGCCGATCCGCGGGAACATCGACACCCGCCTCGAACACGTCCGCAGTGGGGAGTTCGACGCAGTCGTGCTCGCCGCCGCGGGGCTCCACCGGATCGGGAGGATCGGTGAGGTGACCGAGTTCCTGTCGGTCGACACCGTTCTGCCCGCCCCCGGCCAGGGGGCCCTGGCAGTAGAGTGCGCCGCGGTCAACGTGGACCTCGCCGCCGTGCTCGCCGAGCTCGACGACCCGCACTCGCGGGTCGCCGTGACCGCCGAGCGATCCCTGCTCGCCGCCCTGGAGGCCGGTTGCAGCGCACCTGTGGGTGCCCTGGCCGACCTGCTGGCCGAGGAGCAGGTTGTCAACGAAATGCGCCTGCGCGGCGTCGTCGGCACGACCGACGGCTCGACGCTGGTGCAGCTGTCCACCACCGGTCCCGTACCCACATCGCACGGGGATGCCATCGCGCTCGGTCGCGAACTCGCGTCCGACATGCTTGCCAAGGGTGCGGCCGGTCTTATGGGGGAGCGACTTTGAGCCCCACCACCTATGACCTAACGGCCTACTCCGCATCGGGGCACGTCACCTTCCTCGGTGCCGGACCCGGAGATCCGGGTCTGCTGACACTTCGCGCCGTCGAGGCGCTCGCGGGGGCGGATGTACTGATCGCCGAGCCTGATGTGCTCGAAGTCGTACGCGTCCATGCCAGGGCGGGGGTGAGCACACCGGCACTGACGGTCGTCGACGAGGCGTCAACAGCCGCCGGGATCCCCGCTATCCGGGACGCTGCCAATCTTGTCATGGAGGCCGCGCGCGGCGGCAAGCGGGTGGTCCGTGCCGTGACCGGTGATCCGGGCCTGGACGGCGGTGCGGGCACGGAGATGCTCGCGTGCGCCGCCGCGGGCATCTCCTTCGAGGTCGTGCCCGGTATCGCGGCCGCCGTCGGTGTGCCGGCCTACGCCGGGGTGCCGTTGCGGGACGCGCAGGGCACGGACGTGCGCCTGGTCGACGCCAGGACCGCCAGCGAGCGGTGCTGGACGGAGATCGGCGCGAGCGACGGCACGGTCGTCGTGTCCACCACCCTGGAGACGGTGGGCGCCGCCGCCGGGGAGATGGTCGCGGCCGGCCGCAAGCCGGACACCCCGATGACCGTCACCGTCGCCGGTACGACCACCCGGCAGCGGACCTGGACGGCCACGCTCGGCACCATCGCGCAGACCCTCAAGCAGGCGAAGGTGCTGCCGTCCCCGGACGGGCACCAGTCCGTCATAGCCGTCGTCGGCGAGCGCAGTTCGGCCGCCCAGCGCGACCAGCTCGCCTGGTTCGAGTCCAAGGCCCTGTTCGGCTGGAAGGTCCTCGTCCCGAGGACCAAGGAGCAGTCGGCCTCGCTCTCGGACCAGCTCAGGTCGTACGGCGCGGTGCCGCACGAGGTCCCGACCATCGCGGTCGAACCGCCGCGTACGCCCCAGCAGATGGAGCGCGCGGTCAAGGGCCTGGTCACCGGGCGCTACGAATGGATCGCCTTCACGTCGGTCAACGCGGTGAAGGCGGTGCGGGAGAAGTTCGAGGAGTACGGGCTCGACGCCCGTGCCTTCGCCGGGATCAAGGTCGCCGCGGTGGGCGACCAGACGGCGGCCTCCCTCATCGAGTTCGGTGTGAAGCCCGACCTCGTGCCGTCCGGCGAGCAGTCCGCCGCCGGCCTGCTGGAGGACTGGCCGCCGTACGACCCGGTGTTCGACCCGATCGACCGCGTCTTCCTGCCGCGCGCCGACATCGCCACCGAGACGCTGGTGGCGGGGCTGATCGAGCTGGGCTGGGAGGTCGACGACGTCACGGCGTACCGCACCGTGCGCGCCTCGCCGCCGCCCGCCGAGACCCGTGAGGCGATCAAGGGCGGCGGTTTCGACGCCGTGCTGTTCACGTCCTCGTCGACGGTGCGGAACCTGGTCGGGATCGCGGGCAAGCCGCACAACGTGACGGTGATCGCGTGCATCGGCCCCGCCACGGCGAAGACCGCCGAGGAGCACGGCCTGCGGGTCGACGTCCTGTCGCCCGAGCCGTCGGTGCACAAGCTGGCCGAGGCGCTCGCCGCGTTCGGCACGCAGCGCCGCGAGGCGGCGAAGGAGGCCGGCGACCCGGTCACCCGGCCGAGCGAACGGCGTCCTGGCAGCCGCAGGCGGCGTACGACGTAGGTGCGGACGCGGCGGTCCCGGCTGCCCGTGTTCGTGCGGGCCGCCGGGACCGTTCTCGTACCTGACGCACGTGGCGTACAGAACGTGCCGGACGACATCAGAACTGAACAAGCAAGCAAGAGGCGACTGACGATGACTGTGTACGGCTCTTTCCCCGGCTCGCGCCCCCGGCGGCTGCGGGTCAATCCGGCGATGCGGCGGATGGTCGCCGAGACCCGGCTGCATCCGGCGGACCTGATCCTCCCCGCCTTCGTACGGGAGGGGATCAGCGAGCCGGTGGCGCTGTCCTCGATGCCGGGGGTCGTGCAGCACACGCTCGACACCCTGCGGAAGGCGGCGGTGGACGCGGTGTCGGCCGGGGTCTCCGGGATCATGCTCTACGGCGTCCCCGACGACACGAAGAAGGACGCGGTGGGGTCGGCGGGCACGGACCCGGCCGGGATCCTCCAGATCGCGCTCCGCGCGGTGCGGGCGGAGGTCGGGGACGCGCTGGTCGTCATGTCGGACCTGTGCCTCGACGAGTACACGGACCACGGCCACTGCGGGGTGCTGGACGCGGAGGGCCGGGTCGACAACGACGCGACGCTGGAGCGGTACGCGGAGATGGCCCAGGTCCAGGCCGACGCCGGCGCCCATGTGCTGGGGACCAGCGGGATGATGGACGGCCAGGTCGGGGTCGCACGGGACGCGCTGGACACGATCGGCAAGGAGGACGTCTCGATCCTCGCCTACACCGCGAAGTACTCGTCGGCGTTCTACGGCCCGTTCCGGGAAGCGGTCGGCTCCTCGCTGAAGGGCGACCGCAAGACCTACCAGCAGGATCCGGCCAACGCCCGCGAGGCGCTGCGGGAGCTGGCGCTGGACCTGGAGGAGGGCGCCGACATGGTCATGGTCAAGCCGGCCCTGCCCTACCTGGACATCCTGGCGACGATCGCCGCCGAGGTGGCCGTACCGGTCGCGGCGTACCAGATCTCCGGCGAGTACGCGATGGTCGAGGCGGCGGCCGAGAAGGGCTGGATCAACCGCGACGCGGCGATCCTGGAAACCCTGACGAGCGTCAAGCGGGCGGGCGCGTCCATGATCCTGACGTACTGGGCGACGGAGGTCGCGGAGAAGCTCCGGTCCTCCCGCTGAGCGGCTGTCGGCCCCCTGGTTCGGGCGTCCGCGCGGTGCTGCCCAACCCAGCTGGGTAGTCGGCAAGGCGATGCCCTCGTCGGTACTGTGCAGACTGTGACCTGCGGCCCTCGTCAGCCCACGGGCTGACCGTGCCGCCCGAGGCCAGGGGGTGCCGTTGTGGGGGATGAGGCCGAAGAGATCGGTCGTCGTGTGCGGAGGGCGAGGCTACGACTCGGCATGCCGCAGGCGGACCTCGCGGCAGCCCTGGGGAAGACTCAGGGCTGGGTGTCGAAGATGGAGCGGGGCCTGATCGAGCTGGACCGGGTTGGGTTGCTGAACCTTGTCGCGGCAGAGTTGCACGTTCATCCCAATGACCTGATCGGCCGGCCGTACGCGAGCAGCCCGGCCGAGAATCAATGGCAGGTCTCCGCCGCGTCCATCCTGCGCGAGTTGCGCCGCTACGACCTCGCGCCGATCTTCGACGGCTCTCCCGGCCCGTCCCGCGAGTTGTGGCGGGACATGACTCGCTTGCACCGCCTGCGGGACGCCGCCGCCAACACGGCGATCCTCGCCACTCTCCCCGACCTGTTGCGCGAGGCACGTGCCTTGGCCGAGGTGGCTACCGGCCACGAGCGCGAGGAAGCGTTCGCGATTTACGCCGTGGCGTGCAAGTTCGCCCACACCGCCGCGCACGCCCTCGGGCATCCCGAACTCGTCGCCATGGCCGCCGAACGCGCGGCCTGGGCCGCCCGTCTGTCGGCCGACCCCGTCATGCCCGCCCTTGCCGACTGGATGCGGGTCTGGGACATGTGGGCGACCGCTGACTGGGACGACTCGCTCACCCTGTCCGACAAAGCCATCGCCGGCGTACAGCGTGAATACGAGCTCGGCGAGCCGCTCGCCCAAGGCCCTCGCCATAAACCGCCGCACCGCCCCCGAGCTCGTGGCCGCCCTTCCCCACTCCCGCCGAGGCCACCACCACATGGACCTCGCCCGCGCCTGGCTGTGGGATGGCAACCGCGACCGCGCCCTCGCCGAGTTGGAGACCGCGGAGCGGATCGCCCCCCAGCTCGTACGGAACCATCCGATCGCGCGGTCGACCCTCCGAAGCATCGTCCATGCCGAGCGGATCGCCACCCGCGAGAAGCTGCGCCGCATGTCGGACCGCTTCCACCTCGACGGTTGAAGGCGGTATTCCTCCGATTCATATTGGCCCCCTGACACTCCCCTAACTTTTGGGGCATGACAGGACGACCAACACCCCATGTCCCTTCACATGGCGGCGAGTTAGGGACGGCCGGACCCTTCTCTCCGCGACTGGGCGACCTCGCCCGCGATACCGCCAAGGAGGGGAGAGTCGGCGTCGTCGTGACGCTGCCCGGAGTGGGCGCCGGCACGTACCACTTGCGTCCGCCGGGCGGCGGCGACGAGTGGTCGGCGCCCGCCGACGGAACAACCCTCCGCCCCGTCCCGGCACTGGCCACGTACGTGAGCCCGATTCAACGCGATGCCGTCCACGACCGCCGGGCCGAGCAGGGCGCGCTGATCTCCCCGTTCGGACGCCCCGACGAACCAGGGCGGGCGGGGCATGCTTCGGTCGGCACCGTCCCCAGTCGCGCCGCCGGGGCGCCAAGCAGCAGGTTCAAGGGCCAGTGACCCAGGAGGGAACGATCGTGACCGTAACCCAGGAACGTCCCGCGACCGACGCAAGGAACTTGATCAGCGCCGAGCTGCGCGCGACGCTCGTGTCCAACACGCGGGCCAAGTTCCCCGAACTGGCCGACGGCACGGCTGACCGGGGCATCGGCCAGATGCTCGCCTTTCTCGCGGCCGGTGCGCACAGCGACGCCCCGCTCAGCCCGTCCCCACTCGTCGACGACTTCTGGCACGCCTTCCTGCTGCACACGCAGGCGTACCAGGATTTCTGCACAGGGACGATCGGCACGTTCGTCCACCACCAGCCCGGGTTCCTCGACAAGGAGAAGCACGGCGGCGGCAAGGCCCTGCGCGCCCGGACGGTCGAAGCGATCGTCGCGGCCGGGTTCATGATCGACATGGAGTTCTGGCCCGAGCTGGATCTCGCGGACTGCTCGCAATGCCACGCCAACTGCCACAACAGCCCGAAGTACGCGTGACATGTCGCCTGCGGCCGGTCCTCGGCGTGTGCCACTCTGTGGCCGGGCCGGGGACCGGCTTCCGTTCTGCATGAGGAGTGAGCGGGTGGACCGCATCGCATGGCTTGAACTCCCGGCCGAAGCCCGTAGCGCCGTCGAGACCCATACCGGCGCCGTCGAGCACGCCAGGACCGCGGAGACCGGTGTCATGTCGCGCCTCGCCTGCACTCTCCACACCGCCGCTGGGACTGTTTTTGTCAAAGGCACCCGCAGCGACGAGCCAGCCTCGTGGATGTACGACTACGAGACACGGGTGACCCGAGTGGCTCCGCTCGCGCCCCGCGTGCTCTGGGAGGTGGAGGCCGGCGGCTGGCTGCTCACGGGGTACGAACACCTCGTCGGCGCGCACCCGAACCTCGCCCCGGATTCCCCCGACCTCGGACCGTTCCTCGACGCGCTCACCACCATGTCCGAGTCGCGGTGGCCCGAGCAGGTCCGCAAGAAGCCCCTGTGCGTTCGCTGGGCAGGCTTCTACCGCGCCGACCGTTCCCCCGACCTCGAAGGCCGGACGCTCGTCCACTCGGACGTGTCACCGCTCAACATGCTGGCCGGAGAGGATGGCGTCCGCGTACTCGACTGGGCCCTTGCCTGCCCCGGTCCTGCATGGGCCGACACGGGATTCGCCGTTCCGAGGTTCATTCACGCCGGCCACACGGTCGAGGAAGCCGAAGTCCTGGCCCGATCGGTGTCCGCCTACCGGGCCGCCGATCCCTCGGCCGTCACCACGTTCGCGCACGCCTTGTGTGCTGTGTGGGAGAGCCGCGACCGATTGGACCCCGCTCCGCACCGCGCACCCTTGATCGCCGCAGCTCGGGCGTGGGCCGGGCAGCGGGTGGCCGCCACGGCGTGAGACGGCTCCGCCGGGGGCGGCAGTATGGCCGAGGGAACGACGGCGGGGCGGCGCACGCCGAGGGGGGTCGGGGTGCGCCGGCCCTTCGGGCGGGGTGTGTGGTGTTGTCGTTACTTCGGGTCGCGGTTGAAGAGGGACGTGGACCAGAAGTAGCCGAGGGCGGCCAGGGCCAGGCACCAGGCCACCGCCAGCCAGCCGTTGTGGCCGATCTCGGTGCCCAGGAGCAGGCCGCGCAGGGTCTCGATGGCCGGGGTGAAGGGCTGGTACTCGGCGATCGGGCGGAACCAGCCGGGCATGGCGTCGAGCGGTACGAAGGCGCTGGAGAGCAGCGGCAGGACCATCAGCGGCATGGCGTTGTTGCTGGCCGCCTCCACGGTGGGGCTGGACAGGCCCATCCCGACGGCGATCCAGGTCAGCGCCAGGGAGACGAGCGCCAGCAGCCCCACCGCCAGGAGCCACTCGACGGCGGTGGCGTCCGTGGACCGGAAGCCGATCGCCACCGCGACGGCCCCGACGCAGAGCACACTCAGCACGCACTGGATCACACTGCCGACCACATGCCCTATGAGGACCGAACCGCGGTGGATCGCCATCGTACGGAAGCGGGCGATGATGCCCTCGGTCATGTCCATGGAGACGGACACCGCGCTGCCGATCGTGGTGCCGCCGATGGTCAGCAGCAGGATGCCCGGGACGAGATAGGCGAGGTACTCGGACCGGTCCCCGCCGCCGCCCCCGATGCCGGCGCTCATCACGTCGCCGAAGATGTAGACGAAGAGCAGCAGGAGCACGACCGGGGTGAGCAGCAGGTTCAGCGTCATGGACGGGTAGCGGCGCACATGCAGGAGGTTGCGGCGCAGCATCGTGTTCGAGTCGCGGACGGCGAGGGCGAAGGTGTGGGCACTCATCGGGCTGTCTCCTGGGTCTGGCTGGGGGCGGTGGGGGCCGTGAGGGCGAAGAACACGTCGTCGAGGTCGGGTGTGTGTACGGTCAGCTCGTCCGCCTCGATGCCGGCCGAGTCCAGCCGGTCGAGGACGGAGCGCAGCGCGCGCTGGCTGCCGTCGCTGGGGATCTGCAACGCCAGCGCCTCGTCGTCCTGGGTGACGCCGCCCAGCGCGGCGGCGGCGCCCCGGTAGGCGGCGGGGTCGGAGAAGCGGAGTCGTACGTGTCCGCCGGGGATGAGCCGCTTCAGCTCGTCGGCGCTTCCCTCGGCGGCGATCCTGCCGTCGTTCAACACGGCGATGCGGTCCGCGAGTTCGTCGGCCTCTTCCAGGTACTGGGTGGTGAGGAAGACGGTGACACCGCCGGTGACCAGCTCGCGGATGATGCCCCACATGGTGTGGCGGCTGCGCGGGTCGAGGCCGGTGGTCGGCTCGTCCAGGAAGATGATCCGCGGATCGCCGACCAGGGTCATGGCGATGTCGAGGCGGCGCTTCATGCCGCCGGAGTAGGTGGAGGCGGGCTTCTTCGCCACCTCGGTGAGGTCGAACCGGTCGAGGAGTTCGGCGGCGACCCGCCGCCCCTCGCGCTGGGGCAGGTGGTGCAGGTCCGCCATCAGGAGCATGTTCTCCTCGCCGGTGATCAGCCCGTCGACGGCGGAGAACTGGCCGGTGACGCCGATAGCGGCGCGCACCTTGTCCGGTGAGGTGGCGATGTCGTGGCCCGCGACCTGGGCCTGGCCGCCGTCGGCGGCGATGAGCGTGGACAGGATCTTCACGGCGGTGGTCTTGCCGGCGCCGTTCGGCCCGAGCAGGGCGAAGACGGAGCCGGCCGGGATGCGGAGATCGATGCCGTCGAGGACGGTCTTGTCGCCGTACGACTTGCGCAGACCGATCGTGGAGATGGCGGTCGGCGACGGGTGACCGTCGCTGTCGCTCATTCTGGGCGTGGGCATGACAGAAGAAGGCATGGGACCCTCCCGTTCGAAGGCTTGAGTGGTGGGGTGGAGAGAAGCGGTGGGGTGGGGAGAGGGAGTAGGGTGGGGAGAGAGGGTGGGGTGGAGAGGGTGGGGCGGCCGGGGCCGTGATCCGCGCGTCAGGCCCTGGCGCGGCGGACGTCGACGTTGCCGTACCGGGTGCGGGCGCGGACCTTGACGGTGTCCTCGCTCTCCCCCGGGGTCTCGGACGGGGTGAGTGTGTTGCGCACCTGGCCCGAGCTGGAGCTGACGTCGAGCCAGGCCGCCGTACCCTCGCGGACGCCGACCTCGATGGCGCCGTAGGAGGTCTCCAGCTGGACGGTGCCGCGTGCCACTTCGGCCACGCGCAGGGTGCCGTGGGCCGTGGTGGCGGTGACCGATTCCTCGGCGCGCTCGATGGTGATGTCGCCGTTGGAACCGTTCACCCGCAGGTCGCCGGTCGCGGTGCCGACGGTGGTGGTGCCGTGCGAGTTCTTCAGGACGGCGGGGCCGTCGACCGTACCGACGCGCAGGCTGCCGGAGCTGGTGGTGATCTCCGCCAGGCCCTCGACCCGCTCGACGGTGATCGAGCCGTGGGAGGCGGTCAGGTGGAGCGGTCCTGTCGTCTCCAGGCGGACGTCGCCGGACGAGGTCTTCACCCGTACGTCACCGAGCCGGCCCTCGCCGAGCACCTGGGCCCAGGCGCCGGTCATGTCGATGTTCGAGTCCGTGGGGAGTTCGACCGTCACGTCGACGGTGCCGGTGCGCCCGAGGGGGTAGCGCTGCTTGGGCGTCCGGACGGTCAGGACACCGCTCGTGTACGTGACTTCGGTCTGCTCGGCGGCCCGTACGTCCTGGTCCTTCTTCGGGTCGCGGGGAGCCACGGCCACCACGGTGTCGGTACGGTCGGCCGCGGCGAACTGGATGGATCCGGCGTCGACGCGGGCGGTGACGGAGATGGGCAGGGGAGTGTCGAAAGAAGGCATGGCTGTCTCGTCCTCTTGGGTCGTGGGTGCGTCCCCGCTGGTGGGACGTGGTGTGGGTGAAGTGGTGTGGGTGTGGGTGTGGATGTGGATGTGGGTGAGGCGAGGTGAGGTGGCGGGGCTGGGCGTGGCGTGCGGCTAGCGCACCCAGCCCGTGATGCTCTGTCCGATGGACTGGGTCTTCTGTGTCGTACGGGGCCGGCTGCCGCCGTCGACCGCGGCCGACACGGCCCGTACCAGCCACGCGTTGACCGACAGGCCCTCGCGGTTCGCGGCCTCCTCGGCGCGGGCCTTGAGGGGCGCGGGCAGGCGGAGGTTGACGCGGGCGGTGCCGCCCTCGTCGCCGTCGGCGGGAGCGTGTGCCTTGAGCGGCTCGGCGGACACGGCCGGCTCGGCGGGGGTGCCCCCGTCGGTGGGCGGCCGGGTCACCACGAAGTCGGGGTCGATCCCGCGCAGCCGTACGTCGACCGAGCCGGGGGCCAGTTCGCGGGTGATCTCGTCCGTCGCGGCGGAGAGCACGTTGAGCATGGTCAGCCGGGCCGCCGACTCCAGCGGAGCGGTGAGCCGGTCGGCCAGCTCGCGGGCTTCGTCGCCACCGGCTTCGGCGGCCACCGCGAGTTCGCGGCGGAGGGAGTCGACATACGGGGTGAGGTCCATGACGCCATCATGGCATCAGAGTGGCGCCATGCGCAAGCCGTCGTGGCGCATCTTTGGGCGGGGGGCTTGGCCTACCGCACTGACCTGCGGAAATGCAATGGCGCCACCTTGGGTCAAGGTGGCGCCATGCGGTGCCAAGCTGCGCCAGTCGGCGCCAGTCGGCGCCATCCGGTGCCACGTGGAGCCACGTGGTGCCACGCGGCACCGTGCGGCCCCTACGCGGTGAGTGCCGCCTCCGAGACCGCCGCCGGGGCGTCCCGCTGGACGGAGTGGCCGGCGCCCCGGACGACGGACCAGCGGAAGTTCGCCTTGGTCTCCTCGATACGGCGCCCCTCCTCCGCGGTGAAGGACGGGTCGTGGCCGGGGTCCGCGGCGAGCACGGTCACCGGGCAGGCGGATCGCGCGAGGGCCTTCTCGTACGACCAGGGGATGTTCTGGCGCAGGAAGCTCTCGACGACGTACGGGCTGGTCCGCGCCGCCGCCTGCGCCTTGAGGAAGACGTCTTCGGGGTGCCAGAGCGGGTGTTCGCGGACCAGTGTCTCCGTGTCGACGCCCAGTTCGCCGGTCAGCGCGCGTACGAGGTCCTCCACCCCATCCGCGATGGTGATCACGGGGTCGATCAGCAGGAGGCGCGCCGCCCAGCCGGGCGCGGTGTCGACGGCGGCGGTGGCGACCAGGCCGCCGAGGGAATGGCCGACCACGAGGTCCCACGGCCAGGGGGCCTCGGTGTGCTCCGGGCCGTCGGTGTGTTCCGGAGTCAGCGCCAGGACATCGGCGGCGAACCCGGCTATGTCGTAGCGGCGGGTCCGGGGCGCCAGGCCGTGGCCGCGCAGGTCGGGGGCGGTGACCGCCCAGCCCGCCGCGGCCAGGTCGTCCGCCAGTCGCCACCAGCAGGCCCCCGCCGAGGTCAGGCCGTGGAGCAGCAGGGCGTGGCGGGAGGCGTCGGGCGGGCCCCAGCGCAGAAGGGGCAGGGTCACGGTGACCGGCGAGGCGACAAGGCTGTCCATCTCGACATACAACCACGCCCCCGGTCGCGGGCCGGGCGGTGCGCGTGTGTGCCTTCGGCCACTCATCGCCGCAGGTGGGCCCGGAGCTTGAGCCTCGGGTCCGGGCCCGGCGCGCGGTCGGCCGTACGCCCGCCAAATGATCTCCGTGGACAGTCGGTCGCAGGCCCGCGTATGTTCCAGCGGTGCCGCCGATCGGCGGTCTTCGCCTGTGGGGGGTCCACCGTCATGTCCATGAGTCCCGTGCTGCCCAGACCGGGCCCGTTGCGCTCGCCCGTCGGTCTTTCCCAAGCGGTGGTCGTGCTGCTCGGAGTCGCCATCGTGGCCGATCTGTTCTCGCTGCTGGTCGGCTTCAACCTGCATTCCGCGTGGAGGGACGTGCTGTCGGCCGGATATGACGGGTCGTCGGGTGATTCGTACGAGCGCACCGAGACCCTCTACGGCCTGTCCGGCGGATTGCAGGCCCTCTCGCTCCTGGTCTGCGGTGTGGTGTTCATCGTCTGGTTCAACCGGATTCGCGGCAACGCGGAGACCTTCGCCCCCGACGCGCACAGCAAGTCGAGCGGCTGGGCGGTGTGGGGCTGGGTCGTGCCCGTCGTGAACTTCTGGTATCCGCGCCGCATCGCCCTGGACATCTGGACCGCCAGCGGGCCGGAACCCCACCTGGGGCTCGCCAAGCCCCCCTCGCGCGGCCTGATAAACGCCTGGTGGACGCTGTGGATCGTCACCGTGCTCCACGGGAATCTGGCGTCGCGGATGTACGAGCGGGCGGAGGAAGGGACCGACATCCAGCAGGCGCTGGTGCAGCTGATGGCGTCCGACGTCATCGACATCGCCGCCGCGGTGCTGGCGATCCTGGTGGTGCGCCAACTCACCGCGATGCAGCACCAGAAGGTGATGGGGCCGGTGGTGTCGTCCGGCGATCAGCGGTAGCCGCCGTACTGGGGGACCCACCCCCGGATCCGGCGGGGCGCCCCGTGAGAGGCGCCCCGCCGGAGTCGCCCCCGCGGATCGGCCCGGCTGATCACGGAAGTGAGGGAACTACCTCCTCCCACGCTTTCAGACGTTCGTCACGTACTTCTCCGTCGGCCTCTCTCACGAGTCCGAGAGCGGGCGAAAGGAGGTTCTTGATCTTTCGCAGAATTCGAATCTGTGAAATATCGAGAGCGCGCCATTCCGCCGACAGGTCCCGAGCCTCTTCGGCCGACATCGGGATCTCTTGCAACGTCAGGTCGATCAGACGGCCCGGATCGAGAATGTCGGTTCCGACATTCGGAGGAATCTGCCGCAGGAGCAGCGAGGCGAGATGCAGACGGCGAATCAAGCACTCGCGTTGATCGATGGAGCCCGATGTCACCGCGGCTTCGAGAGCGTAGGTGTACGCCGACAGAGAGGTGGCCCACGATTCCGCCGGCAGGGAACCGTGCTCGACGGTCAGGCGCAGGGTGATGAGCTCAACGACGCCCAGCCACTCGCTCCTCCGCAGCTCGGAGACTGCCGGAGCGTGTGCGGCCAGGGTGTCGGAGAGGGACCGTAGATCGAGAAAGGACAGATCTTCGAGTCTGCTCATCAGAAGGGGACTCCCGTCCTTCCAGGAACGGTGGGCGTGACGCCCAACCTCTCCGCCGTCGGCGCCGCAGCCGTCGCCGGGGACGGTCAGCCCCGCCGCTCCCGCCCGAACGGCCCGGTGAACGTGTCAGAGACGCTCAGGGGTCCGGATGCCGAGCAGGGTCAGGCCCTGCTCAAGGGTCTGTGCGGTGAGGGCGCAGAGGAAGAGGCGGTTCTCCACCAGGGCCGGTGACTCCGCCTTGAGGACCGGGCACTGGTCGTAGAACGTCGTGAACAGCGAGGCCAGTTGGTAGAGGTACGCGGCGAGCCTGTGCGGCTCGTACGCGGTCGCCACCTCGGCGAGCACCTCACCGAACTGATCCAGGTGCAGTCCCAACGCCCTTTCCGCCGGGGCGAGTTCGAGTTCCGCGTGAGCGGCGGGGCTGACGTCCCCGGCCTTGCGGACGATCGACTGGATCCGCGCGTACGCGTACTGGATGTACACGGACGTGTCACCGTGGAGCGAGACCATCTGGTCAAGGTCGAACTTGTAGTCCCGGACGGCCGACGTGGAGAGATCCGCGTACTTCACCGCGCCGATGCCCACCTGCCCGCCCCGCTCGGCGATCTCCTGCTCCGTGAGGTCGCGAGCCTTTTCCCGTACGACCGCGGTCGCCCGCTCGACGGCTTCGTCGAGCAGGTCCTCCAGCCGTACGGTCTCGCCCTCACGGGTCTTGAACGGCTTGCCGTCCTTGCCGAGCACCGTGCCGAACGCGAGCTGGACGGCCTTCGTCCCCTCGCCCAGCCAGCCGGCCCGCCGCGCCGTCTCGAAGACCATCTTGAAGTGCAGCGACTGCCGGGCGTCGACCACGTACAGCAGCGTCGTCGCGTCCAGCCGCATCACCCGGTCGCGGATCGCGGAGAGGTCCGTGGCCGCGTAGCCGTACCCGCCGTTCGACTTCTTGACGATCAGCGGGACCCGGTTGCCGTCCGGGCCCAGCACGTCGTCGAAGAACACGCACAGCGCGCCCTCGGAGCGGACCGCGACCCCGGTCTCCTCCAGGATCCGGCAGGTGTCCTCCAGCATGTCGTTGTAGCCCGACTCGCCCACGACGTCGGGGTCGTGGATCTCCATGTCGAGCTTGTCGAAGACGGAGTAGAAGTAGATCTTCGACTCGTCCACGAACTTCTGCCAGAGGGCGAGCGTCTCCTTGTCACCGGCCTGGAGCGCCACCACCCGGTCCCGCGACCGGGCCTTGAACTCCTCGTCGGAGTCGAAGAGCGCGCGCGAGGCCTTGTAGAGCCGGTTCAGGTTCGACATCGCCGTTTCGCCGTCGATGTCACCGGTCCGGTGGTCCAGTTCGTGCGGGTGCTCGGTCAAGTACTGGATGAGCATGCCGAACTGGGTGCCCCAGTCGCCGATGTGGTGGCGCCTGACCACCTTCTCGCCGGTGAACTCCAGGATCTCGACCATGGCCGCGCCGATCACGGCCGACCGGAGGTGGCCGACGTGCATCTCCTTGGCCACGTTCGGCTGCGCGTAGTCGATCACGGTCGTGCCCGGGTGGGGCGCGAACGGCACGCCGAGCCGGTCGTCGGCGGCCCGCGCGGCCAGCGTCTCGGTGATCGCCCGGTCGGTGAGCGTGATGTTCAGGAAACCGGGTCCTGAGACCTCGATCTCCTTGATCACGTCATTGGCCGCCAGCGCGGCGACGACCTGGCCGGCCAGCTCCCGCGGGTTGCCCTTGAGCTTCTTCGCGAGCGCCAGGATGCCGTTGGCCTGGAAGTCCGCCCGGTCGCTTCGGCGCAGCAGCGGATCGGCGGAGCCGGCCTCCGGCAGAGCTGCCGAGAGGGCGTCCGCGATGCGCTGATCGACGGTCGAGGCGAGGGAAGTGACCGGGGCCATGGCGGGGAGCCGTTCCTGTCGGGTACGGGGAGTCGTCCCAAGTATCCCATGGGCCATCAATCGGTTTTCGCTCTGTCACCGGGACCTGGGACAATGACGGTCGCCGGTTTTTCTGGGGCGTAGCTGAAAGAAGGACGTGCCGATCGTGGCTCAGAGCACCGAGGCCGACTGGGTCTCCCGTTTCGCGGACGATGTCATCGCCGAGTCGGAGCGGCGTGCGCCTGGGAAACCCGTCGTCGTCGCGTCCGGAATCTCCCCCTCGGGCCCGGTCCACCTGGGCAACCTGCGCGAGGTCATGACCCCGCACCTGGTCGCGGACGAGATCCGCCGCCGGGGGTACGAGGTCAGGCACCTGATCTCCTGGGACGACTACGACCGCTACCGCAAGGTGCCGAACGGCGTCCCGGGCATCGACGCGTCCTGGGCCGAGCACATCGGCAAGCCGCTGACCTCGGTGCCCGCCCCGGCCGGGTCGGCGTACCCGAACTGGGCCGAGCACTTCAAGGCCGCGCTGATCGGGTCCCTGGGCGAGCTGGGCATCGAGTACGACGGGATCAGCCAGACCGAGCAGTACACGGCCGGGACGTACCGCGAGCAGATCCTGCACGCGATGCGGCACCGCGGGGACATCGACGCGATCCTCGGGCGCTACCGGACGAAGGACAAGGCGGCCGGGGACGGGGCGGGGGCGGGTGCTTCCAAGAACCCCGGAAAGCAGCAGGCCAAGCAGCAGCAGAAGAAGCCCGAGGAGGCCGAGCTGGAGGCCGCCGAGGGCTCCGGCGCGGCGGAGGAGGACGACGGCAGCGGCGGGTCCGCCGGCTACTTCCCGTACAAGCCCTACTGCGGCGACTGCGGCAAGGACCTGACTACCGTCACCGCCTACGACGACGACACGACCGAGCTGACGTACACCTGCACCGCGTGCGGCTTCTCCGAGACGGTGCTGCTGAGCGAGTTCAACCGCGGCAAGCTCGTCTGGAAGGTCGACTGGCCGATGCGCTGGGCGTACGAGGGTGTGATCTTCGAGCCCTCCGGCGTCGACCACTCGTCGCCCGGCTCCTCCTTCGTCGTCGGCGGCCAGATCGTGCGCGAGATCTTCGACGGCGTCCAGCCGATCGGCCCGATGTACGCGTTCGTGGGCATCTCCGGGATGGCGAAGATGTCGTCCAGCAAGGGCGGGGTGCCGACGCCCGCCGACGCCCTGAAGATCATGGAGGCGCCGCTGCTGCGCTGGCTGTACGCGCGCCGCAGGCCGAACCAGTCCTTCAAGATCGCCTTCGACCAGGAGATCCAGCGGCTGTACGACGAGTGGGACGCCCTGGAGCGCAAGGTCGCCGACGGATCCGTGCTGCCCGCGGACGCCGCCGCCTACGGACGCGCCACGGGGACGGCGGCCGGTGAGCTGCCGAAGACGCCGAGGCCGCTGCCGTACCGCACCCTGGCCTCCGTCGTGGACATCACGGCGGGCGCCGAGGAGCAGACCGTACGGATCCTCAGCGAGCTGGACCCGGACCGGCCGCTGACCTCGCTGGACGAGGTACGGCCCCGGCTGGACCGCGCGGAGAACTGGATCACCACGCAGGTGCCGGCCGAGGCGCGCACGGTCGTACGTGACGAGCCGGACAAGGAGCTGCTCGGCTCGCTGGACGAGCAGGCGGCCGAATCGCTGCGCCTGCTGCTGGCCGGTCTGGACAGCCACTGGTCGCTGGACGGGCTGACGACCCTCGTGTACGGCGTGCCGAAGGTCCTCGCGGGGCTGGAGGCGGACGCCAAGCCGACGGCGGAGCTGAAGGTCGCGCAGCGGACGTTCTTCGCGCTGCTGTACCGGCTGCTGGTCGGGCGGGACACCGGTCCCCGGCTGCCCACGCTGCTGCTCGCGGTGGGGGCGGACCGGGTGCGGAGGCTGTTGGGGGCGTGAGGGGGAGTGCGTGAAGGGGGCCCCGCCCGGCTGATTCGCCGGGCTGGGCCCCCTCTGCGCGGCAACTGGTCAGGCGATGTGCTCCGCGTCCAGTTCCTCCTGGAAGCGGTACGGGAAGTCGTTGAGGTACTTCTTCAGCGAACCCTCGTTCAGCGGGCCGCCGTTGCGTCCCTGGACCCCGTACAGATCCATCAGGTAGACGGAGAACTGACGGGCGTTGGGCATGTGCTCGTTCTCCCTGACGTACCTCCGGAAGGCGGCGAAGTACGCCTCCTCACGGGACATGCCCTCGGGCAGGGTGGGAGCGGGCTGCTGCTCCTCGCGCTGGTCCTGGACCATGGCGTCGGGGAGGTCGTCCGGTGCCGCGTCCTGGACGAACGGGGCGCCGGAGCCCGCCGGTTGGCCGGGTACGCCGCCGAGCGGGCGGCTGCGGCCGGGACCTGACGGGATCATCACCTGCGGGGACTCGGGCACGTCCGCGTAGGTCGGGTTGTACGACCCCTCGTACGCGCCGTCCGGGACCAGCGGCGCGGCGAACCACGGGCTGACCGGGGCGGCTGCCTGCTCGGCCTGCTCGATCACCTGACCGGCCTGGGCGGCCACGGTCTCGGGGTGCTCCTGCGGGCCCTGGGGTTCCTGGGGGTGGCCCTGCGGCCGCGCGCCGTTCTGGGACGGCTGCTGCGGGGCCTGCACCTGACCCTGGACCTGTGCCGGGGGCTGCTGCTGGGCCTGGGCCTGATGGGGAAGCTGGGCCTGCGGCTGGACTTGAGGCTGAACCTGAGGGGGAAGCTGCGCCTGGGGCGGGAGTTGGGCCTGCGGTCCCGCCTGTGCCACGCCCTCCGCCATCTCGCCCTGCCCCTGCGGGAGTTCCGCGGGCCGGGGCGCGGGCGGCAGCAGCATCGGCTCGATGCCGGCCGCCGCCAGCCCCGCCGGGGCGGTGTCCGCGAGCGGCACACCGTACTTCGCCAGCCGCAGCGGCATCAGCGACTCGATCGGCGCCTTGCGCTTCCAGCTGCGCCCGAACCGCGCCTGGAGACGCGACTGGTAGATGAGCCGGTCCTGTTCGAGCTTGATGACCTGCTCGTACGAACGCAGCTCCCACAGCTTCATCCGGCGCCACAGCATGAACGTCGGTACGGGGGACAGCAGCCAGCGCGTGAGCCGCACGCCCTCCATGTGCTTGTCGGCCGTGATGTCGGCGATCCGGCCGACCGCGTGCCGCGCGGCCTCGACGGCGACGATGAACAGCAGCGGGATCACCGCGTGCATCCCGACGCCCAGCGGGTCGGGCCAGGCCGCCGCGCCGTTGAAGGCGATGGTGGCCGTCGTCAGGATCCAGGCCGCCTGGCGCAGCAGCGGGAAGGGGATACGGATCCACGTCAGGAGCAGGTCGAGCGCGAGCAGGACGCAGATACCCGCGTCGATGCCGATCGGGAAGACCAGCGAGAACTTCCCGAAGCCCTTCTCCTCGGCGAGTTCGCGCACGGCGGCGTACGACCCCGCGAAACCGATCGCGGCGATGACCACCGCTCCGGCGACCACCACCCCGATGAGTATCCGGTGCGTGCGTGTCAGCTGCATCGCGGCCACCCGCGATCCCCTCCCGAATTCGGCCCCGTGGTTCGACGCCCCCGGCGTCGATCACACGGACCGCACGGGGACTTCGACCTCTGGCGGGGCACAGCCTGGCACATGTGTGCGGACGGCGTGGCGTGTGGCGCGGAGCCCGGCCGTCCGGTAACGGCAGGGCTCCGTGGAAATGTGGAGATAACGACGCGGAGCGACCGCGAAACGATGTCAAACCGTTTTAGGGCGGCGGGTTCCGGGGGCGCGTCCTTGGCGGTGGTGCCGTCCTAGGACTTGGCGCTCGCCGACGGGGAGGCCTTCTTCGACGCCGAGCCGCTCGCCGATGAGTCCGGCGTCCGACCCGACCCGGTGGCGACCTCCGTCACCACGCCCTGGGCCGCCGACACCGCGTCCTTCGTCAGATCCGCGCTGCTCGGGGACTTGGCGCCCGCGTAGCCCGCGCCGTTGTACGTGAGGGTGACGACGACGTTCTCCGTACGCGCCACGACCGTCACGTACGCGAAGTCCTCGCCGGTCTTCTTGAGCGTGTACGTGACGACGGTCGCCTGGTCGCCGACGGTGTTCGACGGGGTCGCCTTGACGGACTTGGCGCCCTCCGTGGACGTCGCCGCCGCGACCTCCTTGGTGAACTGCGCGCCCGCGCGCTTCGCACCGGCGCCGAGTGTCACGTCGGAGTCGTACCGCATCAGGGACACGTCCAGCCAGCGGTACTGCGACCCCTTGACCCCGTTGTCGTCCAGGCCGTTCCAGGAGCAGCTGCTCCGCGTGGAGATGTCGCTCGACTTCCCCGCCGAGCCGCCCTTGATCTTCGCCTTCGGCACCAGCGAGTTGACCGTCGCGCGGCTGATCGTGTCGCACGAGTCGGGCAGACCGCTGTACTTCGCCGCCTCGACCGTGGCGGACGCCTTGGGTGCGGGGGCGCTGGAGGTGTCCGCTTCGCTCTTGTCGTCGGAGCCGGAC
This sequence comes from Streptomyces sp. NPDC087420, assembly GCF_044744165.1. Taxonomy (NCBI): domain Bacteria; kingdom Bacillati; phylum Actinomycetota; class Actinomycetes; order Kitasatosporales; family Streptomycetaceae; genus Streptomyces; species Streptomyces sp. NPDC087420. The sequence continues at coordinate 32,946 of NZ_JBIUXU010000008.1, forward strand.
GAGCAGCCGGCGACGACGAGCATCACCGGGACGGCGGCGCAGGCGAGTATGCGGGGGAGTCGCGAGGCTGATCGGCGCATGGTTCCTTCAGTGTTCCTTGGGTCGGTCAGGGGCGGGTCGGTGGCGGCCGGGTGGTCGTACGGTCCGCTCGGCCATCGAATGGTCGTCCGGTCCGGTCGGCCGTCGGTCGGTCGTACGGTCCGATCGGCCACGGTAACCGCCGCGCCGCGTCCATGGCCCCCGCGACGGGAGGACATCCGTCACCCGCGCGGCCCGCGGACCGGGCGCGGGATCCGCTACTCGTTCATCTGGTCGGCGAGCTTCCGGGCCAGGCCACGTGCCTTTTCCTGGAGTTCCGCGCTGTCGGGGACGTCGGTGGCGTGGGCCGGCTGTTCGGTGTACTCGACGGTCACGATCACGTTCGATGTGCGGAACACCACGCTCACGGTCCGGTTCTGCGCGGCCGAACCGGACCGGGCGACGGCGTCGTCCAGGAAGGCGGCGTCACCGAGACCGTCGAGAACGCGCGGCTCCAGGCCTTCGACGGGCGCGCCGGGGGCCCCGGACGGGCCGGTGGACGAGCCGGCGGAGGGCGTGGTGGTGGCCGAGGGGGACACGGTCTGGGTGGTCGCGCCGGAGGCCGGGGGCGTGTCGTCCGTGGAGGTGGCGTCGGAGGAGCCGGCGTCCGGGGACGGGGAGCCCGTGCTGTCGCCGGGGGCGGGCAGTTCCGCGGCCGTCTCCTTGCGCGCGTAGACCTCCTGCGCCCGGTCGGCGTCGCTCACGGCGGGGTCGTACGACACCACCCGCTCGACGTCGATGACGAGCTGGTGGGAGGCGTCCGGGGAGTCGGCCTTCCAGCTGCACCCGACGCGGCGGTCCGTGTCGTACGTCACGGCGGCCGTGCCCCGGTAGATCTTCTCCTGCTGCTCCTCGGCGAGGCCGGGTGTGGCGGGCAGCAGTTCCCGGAGCGTGGCGGGCGACACGGATCCGCAGGGCTCGCGGAGCGTGCGGTACTTGCCCGGCGAGGCGACGGGGGTGGGGCCGCCCGGCTTGGGGTCGGTCGGGGAACCGCCGCCGTCTCCGGCGCCGGTACAGCCGGCGGCCACCGCCACGAGCAGCGCCACCAGGCCGGGTACGTACGCCTTTCGCGCTTTTCGCTGCACGGTCCCGGGCTCCGTTCTGTACGAGGTGCTGCACGAGCTGCCGCACGAGGTGCTGTGAAGGGGTGCTGGGCGGGCGGCCTGTCCGGGTCCCCCCACGTGGTCGCGCGCGGGAGGCCCACGGGAGGCCGTACGAAAACAGTTTGCCGCCGCCTGACGGTCGATGGACACAATGTGTATCGCACGCGCCGCCGTCGATGCTGGTCGGGTGGGTCTTTTGACTGCCGCGGTTCCGGTTTTTGCGCTTTCTGACTTTTCGGGGGATCGGGGAATTATGTCGTACGTAGAGGTACCGGGCGAGAACGTCCCGATCCGCATGTGGGCGGACCCGGCGTCGGTCGAGGACATCGCGATGCAGCAGCTGCGGAATGTCGCCACACTGCCGTGGGTGAGGGGCCTGGCCGTGATGCCGGACGTGCACTACGGCAAGGGCGCGACGGTCGGCTCGGTGATCGCGATGCAGGGCGCGGTGTGCCCGGCCGCCGTGGGGGTGGACATCGGCTGCGGCATGTCCGCGGTGAAGACGTCCCTCACGGCGAACGACCTCCCGGGCGACCTCTCCCGCCTGCGCTCCAGGATCGAGCAGGCGATCCCGGTCGGCCGGGGGATGCATGACGAGGCGGTGGACCCGGTCGGGATGGACGGGTTCCCGGCGGCGCGGTGGGACGACTTCTGGGGGCGGTTCGACGGGATCGCGGAGGCGGTCAAATTCCGTCAGGAACGGGCCGTGAAGCAGATGGGAACGCTCGGAGCCGGTAATCACCATTGCGAAGTCAGTCTGGATTCAAGCGGTTATGTCTGGCTTTCGCTTCACTCCGGCTCCCGCAACATCGGCAACGAGCTGGCCGAGTACCACATCGGCGTGGCGCAGAAGCTGTCGCACAACCAGGGGCTGGTCGACCGGGACCTGGCCGTCTTCGTCTCGGACACGCCGCAGATGGCCGCGTACCGCAACGACCTGTTCTGGGCGCAGGAATACGCGAAGCACAATCGCGCCATCATGATGGGGCTTCTGAAGGACGTGATCCGGAAGGAGTTCAAGAAGACCCGGGTCACCTTCGAGCAGGAGATCAGCTGCCACCACAATTACGTGGCCGAGGAGCGTTACGACGGAATGGACCTGCTGGTGACGCGCAAGGGCGCGATCCGCGCGGGTTCCGGTGACTACGGAATCATCCCGGGATCGATGGCCACGGGCACGTACATCGTCAAGGGACTCGGTAACACGGCCGCGTTCAATTCCGCGTCGCACGGGGCGGGCCGGAGAATGAGCCGGAACGCGGCGAAGCGCCGTTTCACGACGCAGGACCTGGAACACCAGACGCGGGGCGTGGAATGCCGTAAGGATTCCGGCGTGGTGGACGAGATCCCGGCGGCCTACAAGCCGATCGAGCAGGTGATTGAGCAGCAGCGGGACCTGGTCGAGGTGGTGGAGAGGCTTCGGCAGGTGGTGTGTGTGAAGGGGTGACGAACGTCCCCGGGAGTGGTTCCCGGGGACGGCCGTTCCGCGTGGAGTTGTGCTGTCGAACGTACGATCAACACCCGCTGTGCGTGCGCGTATTCGGTCGCCTCGCTCGAACGGGTGGGCGGGGGGAATGGGGGCGGTCTTGGTGACCACGGGACGCATAGCGCTGCTGGATTCGCTCGACACCATTTCCTGGGCGCGGTTGCGGCACCACTACGGCTCGGCGGAGGACGTCCCCGGGTTGTTGCAGGACATTGCCTCGGGCGACGCCGACGGGACGGCGGACGCCTGGGACACGTTGCACAACCTGCTGTGTCATCAGGGCGGTTGGGTGGGGTCGGCCGCTACCGCCGCGCTGCCCTTTCTGTGCGGGCTGGCCCGGGATCCCGTGGTGATTCCGCGCGTCGAGGTCATGGAGACCATCGGGCGGCTCGCCGAGACCGCCAGGACCGTCGCGCCGCGGTTTGTGGATGACGGGTGGGCCGGGGCGTGGGAGCGGTGTCGGGGGGACGTGCTCGTTCTGCTCGGGGACGGTGATCCGGCGATGCGTCGGGCGGCCGTCGGGCTGGTCGCGGCGGGTGGGGGGCCCGTCGGGGAGAACGTGGCCTGGCTGTTGGAGCGTTGGCGGTGTGAGGAGGACGCGGCCGCGCGGGTGGAGGTGGTGCTCGCGCTGGGGGCGGTGGTGGGGGCGGCCGAGGGTGTGGTGGCCGACGGGAAGGTGGTTGGGGCCGGTGACCGGGTGGTGCCTGGTGCCGGGGGCGTACCGGCGGACGTACGGGCGCTCCTGGACCGTCTCGTCGAGGGCGACGCGCCCGCCCTGCGGCTCGCTGCCGTACACGCGTGGGGGCGTGTCGATCCGGCGGCGCCCGCCCGCCGCCTTGGCGCGCTGGTGGAGATCCTCGCCGCTCCCGGTGCGCGGGCCGGGCTGGAGGCGGGGTGGGCCGACCATACGATCGGGCACCTCGTCACCCGAACCTTCCAACTCCTCGCCGACGACCCCCGATCGGCGACCGCCTTTGTCACGGGGCTGCTCTCTGCCGCCCCCGGCACCGACGTACGCGTGGCCGCCCTGGCGGAGGCCGGATCGCTGCTGATGCGGTGGCGGTCACCCGTACCCGTTCTGCTGCCGGTGCTCGGCGCGTGTCTGGACGATCCGCACCCTGGGGTCCGGCTGGAGGCCGCCAACCTCCTGGCCGTCCTCGGAAGCGCCTCGGCGCCGTACGCGGACCGGCTCGCCGACCGTCTCCACGACACGGGAACCGGCGGCGGTACGGGGAGAGCGGTGCGGCGCGGTGCCGCCACCGTCGGGGACGCCGCCCTGTGGGGGCTCACCCGGCTCGGGGACCCGCGCGGACTGCCGGGGTTGGTGGAGCGGCTGCACGCGGCGCCGCGTGTGTTCGGTGCGCGTGACGTCCATTCGTCGGACCGTTCGTACTTCTACCCCAGCCTGCCCGGGATGTGCGAGGTGCTGGGTCCGCTGCGTGCGCACGCCGGCGTGCTCCTGCCGGACGTCCGCGCCCTGATGCGACGCGTGGCCGCCGCGGACGACTGGGAGACGGGCCGCGCGCTCGCCGGGGTGCTGGAGGAGTGGCGGGAGGACGCGCTGCCGGCGCTGCCCGAACTGGTCACGCTGCTGGCGGACCGGCGCACCTGGCAGGCGGCCGCCACCGCTCTCGCCGCCCTGGGGCCCGGGGCGGCGGAGGCCGCCCCGGCCCTGGAGCGGTGCGCCGCGTCCGCCACCCCGCAGGAGCGCCGGCTCGTGGCGTGGGCGGCCTGGCGCATCGGCGGCGACGCCGAGCGGGCGGTGGCCCTGCTCGGCGGGGCGATGACGGAGGACACCGTGTTCCACGACACGATCCGCCGACTCGGTGAACTGGGTCCGCTCGCCGCCCCGCACGCCGGCCGGCTGCGCCATCTTGTCGCCACCTCCGCGTCCTCGACCTGGGAGAAGGCGGAGGTGGCGGTCGCCCTGTGGGCGGTCACCGGGGAGGCGGAGCCGAGCGCGGCGGCGCTGGAGGAGACGATCCGGCCGCTGCCCGAGGGCCGGTGTCTCCCGGTGATGCTGAGCGCGGTCCGCGGCCTGACCCGTATCGGCACGCTCACCCCGGTCGGCACGCTCACCCCGGTCGGCACGCTCACTCCGGCGACACGGGAGGTGCTGCGCCGGTCGCTCGCGTACGACGGGCGGTTGGCGTACTGGGGCGGGTGGCGCGGGTTTGTGGACGACGAGGTGATGCGGGCGGCGATCGGCGAATTGCTCGCCGTCGCGGGGGAGGGAGCGGGAGTGGGAGCGGGAGCGGGGTGAGGGGCGCGGCGGTGGGGCGGTTCAGCGGCTTGGCTGAGCTGCCCGGTTGGGCCGCCCGGTTGGGCCGCCGCCCCCGCAACCCTCACAGCTCCCGGTGGACCTTCGTGTTGGACGCCTGGGCGCGGGGGCGGACCACCAGTAGGTCGATGTTGACGTGGCTGGGGCGTGTGACGGCCCATGTGATCGTGTCCGCGACGTCGTCCGCCGTGAGGGGTTCCGCGACCCCCGCGTACACCTTCGCCGCCCGCTCCTCGTCTCCGTGGAAGCGCGTCGTGGCGAAGCCCTCCGTCTTGACCATGCCCGGGGCGATCTCGATGACCCGGACCGGAGTCCCGACGATCTCCAGGCGGAGGGTCTCGGCGAGGATGTGGGCGCCGTGTTTCGCGGCCACGTAGCCCGCGCCGCCTTCGTACGTGCCGTGGCCGGCGGTGGAGGAGAGGACGACCACCGTGCCGTCGCCGGTCGCGGTGAGGGCGGGGAGGAGGGCCTGGGTCACGTTGAGCGTGCCGATGACGTTCGTCTCGAACATCTGGCGCCACTCGGCGGGGTCGCCGGTGGCCACGGGGTCGGCGCCGAGCGCGCCTCCGGCGTTGTTGACGAGCACGTCCACCGGGCCCCGGCCTTCGAGGCCGGCGGCGAAGGCGTCGACGGCGGCGCGGTCGGTGACGTCGAGGGTGTGGGCCGTGGCGCGGTGGCCGGCGGCGGTGATCTCCTCGGCGAGGGCCTCGATGCGGTCCTTGCGACGGGCCGTGACGACGACGTGGTACCCGGCGGCGGCGAGCTGCCGTGCGGTCGCGGCGCCGATGCCGCTGCTCGCTCCGGTGATGACGGCGGTGCGGGTGGTCTCCGGGGCGGTCATGGCGTAACCCTTCGTGCGTGTGAGCGACAGAGCCCCAGGATAGGCGGGCCGCGACCGCCTCGCCGGGCGGTGGGCTGCCCCCCGGGGCGGAGCTGGGCTGCCACGCGGGTGACCGGGGGCGCGCCGGGCTGACGGTTGGTCAGGATCGCGGTGTGATGATGATTATGTTCGCGCCATGAGTGTCATGCGTAAGTCGCTGCTGGTCGTGGTGTCCGCCGTCACGGCGGTGGTGATGGGCGCGGGCTCCGGTACGGCGGGGGCCGGCGCCCCCGCGCCGATCGCGCCCGAGGCCGACCTGGCCCACCACGGGCAGGTGTCGTTGTGGGACGGGCAGCTGCGCGTCTGGATCGGGTCCGACAACCACGGCCCCTCGGGGCTGCCGGACGCGACCGTCCGGCTGGACTTCTCGGTGCCCCTGGCACCCGGGCAGGCGTTGCCTCCCGCCTGCCTGTGGGGCGGGGACAGGACGGTGCTGTGCCGTACGGGGGAACTGCGCGCGGGCGGAAGGGCCTACGGAACCGCGCTCGACCTCCGGGCGCCGGGTGCTCCCGCCGAGGTGGTCGTGGACGTCGACACCGCGTGGAACGGCGGCGCGAGCGACCGTAACCCGGAGAACGACCACCACCGCGTGCTGGCACCGGCTACCGGGGATCCATACATCTTCTGATTCCGACGAGGGGCGGGCCGATCACGCCGCCGCGTGGTGTCCGAACTCGCGCACCGCCTCCTCGACGATCGCCGCCAGCCTGGTGTGGTGCGCGCCCCGCCAGTACACGCGCCGGCACGACTCGCACTGGGCGAAGACGTCGTACGTACGCTCCGTGCCGCGCTCCAGCTGTTCCCGTACGGCCTCCTTGTCGGCCGGGCCGAGCACGCCGTTGCAGGCGGTGCAGCGCGTCCACGGCGTGAGCGTGGGCGCGAAGCGTTCCAGCACGTCGCGGAGTTGGTCGTCGGGGCGGTCGCTGTAGATGTACGCCCCGGCCCAGATCTCGCGCCGCCGCAGGAGCCCCCGGTCCCGCGAGAGCATCACCCGGCGCTCGGTGGCCGACAGCGTGGCCAGGGCCGGATCCCCGAGATCCTCGCTCTCATAGGCCGCGTCGATCCCCAGCAGCCGCAGCCGGCGGGCGAGGGTCCCGAGGTGGACGTCCAGCAGGAAGCGCAGGGGTGCTCCCGGCACCTGTTGCGGCCGGGCCACGCCCCGTACCTCCACGGTCTCGCCCTCGGCGGGGATGTGGGAGAAGGGCACGGGCCGGCCGTCCACCAGCGCCGGGCCCGCCTCGGTGAGCGGGATGCCGAGCGATTCGACGACGTGGCCCAGGGTGGACGAGCCGTCGGTGCCGAGGGTCGTGGGGCCCTGGCGTCGGGCCGACGCGACAAAAAGGTGCAGTTCAGGGACGACGCTGAGCTGGATCTCGGGTCCGTTCACGCCGTCAGGATGTCACCGGGGGAGGGAACGGGCCAGGCAATTGCGGGCGTACGGGTGCCGGGTGCGGGTGCCGGGTGCGGGTGCCGGGCGTACGGGTGCCGGATGCCGGGTGTCTAGGTCTGCGTCTGCGTCTGGGTCTGCGTCGGCACGTCGGTCGCCTCCAGGTCCAGGCGCCAGTTGTTGCACCGTATGGGGTGTCCCACCGGGTACTCGAAGTCGCACTCCCCCTGGAGGAGGAAGCCCGCCTTGCGGCACACCCCGTTCGACGGCGGATTCCCCACGGAGGGGAAGGCGTGCAGGTAGCGGTGTTTCTTCTCGGCCCGCGCCGCCTCCGCCACGGCCCTGGTCGCGGCGACGGCCAGGCCCCGTCCCTGGAACGCGGGCAGCACCGCCCACCCCGCCTCGTACACCTGCTCTCCCTGCCAGGTCTGCTCCCAGAAACCGATCGTGCCGACGGCCTCCCCCGACGACGGCAGCACGACACGGAACATCTGCCCCTTGCCCGTACGGTCCGCGCTCAGGGCCACGTAGCGTGCGTGCCGCTTGACGAGCGCCTCCTCGGTCTCCGGGCCGCCGAGGTGGTGCATCAACTCCGGCGCGTTCGCGGCGCGGAGCAGGCCGAGGTCGTCCTCCGACCAGGGCTCGATCCGTACCGGCGATGCTTCGATGTCCATGTCTCGCACTGTAGGACCTGGGTCTGACAATCGGGCCTGTGCGGCGCTGGGGGCCGGTCCCGCCACGGCCCGTCCCCTCACGGGCCGGTGTCCAGCGTGCGGCCGGCGAGCAGGTTCCAGCGTCCGCAGCGTCCGCTCAGTTCGACGGCGGACAGGGGGCGTACGTCGATTCGCCAGAACGCCTCCGGGGGTGCGCCGAGGGCGTGCGCGGTGGCGGCGCGGATGACGTCGGGCTCGGCCACGGCGAGGACGCGCCCGCGGCGGTCCGGGTCCTCCGCCGGGGCGTCCGGCAGGGCGTCTAGCCACTCGCCCACGCGGGTCAGCAGGGCCAGCAGGGACTCTCCGCCGTGCGGGGCGGCGGCCGGATCCGCCAGCCAGGCGGCCATCGACTCGGGCTCCGCCGCGGCGACTTCGTCCAGGGTGCGGCCCTGCCAGCGGCCCATCGCGCAGGGGGCGGGGCCGGTGAGGGGCGCGGTGTCGGCGTCCAGGCCGAGGGCGCGGGCGGTCGTACGGCAGCGGCGCGTGGGGGAGACGTAGAGCCGGGACGTGCGGGGGAAGCTCTCCCGTACGGCTCCGGCCTGCCGCAGCCCGACGGGGTCGAGCCCACCGTCAGCACCGGAGCCCGAGTCCTCGGCTCCCTCAGCCTCACCGAAGCGCGCCTCGCGCAGTGCGGTGCTCAGGGCCGGTGCGATCAGCAGCACCCGGGTCGTGGTCATGCGGCTCCCCTCGTCCGCCCCGCGCGTGCCAGTCGCTGAGACCGACCGCGTGTCGGATCGTCTCCGGAGCCGCCACACAGTTCAGCACGGCCCGCGCGGCACGGGCGCGGGCGACGGCGTCGGGCTTGAAATCAAGCCCGTCCGTCGATTGAGGAAACCGGGTGGGCGTTCAGCGCGACGCCGCGCTCTCCCAGGGCGCCCGTGGCCCCCAAGGGCCGCTTCGCTAGAGTGCGAGTTCGGTCTTCCCCCAGCTCAGAGGTGCCGTCGTGAGCCCCGCAGCCCCCGCCTCCCCGCCGCCGGAGCCCCCCGCGCCCCCCGTGTGTGTGGTCGGGATCGGCGCCGACGGGTGGCGTGGGCTGTCCGTGGCGTCCAAGGACGCGCTGCGCCACGCCGACGTACTCATCGGCGGGCCGCGGCAGTTGGACCTCCTCCCCGAGGAGTGCGGCGGCGAGCGGGTGGCCTGGCCCTCGCCCCTGCGCCCCGCCGTGCCCCGGCTGCTCGCCGCGCACGCCGGGCGCCGGATCTCCGTGCTGGCCAGTGGCGACCCGATGTTCTACGGCATCGGCCGCGCCCTCTCCCAGGAGGCGGGAGCGGCGGCCCTGCGGATCCTGCCCCACCCCTCGTCGGTGTCGTACGCGTGCGCGCGGCTCGGCTGGCCGGTGGAGGACACCGAGGTCGTCACCCTCGTCGGCCGCCCCGCCGCGCGACTGGCCGCCGCGCTGTACGACGGCCGCCGTGTCCTGGTCCTCAGCGCCGGTGCCTCGACCCCCGCCGAGATCGCGGCGCTGCTGCGCGACCGCGGGTACGGGCCCAGCCGTATGCACGTCCTGGAACAGCTCGGCGCGGACCGCGAACGCCACACCGTGGGCACCGCGCACGACTGGGCGGAACCGGCGGGCGACCCGCTCAACGTCGTCGCGGTGGAGTGCCGGCGGGACGCGGACGCGCCGCGTGTCGGAGCCGTACCAGGCCTTCCTGATCACGCGTACGAACACGACGGCCAGCTCACCAAACGGCATGTACGCGCCGCCACCCTGGGCGCGCTGGCGCCCGCGCCCGGCGAGCTGCTGTGGGACATCGGCGGCGGGTCCGGTTCGATCGCCGTCGAGTGGATGCGGACGCACCGCTCCTGCCAGGCGGTGTCCGTGGAGCGCGACCCCGTCCGGGCCGAGCGCATCGGCCGCAACGCGCACACCCTCGGAGTGCCGGCCCTGACCGTCGTGACCGGCGCCGCGCCCGCCGCGCTGGCCGGACTGCCGGTGCCGGACGCGGTGTTCGTCGGCGGCGGCCTCACCGCCCCGGGACTGCTCGACGCCTGCTGGGCCGCCCTCCCGGTGGGCGGGCGGCTGGTCGCGAACACCGTGACACTGGAGTCCGAGGCGCTGCTGGCGCGGTGGTACGGGCGCTTCGGCGGCGAACTGGTGCGGCTGGCGGTGGCGCACGCCGTGCCGGTGGGCGGGTTCACGGGGTGGCGCCAGGCGATGCCGGTCACGCAGTGGGCCGTCACCAAGGACGGGCGCGGGGAGTCCGCACGGTCGGCCGCTCCCGCCGGGTCCGTCGAATCCGCTGAGTCTGGAGAAGAACGTTGACCGTGTACTTCATCGGCGCCGGGCCCGGCGCCGCCGACCTGATCACGGTGCGCGGCGCCCGCCGCCTCGCGGAGTGCCGCGTGTGCCTGTACGCGGGCAGCCTCGTCCCGCGCGAACTCCTCGCCTCGTGCCCGCCGGACGCGCGGCTGGTCGACACGGCCCGCATGGACCTCGACGGCATCACGGCCGAACTCGTGCGCGCACACGCGGAGGGCCACGACGTCGCCCGGCTGCACTCCGGCGACCCGTCCGTCTTCAGCGCGGTCGCCGAACAGATGCGGCGCCTGGACGCGGCGGGGGTGCCGTACGACGTGGTGCCCGGCGTCCCGGCCTTCGCGGCGGCCGCCGCGGCGCTCAAGCGCGAGCTGACCGTGCCGACGGTCGGCCAGACGGTGATCCTGACGCGCGTCGCCCAGCGGGCCACCCCGATGCCGGAGGGTGAGGACTTGGCGACCCTGGGGCGCGGCGGGGCGCTCCTGGTGCTGCATTTGGCCGCCCGGTACGTCGACCGCGTCGTGGAGGAACTGCTGCCGCACTACGGGCCGGACTGCCCGGCGGCCGTGGTGGCGATGGCCAGCCGGCCGGACGAACTGGTCCTGCGCGGCACGCTCGCCGACATCGCCGGCCAGGTGAAGGCGGCGGGCGTGGTCAGAACCGCCGTGATCCTGGTGGGCCGGACGCTGGCGGCGGAGACGTTCCGCGACAGCCACCTGTACTCGGCCGCGCGGGACCGGGACGACGACGGACACGAGGATGTGCCGATCGTGAGGAACAGCGCCTCCTAAGGATGTGGTCATGAAGCAGCCCCGCATACTCGTCGTCGGCGCCGGAATAGCCGGCCTGGCCCTCACGCGCGCCCTGCGCGACCAGGGCCTCGACGCCGACGTGGTCGAACGCGACCCCGACTGGCGGACGACCGGCGCCGGCCTCTACCTCCCCGCCAACGCCGTACGCGCCCTGGAGCGCCTGGGGCTCGGTACGGAACTGGCCCGGCGCGCCCATCCGGTGACCCGCCAGCGGATGCTCGACCACCGGGGCCGCGCCCTGGCGGACTTCCCCGTCCGCGCGATCTGGGGCGACGTCGGCGACTGCCTGGCGATCAGCCGCGCCGGCCTGCACGACCTCCTCCGCGCGGCGGTCGGTGACTCCGTGGTGCGCCTGGGCACCGGCGTGGCGTCCGTGGACGACGCCGGTACGGTCACCTTCGCCGACGGCTCTTCGGAGACGTACGACGTGGTCGTGGGCGCCGACGGGGCCGGTTCCGCCGTCCGTCGCAGCGCGTTCCGGGGCGCCGAGCCGCGCTTCCTGGGACAGGTCTGCTGGCGGTTCCTCGCGCACGAGGACCCCGCCGCCCCGCCGGTCGCCGACTGGACGGCGCGGCTGGGCGGCGGGGGCCGTACGTTCCTCACCGTCCCGCTGGGCGACGGGCGCCTGTACTGCTACGCGGACGTCAACAGCGCGGAGCCCGCGGCCCCCGCCGGTGACTGGCGCGCGCTGTTCGCCGGCTTCGCCGGGCCCGTCCCGTACCTGCTGGAGCAGGGCGCGGACGCGTACTTCGCGCCTCTGTCGGAGATCGACGACACGGACTGGGCGCGGCCCCACGCCGTGCTGGTCGGCGACGCGGCACACGCGTGCTCACCGAGCATGGCCCAGGGCGGCGCGATGGCGCTCGAAGACGTGCTGGTCCTGGCGGAGTTGCTGGGCGAGGCGGTGAAGGCGGGGGCAGCCGCGCGGACGGACATCGGGGCCGTACTGGCCGCCCATCAGGCCCGGCGGGCGGACCGCGTGCGCTGGGTCCTCAGCCAGAACCAGCGCCGTGACAAGGCCCGCAACCTGCCCACCCCGCTGCGGAACCTCACCCTCCGGATCGCGGGCGAACGCCTCTTCAAGGCCAACCACGCCCCGCTGCACGCCGAGGCGTGATGGCGTCCACGGAAGAGCCGTTGTCGCCGCCGCCCCACCTCCTGATCCTCGGGGGGACCACCGAGGCCCGCCGTCTCGCCGAGGCCCTCGACGCCCGGCCCCGCGGCGGCCCGCGCGTGACCACGTCCCTCGCCGGCCGGGTCGCGCGGCCTACGCTGCCGCCCGGCGGGGTGCGGATCGGGGGGTTCGGCGGTCCCGAGGGGCTGGCCGACTGGCTGCGCGCCCACCGGGTGACGGCGCTGATCGACGCCACCCACCCCTTCGCCGGCACGATCAGCTTCAACGCGGCCCGCGCCGCCGCCTCCGCGCACGTACCCCTGCTGGCCCTCCGCAGGCCCTCCTGGACCCCTGTCGGCGGCGACAACTGGCACGGCGTCGGCTCGCTGGAGGAGGCGGCCGACGCCCTCACCACGCTGGGCGCGCGCCGGGTCTTCCTCACCACGGGACGGACGGGGCTGTCGGCGTTCGCGGGCCCGGGCGCCGGGACGTGGTTCCTCGTCAGGTCCGTGGACGCGCCAGAACCGCCGTACCCGGCCCGCATGGAATCCCTGCTGGACCGTGGCCCGTTCACCCTCGACGGCGAGCGCGAGGTGCTCCGGCGGTACACGATCGACGTCGTCGTGACGAAGGACAGCGGCGGCGCGGCCACCGCGCCCAAGCTCACCGCGGCCCGGGAGGCCGGCCTCCCGGTGGTCGTCGTCCGGCGCCCGCCGGTCCCGGAGGGGGTCACCGAGGTGGCGACCCCTGCCGAGGCCCTGGCGTGGCTGGACCGGTACGAATAGCGGTCCCGCTCCACCGAGCGGGACCGGCCAGTTGACCTCAGCCCTCCGGATACCGCCGCGGCGTCCACACGATCTGCTCGCCGTCCCCCTCGCCCCGCCGTACTGTCACCGTCTGCGTCGAGCCGACCAGCAGGATCGTCCGCATGTCGACCTGCGCCGGATCGAGGTCGGCGAGCCGCACGATCCGTACGCTCTCCTCAGGACCGCCGACATCGCGTCCTAGGACGACGGGCGTGTCCGGGGCGCGGTGTTCCAGGAGGAGTTCGCGCGCCTTGCCGACCTGCCAGGTGCGGCTGCGCGAACCGGGGTTGTAGAGCGCCAGCACCAGATCGGCCGCCGCCGCCGCGTGCAGCCGTCCGGCGATCACCTCCCACGGCTTGAGCCGGTCGGAGAGGGAGATCACGGCGTAGTCGTGGCCCAGCGGCGCGCCCGCGCGTGACGCGGCGGCGTTGGCGGCCGTCAGGCCCGGCAGCACCCGTACGGGCACCTCTCGGTACGGGTCCCTGGACGCCACTTCCAGTACGGCCGTGGCCATCGCGAAGACCCCGGGGTCGCCGGACGACACCACCGCCACGCGCCGGCCGCGCCGTGCCAGGTCGAGGGCGAACTCGGCCCGTTCGGACTCCACCTTGTTGTCGGAGGGGTGGCGGCGCTGACCCGGCCGTACCGGAACCCGGTCCAGGTACGTGGTGTAGCCCACGAGGTCCTGGGCGGCGGCCAGTTCGCCGCGCGCCTCGGGGGTCAGCCACAGCGGCCCCGCCGGGCCCGTCCCGACCACCACGACCTCGCCCCGGGCGCCGGGCGCGGGAACGGCGTCGATACGGCTCGGCAGCACGGCCACGGAGAAGTACGGCACGGACTCCGGGTCGATGTCGGCGAGCGCGCCGGTGCGTTCGCCGGCCATCGTGGCGCGCTCGACGTACCGCGCGTCCGCCAGCCGGCCCGAGCGTTCGATCGCCCGCCGCACGGTGGGGAACGTCCGGCCGAGCTTCATGACGACGGCGGAGTCGGCCGAGGCCAGCCGGGCGGTCAGTTCCTCCTCCGGGAGGGTGCCCGGCAGGATCGTCAGCACTTCCTCGCCCTCCACCAGCGGGGTGCCGAGGCGGGCGGCGGCGGCACTGACCGAGGTGACACCGGGGACGACCTCCGTGGGATACCGGTGGGCCAGCCGCTTGTGCATGTGCATGTACGAGCCGTAGAAGAGCGGGTCTCCCTCGGCGAGGACGGCGACCGTGCGTCCGGCGTCCAGGTGCGCGGCGAGGCGGGCGGCGGACTCGGCGTAGAAGTCGTCCATGGCGCCCTGGTAGCCGCCGGGATGGTCGGTGGTGCCGGTGGTGACCGGGTAGACCAGCGGTTCCTCGATGTGGTCGGGTCGCAGGTGCTCGGCCGCGATGGACCGCGCGATGGACCGGCCGTGGCGGGCGCTGTGATAGGCGATCACGTCGGCCTCGGCGATGATCCGCACGGCTCGTACGGTCATGAGGGACGGATCGCCGGGGCCCAGGCCGACTCCGTAGAGGCGGCCGGCGGGGGTGCCGGACGGGTTCTCGGCCTTGCTGTCGGTGGGGGGCGTGCCGGGGACGCTGTTCTCGCTCACTACTCTTCCTCGCTCGCGATCGCGTTGACGGCCGCCGCCGCTATCGCACTGCCGCCGCGCCGGCCCCGTACGACCAGGTGTTCCAGCCCGGAGGGATGGCCGGCGAGCGCGTCCTTGGACTCGGCCGCGCCGACAAAACCGACCGGCACGCCGATGACGGCGGCCGGGCGCGGCGCCCCCTCCTCGATCATCTCCAGCAGCCGGTACAGCGCGGTCGGGGCGTTGCCGACGGCCACCACCGCGCCCTCCATGCGGTCCCGCCACAGCTCCAGCGCCGCCGCGCTGCGGGTGGTCCCCAGCGCGGCGGCCAGGCCCGGCACGGACGGGTCGGACAGGGTGCAGACAACCTCGTTGTCGGCGGGCAGGCGCTTCCGGGTGACACCGCTGGCGACCATGGCGACGTCGCACAGGATCGGCGCGCCCGCGCGCAGGGCCTCGCGGGCGCGGGCCACCACACCGGGGGTGAAGGCGAGGTCGCGCACGAGGTCGACCATCCCGCAGGCGTGGATCATCCGGACCGCGACCTGGGAGACGTCGGCGGGCAGCCCGGTGAGGTCCGCCTCGGCGCGGATCATGGCGAAGGACTGGCGGTATATCGCCGGGCCGTCCTTCTCGTAGTCGAACGCTGTGGACACTGGGGTCTCGCTCATCTCGTCATGGTGGGGGTCGTCCGTGCCGCCGCGACCGCGTCGGCGAGTTCCTGTCCCGCTGCCTGTTCCGCTCTCTGTCCCGCCGCGGTCGTACGGGCGCCTCCGTCGACGGAGACGTCGTAGGTGCCCTCGCCCGTCGCGACGACATCGACCCAGGAGGTGCCCTGGGGGTGGCCGCAGCGGCGGGCGCAGCCGGACCAGTGGACGGGCAGGTCGGGGGCCGGCAGTAGGGGCAGTTGCCGTGGTGGCGGTCTCAGCGGTGGCCGTCCCAGCGCGCGGGCCGCGTCCGTCCGTACGTCGGAGAGGGACTTGGCGCACCCGGCGCGGCCGGTGCAGGCGCCGATGCCGTGCCAGGGGGAACCGGGGTCGGTGATCAGTCCCGCTGTACGGAGGCGGTCGAGCAGGGCGTCGGCGGCGTCGGGGGCGAGGCCGGGCACGACCACGCCGCGCCAGGGGGTCACGCGGAGACTTCCGTGAGCGGTCGCTGCCGTCCGGAGCATGCGCCACTGGGCCACGCTCAGCCGTCCCAGCGGGGCGTGGACGGACAGCGCCACCGTCCCGTCGGGGGAGCGGACCGCTCCCGGGGCCGGGGGGCCGGCCGCCGTTCCGGGCTCACGGTCCGCCGCCGGTTCGCGCGCCGCCGCGATCCCGGCCTCCGCCAGCCGCGTGGTCACCGCCGCCTCCAGGCCGTGGCCGGCGGGCAGTTCCCGTATGCGCCAGGCGCCCGAGCCGCCCGCCTCCGCCACGGTGAGGAAGGTCTCCGCCGCCACCAGCGCGGCGCGGGCGGCGTCGGTGGCGGACACTCGCCAGCCTGACGGATTTGTCTGGATGTGCAGGGTGGCGGTGCCGTAGCGTTGTGCGAGCAAGGTCACATCAGCGCCCAAGGCGGCCACATCGCCCCGGCCGTCGTCCAGCGCGAAGAGAAAACGTCCGGAGAGGGCTGTCGCGGTCGCGCTCGCGCACAGCAGCTCGTCCAGTTCCTTCGACCACAACTGCACCGAGTGCGCAGAGGAACGGCCCTGCTCCGGGCCCTGATTCCGCTCCGGTCCCGGGCTCCGCCCCCACCCCTGGCCGTCCAGCCCGGCCAGCGGTGAGGCGACGATGTTCCGTATCCGCTCGTGCGCCTCGGACGGCAGCAGTCCGGCGTCGTACAGCACCCGCGCGAGCTGCCCGCCACAGCTCTCGCCCAGCCCCCGCAGCTGGATGTTGCCCCGCGAGGTGATGTCCAGGTGCCCGTCGCCCAGACGCTCCGCCGCGGACTCCAGCACCTCCGCCTGGTGGTGCGTCAGCACCCCTGCGGGCAGGCGCAGTCGCGCCAGCCGGCCGTCGTCGGCGGCGTGCAGCCGGAGCGCGCCCGGGCAGGCGTCACCGCGCTCCCGGACGGGAGCTTCGTCCCGGTTCACGGGTGTTGGCGAGGTGGGCGGCATGGCGGCGAGCATACCCACGTGCTCGCTGTCGGGCCCTGCCCCCGGGGTCCGCCGCCACCCTGCCCCCGGGGTCCGCCGCCGCCCGGCCGCCGGGGCGCTCGTTCAGGCGCCCTCCCGGCCCGTGACCTGCACCACCTACTATGCAGACGTATGCAGACGGCGGGCCGCCAGGTCCGCCACCGTCAGCGACGGCGTCAGGGGAGGAAGCCCGGTGCGAATCCGGCGCGGTCCCGCCACTGTGAGCCCGGCAGCAGCCGGGTGAGTCAGGAACTCCCGCCGTCCTCCCACCGCCCGGGGCGCGGACCCCGAGGAAGGCCAGACGCCGCATGATCCTGCTCCTGTCGACCTCCGACACCGACCTGCTCAGCGCCCGCGCCGCCAACGGGGCGGGCGGACCGGTCCCGTTCCGGTACGCGAACCCGGCCCGGCTCGCGCTGGACGACCTGCCCGCGCTCCTGGACGGCGCCGACCTCGTCGTCGTACGGCTCCTCGGCGGGCTGCGCGCCTGGCAGGAGGGGATCGACCTCCTTCTCGCCCACGACCGGCCCGTTGTCGTCCTCACCGGCGAACAGGCCCCCGACGCGCAGCTGATGGAGGCCTCCACCGTCCCCATCGGCATCGCCGCCGAGGCGCACGCCTACCTGGCCCACGGCGGGCCCGCCAACCTCGACCAGCTGGCGCGGTTCCTCTCCGACACGGTCCTGCTGACCGGGCACGGCTTTGAACCGCCCGAGCCCGCGCCGACCTGGGGCCGGGTCCACCGCCGGGTGGAGACGCTGGACGCCCTCGGCCGCCGACCGGTCGTCGCCGTGCTCTACTACCGGGCCCACCACCTGAGCGGCAACACCGCCTTCATCGACACGCTGTGCGAGGCCGTCGAGGACGCGGGCGGGCGGGCCGTGCCGATCTTCGTCGCCTCCCTGCGCGCCCCCGAGCCCGAGTTGCTCAAGGCCCTGGGCGGGGTCGACGTCATCGTCACCACCGTGCTGGCCGCCGGGGGCACCCGGCCCGCCGAGGCCTCGGCCGGCGGGGACGACGAGTCCTGGGACGCGGGCGCGCTCGCCGCCCTGGACGTGCCGATCCTCCAGGCCCTCTGCCTCACCAGCAGCCGCGCCGCCTGGGAGGAGAGCGACGAGGGGCTGTCGCCGCTGGACGCCGCGTCGCAGGTCGCGGTGCCGGAGTTCGACGGGCGGCTCATCACCGTCCCCTTCTCCTTCAAGGAGATCGACGAGGACGGCCTCCCGTCGTACGTCGCGGACCGCGAGCGGTCGGCGCGCGTCGCCGGGATCGCCGTACGGCACGGGCGTCTGCGCCACATCATGAACCAGGACAAGCGCCTCGCCCTGGTGCTCTCCGCCTACCCGACGAAGCACTCCCGGATCGGGAACGCGGTGGGGCTCGACACCCCCGCCAGCGCGATCGTCCTGCTGCGTGAGCTGCGCGACCAGGGCTACGACTTCGGCGACGAAGAGGTCCCCGGCCTGGAGTCCGGCGACGGCGACGAGTTGATCTACGCCCTGATCGAGGCCGGCGGCCACGACCAGGAGTGGCTCACCGAGGAGCAGTTGGCCCGCAACCCGGTCCGGATACCCGCCGCCGACTACCGGCGGTGGTTCGCACAGCTCCCCGCCGACCTGCGGGAAGCGGTCGAGCGGCACTGGGGTCCGGCACCGGGCGAGATGTTCCTCGACAAGAGCCGCGTCGGCAACGGCGGCGACCCGGACGGCGACATCGTCCTCGCGGCGCTGCGGCGCGGGAACCTGCTGATCCTCATCCAGCCGCCGCGCGGCTTCGGCGAGAACCCCATCGCGATCTACCACGACCCCGACCTGCCGCCCTCGCACCACTACCTGGCCGCCTACCGCTGGATCCAGGCGTCCCAGGAGGACGGCGGGTTCGGCGCCGACGCCATGATCCACCTCGGCAAGCACGGCAATCTGGAGTGGCTGCCCGGCAAGAACGCGGGCCTGTCCGCCTCCTGCGCGCCCGACGCGGCCCTCGGCGACCTGCCGTTGATCTACCCCTTCCTGGTCAACGACCCGGGCGAGGGCACCCAGGCCAAGCGGCGCGTCCACGCCACGCTCGTGGACCACCTGGTGCCGCCGATGGCGCGCGCCGAGTCGTACGGCGACATCGCGCGGCTGGAACAGCTCCTGGACGAGCACGCGGCGATCGCCTCCATGGACCCGGCCAAGCTGCCCGCGATCCGCGCCCAGATCTGGACGCTGATCCAGGCGGCCAAGCTCGACCACGACCTGGGGGTGGCGGACCGCCCGGAGGACGAGGGCTTCGACGAGTTCATCCTCCATCTCGACGGCTGGCTCTGCGAGATCAAGGACGCGCAGATCCGCGACGGTCTGCACGTCCTCGGCGGGGCGCCCGCCGGGGCCGCGCGCGTCAACCTGGTCCTGGCCATCCTGCGCGCCCGCCAGATCTGGGGCGGCACGTCGTCCCTGCCAGGACTGCGCGAGGCCCTGGGCCTGGACGAGTCGGCCGCCACCCGCACCACCGCCGACGAGGCCGAGGAGCAGGCCCGCGCGCTGGTGCAGGCGATGGAGGACGCCGGCTGGGACCCGGCCGCCGCGCCCCGTATCGCCGCAGGCCACGACCAGGCGGTCGCGGACATCCTCGACTTCGCCGCCCGCGAGGTCGTCCCGCGCCTGGCCGGCACGACGGACGAGATCGACCACGTCCTGCACGCGCTGGACGGCGGGTTCGTCCCGGCGGGCCCGTCCGGGTCCCCGCTGCGCGGCCTGGTCAACGTCCTGCCGACCGGCCGCAACTTCTACTCCGTCGACCCCAAGGCCGTCCCGTCCCGCCTCGCCTGGGAGACGGGCCAGGCCCTCGCGGACTCCCTCCTGGAGCGGTACCGCACCGACCATGGCGACTGGCCCACCTCCGTCGGGCTGTCCCTCTGGGGTACGAGCGCGATGCGCACCTCGGGCGACGACATCGCGGAGGCGCTCGCGCTGCTCGGCATCCGGCCCGTCTGGGACGACGCGTCCCGCCGCGTGACCGGCATCGAGCCGATATCCGCCGCCGAGCTGGGCCGCCCCCGCATCGACGTCACCCTCCGTATCAGCGGCTTCTTCCGCGACGCCTTCCCGCACGCGATCGGGCTGCTGGACGACGCGGTCCGGCTCGCCGCCTCGCTGGACGAGCCCGCCGACGCGAACTTCATCCGCGCCCACGCCCAGGCCGACCTGGCCGAGCACGGCGACGAACGGCGCGCCACCACCCGTATCTTCGGCTCCCGGCCCGGTACGTACGGCGCGGGGATCCTCCAGCTCATCGACAGCCGCGACTGGCGTACGGACGCGGACCTCGCCGAGGTCTACACGGTCTGGGGCGGGTACGCGTACGGGCGTGAACTGGACGGCCGCCCGGCGCGCGGCGAGATGGAGACCGCGTACAAGCGCATCGCGGTGGCCGCCAAGAACACGGACACCCGCGAGCACGACATCGCGGACTCGGACGACTACTTCCAGTACCACGGCGGGATGGTGGCCACGGTGCGCGCGCTCAAGGGCACCGCCCCGGAGGCGTACATCGGCGACTCGACCCGCCCCGAGACGGTCCGTACGCGCACGCTGGTGGAGGAGACCTCGCGGGTCTTCCGCGCCCGGGTGGTCAATCCGCGCTGGATCGAGGCGATGCGCCGCCACGGCTACAAGGGCGCCTTTGAACTGGCGGCGACCGTCGACTACCTCTTCGGGTACGACGCGACGACCGGCGTCGTGGCCGACTGGATGTACGACAAGCTGACGGAGACGTACGTACTGGATCCGGAGAACCGGCAGTTCCTCCAGGAGGCCAACCCGTGGGCGCTGCACGGGATCGCCGAGCGGCTGCTGGAGGCCGAGTCGCGCGGGATGTGGGAGAAGCCGGACCCGGCGGTGCTGGACGCGCTGCGGCAGGTGTTCCTGGAGACCGAGGGCGACCTGGAGGACAACGGCGCCGAGGACTGACGGCGACGGCGCCGAGGACTGACGGCGACGGCGCCGAGGACTGACGGCGACGGCACCGAAGGCGGACGGCGACGGCACCGAGGACGGACGGCGTTCCGCCCTGTGTGTTTCCTTGTCCGCCACCTTCCCTTCACGATGGAGACGGTTCCGTTGCGTAACTTCCCTGGTGAAAGCTTTGCGATCCACTAGGAGCTGTTGTGAACAGACGCGTGCGTAGTGCGCGATGGGGCGCGCCCGTCGCTGCGGCGGTGACCGCCGCCGTGGCGACGATGGTGCTCAACCCGACGCTGGGTGCGTCGGCCGCTGCTCCGCAGTCCGCGGCGAAGGCCAAGGCGCCCACCGCGAAGAACGTCATCTTCATCAACGGTGACGGCATGGGCGCCGCGATGCGCGAGGCGGGGCGCCTGCACCTCGCCGGCCTGGAAGGCCAGTTGGCCATGGACCGCCTCACCGCGTCCGGCCAGCTCACCACCACCCCGCACGACCCGAAGGCCGTCGTGACGGACTCCGCCGCGGCGGCGACCGCGTGGGCCACGGGCGAGAAGACGTACAACGGCGCGATCAGCGTCGACGTGGACGGCAACCCGCTGGCGACCCTGGGCCAGCAGGCCAAGGCGGCCGGCAAGGCCACCGGCCTGGTCACCACCGCCCAGGTCACCGACGCGTCGCCGGCGGCGTTCTTCTCCAACACCGCGGACCGCGGGAAGCAGGACGAGATCGCCCGCCAGTACCTCGACGTCAGCAAGCCCGACGTCATCCTCGGCGGCGGCGAGGACTGGTGGCTCCCCGCCGGCACGCCGGGCGCCTTCAAGGACAAGCCCGCCGAGGACACGTCCGAGGCGAGCAAGGGCACCAAGGGCAACCTGATCCAGAAGGCCAAGAAGGCCGGCTACTCGTACGTCACGAGTGCGAAGGAACTGGACAAGGCCAAGAACGGCAAGATCCTGGGCCTCTTCGCCAACGAGGAGCTGTTCCAGCAGCACCCCGAGGGCCAGGGCGACGTCTACAGCCCGGTCGTGGACCTCGGGACCATGACCAGCAAGGCGCTGGGCAGCCTGGACAAGAACAAGAAGGGCTTCTTCCTCGTGGTCGAGGAGGAGGGCACCGACGAGTTCGCGCACTCCAACAACGGCACGCGCGTCCTCCAGTCCATGCAGCAGTTGGAGAAGGCCGTCGCGGTCGCCCGCGCCTACGTGGCGACGCACCCCGACACCCTGCTCGTCGTGACGGGCGACCACGAGACCGGTGGTCTCGCGGTCGAGGAGAACGACGCCACCGACGAGTCCGGGGACGCGATCTCGGCCGAGGACGGGCCGTTCAGCATTCGCGGAAGCGACCGTACGTTCACCATCGACTGGACCACGTCGGGCCACACCAGCGTGGACGTCCCGGTGACGGCGAGCGGCCCCCTCTCGGACCGCTTCTCGGGCAAGCACCCGAACACGTACGTGCACGACGTGCTGCGTCAGGTGCTGGCGCCGCGCCGCTGAGCAGGCCGGAGCGAAGCAGTAGGGACCGCGGGCCCCGGGGAGTGATCCCCGGGGCCCGCGGCCGTGTACGACACGTGTCACCCGGTGCTCGATCGCGAATCCAGTTCGTCGGACTAAACCGTTGATCAGTCAACTGCGTTCCCTTAAGGTCGCGTTCATCGAACGACCGCCCCCGGTCGGGAGTGCACCACCAGGAGCCCAGCCGTCCCCGGGCGGCGCCGAACAAGGGAGATCCATCATGGTCAAGCACTACGTCAAGTACGCGTTCAGCACGCTCACCGCGGCCATGTTCGCCAGCATGGTCTGACGTTCGGCCCCGGCCTGGACCGGGAGGAAAAACCCGGTCCAGGCATCAGGAGGCCCCTTGTTCGGCACCGCCCTCAGTCAACTCCGGTACGGCATGGCGATCCTCCGCAACCGCCGCATCCGCCCGCAGGACCTGGAACGCATAGCCCACGATCTGATCGCGACCCTGGCCGAGTTCGGCGAGCCGGGGGCGGACTCGGCTCTGCTGCCCGGCCAGGCAGGGGCCGTCGACCCCGCCGTACGACGGACCGTCACGGAGCGCAGCCTGCGGGCCACCGCGGTGGCCGCCGCCCGGCACACCGCCCACTACCGGCGGAC
Organism: Streptomyces sp. NPDC087420; assembly: GCF_044744165.1. Lineage (NCBI taxonomy): Bacteria > Bacillati > Actinomycetota > Actinomycetes > Kitasatosporales > Streptomycetaceae > Streptomyces > Streptomyces sp. NPDC087420. Next base: position 55,601 of record NZ_JBIUXU010000008.1, read on the forward strand.
CTTCGACGCCCTGGGACTCGACCCGGGCACCCTCACCCCGGAGACCTGGGACCGCGTACCGGTCACGCCCAAAGAAGCCCTGCGCGGTCTGCCGGCCGCCTTCGTGTCCGCCGCCTCCACCCCCGCGCTGATGGCGCTCACCACCGGGACCAGCGGCACCCCCACCGCCGTCTGGTTCTCCCGGGACGAGGTGGAGATCTCGGTCGCGATGAGTACCGTCTCGGCCGTGCTCGGCATGGGCCTGCGGCCCCGCCACACCATGGCGTACGCGGGCTGCTCCCGGGCGACCCTGCCGCTGCTCAACGTGGAGGAGTCGGTGACCCGCATCGGCGCCTCCTTCATCCAGATCGGCACCGTGGACCCGGCCGTGGCGCTCGACCGGCTGGCCACCCCGCTCGGCCTGCGGGGCAAGGCTCCCCAGATCACCCACCTGACGGTCTCCGCGTCCTACCTCTCCGCCCTCGTCGAGGAAGCGGAGAGGAACGGCTGGCACGCCTCGGACTTCGGCCTGGAGTCCATCGGCGTCGGCGGTGAAGTGCTCTCCGACCCCTTGCGGGAGCGGGCCGCGGCAGCCCTGGGCGCCCGGATCACCACGGCGTACATGATGACCGAGAGCATCCCCTCGGGCGGTACGCCGTGCACCGAGGGACATCTGCACCACACCACCGAGTTCGGGCACCTGGAGATCCTCGACCCCGTGACACACGAGCCGACGCCGCCGGGCGCCGTCGGCGTCATCGTGCAGACGCCGTACGTCCCCTACCGGGACTGCACCCTGCTGCTGCGCTACGCGACCGGTGACCTGGTCGCGCGCCCCGAGGCCGAGCCCACCTGCGAGCTGGCCCATCTGCCCGCGACCTCGCCCGTACTCGGCCGCTGGTCGGGGCCGCGGAGCATCGCGGTACCCACCCGGTCGGTGCTGAACCTGCTGGAGTCCGAACCGGACGTCCCGCTGCCGGCGCGCTACGCCCTGGCCGACGGTGCGGGGGCCGACCGCCTGCGAGCCGACCGCCTGGGGGCCGACCGCCCGGAGGCCGACCGCCCGGGGAGCACCGTCCTCCATGTCCTGGTCCGCCGGCTGCCCGCCGCCGCCCTGCTCGGCAGGCTGGAGGAGCGGGCCGCGGCGGAGGGCCTCGCGCTGGACGGCATCGTGCTCCACGACGATCCGGCCACGCTGCCGCCGACCGGCCCGGTCCGCGCCGATCTGCGCGAGCACACCTTCGAATCGCCCCGCCCCGCCGCCGTACGCGTCGCGAGCCCCGCGTGAGTACGGCCCTCGCCCTCGTGGGCCTCAACGGCGCGGTCGCCGCGATCACGGCGGCGGGCGCCGTCTACTTCACGCGCGTCCGGATGCCCCGGCCCCCGGTCGGCAAGTACGAACTGCCCGACGTCGCCGTGATGACCGCCGTCGTGGTGGCGGCTCCCCTGGCGTATCTGGCCATGCCCCGGACCCTGGTGGCCGTCGTCTTCGGCCTGGTCCTCTGCGCGGCGCTCCAGTTCACCCTCGCGCCGCTGACCGGCGGCGGGCGGGCCTGGCTCGCCTCGGTGGTCTCCGTGGCCGCCACCGCCGTGTGCGCGTTCGCGGACCTGCCGGTCGCCGTGACGGCCCTGACCGATGTCCTGCTCGCCGTCGCCGTGGTGGGGGTGGCCAACATGTGGGCGCAGAGCGGGATGCGCTCCGTCCACGCGGCGTGGTTCGCGGGCGCGCTCTGCTGCTACGACCTGGTGGCGACCGGACTCACCTCCGTCATGGACCGGTTCGCCGCCCAGGTCATGGGGCTGCCGTTCGCCCCGCTGCTGGCGGTCACCCAGGGCAGACCACCGGTGGCCCTCGGACTGGGCGACCTGCTGCTCCTGGTGCTCTTCCCCCTCGTGGCGCTCAAGGCCTTCGGGTGGGCCGCCGGTCTTCTCGCGGCCGGGGTCGGACTCGCGGTGTCGGCGGGCGTCAGCCTGCTGTTCGGCCTGGGGGTGCTGACGGGGGCGTTCCCGCTCCTCACGGCACTGGGACCGCTGATCGTGCTCCAGCACGTGCTGTGGTCACGCGCCAGGTCGGGCGAGCGGACCACCGCCGAGTGGCGCGCGGGAACACCGCGCCCGGCGGCGGACACCCCCACGGACCCCGACCCGGCACTGCTCCAGGCCCTCGAACCGGCCGGCGTGGACGCCCTGCGGGCGGACCTGTCCCCGGGCGACTGGCTCGCGGTGGTCGACGGCCGGGCGGTGGGCAGCGGGAAGTCGGCCGGTCAGGCCCGCAGGGACGCCCGGCTGCGCGGCTGCGCGTCGGTGCCTGTGGTACGGCAGCACTGAGCCGCGCCGTAGTGCGGTTCTGAACCAAGGAGATGCGAACGTCCCCCACGCCTTAGCCTGGCCGGGTGGCCCGAGTTGTGGAGTTGACTACGTATCCCGTCAAGGGATGCGCCGGTGTGGAGCTGACCGAGGCGCTGATGACCGAGGCGGGCCTCGCCCATGACCGCGGTTTCATGGTGGTCGACGGGGACGGGGTGTTCCGCAGCCAGCGGCGGGATCCGCGACTGGCGGTGATCCGGCCGGGGATCGGCGCGAACGGTGATCAACTGACGCTGAGGGTACGGGGCGTCGAGGGCCCGCGCGTCGAGGACCTGTGCGTCGACGTGGACCGTACGTCCGCGAGTGTCGGCGTCGAGATGTTCGGCACGCCCTACCGCGCCGTCGACCAGGGCGAGGCGGCCGCCCGTTGGCTCACCCACGTGCTGGGCGCGCCCAGCCGGCTGGTGCGCGTGCCACCGGACCACACGCGGGCGACCGACGGGCTGACCCCCGGCACCTGCGGCTTCGCCGACAGCGGAGCCGTACACCTCATATCGCGTGCGTCGCTCACCGCGCTCAACGCGCGCATCACGGAGGGCGGCGGAGCCGCGCTCCCCATGTCCCGCTTCCGCCCGAACATCGTCATCGACGACGACCGGGCGCCGGAGGCGGGGGCTGGGAGGGGCGATGCCTCCGCCCCGCACCACGAGGACGGTTTCCGCCGGATGACCATAGGCGATACGGAGCTGGGCTTCACGAAGCTCGCCATCCGGTGCGCGGTCACCCTGGTCGACCAGCCGACGGGCGTACGGGCCGGGCCCGAGCCGCTGCGGACGCTCGCGCTGTACCGCAGGGCGACGGTGGGCGGGGTCGCGTTCGGCACCAAGTACGCGGTGCTGCGGCCCGGCAAGCTCGCGCTGGGGGACCTGGTGGACGTCACGGAGTGGGACGAGCCGCGGCTCTGACGGGCTCTGACGGATCTGACGGATCTGACAGCTTTGTCCGCCCTGTCGGCTCTGACAGCTCCGACAGCTCCGACAGCTCTGACCGGGGTACGGACACAGGCACCGGTTAGGCTGAAGCCGCCCGAACCCCCGATCGACCACCCGCCTTTGCGCCCCGGGAGCCTAGTGCCGTGCCGCTGATCTCCCTCCGACCGCCGAGCGGCCTCAGCGATCCGCCGCTCCTCCCGCCCCGCCCCACCCCCCGCCAGGCGGCCCCCGCCCTCGCGCTGTTCGTGGCGATCCGCGCCCTCTGCCTCGTGACCCTGGTCATCTGGTCCCAGCTCGCCGGCCGGAGCGCCCACGAACTGCTCTCGCGGCGCTGGGACTCCCTCTGGTACGTACGGGTCGCCGATCTCGGGTACGGCTACACCCTGCACGCGCCGGACGGCCGGGACCTGTCGAGCATGGCCTTCTTCCCCCTCTACCCCTGGCTGGAGAAGGCGCTCTCCACGGTCCTGTTCCTCAGCCCCGCCGACGCCGGCCTGCTGATCAGCGCCCTGGCCTCGGTGGCGGCGGCCTGGGGCATCTTCGCGGTCGCCGCGCACTGTTACGGCCGCGGGACCGGTGTTGTCCTGGTCGGACTGTGGGCGGCGCTGCCCGTCGGGATCGTCCAGTCGATGGCGTACAGCGAGTCCCTGTTCGTCGCGCTCGCCGCCTGGGCGCTGTACGCGGTGCTCACCGGGCGCTGGATCGTGGCGGGTTCCCTGGCGTGCCTCGCGGGGCTGACCCGGCCGGTGGGTCTCGCGGTGAGCGCGGCGCTGATCGTCACGGCCGCGCTCGGCGCGCGAACCGCGCGGCCGACCGTACGGATCGTCGCCGGTTGCGCCCTCGCGCCGCTGGGCGCGGTGGCTTACATCCTCTGGGTGGGCGCCCGACAGGGGACTCTCTTCGGCTACCTGGACGTGCAGTCCGGGTGGGGGAACGGGTTCGACGGCGGCCTGGCGTTCGCCCGCTTCCTGGCGGACGGCATGACCGGCACCCCGTCCGCCGCGCTCGCCGCCGTACTGCTGGTGGCCCTTGTTCTCCTGGCGGCGTGGCCGCACTGGATCGGTGTACGCCAGCTCCAGCCGCCCGCGCTTGTGGTCTACAGCGCGGTGGTCACGGTCCTGGCGGTGGGAGCGGCGGGCTACTTCGGTTCCAAACCCCGGCTTCTGCTCCCCGCGTTCCCCCTCCTCCTGCCCCTGGCGGTCGTCCTGGCCCGCTCCCGCCCGTGGGTCACGTACCTCACCCTGACCGTGATGACAACGGTCGCCGCGCTGTACGGCGCCTTCTGGCTGAACGGCTCGGGCCCGCCGTGATCCCCGCTCACGCTCTGGAGTGCTGATGGCTGTTCCGTCCGACCGGTCCGAGAAGCCGTTCCTGTACGTCGTCGTCTGCGCGGCGGGTGTCGCGGGCGGTGTGGGTACGTTGATCACCGCCGCGCACGCGCGGGGCTGGGCGGTGGGGGTGATCGCGACGCCCCAGGGACTCGGCTTCATCGACGCCGACGCGGTGGTGGCACGGACCGGCCATCCGGTGCGTTCGGCGTGGAGGCGTCCCGGGGAACCGCGCCCGCTGCCGCCGCCGGACGCGATCGCGGTGGCGCCGGCCACGTTCAACACGGTCAACAAGTGGGCGGCGGGCATCTCGGACACGCTGGCGCTGGGGACGTTGTGCGAGGCGTACGGAACGGGCGTACCCACGGCCGTACTGCCGTACCTGAACGCCGACCTGGCCGCGCACCCCGCGTACCACCGGAGTCTCGGCCAACTCCGTGAGATGGGGGTTCTGATCAGCGCGCTCGCGCCGCACCCGTCCGGGGAGGCCGGCGCCGAGGACGCCTTCCGGTGGGAGGAGGCGCTGGACCTGCTGGAGCCGAGGGTGTTCGGGGCCTCTCGGGGCCCTGCCGGGCCACAGGGCTGACGCTTCTCCGCAGGCCGTCCCTCAGTGCTCGTCCAGCCAGATCACGATCCCCGTCAGGTCGTTGAGCACCGCCGCGGCCCCCGCCCTGATCGCCGCCGCGCAGCGCGCCGCCGTGAACGACGCCGGGTCGTACGTCGAGGACGCGCCCAGCCCCTCGCCGCGGAACGACGCCCCGGACCAGTCGACCGCCGTGACGTTCCCGGTCGGTTCGGCCAGTTCCGCGCCCACGACGAGGAATGGCTGTGACAGGTGGTTGGGGGTGACCATCGCGAGAGGGTCCACCAGGTCGTTGCCCGCGCTGACGATCAGGTCCGGGGCCATGTCCATGGCCTTGGTGATGCTGGGGATGTAGTCGGACGGGCGGTCGGCGACCACCGTCCTGAGGTCGACGTCCTCGTCCCCGGCCCAGTCCTCGACCGCCTTCACCAGGGCCTTGGTCGGGCGGTCGTCCCCGGTGGTGAGCAGGACCACCCGGTAGTTCTCCGACGGGTGGACGTCACTCCACGAGCCGGGCCGTGGCGTGACGGTCGCCTCCGGCGCGGGCGAGGCGGCGGCGAACTCCCGGCCGAGAGCGCCGACTGCCGTGGGCGCGGGGTGCGGCTGTGACCAGTCGTCGGAGCCGGAGCCGGAGCCGGAGCCGGAGTTGGAGCCGGAGCCGGAGTTGGAGTTGGAGCCGAAGCCGAGACCGAAGCCGCACCCGGCGGCCAGTACGGCCGTCGCGGCGGTCGCGGCCGACGCGGCGAGGGCCCGAAGGTGGGGGCGCAAGGGGATCGTCCTCCGAGTGATGGCGGATGGTGCGCCTACATCCTCCTATCAGATTTCCCGTCCGCTTCCTCCGCAGGTGTCGTTCTCACGCATGTTTTTCCACGGTTCGCCGCCGGGCCGGTTCGTGTTCATCCCCGACATGCAGCGTGCACACGCAACCTGAAGGAGTCACATGTCACCACGGGTGCGCCGCGTCATCATCGGGATCACCGCGGCGCTGATCGTTTTCCTGGGCACCGCACAGCCGGCGTCCGCCCACGGCTTCTCGTCGACCGTGTACGTCGACGTCGCGGCGGGCGACGACGGTCACATACGGACGAGGCTCAAGCTCGAATACGACCTCTTCGTCGTGTCCACCGCCGACTTCGAGGGCGACGACGCCCTCTTCCGTACGGGGACAGCCGCGTTCGACGCCGGTGACACCCCCCGGCAGGCCGCGGCGCTCAACGCCCATACGAAGTCGGCCGTCGCGTACGTCACCCGGCGCTTCTCGGTCACCTCGGGCGGCAAGGCCTGTACGCCGGCCCGGGTCGGCCCCTTCACGATGAGCCGGCACGAGGGCGTGCCGTACACCGATCTGCTGCTCGACTGGACCTGTCCGGAGCGGAGTGACGCCCACGAGGTGCGCGGCGAACTGTTCCCCGACTCCGAGAAGTACGTCACCGGTACGAAGACGATCGTCACGTACGACCTCGACGGCCGGTCCGGCAGTGCGGCGCTCGACGCCGAGCACCCGTCCTTCTCGACCGGGCAGGCGTGGTACGAGCGGTTCTGGGAGTTCTTCCGCCTGGGCGCCGAACACCTGCTGACCGGCATCGACCACATCCTGTTCCTGCTGGCGCTCATCGCCGGGTCGCGGCGGCTGCGGGAGATCGTGCTCGCGGCGACCAGTTTCACCCTCGCGCACTCGGTGACGTTCCTGCTCGCCGCGCTCGGTCTGGTCGACGTGCCCGCGCGGGTCGTGGAGCCCGTCATCGCGCTGTCGATCGCGGTGGTCGCGGGCTGGTACCTGTGGCGGATCTGGCGGCAGGGCGGCCGCGCGGCGGACCTGGAGACGGAGGGGCGCGGTCACTTCAGCCTCGACCGCGCGGGCTGGACCCGCCTGGGGGTGGTGTTCTGCTTCGGCCTGGTGCACGGGCTGGGGTTCGCGGGCGCGCTGGGGATCGACGAGGCGTGGTCGTGGACGCTGTTGTGGTCGCTGCTGGTGTTCAACGTCGGCATCGAGACCGTACAGCTGACGATCATCGCTCTCGTCTTCCCGCTGCTGACGCTGTTGCGCCACCGGGCGCCGACGGCCGGGCTGTGGGTGACCGGGGCGATTTCGGCGGGGGTGTCCGCGATGGGGCTGGTCTGGTGCGTGGAGCGGCTGTTCGGGATATGAACCCGGGACGGAGTTCGCCTACGGGGCGGAGTTCGCGTACGGGGCGGAGTTCGCGTACGGAGCGGACTGTGCGTACGGGGCGGACTGCCCGTACGAGCGGCGAAGTTCAGCCAATCCCACCATCGCATTCTCGGCCGGTTCACTCTGTGGAGAGACCTTAACAACGTCATTACATGCACCCCCCCGTGCACATAAAGGAACGAAGAACCGATGAAATCGAGCACCTCGACACAGGCCTCCGGGCTTGTGCGGCGCCGCGTGGCCACCGGGGTCACCGCGGCAGTCCTGGGCCTGACCGTCGCCCTCGGCAGCGGGCTGGCGTCCCCTGCCGCCGCCGCCGAACCGGCCACGCTCTCCGGCATCATCCTCGGTGTGGGCGCGAACGAGACCCAGCGCACCGTGACGTGGTACTCCTCCGCCGACACCGCGCAGAAGCTCCAGGTCGCCCCGACCTCGGAGCTGGTCAACGGCGAATTCCCCGCCGGCGCGGCCACGTTCGACGCCACCGGCGCGGCGAACATCGCCACCAGCGGCGGTTTCAACCGGCACGCGACGATCACCAGCCTGAAGGAGGACACGGGGTACACGTACCGTGTCGGCACCGAGGGCAACTGGTCCCCGGCGTACTCCTTCAAGACGCAGGACTTCGAAGGCGACTACGACTTCCTCTTCTTCGGCGACCCGCAGATCGGCTCGTCCGGCGACCTGGCGCAGGACCAGGCCGGCTGGCAGGACACCGTGGACGTCGCCACGACGGCCAACCCGAACGCCGAACTCCTCGTGTCGGGCGGTGACCAGGTCGAGACCGCGAACAACGAGTCCCAGTGGAACTCCTTCCTGGCACCCGACAAGCTGCGCTCGTACCCGTGGGCGGCCACCATCGGCAACCACGACGTCGGCGGCAAGGCCTACGAGCAGCACTTCTCGACGCCGAACACGGACCGCTCGGCCCCGCTGTACTCCAACGGGAACCCGGCGTCCAACACGTCCGGCGGTGACTACTGGTACATCTACAAGGATGTGCTGTTCATCGACCTCAACAGCAACAGCTACGCCACCTCGCAGGGCGGCGGCGGTGACGCGGCGCACCTCGCGTACGTCACCGACGTCATCAACAAGCACGGCTCCGAGGCCAAGTGGAAGGTGCTCACGTACCACCACTCGATCTACTCGCCGGCCGACCACGCCAAGGACAGCGACAACAAGGCGCGGCGTGTCGACTTCCCGACCACGTTCTCCAAGCTCGGCGTGGACCTGGTGCTCCAGGGCCACGACCACAGCTATTCGCGCAGCTACCTGATCAAGAACGGTGAGAAGGCGGACCCGGCCGAGAAGCCCGGTGCCGCCGACGTGTACCCCGGTCCCGGCGGTGTCCTGTACGTGACGGGCAACTCGGCCTCGGGCTCGAAGTACTACGACATCACGAAGCCGGACAGCAGCGGTACGAGCGGGGCCGGCAACGGCGCCGACCCGCTGAACCCGGACAGCTACTGGTACAACTCGGTCCAGAACCAGGAGCACGTCCGCACCTACGTCAAGGTGCAGGTGCGCAACGACAAGCTCGTGGTCGAGAACGTACGCAGCGGCACCTGCGCGGCCCCGAACTCGGCCGTCACGCGCGGCTCCTGGTGCAACAACACCGACGCGGACCAGCCCGTCGGCTCGCTGGTCGACAAGGTCAGCGTGCACCCGTACCACGGCGACAGCCAGTCGCTCGCGGTCAACGTGCCGAAGGTCGCTCCGGGTGAGTTCGGCTGGACGATCGACGGTTACAACGGCCTGGTGGACCTCGGTACCGCGCAGGAGCGGAACGGCGACCACTTCGAGGCGGCCGGCAAGATCAACCCGCTGCTCGTCTCGGACAGCCGCCGCTCGCTCGCTCCCTGGTCGGTCTCGGCGAGTGTGAGTGACTTCAAGGACGCCGACAAGACGTTCTCGGGCGCGAACCTCGGTTGGTCGCCGATGATCCTCGACGGTGGCGCGGGCGCCAAGGCCAGTGACCCGGTGGCTTCCGGGTACGACGACCACGGCAAGGGCCTGTCCATCGCGCGCGGCCTCGGTTCGGCCGAGCAGGGGCACCCGCGGGGTTCGGCGCGACTGGGCGCCGACCTCGACCTGAAGATCCCGGACAGCGTTCAGAAGGGTGGCTACCGGGCCACGCTGACGATCACCGCGCTGAGCAGCTGAGCAGCTGAGCAGCTGAGCAGCTGAGTAGCTGAGCGGCTGAGCAGCTGACGTCGCGCTGAGCGACTGACCGGACCCGTCCCACCGGGTGGGGCAGGCGCCCTCCGGCGCCTGCCCCACCTCCCGTTCCAGGAGAACCTCACGATGTACGCGCTCGTCCGTACCGCACCCCGTATCCGCACCACAGCCGCGACCCTGCTCACCGCGCTCGTCATCGCTGTCGGCCTGTCCACCGGCCCCGCGTCGGCGGCCGACGGCGACGTCACCTGGACGGTCAGGACGGCCGCGAACAGCTATGGCGACGACCGTTCCAGCTTCAGCTACGCCGTCAACCCGGGCGGACAGCTCAAGGACGCGATGGTCGTGGCCAACCACGGCAAGACCCCGCTCGACCTCGCGGTCTACACGGCCGACGGCTTCACGACGGACACGGGCCAACTCGACCTGCTGACAAGGGACAAGAAGTCGGTGGGGATCGGCGCCTGGATCCACGCGACCCGCGCCAACGTCACGATCAAGCCCGGCAGGTCGGCCCAACTCCCCTTCACGGCGAAGATCCCCGACAACGCCCCGCCGGGCGACTACGTGGGCGGCATCCTCACCTCCCTCAAGCAGCCGGACGACGCCGAGGGCATCAACGTGGACAGACGCCTGGGAATCCGGGTCAAACTACGCGTGGGCGGCACACTCAAGCCACAGCTGGCGATCGAGAACGTCCACCTGAACCACTCCACCCCGGCGAACCCGTTCGCGAAGGGCGACGCGACGGTCACGTACACGATCCACAACACAGGAAACGCGATCCTGTCGGCACGTCAGTCGGTGGCAATAGCGGGCCCCTTCAACTGGCTGAAGACTGAGGCGACCCACATAACCGCACCCCCGGAACTGCTCCCAGGAGAAACCTGGAAGGTAAAGGTCCCGGTGCACGGAGTGGCCTCAGCCATCCGCCTGAAGGCAACGGTGACGCTCACCCCCATCCTGACGGACGCGTCGGGCTCCACGACCTCCCTGAAACCCACCGAGGCCACCACCCGAGCCTGGTCGATCCCCTGGCCCCTCCTTCTCCTGGCCGCGGCCCTGATCGCCCTCCTGCTGACCACACTCCACCTGACCCGCCGCCGCAGAGCCCACCGAAAGCTCCGCGAGGACGCCCGCGTACAAGAAGCGGTAGAACAGGCCCTGCGCGACCAGCACACCCCAACACCCTGAGAGGGCAGCGTCCCAGGCGGCCTTTCTATGGACGGCAATCGCCGAACAACCCATGGAGGAGCGAGACTTCGCTGACCAGGCTCCGCCGCATGAGTGGTCCGGTGTTGGTGATCGAGCTGGCGGGACGAGGAAGTCATGACCCTCCGCCCCGGCGGGGGATGAGGTCAGGTCAGGGTCAGGTCAGGGCCACACCAGGCAATACGGCTGGTGGCCCGCCTCGTGCAGGCGGTGGCTGAAGTCCTGCCATTCGTGCAGGAGTTGGTAGACGTTGAACGCGTCCCTCGGGCCGCCCCGGTCCGGGACCGTGGACCAGATGAAGGCTGCCGCGCCCACGGATTCCTCGCCGATGTCGCGGAGTGGGTCCACGACCGTCATGGGGAGTTTCACCACCGCGTAGTCCGGGTGCAGGACGACCAGTTCCAGTGGGGGGACCTTGTTCAGGGGCATGCCTTGTATGCCCGTCAGGACCATCGCCGCTATCGTCTCCGGCTTGACCTTCGAGAACATCCCGCCCATACCGAGTTCATCGCCGCCCAATTCCTCCGGACGCATGGAAATCGGGACACGGGCAGCCGTGGCCCCGTCGGGTGCGCCGAAATATTTGTAGGTCACCCCCACCCGGCCACCACTCCTGCTTTCCGGAATCTGCTCGCGCGCCTCGCGCTCGCGTCGCCGGTGCTTACCACGCCGGGCAGGCTCCGGACCGAGATCATCGGTTCCCTCGCCCAGTCCGCCACCGCGATGCATATCTCCACCCGACCACTCGCAGCCCCGGCCGCGCAACCCGATCATCGTGACAGTGACCTCCCCCACGCGCGTGCGGTGAAACACCTGACCGCAAGAACGTCCGAGCCTCTGACACCATGGATTGCGTGAGCTTCCCCTATGACTATGCCGCCCCAGTTTCGCAGACGCTTTTCGACCGTGCGGCCCTCGTGACGCCCGGCGGCGTGAACTCCCCCGTCCGTGCCTTCCGTGCCGTGGGCGGTACGCCCCGGTTCATGGTGTCCGGTAACGGTCCATACCTGATCGATGCGGACGGCCGTGAATATGTCGACCTCGTATGTTCTTGGGGGCCGATGATTCTCGGTCATTCACGCCCAGAGGTCATCGAAGCGGTCCAGGCCGCCGTCGCCCGTGGCACCTCCTTCGGTACGCCGGGGGAGGGCGAGGTCGTGCTCGCCGAGGAGATCGTGGCCCGCGTGGCGCCCGTCGAGCAGGTCCGGCTCGTGTCGTCGGGGACCGAGGCGACCATGTCCGCGATCCGCCTCGCCCGCGGTTTCACCGGGCGCGCGAAGATCGTCAAGTTCGCCGGCTGCTATCACGGGCATGTGGACGCCTTGCTGGCCGCCGCCGGCTCGGGGGTCGCCACGCTCGGGCTGCCCGACACCCCCGGCGTCACCGGCGCGCAGGCCGGCGACACGATTGTGCTGCCGTACAACGATCTTGATGCCGTGCGTCAGGCCTTCGCCGCGCACCCCGGGCAGATCGCCTGCGTGATCACCGAGGCCTCGCCCGGCAACATGGGGGTCGTCCCGCCCCGCCCCGGCTTCAACGCCGGGCTCAAGGAGATCTGCGCCGCCGACGGCGCCCTCTACATCTCCGACGAGGTGATGACCGGCTTCCGTACCTCCAAGGCCGGCTGGTACGGCATCGACGGCGTCGCGCCCGACCTGATGACCTTCGGCAAGGTCATGGGCGGCGGGTTCCCGGCCGCCGCGTTCGGCGGGCGCGCCGACATCATGGGCCACCTCGCCCCCGTGGGCCCCGTCTACCAGGCGGGCACGCTCTCCGGGAACCCCGTCGCCACCGCCGCCGGTCTCGCGCAGCTGCGGCTGCTGGACGACGCGGCGTACGCCACCGTCGACCGGGTCTCCGCCGAGATCCAGGGCCTCGTCGGCGAGGCGCTCACCAAGGAAGGCGTCGCCCACCGGGTGCAGAGCGCGAGCAACATGTTCTCCGTCTTCTTCACCGCCGACGAGGTCCACGACTACGACGGCGCCAAGCGCCAGCAGTCCTTCCGCTTCACCCCGTTCTTCCACTCGCTGCTCGCCGACGGCGTCTACCTGCCGCCGTCGTCCTTCGAGTCCTGGTTCGTGTCCACCGCCCACGACGACCGCGCGGTCGAGCGGGTCGCCGCCGCCCTGCCTGCCGCGGCCCGCGCCGCCGCCCAAGCCGTAGAAGTAACGGAGAGCACCGCATGAGTGACCCCAGCGAAACGACCGTCGTCCACCTCATGCGGCACGGCGAGGTCCACAACCCCGACGGCGTGCTCTACGGGCGCCGCGACGGGTTCCACCTCTCCGAGCTGGGCCGGCAGATGGCCGACCGGGTCGCCGAGCACCTCGCCGCCCGTGACATCACTCACGTCGTGGCGTCCCCGCTGGAGCGCGCCCAGGAGACCGCGGCCCCCCTCGCCAAGAGCCACGGGCTGACCCTCGACACCGACGACCGGCTGATCGAGGCGAGGAACGTCTTCGAGGGCAAGACGTTCGGTGTCGGCGACGGCGCGCTGCGCAAGCCCGCCAACTGGAAGCACCTCACCAACCCGTTCCGGCCGTCCTGGGGCGAGCCGTACGTCGACCAGGTCGTACGGATGATGGGCGCCCTCACGGCGGCGCGCGACGCGGCCCGGGGGCACGAGGCGGTCTGCGTCAGCCACCAGCTGCCGATCTGGATCGTCCGGAGCTTCGTCGAGCACCGCAGACTGTGGCACGACCCGCGCCGCAGGCAGTGCACCCTCGCCTCCCTGACGAGCTTCACCTTCCAGGGCGACAAGATCGTCTCGATCGGCTACTCCGAGCCGGCGCGAGATCTCGTCCCGGCCCATCTCCTCGCCGGTGCCAAGCCGGTCAAGGGCGGGGCCAAAGCCTTCGGTGCGTGAGGTGGGTGAGGCTCGTGGGGCGGCTGTTTCAGCAGTCACCTTTGAGTCTGCTTTTGTTAAAATATGACAAGTCCTGGAACCTCCGCGTTCGGTACGACATCTCATGTGTTGCCGCTTGTAAAACCTGCCTGAGCGGCACACGGGACGTGCGAGCGCGGATGGGGACTGTATGCGCGACATCAGCCGAAGGGGACTGCTGGGAGCGGGAGTCGGAGCCGCGGCGGCGATCGGGATCGCCGGCTGCGGGTCCTCTTCCGGCCAGAACGGTTCGCATCGGACGGGCGCCGGCAAAGGGGACGGGAAGGGCGGGGGCCAGGGTGGGAAGGCCTCCGCCAAGCCTCTCGCTAAGGAGGCCCGGCTCCTAGGTGACGGTTCCACTTCCGACACGGGAAAACAGCCGCACCAGCCCCCCGCCCCGGTCCCGCTGGAGCCCGGCCAGACCCCGCCGCAGTTTGTCGTCTTCTCCTGGGACGGGGCCGGCGAGGTCGGCAACGGCCTCTTCCCCCGCTTCCTCGACCTCGCCAAGGACCACGGCGCGGCCATGACCTTCTTCCTCTCCGGGGTCTATCTGCTCCCCGAGTCGAAGAAGACGCTCTACCGCCCGCCCAACAACCCCGTCGGAGCCTCCGACATCGGCTATCTCACCGACGACCACATCAAGGAAACGCTCAAGAACGTCCGCCGCGCCTGGCTCGACGGACACGAGATAGGCACCCATTTCAACGGACATTTCTGCGCCGGCCACGGCACGGTGGACAACTGGACCCCCGCTCAGTGGCACAACGAGGTCGAACAGGCCGTGTCGTTCGTCACCGAGTGGCGTACGAACAGCGGCTGGACCGATCTCGATCCGCTGCCCTTCGACTACCGCAAGGAATTGACCGGCGGCCGTACGCCCTGTCTCCTCGGTCAGGAGCGGTTGCTGCCGACCGCGCGCAAACTGGGCTGGCGGTACGACGCCAGCTCGCCGGGCGGCACCCAGAAATGGCCGGATAAAAAGGGCGGGCTGTGGGATTTCCCGCTCCAGGGCGTCCCGTTCCCCGGACACAGTTTCGAAGTCCTGTCCATGGACTACAACATGCTCGCCAACCAGTCGGTGAATTCGACCAAGGGCATGCCGGAGAACTACCCGCGCTGGCGCGAGCAGGCCAAGGGCGCGTATCTCAACGGGTTCAACCGCGCGTACGAATCGAATCGCGCGCCGTTCTTCATAGGCAACCACTTCGAACAGTGGAACGGCGGAATCTACATGGACGCCGTGGAAGAGGCGCTCAAGGAGATGGCCGGCAAGAAGGACGTACGGCTCGTGTCGTTCCGCCAGTTCACCGACTGGATCGACGCCCAGGACCCCGCCGTGCTCGCCAAGCTCCGCTCGCTGGAGGTCGGCCAGGCGCCGGAGGGCGGGTGGAACGCTTTCTTTAAGGCGGCTTGACAACGGGCCTTACGGGCAGTGCGGTCACCGAGGGGGGTGCGCAAGATCCCCCGAAACGCCCATGCGAAACTTTTCACATGAACTTTGGCCGCGCTCCTCGAAGCAGCCCGAGCCGTCGACTCCGCGCTGTTCTGCCGGTCGCCGTCGCCGCGGGCGCGTTGACGCTCTCCGCGTGCGGGGGCGGCGGAACGTCCGGAGGCGGCGGAAAGACCGGTTTTGTGTCGAACACCGGCGGTATCTCCACGGTCGCCAAGGCCGACCGCCGAGCCGTCAACGACCTCTCGGGCGAGACCCTGGAGGGCAAGAAGCTCGACGTCGCGGACTACAAGGGCAAGGTTGTCGTCCTCAACGTCTGGGGCTCGTGGTGCGGGCCGTGCCTCGCCGAGGCGCCGCACTTCGCCAAGGTCTCCAAGGAGACCGCGGGCCAGGGCGTGGCGTTCGTCGGGATAAACACCCGCGACCTGGAGAAGCAGCCCGCCATCAAGTTCGAGCAGGACTTCGGCATCACCTACCCGAGCCTGTACGACCCGGCGGGCAAGCTCCTCGTGTACGGGTTCCCCAAGGGCAGCCTCAACCCCCAGGCGATCCCCTCCACGATCGTGCTCGACCGGAACGGGAAGATCGCGGCCCGCTCGCTCAAGGCCGTGGACGAGGAGCAGTTGCGCAAGCTGATCGACCCGCTGATTGCGGAGAAGTGATCCTGTGCAGTTTCTCGCCGCGGTGACGGACTCGAACGACACCATCGTCACGGGAGCGCTGCTGCTCGCGTTCCCGCTGGCGGCGCTGGGCGGTCTGGTCTCCTTCTTCTCCCCGTGCGTGCTGCCCCTGGTGCCCGGCTACCTGTCGTACGTGACCGGCATCAGCGGCACCGACCTGGCGGAGGCCAGACGCGGCAGGATGCTCGCCGGGTCGTCGCTCTTCGTCGTGGGATTCAGCGCGGTCTTCGTCTCCGGCGGTGCCTTCTTCGGCTACTTCGGTTCGGAACTCCAGGCCCAGCGCGGCGTGCTCTCCAAGATCCTCGGCGTGCTGATGATCCTGATGGGCGCGTTTTTCCTGGGGCTGATGCCCTGGCTCACCCAGCGTGAATTCCGCTTCCACCGGCGTCCGGTGGCCGGCCTCGCCGGCGCCCCGCTGCTGGGCGCGCTCTTCGGGATCGGCTGGACGCCCTGCATGGGCCCGGTCCTCGGCTCCGTGCAGTTCCTCGCGTTCGACCAGGGGACCGCGGGCCGGGGAGCCATACTGACCGTCGCGTACTGCCTCGGCCTCGGTCTGCCGTTCGTCCTCGCCGCCGTCGCCTTCCGCAAGGCGCTGGGCGCGTTCGGGTGGATCAAGAAGCACTACACCTGGGTGATGCGGATCGGCGGCGGCATGATGATCGCGACCGGGCTGCTGCTGGTGACCGGTGCGTGGGACGGCATCGTGCAGGAGATGCAGGGTTGGTCCAACGGCTTCACGGTGGGGATCTAGTCCATGAGCACGACAGAGTCAGAGACCGGCAGCACGGCGCCCGAGACGACAGACCCGTCCGCCGAGTCGCGCGACGCCCGGGACGTACGGGAACTCGGCGCCGCCGGCTCCCAGCTCTCCACGGCCCCCCGCGAGGAGTCCCTCCTCACCGGCCCCACCCTGAGCGTCATCGGCTGGGCGCGCTGGTTCTGGCGCCAGCTCACCTCCATGCGCGTCGCGCTGATCCTGCTCTTCCTGCTCTCCCTCGGCGCCATCCCCGGCTCGCTGATCCCGCAGACCAACGTCGACGAGCTGAAGGTCCAGGACTTCAAGGCGAAGCACACCGCCGTCTCGCCGATCTACGACCAGCTCCAGCTCTTCCACGTCTACAGCTCGGTGTGGTTCTCCGCGATCTACATCCTGCTGTTCGTCTCCCTCATCGGCTGCATCATCCCGCGCACCTGGCAGTTCGTCGGCCAGCTGCGCGCCCGCCCGCCGCGCGCGCCCAAGCGCCTCACCCGGCTGCCCGCGTACACGACCTGGCGCACCGCGGCCGAACCGGAAGCCGTACGGGAAGCCGCGCTCTCCATTCTCAAGAGGCGCCGCTTCCGGGTGTACGGGGACGGCGACGCGGTCGCCGCGGAGAAGGGCTACCTCCGCGAGACCGGCAACCTGATCTTCCACATCGCGCTGATCGTGCTCCTGATCTCGTTCGCCACCGGCCAGCTCTTCAAGTCCGACGGCGGCAAGCTGGTCGTGGAGGGTGACGGTTTCTCCAACACCCTCACCCAGTACGACGACTTCCGGTCCGGCTCGCTGTTCAACACCGACGACCTCGCGCCGTTCAGCTTCACGCTGGACAAGTTCACCGGGACGTACGAGCGCAGCGGGCCGCAGCTCGGCACCCCCCGCACCTTCGAGGCGGCGATCCGCTACACCGCCGGTCCGCGCGACAAGGAGCACAAGGCGGTCGTCAAGGTCAACGAGCCGCTGGCGATCGACGGCTCCAAGGTCTTCCTGATCGGCCACGGATACGCCCCGGTCGTCACGGTCAGGGACCGTGCCGACAAGGTGGTCTTCAGCGGCGCGGTGCCGCTGCTGCCGGTCGACGGCAACTTCACCTCCACCGGGGCCATCAAGGTCGTCAACGGCTACAAGGACAAGGCGGGGAAGAGGGACCAGCTCGGGTTCGCGGCGTTCTTCGTGCCGACCTTCGCGGGAAAGGGCAACGGGCAGATGTTCTCCCGCTTCCCCGCGCTCGACCTGCCCGTCCTCAACCTGGGCGCGTACCACGGCAGTCTCGGGGTGGACTCGGGGCTGGCGCAGAACGTGTACCAGCTGAACACCTCCAAGATGACGCCCTTCAAGGACGCCAAGGGGGACATCCTCAAGAAGACCCTGCTCCCGGGCGAGAAGCTCGACCTGCCGGACGGGGCCGGGTCGATCACCTTCGAGAAGGACATCAAGGAGTGGGCGAGCTTCCAGATCACGCACCAGCCCGGTGACGGCTGGGCGCTGACCGGTGCGATCGCCGCGATCGCGGGACTGGCCGGCTCACTCTTCATCCAGCGGCGCCGGGTCTGGGTCCGGGCCGTGCGGGGCGCCGACGGCGTCACCGTCGTCGAGATGGCGGGTCTCGGCCGCAGCGAGTCCGCCAGACTCCCGGAGGAACTGGCCGACCTGGCCGGCACCCTCCACGCGGAAGCGCCGACCCACGCGGGAGCGCCCACGCACGCAGAAGCGCCCACCCACGCAGAAGAGCCTGATCCCGCCGAGGAGACGGTCGACAAGACCGCCCGGGCGTCCGTCGAAGCCGAAGGGGCTGAGAAGTGAGTCTCGCCGCCGCAGCAACCAACGAAAGCCTGGCGCACACCAGCAACGTGCTGATCTATTCGTCCATGGCCGTCTACATGCTGGCTTTTTTCGCGCACATCGCCGAGTGGCTGTTCGGCAGCAGGAGCAAGGTCGCCAGGACCGCCTCGGCCCTGACCGGTGACGCGGGCGCGACCGCCGCCCCGGCCGTGAAGGTCAAGGCCGCGCAGGGCGGCACCACCGCCGTCCTGGACCGGCCCCAGATCGTCACCCGCTCGGCCACCGGCTCCCGCGACCTGCCCGACGGCCCCGGCGCGGCCGGCGACGACGTCCAGGGCGACCTGTACGGCCGTATCGCCGTGTCGCTCACCGTCCTCGCCTTCGTGGTCGAGGCGGCCGGTGTGGTCGCCCGCGCCCTCTCCGTACAGCGCGCCCCCTGGGGCAACATGTACGAGTTCAACATCACCTTCTCGACCGTCGCGGTCGCGGTGTACCTCACGCTGCTCGCGCTCAAGAAGAACATCCGCTGGCTCGGACTGCCGCTGGTCACCACGGTCCTCCTCGACCTCGGCCTCGCCGTCACCGTGCTCTACACGGCCAGTGACCAGTTGGTCCCGGCGCTCCACTCGTACTGGCTGTGGATCCACGTCTCGACCGCGATCTTCTGCGGCGCGGTGTTCTACGTCGGCGCGGTCGCCACGCTGCTCTACCTGTTCCGTGAGCGGTACGAGTCGAAGCTCGCCGCGGGCGGCAAGCCCGGCGCCTTCGCCACCTCCGTCATGGAGCGGCTGCCCGCCTCGGGGACCCTCGACAAGTTCGCGTACCGCGTCAACGCGGCCGTCTTCCCGCTCTGGACGTTCACGATCATCGCGGGCGCGATCTGGGCGGGCGAGGCCTGGGGCCGCTACTGGAACTGGGACCCCAAGGAGACCTGGTCCTTCATCACCTGGGTCGCGTACGCCTGCTACCTGCACGCCCGCGCCACCGCCGGCTGGAAGGGCCGCAAGGCCGCCTACCTGGCGCTGATCGCCTTCGGCTGCTGGCTGTTCAACTACTACGGCGTCAACATCTTCGTCACCGGCAAGCACTCCTACGCCGGGGTCTGACCGACCCGTTCACCGTACGGCGCCCCGCGCGGACCACCGGTCCGGCGGGGCGTCGCGCTGTCGCCAGGCGCACGGTCCTACGGGTCAGTCCACCGCGATCGCGTTCAGCTGCGCCCGCAGATACGTGTGTGAATCCACCCCGGCGACGGCCGTCCCCGGATCGCACTCGTAGAAGTAGACCAACGACATCAGCTCCTCCGACGGCACGTCCGACGGTGGCGGCAGCACCCGGTGGCGGCCCGAGCACCAGCGGCCGTCCGTCCAGCGGGCCATCAGGTCGCCGATGTTGACGGTGAAGGCGTCCGGATCGTACGGGGCGTCACGCCACCCCTCCTCGTCCGTGAAGACCTGGAGCCCGCCCCGGCCCGCCTCCCGGTCGAGGACGGTGACCGTACCGAAGTCGGTGTGCGGGCCGATCCGGAACTGCCCCGGCTCCGCCTCCCCGACCACCTCCGTGCCCGGGTACCAGTTGACATTGAAGCCCCAGGTCGGGTGCGCGGTGTGCGCGGTGAAGAAGTCCTCGTCCCGGCCGAGCGCGACCGCGAGGAGCCCGAGCAACTCGTCGGACAGCTCCCGCATCCGGGCGAGATACGTCTCCACCGGCTCCCTGAGCCCCGGGGCCCCGGCCGGCCACCGGTTGGGCAGGAACCACTCCGCGTCCACGGCCGGGTCGCCCGTCGGCTCGTACGAGGCGAAGGAGTACGACTCCTTGAGGTCCGGCGGCGTCGGCGTGCCCTCCGCACCCCCGTTGGCCTCCGCCCCGGAGCGGAGCCAGCCGCGCCCGCCGACCCGGGCCGCGTACGGCTCCTTCACGGCGGCGGGCAGCAGGAAGAACTCCCGGGCCGCCGACCGGATCCCGGCCCGCAGCGCCGGATCCACCCCGTGGCCCGTGACCAGCAGGAAGCCGGCCCGCCTCAGGGCCTCGTCCACGGTCGCGGCGAGGGCGGCGCGCGCGGCGGGGTCACCGGAGCGCCACGGCCCCAGATCGACGGTCGGCACGGCGGCGGTGGCGGTGGGGGAGGGGGTGGCGGTGGTGGAGGGGGCGGAAGAAGTGGAGGGAGGGGAAGCGTTCGGATCAGTCATGGCCGATGTCCTCGTTCCAGAGGTCAGGACGGTCGGTGACGAAGGCCCGCATCAGCGCGACGCACTCCGGATCGTCCAGCAGGACGATCTCCACCCCGTGCTCCGCCAGCCAGTCGTGCCCGCCGTGAAAGGTCTGCGCCTCGCCGATCACCACCCGGGAGATCCCGAACTGCCGGACCAGCCCGGAGCAGTACCAGCACGGCGAGAGCGTGGTCACCATCGTCGTACCCCGGTACGAGCGCTGCCGCCCCGCCGCGCGGAAGGCCGCCGTCTCCGCGTGCAGGGACGGATCGCCGTCCTGGACGCGGCGGTTGTGTCCCCGGCCCAGCGGTGTCCCGTCCGCGCCGTAGAGGGCGGCGCCGATCGGGATGCCGCCCTCCGCGAGCCCCGCGCGTGCCTCGGCGAGCGCGGTCGCCAGCCATTCCCGTGCCTGTCCCTGATCCATCACCATGCCGCCAGCATCTCGCGGCGGCCCGGGTCTCAGGCTTTCGGCGGCGTGTCCTCCGTGGCGCCGCCGCCCTTCTCACGGCGCTCGATCTCCTCCTCGCGCCGCCGCAGGTCCGCCTCCCACTGCTCCAGGTGCGCGGCGGCCCCGTCGCCGTCCGTCTCGTCCCCGCCCGGGTCAGGACGGCTCCCGGACGGTTTCGACTCGTCCTTGAGGGAGTTGAGGAATTCCGGGTTGTCGTCCGGGGCGACCCAGCCGCCGCGCCGTCCCGCCGCTCCCGTCACCCGGCGGTCCCGTCCCGCGATCAGCCACGAGACCGAGCCGACCAGCGGGAAGAGGAGCACCAGGATCGCCCAGACCGGCTTGGGGAGGTAGCGGACGTCCTTCTCGTCGGTCGTGAGGCAGTCGATGAAGGCGTAGATGCTGAGGCCCAGCGGCACCAGAATCATCAGCACCCTAAGCATGGCGGACCCCCTGCGCATGAAGATCGAGACCGGATCGCGGCCTCCGTGACAGGTCCACAGTAGCGAGAACCGGGAAGCCCCGGCGGGTCCCGGAGCCGGGGATGACACACTGGACGGCATGGCTTATGACGATCTTCGCTCGCTGCTCAGGGCGCTGGAGCGCGAGGGCGACCTCACTCGTGTCAAGGCGGAGGTCGACCCGTACCTGGAGGTCGGGGAGATCGTCGACCGCGTGAACAAGGCCGGTGGCCCTGCCCTGTTGTTCGAGAACGTCAAGGGCTCCTCGATGCCCCTGGCCATGAACGTGTACGGCACCGACCGCCGCCTCCTCAAGGCGCTCGGCCTCACCTCGTACGCCGAGATCAGCGACAAGATCGGCGGCCTGCTCAAGCCGGAGCTGCCGCAGGGCTTCGTCGGCGTGCGGGAGGCCTTCGGCAAGCTCGGCACGATGGTGCACGTACCGCCCAAGAAGGTGAAGGACGCGCCGGTCCAGGAAGTGGTCCTCACCGGTGACGACGTGGACCTCGACCAGCTGCCCGCGCTGTTCACCTGGCCGGAGGACGGGGGCTCGTTCTTCAACCTCGGGCTGACGCACACCAAGCACCCCGAGACCGGCGTCCGCAACCTCGGGCTCTACCGCCTCCAGCGCCACGACCGCCGCACCATCGGGATGCACTGGCAGATCCACAAGGACAGCCGCAACCACTACCAGGTCGCCGCCAAGCGCGGGGAACGGCTGCCGGTGGCCGTCGCGTTCGGCTGTCCGCCCGCCGTGACGTACGCCTCCACCGCGCCCCTGCCCGGCGACATCGACGAGTACCTCTTCGCGGGCTTCGTCCAGGGCCGGCGGATCGAGATGGTCGACTGCAAGACCGTGCCGCTCCAGGTCCCGGCCCACGCCGAGGTGGTCATCGAGGGCTGGCTGGAGCCCGGGAAGACCCTGCCGGAGGGCCCGTTCGGGGACCACACCGGCTTCTACACGCCGCAGGAGCCCTTCCCGGCGCTGACCATCGACTGTGTGACGATGCGCAAGCGCCCGCTGCTCCAGTCGATCGTGGTCGGCCGGCCTCCCACGGAGGACGGGCCGCTGGGGCGGGCGACCGAGCGGTTCTTCCTGCCGCTGCTGAAGATCATCGTGCCGGACATCGTGGACTACCACCTGCCCGAGTCCGGCGGCTTCCACAACTGCGCGATCGTCTCGATCGACAAGAAGTACCCGAAGCACGCGCAGAAGGTCATGCACGCGATCTGGGGCGCGCACATGATGTCGCTGACCAAACTGATCGTCGTCGTCGACGCGGACTGCGACGTCCACAATCTGCACGAGGTGTCCTGGCGGGCCCTGGGCAACACCGACTACGCGCGTGACCTGACCGTCGTGGAGGGACCGGTCGATCACCTCGACCACTCCTCGTACCAGCAGTTCTGGGGCGGCAAGGCCGGGATCGACGCGACGCGGAAGCTCCCCGAGGAGGGGTACACACGGGACGGGGGCTGGCCGGAGATGGTCGAGTCCGACCCGGAGACGGCGGCGAAGGTCGACCGCCGGTGGAGGGAGTACGGCCTCTCATGAGCGCTGTTCAAGGAGTCCTCGGGCCGGAGCCCGCGCAGCCCGGCAGCCGGACGCGGGCGTTTCTGCGGCTGGTGATGATCGAACACTCGGTCTTCGCCCTGCCCTTCGCGTACATCGCCGCGCTGACGGCGATGACCCAGCTCGACGGGAACATCCACTGGCTGCGGCTGCTGCT
The DNA here is from genome assembly GCF_044744165.1 of Streptomyces sp. NPDC087420. Taxonomy (NCBI): domain Bacteria; kingdom Bacillati; phylum Actinomycetota; class Actinomycetes; order Kitasatosporales; family Streptomycetaceae; genus Streptomyces; species Streptomyces sp. NPDC087420. Next base: position 78,755 of record NZ_JBIUXU010000008.1, read on the forward strand.
GGTGACGGTCGCCATGGTCGGACTGCGTACGTTCGCCATGGCGTGCAACCGGATCATCGACCGCGAGATCGACGCCCGTAATCCCAGGACCGCCGGCCGCGAACTGGTCACGGGCGCGGTGTCCGTACGGTCCGCCTGGACCGGGGCGCTGGTCGCCCTCTTCTTCTTCCTGGGCGCGGCGGCGCTGCTCGGGCCGCTGTGCCTGGCGCTCGCTCCCGTCGCGGTGGTCCCGATGGTGCTCTATCCGTACGGGAAGAGGTTCACGAACTTCCCGCACGCGATCCTCGGCATCGCCCAGGCGATGGGCCCGATCGGCGCGTGGATCGCGATCACCGGTGAGTGGTCGTGGGACGCGGTGATCCTGGGGCTGGCCGTCGGCATCTGGATCGGTGGCTTCGACCTGATCTTCGCGTGCCAGGACGTCCAGGCGGACCGCGCGCACGGCGTGCTGTCCGTGCCGGCCCGCTTCGGCATCCCGGCCGCGCTGTACGGCGCGCGGGCGGCGCACGCCGTGACGATGGGGCTGCTCGTCTGGTACGCGCTGGCCACCGACGCGGGCGGGTTCTTCTGGACCGGTCTGGTGATCGTCGCGGGCGCGTTCCTCTACGAGCACACGATCGTGAAGCCGCACGACCTGTCGCGCTTGAACAGGGCGTTTTTCCAGGTGAACGGTTTTGTGGGCATAAGTCTCTTCTTCTTCGCCCTGCTCGACCTGTTGGTGCGCGGCCTCACGGTATGAGCGGGACCGCCGCCGGCGCTCGCAGAGGCTTCCTCCGGTAGAGGAACGCCGCCAGGACGCCGCCTGTCAGGCCGAACAGATGGCCCTGCCAGCTGATGGACGGGTCGGTCGGCAGGACGCCCCACAGCACCGAGCCGTAGACCGCCAGCACCACCAGGCCGACCACCAGGTCCAGCGCGCTGCGGTTCACGAAGCCGCGCACCAGCAGGTAGCCGAGCAGGCCGAAGACCACGCCCGACGCCCCGACCGTGTTCGAGTGGTCGGCGGCCGTGAGCCACACGCCGAGGCCGCCCACGACCATGATCGTCAGGACCACGGCGGCGAAGCGGCGTATCCCGCTGAGCGCCGCGAGGAAGCCCAGCACCAGCAGCGGCACGGTGTTGGACGCCAGATGCTCGAAGCCGTGGTGCAGGAAGGCCATCGGGATGACGTCGCGCAGCTCGCCGAAGCCGCGCGGACTCAGCCCGTACGTGTCCAGCGCGCCGCCCGACGCGGTGTCCACCACTTCGAGCACCCAGAGCAGCGCCACCCAGACGATCATCACGCCGCCGGCGGCCTTCACCCGGTCGGTGCGGCTCGGCGTCGTGACCCCGGTCTTCGGATACGTCATCCCAGCCCCCATCCCAGTCCCCGTCCCGGATCCCAGTCCCCGTCCCGGCCCCCGGGGAACGTATGGGGCACCGCCGTCGGTTCCGTCACCAGGGTGCCGGATAGGCTCGGATCCGTGAAGCCCGGACCGTACCCAGCCCCGCACAGCCCGCGACCGAGTCCGACCCGGTCCGGGACGGGGGAGCGACCGGACGCGCCGGAGCCCCGGCGCCCCTGGATCGTCGGGGTCTCCGGTGCGTCGGGGACGCCGTACGCCGCCGCCGTGCTGCGCGGGCTGCTGGACGCGGGCGAGAGCGTGGACCTGGTCATCAGCAGGGCGTCCCGGCTGACGCTGCTGGACGAGACGGGGATCGCGTTCCGGGACGCGCACTGGGAGAGCGATCTCGCCGACTGGCTGGCGCGCGGGGCGGACGGCGGCGCCGACACCTTCGCGAAGAGCGTGGCGGAGAGCCTGGCGGATGTACGCCACTGGCCCGCCGGCGATCTGGCCGCGGGGCCGTCCTCCGGGTCGTACCCCGCCAAGGGCATGCTGATCGTGCCCGCGTCCACGGCGTCCGTGGCCGGGGTGGCGCTCGGCCTGTCGAAGGACCTGCTCCAGCGGGCGGCGAGCGTGACGCTCAAGGAGCGGCGCCCGCTGGTGGTGGCCGTACGGGAGACCCCGCTCGGCGGGCAGACGCTCCGGCATCTGGTGGCGCTGGACGAGGCGGGCGCCGTGGTCCTGCCGGCGTCCCCGGCGTTCTACGCGGGCGCCCGGCACATCCAGGACCTGGTGGACTTCGTCGCGGGGCGGGTGCTCGACGCGGCGGGGGTGCGGCATCAGCTGTACCGCCGCTGGGAGGGTGAGCTCGGCGGTGCGCGCGACACCGGCTGAACCGACCCGTCCCTCAACGCCCGACGTGAAGCCGTCTGTGTGAAGTGAAGGTCAACCCCTAAAAGTCTGCAAGATTCGTAGGAATCAAGCCTTCCATGCCTTAGATTCTATTACGCACCTTGTGAGTTCGCTGAATAATGGAAGGCTTCAGGCATATGGACGCCGTGGACAGGCAGCTCATCCAGGCCCTCAGGGAGAACGGGCGGGCCTCGTACGCCGAGCTAGGGCGCCTCGTCGGACTGTCGGGACCCAGTGTCACCGACCGCATCAACCGGCTCGAAGCGGCGGGTGTCATCACCGGGTACCGCGCCACGGTCGACTCGGCCTCGCTCGGCCTGGGGGTCATCGCGCTGATCGGGATCTCGCTCTCGGACGCCGCCGACCACGAGGACGTGGCCCGCAGGATGCGGGACCTCCAGGAGATCGAGGACTGCTGGTTCATCGCGGGCGACGACTCGTACATGCTCAAGGTACGGGCGAGCGACGTGGACGGCCTGGAACGGACGATCCGCCGGCTGAGCGGCACGAAGGGGGTCTCCCGGACCCGTACGACGATCGTGCTGTCGACCAAGTGGGAGAACCGGGTGGGAGAACTGCCCGAGGAGGACTGACGGGCCGTCCGAGGGGGTGGGCCGCCGGGCCCGTGCCCCCTCGGACTCCGGACTCAGGGATTCCGTACGTCAGCCGAGCGGCGGGCGCAGCCGCCGGGGGGCGGCCGAGGGCGGGGGGATGAGTCCGGCCACGACGGCCTTGTTGACCGCGTCCACCCGCGAGACCGCTCCCAGCTTGGCGAAGATGTTCCGCAGGTGGCGCTTGATCGTGCCCTCGGTGAGCCCGAGTTGGGTGGCGGCCCCCCGGTTGCTGAGCCCCGCCGCCACCAGCGTGACGACCTCCACCTCGCGCGGGCTGAGCGCGTTGTGGGCGGGCTCGGGCGCCGGCTGCGGTTCCGACTTGGGCCGGGGCGGCAGCGAGACGGTCAGGCCGTCCTGGCTGCACGCGTCCCGCAGCGCCGCGACCAGCGAGTGGTGCGTGGCCGTCTTGTGCAGGTAGCCGCGGATGCCGAGGGGGAGCAGACTCTGGAGCAGCCGGGGATCGTCGTGCATGGTCAGCACCATGATCTTGGTGTCGGGCGAGGCGGCCTGGACCGCCCGTACCGTACGGCCCGGATCCTCGTTCCCCGGCATCTCGATGTCCATCAGCAGGACGTCCGGGCGGTGTTCGGCCGCCATGGCGACGGCGCCCGGCGCGTCGCCGACCGCCGCCGCCACGTCGAAGCCGCCCACGCCGCGGATCAGTTCGGCCAGCGCGTCCCTGAGCAGGGTGTGGTCGTCCGCGATGACGATGCTGTACGTGGTCATCCGGAGGCGCCCGGCGCGGTGGCGGGGTCCGGCTCCGGCAGCAGCAGGGACAGCCTCATCCCCGTGCCCACCCCCGGCGCGCTCGTCAGGTGCAGCGTCCCGCCCAGCGCCTGGACCCGCTCCCGCATCGACAGCAGACCCGTCCCCGACCGCCCGTCGCGCAGCGGTGGCGCGGCCTGGTCGAAGCCTCTTCCGTCGTCGTGCGCGAAACAGTCCACGCGGTGCGGGGCCACGTCGACCTCCAGCGCGACCGTGCTCGGGGCGGCGTGGGTCAGGGAGTTGCGCAGGAACTCCCGCAGGACCAGGAACAACTCCTCCGCGTGCCCCGCCGGGACCCACGACTCGTCGCCGTTCACCTCGATGTGCACCCGGACCCCGGGCGCCTGGTGCGCCTCGGCGTACTCCAGGAGCGCCTCGGCGAGACCGGTCACGCCGGGGCGCGTCCGCAGGTCGGAGATGAGCCCCCGGGTGTAGCCGGTCGCCTCGTCCAACGCGCCCCGGACCCGGCCGAGATGGCGGGCGCGGGTGGCGGGCCCGTACCCCTCGTCCGTGGCCTGGTCGTGCAGGTCCAGGCAGCGGTAGGCCAGGGCCAGGCTCTGGCCCAGCCGGTCGTGCAGGTCGCGGGCGAGCCGGTGGCGGTGGCCCGTGGCGCTCTCCTCCACCTTCTTGAGGAGGTACGCGTCGTAGCCGGCCGCCGACACCTGTAAGCAGGTGGCCAGGCTGTGGTTGAGCGCCGCCACCGCGCGTCCGAGGCAGGCGGAGGACTGCTCGGGCGGCAGGCCGGCCGCCGCCGTGACCAGATACTGGAGGCAGATCTGGAAGAGCAGCCCCGACGAGCGCAGGGTGTCGGCCGGGTGGACCGACTGGAGCGGTCCCCGCGTGCTCAGGCCGACGGAGAGGCCGAGCGCGGCGTTGGCGGCGGACGGCTGCTCGCTCTCCCGCAGCGCCTCCGCGCACTCCTGGATGACAAGTCTGGCGTGTTCCCGCGCTTCTCCCCACAGCTCCGCGGTGGAGATCAGCGGGCTGGACACGCCTTCGAGGGATTGCCTGAAATGACAGATGATTTCATCGCTGCCGAGCGCGAGCCGGTCGGCGAGCAGGCGCGCGGAAGCTACGGAAGGATCGGTCTCCTCGATCTGCGTTTGTATCTTCAGCACTGCTGAAGTCCCCCTAGGTCACTGGTCCAGCTTCGGCGGCTCTCCGGTGAGCCGCCCGACCTGACACATCGTGCAGGGGGAGTCTAGGCGAAACGGATTTCCGCACTCGATGTCATACCTCACAACGATGTGCGACTCGACGTCAGTCTTTGCGTATTCATTGCCCGTTGATCCGGCAGGTCAGGGGCGCCCCGCGGCGCGTTCGGACGGTGTTAAGGCAGCGTCACCAGTTCGCGAAAATCTGATGTCGAATGGAGGCGTATCCGGACGGGGTTGTTCCGCCCGGCGCGGTCCGTGGCGACCGCGGCGGCGTATCCGTCGTACGGCCGGGGCAGGGCCAGGTCCGCCGCGGGCCAGAAACGGTGATCCAGGTGTGTCCCCGCCGCCGCGGCGAGGCCGAGCCCCGATGCCTTGACGGCCGCCTCCAGCCGGGTCCACGCGCGGAATCCGTCGGCCGGGTCGGGGCACGGACGGCCGAGGACGCGGGACCAGTCGACCCCCGGGCGTACGTGTTCCAGGTCGACGCCGACCACGGCGCCCGGCGCGCGGACGGCGAGCAGGGCCAGTTCGTGCGAGCGGGAGAGGCTGACGGCGGGCCCCGGGCACCAGCCGAGTACGTAACCGGGCTTGCCGCGCCAGGCGTTGCGTACGTGGGTGAGGTCGGCGGGCGCGCACTTCAGGTAGCCGGCCACGATGTCCCTGGCGGCGAGGTGGGCGGCGAGGTAGCGGCGGCGCGCGGCGGGTTTCCGTACACCCAGCCGGTACGCGCGTTCGCGCTCGTACGCGCCGAGTTCGGGGAGGCGGGCCTCGTGGAGGGCCGGGTCCGTGTCCAGGGGGACGATCCAGAGATCGGTGGTTTCGGGCAGGGGCATGTCCTGTTCCCTTCTGGGACCCGCCAGGTCCCCGGTGCACGGGGGGCGCACCGGGGACCTGGCGGGAGGGGGGGATCAGTCGTCGACGAGGGTCCGTTCGCGCGTGGTGCCGTCCGCGTCGGCGGGCTGTGCCGGGGCCTGCTTGCCCGGCTCCCCGGCGGCGGAGGGGCGGTCGGCGAGCATCTGGTACACGACGACGGCGGTGACGGCGCAGAGCGCGGCGGAGGCCCACAGCACCACCCGCAGCGCGTCCGTGTGGCCCTGGGACAGGAAGTCGCCGAAGCCGTCGCGCAGCGCGGCCGGGGCGTCCTTCACCACACCGGCCACGTCACCGCTGGCGACCCGGTCGGCGGTCGTGGAGGCGGACTCGCCGCCCTTGCCGACGTACTCCGACAGCCCGTCCGAGATGCGCGAGCGGATCATCGAGGCGACGGCCGCGACCATCACGACGGCCGCGATGGCCTCGCTCGCGAGGCGGATGGTGTTGAACATGCCCGCCGCCATGCCGGCCCGCTCGGGCGGCACGGTGCTCACGGCGGCGCCGTCGAGGACGCCCATGATCAGGCCGACGCCGACCCCGGCGACGAGCAGCGGCCCCGCGAGGCCGAGGACGCCGATGCCCGGGTGGACGACGGTGAGCCAGGCGCAGCCGGCCGCGATGAGGAGCAGGCCGCCGCCGAGCACGACCCGCATGGGGACGCCGGAGGCGACGAGCCGGCCGCCGATCAGGGGGCAGAAGAGCACGGGTCCGGTGAGCAGCAGCATGATCAGTCCGGCGCCCTGGCTGCTCTCGCCGTTCGCGCCGATCAGGTACGCGGGCAGGACCAGCAGCAGTCCGATGAAGCCGAACGAGAAGGCGACGTTGAGCAGGTTCACCGAGAGGAAGCGGCTCTCGCGGAACAGCGACAGGTCGAACATGGGGCTCTCCTGCCTCCGTTCCACCAGGGCGAACGCGACGACCAGCAGGATCGACCCGGCCAGCAGGATCAGCACGGTGGGACTGGCCCAACCGCTCTGCGGGCCCTGGATGATGGCCAGCGTGAAGAGCACGAGCGCCAGGCTGAACGTGATCGTGCCCGGCCAGTCGACGCCGCCCGCCCGCGGGTTGCGCGATTCCTGGAGGAACGGCAGCCCCAGCATGGACAGGACGACGAGGGCCAGGTGTGCGTAGAACACCGACTCCCAGCCCAGCGCGCCGACGAGCAGCCCGCTGGTGGTCGGTCCGAGCGCCAGGCCGGAGCCGAGGGTGACACCGGCCACGGCGAACGCCTTGGCACGCGCGGCCCCGTCGAAGCTGGACGCGACGATCGCGGTGGCCGAGGTCATCAGCGCGGCGGCGGCGACACCGGCGACACCGCGGGCGATGTCGATCACGATGACGCTGGGCGCGAGGACGGTCGCCACGAGCGAGACCGCGTACAGGCCGGTGCCGAACGCGAACATCTTCTTACGGCCGATCAGGTCGGCGAGTGAGCCGGCCACCATCATCAGGCTGGCCGCCATCACGTTGTACGCGTTGACCACCCACTGGAGCGAGGCGAGACTCCCGCCGAGTTCGCGCCCGATGTCGGGAAGGGCGACCGGTGTGCCGCTGACGCCGAGCGGCACGATCAGTACGCCGAGACACACGACGAGCAGGGTGAGCCCTGGGCGGGGCCCGGCTTCGAGCCGGGCGTCGGGGGTGGACATCAGGATTCAGACTCCTTCTTGAACGGGCTCCGCCTGTGGAGGTACGAGGCGGAGTTCCTGGAACAGCTCAGGTCCGCCCGGCGGGCGGACCGCGGAGACCACCGCGTCCGGGCGGACCAGGACGACGGTGGGGGTGCGTACGGAGAGGGCGGCGTGCACGCGGCCGCCGGGGTCCGCGAGGACGCGCACCGGGCCGGTGGTGTCTCCCGCGCCGGATGAGCCGGTCCCGGCGGCCGAGACCAGGACCGTGCGGTGGCCGGGGCCCGTCAGCCCCTCCGCGAGGACGCGGGCCCGCGCGGTGCGTGCCGCGTCCCGGCCGTCGGCGGCCAGGACCAGCAGCACGGGCCGCCCGTCGTCCAGCAGGTCGTGCAGACGCGGTACGGGCGCGCCGCCGGGCGGGGTCGTACGGTCCGGGGTGAGCGGCGGGGTCGTACGGTCCGCGCCGTCCGGCGGGGTCGTACGGTCCGGGGCGAGCGGTCCCGTACGGTCCGGGGCCAGCGGGACGTCCGGCAGCCGGGCGCCCTCCCGCAGCCGTCCCTTCGGGCGGCCCGGCGCGGCGTGCACCAGCGAGAGCTGGGTCTGGCGCGGGGTGATGAACCGGTCGAGCAGACCGGTGCGTTCGCCGATGCCGAGCGCCCGGTCCCGGACGTTCCCGCGCCAGCCGCGCATCGTCCACAGCCGCGTCTGGAGGTCGGTGTCGCTCAGCACCTCCAGGGCGACCGCGCGGCGCTCGCGCTCCCAGCGGTCGAGGACGTCGGCGGAGCGTTCGCCCCGTACCACCCCGCCCAGCGGTCCCGCCAGGCTCGCGGCGTCCTCTATGCCGGTGTTGAGGCCCTGGCCGCCCGCCGGGCTGTGGATGTGCGCGGCGTCGCCGACGAGCAGCACCCGGCCCTTCCTGAACCGGTCCGCGATCTTGCGGTGGACCCGGAACACGCCGGTGCGGTGCTCGCCGGTGAGGCGGATCGGGACGGGGCAGCGCTCCGAGGCGGCCCGCTGGACCTCCGCCCGGATGTCGTCCGCGATCTCCGCGTTCGGGCCGAGGCTGGTGAAGACGCGGAAGTTGCCGCCCGGCAGCCCGACCACGACGAGCACGCCCTTGGCCGTCATGAAGTAGTGCGCCTCGTCCTGCGCCAGCGGGGTGTCGCACACCCCGTCGGACAGCAGGAACCGCTGGGGGTACGTCTCCCCCTCGAAGCCCGTGCCGATGGCCTCGCGGACCGTGCTGTGCGCGCCGTCCGCCCCGATCAGCCAGTCCACGCGGGCGCGTTCCGTCTAGCCCTCGCCGTCCGTCAGCTCCACCGTGACGCCGCCGGGGTCGTCCGGGGACTGCGTGACCGCGGTCAGTCCGACGCCGAACTCGGTCTTCCCGCCCAGCTCCTCGAACCGCTGCCGCAGGGCCTGTTCCGTCTCCTGCTGCGGCAGGGACACGGCGAACGGGAACCGCGTCTCGGGCACCTTGCGGAAGGTCAGCCGGGCGACCCGGCGGCCCGCCGAGTGGTAGTTCTGCGCGTGCAGCGGCAGCCCGCGCGCGAGTATCTCGCCGCCCGCGCCCAGCCGGTGCAGCGCCTCCAGGGCGCGCGGCCAGAGCGTGATGGCCTTGGCGTGGGGGTTGGGGCGGTCGGCCCGGTCGATCAGCCGGACCCGTACCCCCTGCTGGAGCAGGGCGGTGGCGGCCGTGAGCCCGACCGGGCCCGCGCCGACCACCAGAACCCCGGACGGTCCTGAGGAGTGCGCCGTGGCGTCCGTCGTCATGCTCCCTCCCCGGTCCGTACGACGAGGCAGGCCACGTGGCCGTCCTGGCCGATCCCGGTGACGAGGGAGAGGTGTCCTGGAGCCGTACGGGCGAGGACGGCGGCGAGCTGGAAGGCGCCGTCCGCGCTGTACGCCTCTCCCGTGACCTCCTTGACGCGCAGCTCGGCGACCTTCCGGCCGCCGAGGACCCGGCGGACCGCGCGCCGCTCCGCCTCCTCGAACCCGACGAGGCCGGTGGCCCCGAGCGAGACGGTGCCGACCTCGCCGGGGTCGACTCCGGCACGCTCCAGGGCGCGCGTGACGCACCCGGCGAGTACGGAGGTGACTCCGGGACGCAGGCCCTCCGGGGAGAACGCCGTCTCGCTCGCGAGCAGTTCGGCGAGGACGGGGGCGCCGTCCCGGCGGGCCGCCTCGGCGTCCTGGACGGCGAACAGGGCGCAGCCCTCACCGACGGGGAAGCCCTGGGCGAGCGCGCCGGACGCCGCCCAGCCCCACGCGGTCTGCGGGCACAGCTCCTCGACGCCGCCGACCAGCAGCCGCTCGGCGTGGCCGCGGTCCAGGGCGTTGCGGGCGTAGCGGAAGGCCGCCAGGGTCGCGGTCGTCCCGCCGGACAGGGTGGCGTTGATGCCGTGCAGCCCGTTCCAGATGGCGATCTGCCCGGTGCAGGAGTTCATCACCGTGTTGGGGAAGGCCGCCGCGTCGACCAGGTAGGGCCGGTCGTGCACGTGGGTGTCCCGGGCGAACTCGCTGCTGCTGCGGACACTGCCCGACGTGGAACCGAGCACCACACCGGTCGTGTTCCACGCCGGGTCGGTGGCGTCGCCCACGGGCGGACCCGCCGCCGTGCGCAGCAGCGCGCAGGCGGCGAGTCCGAGACCGGTGGTGCGGTCGAGGTGGCGGGTCCGCTTGCGGCCCACGTGGTCGGCGAGCCGGAACTCCGGCACCACCCTGATGTTGTCGGGCAGCCCGTCGGGCTCGGCGGGCCCGAGGGGCAGCTCCGCCGGGTCGGAGCAGGGCTCGGTGGCGCCGCTCAGCGCGTCGGCCAGGGCGTCCAGCCCGACGCCCGCCGGGGAGACGACACCGAGCGCGGTGATCGCGAGGGGCCGGACGCGGGGGAGCGAACCGGCGGACGGGGCGGTCGCGGGAGCGGGCGTGGTCGAGGGGGCGGTCGCGGTGGAGATCGTCATGACACCTTCCCCAGGATGGTGATCGCGTTGTTGCCGCCGAAGGCGAAGCCGTGGTTCTGGGCGATACGGACCTCGGCGGGGCGCGCCGTGTTGGGCACGGGGTCCAGGCCGGGGCCGAGGGCGGCGTCGACCTCGCGCAGGTTCGCCGTGGGCGGCAGGAAGCCCTGCTCGATGGCCTTGCAGCAGAGGAGCGCGCCGAAGCCGCTGGCGGCGCCCATGGTGTGGCCGAGCATCGACTTGATGGAGCTGATGGGCGGCAGCCGGTCGCCGAACACCTCGCGTACGGCGGCGACTTCGGTGAGGTCGTTGGTGGGCGTGCCCGTCCCGTGCGCGCAGATGTAGTCCACCTGGTCGGTGGTGATCCCGGCGCTGCGGTGGGCCCTGCGGATGCACTCGGCGACGCTGCCTGAGTCGGGGTGGACCATGTGCTTGGCGTCGCAGCTCAGCCCGTAGCCGAGGACCTCGGCGTAGACGCGGGCGCCGCGTGCCAGGGCGCGGTCCAGGGGTTCGAGGAGCAGGGCGACGCCGCCCTCGGCGGTGATGATGCCGTCCCTGTCCTTGTCGAAGGGCCGGCACACCTCTTCGGCGAGGGCGCCCAGCCGCAGGAAGCCGGCGTGTGTGTAGCGGTTCACCGAGTCGGCGCCGCCCGCGAGCATGTAGTCGGCCTCGCCGGTGCTGACCAGGTCGGCGGCGTAGCCGATCGCGTAGTTGCTGGCGGAGCACGCGGTGGGGATGGTCTGGGCCTCGCCGGTCAGGCCGAGTTCGGTGTTGACGGCGGCGGCGATGCGGCCGGCCGGCACCTGCGCGACCAGCCCGGGGTCGAGGCTCTTGAGGCCCTCGCCGACCCACTGCCGGGTGAGCCGGTCCACCACGGGGGCCTCACCGCTGGTGGTTCCCATCGCGGATCCGGCACGCGTACGGGAGAGTTCGGCACGGTCCAGGCCGGCGTCGGCGACAGCCTGGGTGGCCGCCGCGGCGGCCAGGAGCGCGGACCTGCCCCAGCGCGCGGGGTCGAGCGTGCGCAGGGACGCGTGCGCGTCGAAGTCGGGTACCTCGCCGGCCATCACCTGAGGGAAGCCGGTGGTGTCGAAGGAGCGGGCCGGGGAGATGCCGCTGCGGCCCTCCCGTACGGCCGCGGCGAGTGTCTCGGCGTCCTTGCCGAGACTGCTCACCGCGCCGAGCCCGGTCACCACGACACGTCGGGGGCCGAGGTCAGACACGCTCGGCCCCGGAGAGCGCGATCACGTGGTCCGCGAGAGTACGCAGGTCGACGAGGTTCTCCGCCTCCTCGACCGGCACGGATATGGTCAGTTCCTTGTCGATCCGCGCGAGAATCTGGATCAGTGCCAGCGAGTCCGCGTCGAAGTCCTCGACGAAGCGGGCGGCCGGGTCGATGGCCGCGGGCTCCTCCTCCAGCTCCAGCTCCTCCGCCACGATGACCCGGACACGCGTGAGGATTTCGTCGGACGACAGCGTCACAGCCTTCTGAGACATGGTGGATCCCCCTCTCGCCGCCGGCGTATTTCACCGGCCGCAGAAGGAAATTAGGCAGGTGGCGGCGGCCACGAGAAGGGTTTTGCTCCCAAGGCGCCGGGCGCTGTTCCCCAGGCGGTAGGAGGCGGGTCCGTCGGGCGTATCACCCCTGCCTCTTCCGGGACACCTCCCGATGTCACTTTCGAGGCAGTGCGGAATCTGTTGGTGGTACGGCCGTTGAGGAGCGGACCGGCGCCTCAGCATGCTGATTCCCGCGAGCGTCCGTACGTATGTCCGTGCGCGGCGGAGAAAGGGAATCCGCGGAACAGAATCCTGGAAAGGGAGAACGATGTCCTCGACAAGCAGGGGAAGCGCCGGAACGGAGCCCGGAATACCCGGCGACATACCCGGCGACCCGCAGGCCGTGGCGGTAAAGGAAAACAATTCCCCCACCGACACTACCGGCCCTACCGACCCCACCGACCCCAGTGGTGACACATTCGGCCACGGGCCGCGCAAAGGCGTCCGGCTCCCTCCGCTGCACGGGCCGCTGACCGCCTTTTCCGTGTCGATGGGCGTGCTGAGCCTGGGCACCCTCATCGGTCTGGCCGCCGACGACCGGATCCTCAACGGCGCGCCGATCTGGCTGAAACCACTGCACTTCGCGTTCTCGCTCGCGGTCTACAGCGCGACTCTGGCCTGGCTGCTGCCCCGGATCCGCCGCCACCCGCGCACGGCGTGGTGGGCGGGGACGCTGATCGCCGTCAGCTCCCTCGCCGAAGCGGTGATCATCTCCGTCCAGGCGTGGCGCGGCACGTACAGCCACTTCAACACCCTCACCCCGACGAACACCGCCTTCATGAACAGCATGACCGTCGCGGTGATCGTCCTGTGGACCTCCAACTTCGTGGCCGCCGTGGTCGTGCTGCGCGACCGGTCGCTGGCGCGGCCCCTGCGCCTGGCCGTACGGCTCGGGCTGGTGCTCGCGGTGGTCGGCATGTCCCTCGGCTTCCTGATGAACATCCCCACCCCCGAGCAGCGGCAGGCCGTCGACGCCGGGCTGCCCACCCTCGTCGGCGCCCACAACGTGGGGGTGGACGACGGCGGTCCCGGCATGCCGCTCACCAACTGGAGCACGGTCGGGGGCGATCTGCGGATCCCGCACTTCGTCGGCATCCACGCGCTCCAGGTGATCCCCCTCGCCGGCGCCGCCCTGGCCCTGGCCGGCCGCCGCCGTACCACCCGCGACGAAGAGCAGGGCACACGGACCGACGGAAGGACCGGCGACGGGGCCGGCTTCGGAGCGGCCCTCGCGGACGAGCGGATTCAGGCCCGCCTCGTCCTGATCACGGGAGCGGCCTGGTCCGGCCTGCTCGCCCTCGTCACCTGGCAGGCACTGCGCGGCCAGTCACTCGTCCACCCCGACGCCGTGACCCTCGGCGCCCTGGGAGCGCTCGTCCTGGCGGTCGCCGCCGCGACGGCGGTCGTCCTGCGCCCGGGCGCCCCGCGCTCCGGCGCCCCGCGTGTGCCCGCCTCCGCCGTGCGACATCCATGACGGACGAAGAGAGACCGAGACCGCACATGTCCGAGAACGCAGTCGGTACGCTCGCCGAACCGCCCTTCCACATACGCTTCGCCCACACCGTCGACCGCCATCTGGTCCACCGGGCCGCCGTGGCCGAGGTGTTCGTGACCGACACCCGCCAGATCGGTGAGTCCGTCTATCTCGCGGGCGCCCAGACGCCGCTCTCGCACAGCTACTACAACGACCACATCCAGCAAGGGGCCCTCACCGACGTCCTGCTGGTCCTCGAAGCGTGCCGGCAGGCGGCCGTCTGCGGGGGCCACACCTTCCTCGACATCGCGATGGACACGTCGTTCCTCGTCAACGAGGTGTCGGTGCAGCTGCGCAACCCCGAGGCGCTGCGGACGGGCAGCGACCCCGGAGAGCTCCAGCTCCTCACCGAGTACCCGGCGGTACGGATGAAGGGCGGCCGGGTCCGGCAGGTCGGCGTCGAGCAGGAACTGACCTTCAACGGCGCGGCCGTGGGCGTCTCGTCCATGCGGGTCAGCGCCATGACGAAGCATGAGTACGGGTCCTTCCGCAGGTATCAGCGCGGCGGTGACGCCCCCTCCACGCGGGAGGTGCCCCGGCCCGACCGCTCGGGCATCCTCGCCCCGGCCCAGGTCGGCCGTACGTCACCGGGCAACGTCGTCCTGGCGGAACCGGTCTTCGACGCCGGGCGCCTGACGGCCCGGCTGCTGCCGGACTTCGACAACCGCAGCCTCTTCGACCATCAGTACGACCACTTCCCGGCCATGACCCTGCTGGAGGGCGCCCGGCAGCTGGCGCTCCTGGCGGCGTTCTGGAGCGGCCGGCAACTGTCGGTCACCCACGTGCTGGGGATGAACGCGGCCTTCCTGCGCTTCGCTGAGCTCGACGCGCCCGTCGTGCTCAGCGCCGAGATGCCCGGCAGCGGCGAGGACACCGTGGACGTCGCGTTCCAGCAGTCGGGCCGGAGCGTGGCCACGGCGTCGGTACGGCTGCACGGGGAGGCGAAGGCATGACGGAGACCGAAAAGACCGGCGTCCGCGCCGTCTGGACCGACTTCCGCGGCGTTCTCACCCCGCCGCTGCCCTGGGCCGTCGCCTCCTTCTGCGAGCCGATGGGCCTGGAGCCCGCCGCGCTGCACGCGGCGATGCGCACGGTCGGCCGCCGGTACGGCACCGGCTCGATGGCCCCGCTGGACACCCCGCTCGTGGACGAGGACACGTGGGGCCGGCAGGTCGAGGCCGCGCTCCTGGACGAGTTCGGGATCCGCGCCGACATGTCGGGCTTCGCCGAGCGGTGGTTCGCCGACCGGCGCGTCAATCAGCCGTGGATCGACGAACTGGAGCGGATCCGCGCCCAGGGTGTCTTCGTGGGGCTGCTCTCCAACATGCCGCCCGGCTGGGACCCGTACTGGCGGCTGATGGTCGACCCCGGCCTCTTCGACGCCCTGGTGATGTCGTTCCGGACGGGGTGCCGCAAACCCGACCGGGAGATCTTCGACCTCGCCGTACGGCGCTCCGGGATCCCCGCGGCGCGGAGCCTCCTCGCCGACGACCTGGCGGAGAACTGCGAGGGAGCGGTCCTGGCCGGCTGGCACGGGCTGCACTTCACCGACACCGCGGATGCCGTCCGCGTACTGCGAAAGGAACTGGCATGAGCCGCACCGTTCTCATCAGCGGGGGCAACCGGGGCATCGGACTGGCCGTGGCGCGGTCGTTCGCCGAGGCGGGCGACAAGGTGGCCGTCACCTACCGCACCGGCGCCCCGCCGCCCGGCCTGTTCGGGGTCGCGTGCGACGTCACCGAGGAGGAGTCCGTCAAACGGGCGGTCGCCGACGTAGAGGCCCAGTACGGCCCCGTGGAGGTGCTCGTAGCCAACGCGGGCATCACCCGGGACGGGCTGCTGCCGATGATGAGCGAGAAGGACTTCAAGGACGTCCTCGACACCAACGTCATGGGCGCCTTCCGGCTCGCCAAGCACGCCACCGGCGGCATGCTCAGGAAGCGCTGGGGGCGGCTGGTGTTCATGTCCTCCGTGATGGGCTCGCTCGGCTCGCCGGGACAGACCAACTACGCGGCGTCCAAGAGCGCCCTGGTGGGCCTCGCCCGCTCGCTCGCCTGGGAGCTGGGCGCCCGGAAGATCACCTCCAACGTCGTCACCCCGGGGCTGATCGAGACCGACATGATCGAGCACATCACCGACGGGCGCAGGTCGGAACTGATCGGCAACACCCCGCTGCGGCGCCCCGGGACCGCCGACGAGGTGGCGGCGGTCGTACGGTTCCTGGCGAGTGACGCCGCGTCGTTCGTCACCGGAGCCGTCGTTCCGGTGAGCGGCGGCATCGGCATGGGCCACTGAACGGTCGGTTTCCACCATGGAGCACAACGACGTGCACCGGGACGGCGGGACACCCCTCGGGGGGCCCGTCGTCCTGATCGACTGCACCCCGCGCACCGGCATCACCCGCCAGGACCTGGAGGTGCTCGACCGCTGGACACCGAGTGGCGTGGGACGGGACCCCGAGGCCGTGGCCGGCAAGGAGAGGCGGCTGCGGCACATCGCCCGCACGCTCTACGAGACGTGGCTCAGGCCGCTGCGCGTACGGTCGGAGGACGTCGGCGGCGGGTTCGTGTTCACTCACCCCGCCGCGGGTGTCACCGTGATCGAATGCTGCGCCCGGCACACCCTGCACGTGGACGTGTGGGACGCGTGTGACCGGTTGCGGGTGCTCGCGGGCGGGGACCCCGAGGAGAAGACGGGACGGTCCGCGCAACCCGTCACCGGGCGGCTGCCGGTGACCTGAGCCCCGCCCTCCGCCCCCCGCCGCAGAGGACCCCGCCCTTGAGGTCCCGCCCCGCCCCGAGTGAGGAGACATCGTGCGCATCGTGCGCCACCACGAGTACGGCCCGTCCAAGGTCCTGGTCACCGAGGAGGCGGAACAGCCCGCGTACGGCCCCGAGGACGTGCTCGTCCGCGCCGAGGCGATCGGCGTCGACCACGCCGACGTACAGCGCAGGCTCGGCACCTTCCCCCTCGGTCCGCCGCCCCTCCCGCACTGCCCGTCCACGGACGTCGTGGGCACGGTCGTCGCGGCCGGCGACCGTGTGCGCGACTTCACACCGGGTCAGCGGGTCGTCGTGTGGAAGGCGCGGAACGCCTACGCGGAGTACGTGTCGGCGCCCTCCACGCACCTCCTGCCCCTGCCCGGAGGACTGGACCCCGCCGAGGGCACGCTCCTCGGCTCCACCGGCCGGGTCGCCGTCCACCTGCTCCGTACCGCCCGGGTCGCCGAGGGCGAGACGGTCCTCGTCCACGCGGGCGCCGGCGCGATCGGGCACATCGCCGTCCAGGCCGCCCGCGCGCTGGGCGCCGCCCGGGTCATCGCCACGGCGGGCTCCCCGGCCAAGCGCGACTTCGCCCGCTCGCTCGGCGCGGACGCCGCCGTCGACCACACCGCCCCCGACTGGCCCGAGCGGGTCGCCGAGGCGGCCGGCCCCGGCGGGGTCGACGTCGTCCTCGACGGCATCGGCGGCCGGCAGCTCCTGGACGACGTCAAGGTGCTCGCCCCGTACGGCAGGCTCGTCTTCTACGGCGCCTCCGGCGGCGACACCGCCCAGCCCTCGATCCCCGTCCTGTCGCTGATGGGCATGCGGCAGGTCATGGGCTTCAGCATGCCCACGCTCCTGGGCGGCCGGCCCGAGGAGGCGGAGGACGGCGTGCGGCTCCTGCTCCGCTTCGTACGGGACGGATCCGTACGGCCGGTCGTCCACGCGCGCGTCCCGCTGGCCGAGGCGGCGCGCGCCCATGACCTGCTCGAAGAGCGGAGGAGCATGGGGCGCGTCGTTCTCGTGCCGTGAGGGGCGTAGGCTCGACAGGCCCGATTGGCAGACATATGGGAGGCGGCCTGATGACTGCATCTATTCAAGATGTAGGTCTCAAGCGCGAGCTGGAGCAGAAGGTCCGGGCGGGAGAGCGGCTGTCCCGCGAGGACGGTATCGCCCTGTACGAGACGGACGACCTGGCCTGGCTCGGCGGGCTCGCCCACGAGGTGCGGACGCGGAAGAACGGCGACGTCGTCCACTTCAACGTCAACCGCCACCTCAACATGACCAACGTGTGCACCGCGTCGTGCGCGTACTGCTCGTTCCAGCGCAAGCCGGGCGAGAAGGACGCGTACACGATGCGCATCGAGGAGGCCGTCCGCCTCGCCACCGCGATGCGGGGCGAGAACCTCACCGAGCTGCACATCGTCAACGGCCTGCACCCGACGCTCCCGTGGCGTTACTACCCGCGCTCGCTCAGCGCCCTCAAGGAAGCCCTCCCCGAGGTCTCCCTCAAGGCGTTCACCGCCACCGAGATCCACCACTTCGAGACGATCTCGGGCCTCTCGGCGTCCGAGATCCTCGACGAGCTGATCGAGGCAGGACTGGAGTCGCTGACCGGCGGCGGCGCGGAGATCTTCGACTGGGAGGTCCGGCAGCACATCGTCGACCACCACACCCACTGGGAAGACTGGTCGCGCATCCACCGCCTGGCCCACGCGAAGGGGCTCAAGACCCCGGCGACGATGCTGTACGGGCACATCGAGGAGCCCCGCCACCGCGTCGACCACGTGCTGCGGCTGCGCGAGCTCCAGGACGAGACCGGCGGTTTCCAGGTCTTCATCCCGCTGCGCTACCAGCACGACTTCGTGGACATGAAGGACGGCAAGATCCGCAACCGCCTCCAGGCCCGCACCACCATGGCCACCGGCGCGGAGGCGCTCAAGACCTTCGCCGTCTCCCGGCTGCTCTTCGACAACGTCCCGCACGTGAAGGTCTTCTGGGTGATGCACGGCGTCCAGACCGCGCAACTCGCCCTCCAGCACGGCGCGGACGACATGGACGGCTCGGTGGTCGAGTACAAGATCACGCACGACGCGGACAACTACGGCACGCCCAACAAGCTGGGCCGTGAGGATCTGCTCGACCTGATCCGCGACGCCGGCTTCCGGCCGGTCGAGCGCAACACCCGTTACGAGATCATCCGCGAGTACCCGGGGCCGGACGCCGACCGCCGCGAGTCCCCGCAGCCCATGCGGCTCTGAGTCCGGAGAACAGAGGGATGTCGCTCATATTCGAACTGGATCCGGCGGTGGACCGCACCCTGCACGACGGACTTGTCGCGCTGTGGAGGGACGTCTCCAACGCCGGTGGCTCCGTCGGCTTCGTACCGCCGGTGACCAGCGAAGACATACGGCCCGAGCTGGTCAAGCACCTCGCCGCCATGGCGGAGGGGCGCTGCCGGCTGCTGGTCGGGTACGACGAGGAGGGCGCCGTCGCCGCGACGGCGTTCCTCACGCTCAACACCCACCGGCTGATGCGCCACTGGCTCTGGCTGTACACGGTGATGGTCCACCCCCGTCACCAGGGCAAGGGGTACGGCCGTGACCTGATGGCCGCCGCCGCGGACGCCGCCCGGAGCGTCGAGGGCATCGAGGCGATCCGTCTCGCCTGCCGCGGCGGCACGGGCGCCGACCGCTTCTACGCGTCGTGCGGCTACAAGGAAGTCGGGCGGGTGCCCGACGCGATCCGGGTCGCGCCCGGCGACGATCGCGACGACATCATCATGCTGCTCCCGCTCCACCAGTACTGAACGCGGGAAGAGAGAAGGCCTGTTGTGACCTTTGTGAATCCGAGTCCCACCCTCCGCTACACCGCGATGCGGATCGGCGTCTTCATGGGCTGCCTCGTCTTCTCCGCCGTGCTCGTCCACTTCGGCCTGGTCCCCAAGGGGTTCGGCGACTCGAACGTCATCTGGGTGCTGCTGCTGGCCCTGGTCCTGTCGGCGCCGCTGAGCTTCGTCCTGCTGCGCAGGCAGCGGGACGCGATGTCGGCGCAGCTCGTCGACAAGGTCGCGGGCGCGCGGGCCAAGCTGGAGGCCAGCAAGTCCCAGGAGGACGGCGCGGCCCAGCGGTAGCCGTAGCCCTGGTCCGATCTCCCCGCGATCTCCCTGTACGGGACCGTCGTTCACATGTCCGTCAAGTCGTAGGCTTATCAGGCCTACCGGTCAGTTCGGCGGCAGCGGGGGAGGGATGTCTGACGTGGGTGTCGTGCGTGCTTCCAGGAACAGGCGCTTACCCCGGGCGGTACGGGAGCGGCAGATGATGGACGCCGCGGTACGGGTCTTCGGGCAGCGCGGTTACCGGGCCGCGTCGATGGACGAGATCGCCGAACTGGCCGGGGTCTCCAAGCCGCTGGTGTATCTGTACCTGCATTCCAAGGAAGAACTCTTCGTCGCCTGCGTCCGGCGTGAGGGAGAGGCCCTGATCGACGCGGTGCGGGCGGGCGCGGAGCCGGGGCTGCCGGCCGACCGGCAGCTGTGGGCGGGGCTGACGGCGTTCTTCGCGCACACGGCGGACCACCCGGACGGCTGGGCGGTGCTGCACCGTCAGGCCCGTACGCACGGGGAGCCCTTCGCCGGGGAGGTCACCCTGCTGCGGAACCGGCTGGTGGCGTACGTGGCGGAGTTGGTGGACGCGGCGGCCCGGGAGTCACGCGCCGCCGCCTCGCCCGCCGTCCCGTCCGCCGCCTCGGGCGCCCCCTCCGACCTCGGGGGCCGGGACGTGACCGGTCTGGCGCAGGCGCTGGTGGGGGCCGCGGAGTCGCTGGCGGGCTGGGCGAACGACACCCCGGGCGTCTCGTCGCGGGAGGCCGCGGCCACGCTGATGAACTTCGCCTGGACGGGGCTCGGCGGCCTGATGGCGGGGGAGCGCTGGTCGGCGGGGGCGGAGGCCTAGGGCCTGTCCGGATACGACACCCGGATACGGCCCCGGCAAGGGCAGGAGCCCTGCTTTCCCCACCCGAGTGGGGGACGCAGGGCTCCTTGGGTACTGCTATTCAAGATCTTCGCGATCGCCTACCCGGAAGACTAGGCCGGGGTGACGTTCTCCGCCTGGGGACCCTTGGGTCCCTGAGTGACGTCGAAGTTCACGACCTGGTTCTCCTCGAGGGAGCGAAAACCGGACGCGTTGATCGCGGAGTAGTGGACGAAGACATCCGGGCCGCCGCCGTCCTGGGCGATGAAGCCGAAGCCCTTTTCAGCGTTGAACCACTTGACGGTTCCGGTAGCCATAAGCCCTCCTTGGGCCAAAGGGTTGCCCTGCTCCAGAACCTGCAAAGAAGTCTGAAAACTACAAAAGCCTGCGGGTCACATGCTCCGCAGGCTCTGTACTGCAAGGGAAACCAAACTGCAACTTGCGGCGAGCCTAGCACGCAGCGTGTGCGCAGCGGTAGAGGGAAAGATCACTTCACCCGGACGTTTGACAGGGGCCCTGACGTGCTGACGGGAGACGCCCCGGACACGCCCCGGACACACCCGGGAAGCCCCCGGAGCGGGCCCCCGCACGGGCCGGGTCTAGCCTCGGGATGTGGACAGTCCCGAAGGAAACGCAAGCGCAGAGGCCGTCGGATCCGATCATGGAGACCATGGGTACGGAGCCCGTGGAGACCACGGAGACCGTACGGACAACGCAGGCCACGGCCGTAGCCGGCCGCGCGTCGGCCATATCCAGTTCCTGAACTGCCTGCCCCTCTATTGGGGGCTCGCCAGGACCGGAACCCTTCTCGACCTGGAGCTCACGAAGGACACCCCGGAGAAGCTCAGCGAGCAGCTCGTCCGGGGCGAACTCGATATCGCGCCCGTCACCCTGGTCGAATTCCTCCGTAACGCCGACGACCTTGTCGCATTCCCCGATCTGGCGGTCGGCTGCGACGGCCCCGTCATGTCGTGCGTGATCGTTTCGCAGCTGCCGCTGGAGAAGCTGGACGGGGCGCGGGTGGCCCTCGGCTCCACGTCCCGTACCTCGGTACGGCTCGCCCAGCTCCTCCTGGAGGAGCAGTACAAGGTGACCCCGGACTACTTCACCTGCCCGCCGGACCTCGGCGTGATGATGCAGGAGGCCGACGCGGCGGTCCTGATCGGTGACGCCGCCCTGCGCGCCTCGCTGCACGACGCCCCGCGGCTCGGCCTCCAGGTCCACGACCTGGGGCTGATGTGGAAGGAGTGGACGGGCCTGCCGTTCGTCTTCGCCGTCTGGGCGGCCCGCAAGGACTACCTGGCGCGGGAGCCGCTGGTCGTACGGAAGGTGCACGAGGCGTTCCTCGCGTCGCGTGACGTGTCCCTGGAGGAGGTCACGAAGGTGGCCGAGCAGGCGGCGCGCTGGGAGTCCTTCGACGCGGAACTGCTGGAGCGTTACTTCACGACGCTCGACTTCCGCTTCGGCGAGGAACAGCTCGCGGGGGTACGGGAGTTCGCGCGCCGCACGGGCCCGACGACCGGCTACCCGGCGGACGTGCGCGTGGAGTTGCTCCGGCCCTGACGGTGATCCGGCCCTGACCTCCCTGGGTCTGGGGGGTGTTCGCCGCCACCCCCTACTCTGCTCCGTACGGACGCGCGAGGCTGAGGGGGACAACAGCATGCAGCCGTTGGAGGCAGGCGAGGAGACCATCGGGCCGTACACGCTGCTGCGCAGGCTCGGTGCCGGCGGGATGGGCCGGGTGTATCTCGCCCGCTCGACGGGGGGCCGTACGGTCGCGGTGAAGGTCGTCCACCCGCACTACGCGGCGGACGAGCAGTTCCGGGCCCGGTTCCGGCGCGAGGTGGCCTCCGCGCGGCTGGTGGGGACGGGACCCGGCGCGCACCGCTGGTCGGCGCCGGTGCTCGACGCCGACCCGGGGGCGGCCGTCCCCTGGGTGGCCACCGGCTATGTGGCGGGGCCCTCGCTGACCCAGGCGGTCGCCGGCCACGGGCCGCTGCCCGAGCGGTCCGTCACGGCGCTGGGCGCGGGCCTGGCCGAGGCGCTGGTCGCGGTCCACGGGCTCGGTCTGGTCCACCGTGACGTGAAGCCGTCGAACGTCCTGCTGGCCCTGGACGGCCCCCGGCTCATCGACTTCGGCATCGCCCGCGCCACGGACGGCACCGCCTCCCTCACCGCGACCGGTGTGTCCGTGGGGTCGCCCGGCTACATGGCGCCGGAGCAGATCATCGGCGAGTCCGTGACCGGCGCGGCCGACGTCTTCTCGCTGGGCGCGGTGCTCGCGTACGCGGCGACGGGCGCGGGCCCGTTCGCCGGGGACTCGTCGGCCGCGCTGCTCTACAAGGTGGTGCACGGGGAGCCCGAACTGGGCCCGATGGAGGGCGGGTTGCGCGATCTGGTCGCGCACTGCCTGGCCAAGGACCCGGCCGCGCGCCCCACCCCCGCCGAGATCGCGCGCCGGCTCGCTCCCGGCGGCGCCGAGCGGGCGGTGGCGGTGGGCTGGCTGCCGGGGCCGCTGGTGGAGGAGGTCAGCCGGGCGGCGGTGGCGATCCTGGACCTGGACGCGGCGCCGCGCGCCTCCGGGCCCATTCCGGCCGCCGTGGAGCCGCCGGTGGCCACGGGGCCGGTGCCGTTCACCCAGGCGTCGACCGGGGGAGGTGCGACGGGCGGGGGTACGGCCGAGGGGGTACGGCCCCGAGCGCGGTGACCGGTTTCGGCGCTCCGGGCCCGGTGCTGGGGGTCTTCGGGCCGCCGACGGAACCGCCGCGGGACGCCTCCGTACCGGCGCAACGGCTGCACGACGGCGGGTTCTCCGTGTCGGTGTCCGGCGAGACCGGGCGCCAGGAAGGGCGCGGGGGCCGCAAGGTCAGCTGCACGGTGGTGCTGGCCGTGGCGGGCGCGCTGGCGGCGGTGACCGTGGGCGGCGGGGTCCTCCTCAACCAGGTGCAGGACAACACCAGGTCCGACGCGGCCCAGGACGGGGGGAAGAGCGACTCCACGTCGAGCGCCCCCGCCACCCCCGGGCGTCCCGCGCCGTCGCCGACACCGTCGGCCCCGGCATCCGCCTCCCCGTCCGTCTCCGCCTCCGACCCCGCGCAACCCGCCCCCGGCGCGGGCTCCGTACCGGACGAGCTGATCGGGACCTGGGACGGCTCGATCACCTCCGCCGGCATCCCGGCCGGCACGATGAAGGTCGTCATCAAGAAGGGCGGGACCGGGGAGCGGGTCGGCACGGGTGAACAGACCGACCTGCTGGGCAACTTCACCTGCCAGGACCTCTTCACCCTCACCGGGGCCGAGGACCGCGCGATCGTCGTGGACGTCAAGAGCGGCCCGCGCAGCCGGAGCATGTGCACGGAGAGCTCCAAGGGGCTGCGGCTCTCGCTGGAGAAGGACGGACTGCACTACGACTCCGACGACGCGGCGGCGGGGAACCCCACCGGTGTCCTGACGAAGCAGTAGCGGCAGGGCGTAGTGCGCCCCGGAGCCGCCGCCGACCTGCGGCGCGCCCCCGCGGCCCGTCCGGGCCGCGGGCCTGGCGTACGCTGGATCGGCCGCTGTACCCCCCTTGGGAAGGACCCGCCCCGGTGACCGAGAAGGCCGACCTCACGTCCGAATACGTCACTGGTGTCCTCGACCGTGCGGCTGCCGGGGGTCGTATCACCCCGGAAGAGGCGCTCGACCTCTACCGCTCCGCGCCGCTCCACGCCCTCGGCTCCGCCGCCGACGCGGCCCGCCGGCTGCGGTACGCCGGGACCGAGCACATCGCGACGTACATCATCGAGCGGAACATCAACTACACCAACCTGTGTGTCACGGCCTGCAAGTTCTGCGCGTTCTACGCCGCGCCCAAGGACACGGAAAAGGGCTGGACCCGCGGCCTCGACGACATCCTGCGCCGCTGCGCGGAGACCGTCGAGCTGGGCGGCACGCAGATCATGTTCCAGGGCGGCCACCACCCGGACTTCGGTGTCGAGTACTACGAAGAGCACTTCGCGGCCATCAAGAGGGACTTCCCCCAGCTGGTCATCCACTCCCTCGGCGCCTCCGAGGTCGAGCACATGGCCCGCATCTCGGGCGTCTCCGCCGAAGAGGCGATCCGCCGCATCCACGCGGCCGGCCTCGACTCCTTCGCGGGCGCCGGCGCCGAGTTGCTGCCCGCGCGGCCCCGCAAGGCCATCGCGCCGCTCAAGGAGTCCGGCGAACGCTGGCTGGAGATCATGGAGATCGCGCACGGCCTCGGCGTCGAGTCGACGTCCACGATGCTGATGGGCACCGGCGAGACCAACGCCGAGCGCATCGAGCACCTGCGGATGATCCGGGACGTGCAGGACCGCACGGGCGGCTTCCGCGCGTTCATCCCGTACACGTACCAGCCCGAGAACAACCACCTGAAGGGCCAGACGCAGGCCACGCTCTTCGAGTACCTGCGCCTGATCGCCGTCGCGCGGCTCTTCCTCGACAACGTCGCCCACATCCAGGGCTCCTGGCTGACCACGGGCAAGGAGGTCGGCCAGCTGTCGCTGCACTACGGCGCCGACGACCTGGGCTCGATCATGCTGGAGGAGAACGTCGTGTCGTCGGCCGGTGCCAAGCACCGCTCCAACCGGCTGGAGATCATCGACCTGATCCGCAAGGCGGGCCGCGTCCCGGCGCAGCGCGCCACGACGTACGAACACCTCGTCGTGCACGACGACCCGGCGAACGACCCCGTCGACGACCGGGTCCAGTCGCACATCTCCTCGACGGCGATCGAGGGCGGCACGGCCCACCCCGAGCTGAAGCTGCTCGCGTCCAACTGAACGGGCGGGGGCGATCGGGGGCGGGACGACGGCCGTGCTGACGATCCACCGGGCGGAGCTGCTGCTTCCGGGGGCGGGGCGGGAACCGGTGCCGGGAGGCGCCGTCCTCGTGGACGGGTCGGCCCTGGGGGCCGTGGGCCCGTACGAGCGGCTGGCGGCGGAGCGTCCGGAGGCACGGGTGCGCACGTGGCCCGGGATCATCACCCCGGGTCTGTGCAATCCGTACGGCCCCGAGCTGCTGGAGCGGGCGTACCACCCCGATCCCCGCGAGGCGGACACCCTCGGGACCGAACCGCTCACCGGCGAGGCGCTCGACGCGCTGGGCATGACCGACGCCCGGTGGGGCGCGAGCGCGCGGCGCGGGGTGCGGCGGCTGCTCGCCCACGGGGCGGTGGCGGTCGCGGGCGATCTGGGGCGGGAGGCGGTCGTGGACGCCGTACAGCGCTCAGGGCTCGGCATCGAGCAGCGCTTCACGGACCCGCCGGGCCCGGCCGTGCTCGACCCGTTCGCGGGACGGCCGGCGGCGGAGGCGTTCCTGCTGCCTCTTCTGGGTGACAGTGGTCTGTACGCGGACTTCGCGGTGTTCGCCGTACCGGTGGACGGGGATCCGTACGCGGCCCTGGCCGGGCACGGGGCGGCCACCTGCGTCGCCACGGTGCTGGGCGGCCGGCTGGTGCACCGGCGCGCGTGAGGCGGGGGCGCGCCTGAGAGAATGGCCCGTACCGCGGTACACCGCACCGGATCCGAGACAAGCGAGGCCAACGCCAGTGACGCGCGCATCCCTGGACAAGCAGCCGCACGAAGTCGCCTCGATGTTCGACGACGTGGCGGCAAACTACGACCTGACCAACGACGTGCTGTCGCTCGGGCAGGACCGGGTGTGGCGCAAGGCGGTCGCGAAGGCCGTCCACGCGCGCCCCGCCGAGAAGATCCTCGACCTGGCGGCGGGCACCGCCACCTCCTCGCAGCCGTTCGCCGCGACCGGTGCGTACGTCGTGCCCTGCGACTTCTCCCTGGGCATGCTGCGGGAGGGCAAGAAGCGCCACCCGTGGATGCCGTTCACGGCCGGGGACGCGACAAAACTGCCCTTCGCCGACGAGGTCTTCGACGCGGTGACGATCTCCTTCGGGCTGCGCAACGTCCACGACACGGACCGCGCGCTGCGCGAGCTGTACCGGGTGACGAAGCCGGGCGGGCGCGTGGTGATCTGTGAGTTCTCACACCCGACGTGGGCGCCGTTCAGGACCGTCTACACCGAGTACCTGATGCGGGCGCTGCCGCCGGCCGCGCGCGCGGTCTCCTCCAACCCCGACGCGTACGTGTACCTCGCCGAGTCGATCCGCGCGTGGCCCGACCAGCCCGCGCTGGCGGAGCGGTTGCAGGGCGCGGGCTGGTCGCGGGTGGCGTGGCGGAACCTGACGGGCGGGATCGTGGCGCTGCACCGGGGCGTACGGGACTGAGGGGTCTCTCCCTCTCTCGCTACAGGCTCACAGCTGCAACCGGTAGCAGTACGCCTCCTTCCCCGACACCGCCCCCGTGTACGTCTCCGCCCGCTCCATGCCGAGGCGCCGGATCACCGCGACGGAGCGGGTGTTCTCCGGGAGCACCATCGCCACCACCCGGTCGATACCCGCCGCGCGGACGCGCTCCAGCGTCGTGCGCGCGGCGGCGGTGACGTAACCGCGCCCCCAGTACGCGCGGCCGAGCCGCCAGCCGATCTCGATCTCGCCCACCGGACCGAAGGTCTCGTGCGGCCAGGGCTGGGCGCCGGTGAAGCCGATCGCGTCGCCGTGCTCGTCCACCAGCGTCCAGAAGCAGAAGCCCCGTTCGGCGTCGTGGCGGCGCTGGCGGGCGGTCAGCTCCTCGTACACCGAGTGCTCGGCGGAGGCGCCGCCGTGGAACTCCATCACCTCGGGGTGGTCGAAGAGCCGGTGCCAGGCGAGGGCGTCCTCCTCGGTGGGGACGCGGAGGTGCACGGCGGGCGGTGACTTGGTCATGTCCTTCACGGGCAGGCCCTTCAACGTGGTGATCGGTGCGCACGAATAGACTGCACACGTCCCGTGCCGTCCGGTACGCCATTTCGAGTCTTCGGGAGAACCCGCTGTGACCGAGCCCCTCTCCGAACACACCGCGGATGTGATTGTCGTCGGTGCCGGTCCGGCCGGGTCGACGACCGCCTACTACCTGGCCAAGGCGGGCCTGGACGTCCTGCTGCTGGAGAAGACGGCGTTCCCGCGCGAGAAGGTCTGCGGCGACGGTCTCACCCCGCGCGCCACCAAGCAGCTCGTGTCGATGGGCATCGACATCTCCGAGGAGGCGGGCTGGCTGCGCAACAAGGGCCTGCGGATCATCGGCGGCGGGGTGCGGCTCCAGCTGGACTGGCCGGATCTCGCCTCGTACCCGGACTACGGACTCGTCCGGAAGAGGGACGATTTCGACGAACAGCTCGCCCGCCAGGCGCAGAAGGCCGGGGCGCGGCTGTACGAGCGCTGCAACGTGGGCGCGCCGATCACGGACGCGCGCACCGGCCGGATCACGGGCGTGAACGCGAAGCTGGGCGAGGAGAAGACCCCCGTCACCTTCCACGCGCCGCTCGTCGTGGCCGCCGACGGCAACTCCACGCGGCTGTCGCTGGCCATGGGCCTGCACCGGCGCGAGGACCGGCCGATGGGCGTCGCGGTCCGCACGTACTTCACCTCGCCCCGCCACGACGACGACTACCTGGAGTCCTGGCTGGAGCTGTGGGACCGGCGCGGTCCCGGCGAGGACCGGCTGCTGCCGGGGTACGGCTGGATCTTCGGCATGGGCGACGGTACGTCCAACGTCGGCCTGGGCGTGCTCAACACGTCCGACTCCTTCAAGGAGCTGGACTGGCGCGAGGTGCTCAAGGCGTGGTGCGCGTCGATGCCGGCGGACTGGGGCTACACCCCGGACAACATGACGATGCCGATCCGCGGCGCCGCGCTGCCGATGGCGTTCAACCGCCAGCCGCACTACACGCGGGGCCTGTTGCTGGTGGGTGACGCGGGCGGGATGGTCAACCCGTTCAACGGCGAGGGCATCGCGTACGCCATGGAGTCGGGCCAGATCGCCGCCGAGGTGATCGTCCAGGCCCACGCCCGCGCGACCCCGGCCCAGCGCGAGCTGGTGCTCCAGCGCTACCCGCGCATCTTGAAGGAGACGTACGGCGGTTACTACACCCTGGGCCGCGCGTTCGTGAAGCTCATCGGCAACCCGAAGATCATGAAGATCGCGGCCCAGCGCGGCCTGACGCACCCGCTGCTGATGAAGTTCCTGCTGAAGATGCTGGCGAACCTGACGGACCCGACGGGCGGCGACGCGTCGGACCGCATCATCAACGGCCTGTCGAAGGTGGCGCCGAAGGCGTGAGCCGGGGCGGGGTTCGGGGTGGCCTTTCAGTAGTCCACGCCGTGACTACCGAGCAGCGCTGTGTACGCGCCTTCCGCGGCGCGACCGGACACGGTGTCTGCGGGGGTGTGGGCCAGAAAGGCTTCCGTGGTGCCGTCGTGCAGGATACGACCGCTGTGGAGAACCGTGACGTGGTCGGCCTCTTCCGCGAGGTCGGCCACGTCATGCGTGGACAGGAGCACCCGTACCTCGCCGGTCAGGGAGTTCAGGATGTCGCGGAAGATGCGGCGCTGATGGGGGTCCATGCCGGCGGTGGGCTCGTCGAGCAGCAGTACGCGGGCATGGTGGACCAGTGCGGCAGCGACCCCCACGCGTCGTAGCTGGCCACCGGACAGTTGGCTGCTTCTGGTGCCGGCCTTCTCGGCCAGTTTCACCCGGCCGAGCGCACGACGGGCCTGCTGCCAGGCATCGCTGCGATTCATGCCCTTGAGCCAGCCGACATACGCGACGTACTCACGTGCCGTCAGGCTGGGCATGGGGATGATGTCCTGGGGCATCCACGCGACAGCCTTGCGGAAGGCGGGGGTGCCGGCCGCCGTCCCGTCGAGCGTCACGGTGCCCGACCGGGGGCTGGTGACGGAGGCCGCGAGTTTCAACAAGGTCGACTTACCGGCGCCGTTCGGGCCGAGCAGGATGGTCAGCCCAGAAGGAAGCCGGTAGTTGAAATCTTCGAGGATGGGCGGCCGACGCCGTCGGTAGCTGTAGGTGCAGGAGACCAGTTCCAGCGTCATGGCAGTTTCCTTGGCGTACGGAGTTGGACGAGGATGCCGAGGGTGAACACGAGGACCGCGCCGAGGGCAGCGTGAGGAGCCCCGGGGGGCTCAGGGACGATCGTCCAGGGATACGGGTCGTTGCTGCTGCGGAAACCGGCCAGAACCACCAGAAAGAGCCAGGCCACGGGAATCATGACTCCGGGCTGTCCCAGAAGAGCCCGGCCGCACAGCATCAGGCCCGTCAGGAAGAGGGTGTTGCGGCCGGTCGCCGCCGCGAGCGGCACATCGAGCAGGGCGTCGACCGTGAGGGCGCACACGATCGCCGTCACCATGGTGGCGACGGTGAGAGCCGCGTCGAGCAGGGAGATTCTCCGCACGCCCGAGATCTCGGCGGCGGGTAGCCGTGATTCGAGGCACAACATCAGACCTGCCACCAGAGGCACAGGAATGAAGAGTGCGAGAGCGACGTGAGCGGCGCCGCCGAAGGACGGCAGGTAGACGGACGTGTCCTGGACGAACGTCACCAGCAGGGTGAACGCGGCGAGGACCGCCGGCAGAAGCGTATGCGCACGGCGCGCCTTGATCCAGAGCATCAGCGCGCCTGGGGGCAGGCGGCGGTGCGGTTCTGCCTGAACCAGGCCGTCTGTTGAGCCGTCGGCTCGGACCTGACCTCACGCACGATGCTCCTGACCTTCGCCTCCCGGTCGGTCGGGTCGGTCGGGTCGCTCCGTGACGCGGTGATCCGGTCGTACGTCTTCTCCGCGCCGACGATCGTGGACGCCCACAACAGCACGGCACGACCGGTGATCTGATCGACTTGGGCGCAGGGAAAGCGGATGGCGCCGACTGCCACCGCATAGGCCACGGTGCGGTTGCCGGACGCGGACGTCAGGGAGAGACGCCAGTGCTTCTCGGTGGACGGCTGAGAGTATCGCCCGTCTCCCAGACGGTCGGTGATGCGGTCCGGTGGGTCGGTGACGCCCACGGCACGGAGTTTCGCCAGGGCGGACACCACGTCCTGCCGCACACTTGCCAGTTCGTCCGCCGAGGTGGCTCGTGGCATGCACACCTGCGGCGCGTGACCCTGACACGAGACGGGTGCCTGCCCGCCGAGCAGCGGTGGGTTGGGTCCCCATGGCCGAGCCATGTCGCAGGCGGTGTACGTACCGGCCACCGCGACGAGGCAGGCCAGGGACGTGCGAATCGCTCTTCGTCGGACGGGGAGCCACATCAACGCGATTCCTGCTGCGATGCTCCCTCCGAAGAGCAGGTGGGGCACCAAGGAGATGAGCTTCGGTATTTCGCCGAACATGAGATCCGTGTACTGGCCGAATATGTTGCTCACCCAGAGAGGTTCCGTCGCCTGGGAGAACGCGACCATGACCCACACCCCAACCGCCATGACCGGTGCGGTGATGATATGCGGTGTGCGCAGTCCCACGCTGAATCCTATGACGGCGTGTGCCGTGCACAGGAACATCGCCATCGCGGGGAGCAGCAGGCTGCTCGGCGTGGGTAGTGTTGTGTGCTGAACCAAAGTGATGACGCTGGGCAGAATGACGACGGTCCAGGCCAGGAGACAGACGGGGAGAAGTGCGTTCGCCGCCACCCGATAACGGGATCGGGCCGGCGCCAGGGCCCACACTCCCGTGGTTTTGAGGCGGCCGCTTTCCCAGGTGGCCAGGGCGGCCGGTACGGCATACGCGAGTGGGTACAGGGACATGAGTGGTGAGGCGATCAGTGCGGGGGCGTAGCCAGAAGACTCGGGAGGTGGTGTGCTCCCATTTGAGACGTAGTAGAAAAGCGTCAACAGAATGACTCCTGGTGCCGCCCACCGCACGCTGCCCGCGCGCAGACTGGTGCTGAGTTTCATCAAAGCTCTCCGTCGTGAGCGGCGCGCCGGCCCGTGCGCCGAAGAGTCGGCGGAGAGAGGCGCCTGACCTCACGCCGCCGACCTACTTCCGCCGGCAATCAGTGGCTAGTCCGCCAGAGCGGTGTCGACGTAAACTGTACCGACGTCGAGGAGGCCGCCTTCCCTGCCGCCGATCTTGTCGATCGCGAAGTAGTACTCGCCCGACGGCAAGTCGTTCCATTTGCCGCTGCTGACCGCGTCGCCGTTGAAGCAAGCAGTGTAAGTCTTGGAGTCGAATGCCTTGTCGGGCAAGTTGTTGATGTCTCGCCAGATCTGGACATCGGTGCTCTTGGTGGTTTCGGTCTGAGTAAAGCAGTTCTTGAAGCGGACTTCAGAGAAGCTCTCGTCACTCCAGCGCCTTGATTCGAATCCGGTGCTCGCGCTGTTGATGTTACTTCCCCAGTTTGCCTCTGCTGTAGGAGCCAGGATCAGCAGTGAGGCCGACATGATTCCCGTAACGGTGCCGATTCTAATTCTGTTCATTGTTCCACTTCCTGTTTTCGTCGGCCTGTTTTGACTGCACGAAGCGGGAAGGGGGGACTTTATAATCGATCCCAAAGCACACCCCCCCGGGTGCTGTGCCGAACGGGGACTTGTGATCTCCGTTCGACATTCGTGGAATCTACACACCAGATGAACGCAAGGCAAAGGGATTGGTGGCGGTGGGGCGAGTTGGTTCGTTTCGCTGCCATTTATTCTGCCAGTTGGCCTGAATTGTTTGGCTTATTCGCGCCTTTATGTGCGTCAAGTCGTTGTTCTCGATCGGTACGTGGCCAGCGTGTTGTTCACGGCCTGTTCCGCCGGGGTCGCCGTCGCGCCGAGGTGTTTGGTGATCTTGGTGCTGTCGACGACGAACGGTTCCTGGAACTCGTACAGCATCTCGGTCAGTTCGCGCATGAGCGGGTTCGCGACGCCGAGCGTGCGCATCACGACGGGCGGGAGGGACCGCACCTTGGCCTTCGGGTGGCCCGCCGACTCGTGGACGAGGGTGACGAGTTGGCGGGTGGTGCGGGTGGCGGGGTCGTTCGGGAGGTGCCAGACCTCGCCCGCCGCGTCGGGGTGTTCGCCGAGGAGGGCGAGGCCCTCGCCGATGTCGGGGATGTACGTGTACGTGTGCGGCTGGTCCGGGTCCCCGAGGACGGTCGCCGTCCGGCCGCGCAGCGCGGGCTTGAAGACCGTGTCGCCGAGGACGGACTGCTTGCCGCCGCCGGGGCCGTAGTAGTCCGAGGCGCGGCCGATGGTGACCTCGACGCGGCCCGCGCGGTGCGCGGCGAGCAGGTCCTGGGCCATCCGCGCGCGGACCGCGCCCTTGCGGGTGGTGGGCGCGTCGGCGTGGCCCTCGGTGAGGGGGCGGCCCTGGGGCGGCCCGTACATGTAGACGTTGTCCATGCTCACCAGCCGCGCCCCGGCGGACTCCGCGGCGGCCACCACTCCGGCCTGGAGGCCGGGGAACTCCTCGGCCCAGCGGTGGTAGGGCGGGTTGAGGATCTGGTACACCACCTGCGCGCCCGCGGCGACGGCCGTGGTGAAGGCCGGGTCGGTGGCGTCCCCGGCCACGACCTCGACCCCGTCGGGAACGGGCGCGGAGCCCGAGCGATTGACCATCCGTACGTCCCGCGGGTGTTCGCCCCGGCGCAGCAGCGCGGCGAGCGTGGCCCGGCCGACGGCGCCGGTACCGAAGATGACATGGCGGGGAGTGCTCACGGGGCGTCCTTCGGGGAGGGCGACAGCAGGTGGCGGGTCAGCGCCACGGCTCCGGTGGAGCGCCCAGCGTACGGGTCCTGCCGTGCTCTTTCCCGGGCTGTACGGCGATGTGCCGCGCTTCTTCGCGGCGTACGATCACCGCGTAGGGGGAGGGTGCGATGTGGCGTGAGGTCCGGTACGAGGAGCGCGGTGTACGGCGCTTCCCCTTCCCGTGCGACGGCGAGACGCTCACCTGCTCCGTGACGACGCCCGTGGACCCCTCCGCGAGCCGGGCGACCGTCGTCCTGCTCCACGGCGCGGGGACGAGCGAGCACCGGCGCATGGACGCCCTGGCCGGGGACCTTGCCGCGCGGGGCCGTACCGTCGTCACCTTCGACTTCTCCGGGCACGGCGGCAGTTCCGGATCCCTCGGTGAGCTGAGCCTCCGGCGGCGGCTCAGGCAGGCCCGGGCCGTGATCGACGCGCACGCGCCGCCCGGCGACGGCCTGGTGCTCGTCGGATTCAGCATGAGCGGCCAGACGGTGGCGGACCTCGCCGCCCACTACGGCCCCCGCGTGACGGCCCTCGGCCTGTGCGCCCCGGCGGTGTACGCGCGCCGGGCGTGGGAGGTGCCGTTCGCCGACGGGTTCACCGGCGTCATCAGGACCCCGGAGAGCTGGCGGGACTCGGCCGCGCTCGACACCTTCCGTACGTTCACCGGCCGCGCGGTCCTGCTCGTACCGGCGCACGACACGGTGATCCCGCCCGCGGTGACCGGGGCGGTCGCGCAGGCGCTGGCCACGCGCGCCGACTTCACCCACCTCGTCCACGCCGGAGCGGATCACAAGCTGGGCCTGTGGCTGCGGGAGAACCCCGAGGAGCGGGGCGAGTTCGCGGACGCGATCCTGCGACCGGCGCACTCAGGGCCCGTACGCCGAAAGCCCGCCTCCCCCTGAACGGGACGCGGGCCGTCGGAAGTAGTCAGAACGGCTCAGAACGGGCGAAAACTCAGAGCACCCGCACCGCACCGGTCGGCGGGTCCCAGTCCAGGGACTTCTCGACCACACCCGTGCCGGGGTTCTGCGCCCCCACGAACTCGCCGCCGCCCACATAGATCGCCGTGTGGTACGCGCTGCCCGCGCTTCCCCAGTACAGGATGTCGCCCGGCTGGAGGTTGCTGAGGGAGACCTGCGTGCCCGCGGTCGACTGGTCCTGCGAGACGCGCGGCAGATCCACACCGATCTGCTTGTACGCGGCCTGCACCAGACCCGAGCAGTCCCACGCGTTGGGGCCCGTCGAACCCATCACGTAGGCGTCGCCGACCTGCGCCCGGGCGAAGGCGATGAGGGCGCCCGCGGAGCCGGTGGCCGTCGAGGTGTACGAGGCGGTCTTGGCGGTGGTCGAGCCGGAGCTGCTGGAACTGCTGGAGCTCGCCGACTGCGTGGAGTACGTGGCCTTCTCGGCCGCTGCCTCCTTCGCCGCCTTGGCCTTGGCGGCCGCCTTCGCGGCGGCCTCTTCGCGCTTCTTCTCCGCCTCGGCCTTACGGATCGCCTCGGCCTTGGCCTTGGCCGTCTTGGCGGTCTCCGCGGCCTTCGTGGCCGCCGCGTCCTCCTGGGCCCGGAGTTCGAGGACGGACGCGACCTGCTGCGTGGCCGCCGCGGACTGCGCGACGCTGTCGGCGAGGCCGGCGGTCAGGGTGGGCATTTCGATGGTCTTCTCGGTCACCGGCTCGGCGTTCGCCGGCCCGGCGGCACCGGCGACCGCGATGCTGCTGAGAACACCCCCGGCAACTCCGGCACGGAGGGCCGTTTTCGACGCGCTGCGGCGGGGTTTCCGGTGGCTGGTTATCTGAGCGGTGTGGGACATGGTCATACCGCTATCAGGCGGTCCCGGGTGGGCGTCAAGAAACGTGTCCTGCGCCACATTTGCGGCTGGAATCTGTGAATCCGCTTTCGAACGGCCTTTATTGACGCCGTAACGGGCAAACCGGGCACACGTGATCATGGCTGTGATCACATGCTTTTCGTCAAACGCCCGAATTGCCCCTGACTTACCATCCCTTCACACCCTTGGCCAAGCCCGCCTTTTCGGGCAGTCGGCCGGAGTGGTACAGGTCACAGGATGGTCACCGCATTGCGACCGGATGGTTACGGCGCCACCGCGGCGCCCGCCGAAGGGGATCGGTGTCCGGATCGCGACCCGGGCCGCGACCCGGCCGCGGGCGAACTCGCTCGTCGTCCGCTCCTCTTCCTTGGACGCCGACCGACCCGTCCCAGTTGCTCGTGAATGCATGCACGTGTCCACCTCGCTCCCGCCCACCCCCTCGCCCGGGTGACGGCGGATGCCTTATCACCCGAAAGCGGTCCGTCGCCAATTTGCTTGTATATGCCATCGCTTGATAATGCGAACCCCCTCCCACCAGCGACGACCCGTGCGGATGTCACATCTCGTGACCGCCGGGACGCTTCGTGTGTGAAGATCACCGCTCATCCGACTTCATGATCCTTCGTCAGGTGGTGGAGATCACAAAGTCGGTGGCGTACCCCGTGTCGCAGATCACAGACCACCAGGCATAGGATGCGGGGCAGTCGGGCTTGTGAACTGCCTCACATGTACACGATCTTCGGTGATCCGGTGCCGGGAATCCGTGGTGGGGCGGCGACATGAAATCGCCCGGTGCGGTCCAACGGTCAAGGACGACTGGAAGGAGCTGAGGGGCGTTGAATGCCTACGCACCCATCCTCGTGCTCGGCGCGCTCGGTGCTGGGTTTGCGATCTTCTCCGTGGTCATGGCCACGCTTATCGGCCCAAGACG
Source organism: Streptomyces sp. NPDC087420 (assembly GCF_044744165.1). Classification (NCBI taxonomy): domain Bacteria; kingdom Bacillati; phylum Actinomycetota; class Actinomycetes; order Kitasatosporales; family Streptomycetaceae; genus Streptomyces; species Streptomyces sp. NPDC087420. The sequence continues at coordinate 114,164 of NZ_JBIUXU010000008.1, forward strand.
GTACAACCGGGCCAAACTTGAAGCGTACGAGTGTGGCATCGAGCCCACGCCGACGCCGGCCGGAGGCGGCCGCTTTCCCATCAAGTACTACCTGACGGCGATGCTCTTCATCGTCTTCGACATCGAGATCGTCTTCCTTTACCCCTGGGCCGTCACCTTCGACTCCCTGGGGATCTTCGGGCTCGTGGAGATGCTGCTCTTCGTGCTCACCGTCTTCGTCGCCTACGCGTATGTGTGGCGGCGGGGCGGTCTGGAATGGGACTAAAGGGGCTGAGGGGCCACCAATGGGACTCGAAGAGAAGCTGCCTAGCGGTTTCCTGCTGACCACGGTCGAACAGGCCTCGGGGTGGGTGCGGAAGTCCTCCGTATTCCCCGCCACCTTCGGCCTCGCCTGCTGCGCCATCGAGATGATGACGACCGGCGCCGGGCGGTACGACCTGGCACGGTTCGGCATGGAGGTCTTCCGCGGTTCGCCGCGCCAGGCCGACCTGATGATCGTGGCCGGGCGGGTGAGCCAGAAGATGGCGCCCGTCCTGCGGCAGGTCTACGACCAGATGCCGAACCCCAAGTGGGTGATCTCCATGGGGGTGTGCGCCTCGTCGGGCGGCATGTTCAACAACTACGCGATCGTGCAGGGCGTCGACCACATCGTGCCGGTCGACATCTACCTGCCCGGCTGCCCGCCGCGTCCCGAGATGCTGTTGGACGCCATTCTCAAGCTCCACGAGAAGATCCAGAACTCCAAGCTCGGGGTCAACGCCGAGGAGGCGGCCCGCGAGGCGGAGGAAGCGGCCCTCAAGGCGCTCCCGCTGATCGAGATGAAGGGGCTGCTGCGGTGAGCGGCGAGCAGCGTCCCGGCACGTCCGGGCAGAACAACGGGTCCGGAGCGGACGACCAGGACGGAAAGAACGTTCCCTCCGCGCGCGACGACCACGGTGAGGTCATCGGCGTACGGAAGGGCATGTTCGGCGCCAACAACGGCGGGGACACCTCCGGTTACGGCGGTCTGCGCAGGACGGTCAGCCTGCCGGGCTCGACCTCCCGCCCCTACGGCGGCCCCAACGGGGTCTTCGACCAGATCGCCGACGAGCTCGAAGGCGCGCTGGAGGAGCAGGGACTCGTCCCCGGCAACGCCATCGAGAAGACGGTCGTGGACCGCGGCGAGGTCACCTTCCACATCGCACGCGAGCACCTCGTCCAGGTCGCGCGCACCCTGCGCGACGACCCGGCGCTGCGCTTCGAGCTGTGTACGGGGGTGTCGGGCGTCCACTACCTCGGGGACAAGGGCCGTGAGCTGCACGCGGTCTACCACCTGCGCTCGCTCACCCACGGCCGGCTGATCCGCCTGGAGGTCTCGGCGCCCGACGCCGACCCGCACGTGCCGTCCCTGGTCTCGCTCTACCCGACCAACGACTGGCACGAGCGCGAGACGTACGACTTCTTCGGCCTGATCTTCGACGGCCACCCCGCCCTGACCCGGATCATGATGCCGGACGACTGGCAGGGCTTCCCGCAGCGCAAGGACTATCCGCTCGGCGGGATCGCCGTCGAGTACAAGGGCGCCCAGATCCCGGCTCCGGACCAGCGGAGGTCGTACTCCTGATGAGCACTTCACATGCGTCGGCCCGCGAGACCACCGAGGGCACCGTATATACGGTCACCGGTGGGGACTGGGACGAGGTCGTCCAGTCCGCCGCGAAGTCCGACGACGAGCGGATCATCGTCAACATGGGTCCCCAGCACCCGTCCACCCACGGGGTGCTGCGGCTGATCCTGGAGATCGAGGGCGAGACCGTCACCGAGGCCCGCTGCGGCATCGGCTATCTGCACACGGGCATCGAGAAGAACCTCGAATTCCGCAACTGGACGCAGGGCACCACCTTCGTCACGCGCATGGACTACCTGACGTCGTTCTTCAACGAGACGGCGTACTGCCTGGGCGTGGAGAAGCTGCTCGGCATCGAGGACGACATCCCGGACCGGGCCACCGCCATCCGCGTGCTGCTGATGGAGCTCAACCGGCTCTCCTCGCACCTGGTGTGCATCGCCACCGGCGGCATGGAGCTGGGCGCGACGACGATCATGATCTACGGATTCCGTGATCGTGAACTCATTCTCGATGCCTACGAGCTGATCACCGGCCTGCGCATGAACCACGCGTTCATCCGGCCCGGCGGACTCGCCCAGGACCTGCCCCCCGGCGCCGTCGACCAGCTGCGCGAGCTGCTGCGGACCCTGCGGAAGAACCTGCCCGAGTACGACAAGCTCGCCACCGGCAACCCCATCTTCAAGGCCCGGATGGAGGATGTCGGCTATCTCGACCTGACCGGCTGCATGGCGCTGGGCGCCACAGGCCCGATCCTGCGCGCCGCCGGACTCCCGCACGACCTGCGCAGGTCGGATCCGTACTGCGGTTACGAGACGTACGAGTTCGACGTCCCGACCGCCGACACCTGTGACGCGTACGGCCGCTTCCTCATCCGCCTGGAGGAGATGCGGCAGTCGCTGCGCATCGTCGAGCAGTGCCTGGACCGGCTGGCGCCGGGCCCGGTGATGGTCGCCGACAAGAAGATCGCCTGGCCCGCGCAGCTCGCGCTCGGACCCGACGGGCTCGGCAACTCGCTCGACCACATCAAGAACATCATGGGCACGTCCATGGAGGCTCTGATCCATCACTTCAAGCTGGTGACGGAGGGCTTCCGCGTGCCGGCCGGGCAGGCGTACGCCGCCGTGGAGTCGCCCAAGGGCGAACTGGGCGCGCACGTCGTCTCCGACGGGGGCACCCGCCCCTACCGGGTCCACTTCCGCGACCCGTCCTTCACCAATCTCCAGGCCATGGCGGCGATGTGCGAGGGCGGCCAGGTCGCCGACGTCATCGTCGCCGTCGCGTCCATCGACCCCGTGATGGGAGGCGTCGACCGGTGACCGTCCAGCCGACCAATTCCGAGGTCAGCCTGGGGATGCCCCAGCTGCCGGCCCCCGACTTCCCCGCCGACGTGCGCGCGCGGCTGGAGGCGGACGCCAGGGAGATCATCTCCCGTTACCCCGGCGCGCGTTCCGCGCTGCTGCCGCTCCTGCACCTCGTACAGGCGGAGGAGGGGTACGTCTCCCGTACGGGCATGGCCTTCTGCGCGGAGCTGCTCGACCTGACCACCGCCGAGGTCACCGCCGTCGCGACCTTCTACACCATGTACCGGCGCAAGCCGGGCGGTGACTACCAGGTCGGGGTCTGTACGAACACGCTCTGCGCGGTGATGGGCGGCGACGCCATCTTCGACGAGCTGAAGGAACACCTCGGCGTCGGCAACGATGAGACCACCGAGGACGGCAAGGTCACCCTCGAACACATCGAGTGCAACGCGGCCTGCGACTTCGCGCCCGTCGTGATGGTCAACTGGGAGTTCTTCGACAACCAGACCCCGCAGAGCGCCAAGCAGCTCGTCGACGACCTGCGCGCGGGCCTTCCCGTCGAGCCGACCAGGGGCGCGCCGCTCTGCACGTACAAGGACACCGAGCGGATCCTCGCCGGCTTCCCCGACGAGCGCCCCGGCGCCGTCGGGGCCACCGGCGGCGCGGGCCCCGCCTCGCTGATCGGCCTGCGGCTCGCCAAGGGCGAGGCCCCGCAGCGGGTGGTCAGGCCGCGCGACGGCGGGCACTCCCCGGACGCGCACCCGCAGGACGCGCCTCCTAAGGACGCGCACCCGAAGGACGCCCCGCCGCAGCCCGGGTCCCAGCACCTCAGCTCGCACGACGCACCGCAGCGGACCTCGGACTCCGATCCGGACCACCCGGCCGGGCCCACCGCCGAGGAGGGGGAGTGATGACGATGGCACCCGAGATCGACGAGAACGGCACCAGCCCCGAGAAGCTCCTCGCCCCCGTGCTGTCCGCGTTCTGGGACCAGCCGGAATCGTGGACGCTGGAGACGTACGAACGGCACGACGGGTACGAGGGCCTCAAGAAGGCCCTCGCCATGACGCCCGACGACCTCATCGCGTACGTGAAGGACGCGGGTCTGCGCGGCCGCGGCGGCGCCGGCTTCCCCACCGGGATGAAGTGGCAGTTCATCCCCCAGGGCGACGGCAAGCCGCACTACCTCGTCGTCAACGCGGACGAGTCGGAGCCCGGCACCTGCAAGGACATGCCGCTGCTCTTCGCCAACCCGCACTCCCTGATCGAGGGCATGGTGATCGCCTGTTACGCGATCCGCTCCTCGCACGCCTTCATCTACCTGCGCGGCGAGGTCGTCCCCGTCCTGCGCCGGCTGCACGAGGCCGTACGGGAGGCCTACGCGGCCGGCTATCTCGGCAAGAACATCCTGGGCAGCGGGATCGACCTCGACGTCGTCGTGCACGCGGGAGCGGGCGCGTACATCTGCGGGGAGGAGACCGCGCTGCTCGACTCGCTGGAGGGCCGCCGCGGACAGCCCCGGCTGCGTCCTCCCTTCCCCGCCGTGGCGGGTCTCTACGCGAGCCCCACCGTGGTGAACAACGTCGAGTCGATCGCGTCCGTTCCCGCGATCCTGCACCGCGGCAAGGAGTGGTTCCGCTCGATGGGCAGCGAGAAGTCCCCGGGCTTCACGCTCTACTCGCTCAGCGGCCACGTCACCAGCCCCGGCCAGTACGAGGGCCCCATGGGCCTCACCCTGCGGCAGCTGCTCGACATGGGCGGCGGCATCAGGGCGGGCCACCGGCTCAAGTTCTGGACGCCGGGCGGCTCCTCGACCCCGATGTTCACCGAAGAACACCTCGACGTCCCGCTGGACTACGAGGGCGTCGGCGCGGCCGGCTCGATGCTCGGCACGAAGGCGCTCCAGTGCTTCGACGAGACGACCTGTGTCGTACGGGCCGTCACGCGCTGGACCGAGTTCTACGCCCACGAGTCCTGCGGCAAGTGCACCCCCTGCCGCGAAGGCACGTACTGGCTCGTGCAGTTGCTCCGGGACATCGAGGCCGGCAAGGGCGAGATGTCCGACCTCGACAAGCTCAACGACATCGCCGACACGATCAACGGCAAGTCGTTCTGCGCGCTCGGCGACGGCGCCGCCGCCCCGATCTTCTCCTCGCTCAAGTACTTCCGCGACGAGTACGAGCAGCACATCACGGGCAAGGGCTGCCCCTTCGACCCCGCGAAGTCCACCGCGTGGGCAGACCGGAACCCGCACCAGGAGGTGAACGCATGACAGTCACCACGTCGGCCCCCTCCGGAGGCGGCGAGGCGGCGCTCCCGCCGGAAGACCTCGTCTCGCTGACGATCGACGGCATCGAGATCTCCGTCCCCAAGGGGACGCTGGTCATCCGCGCCGCCGAGCTGCTCGGCATCGAGATCCCGCGTTTCTGCGACCATCCGCTGCTCGACCCGGTCGGCGCCTGCCGCCAGTGCATCGTGGAGGTGGAGGGCCAGCGCAAGCCGATGGCCTCCTGCACCATCACCTGCACCGACGGCATGGTCGTCAAGTCGCAGCTCAGCTCGCCCGTCGCCGAGAAGGCGCAGCGCGGCGTGATGGAGCTGCTGCTCATCAACCACCCGCTGGACTGCCCGGTCTGCGACAAGGGCGGCGAGTGTCCGCTCCAGAACCAGGCCATGCAGGTCGGCGAGCCGGACACCCGCTTCGAGGGCAAGAAGCGTACGTACGAGAAGCCCGTCCCGATCTCCACCCAGGTGCTGCTGGACCGCGAGCGGTGTGTGCTCTGCGCGCGCTGCACCCGCTTCTCCGAGCAGATCGCGGGCGACCCGATGATCGAGCTGCTGGAGCGCGGGGCGCTCGAACAGGTCGGCACCGGCGAGGGCGACCCCTTCGTGTCGTACTTCTCCGGCAACACCATCCAGATCTGCCCGGTCGGCGCGCTGACCTCGGCGGCGTACCGCTTCCGGTCGCGCCCGTTCGACCTGGTCTCCTCGCCGAGCGTGTGCGAGCACTGCGCGGGCGGCTGCGCGACCCGTACCGACCACCGGCGCGGCAAGGTCATGCGGCGGATGGCGGCGGACGACCCCGAGGTGAACGAGGAATGGGTCTGCGACAAGGGGCGGTTCGGCTTCCGCTACGCGCAGAAGCCCGACCGGCTCACCACCCCGCTGGTCAGGAACGCGGACGGTGACCTGGAGCCGGCGAGCTGGCCCGAGGCGCTGGAGGCCGCGGCCCTGGGGCTGGCCGCCGCGCGCGGCCGGGCGGGGGTGCTGGCCGGTGGCCGGCTGACCGTCGAGGACGCGTACGCGTACGCCAAGTTCGCCCGGGTCGCGCTCGACACGAACGACGTCGACTTCCGCGCGCGGGTGCACAGCAGCGAGGAGGCCGACTTCCTGGCCGCCCATGTGGCGGGCCGGGGACGGGACCTGGACGGTACGGGGATCACGTACACCACGCTGGAGAAGGCACCGGCCGTCCTGCTCGCGGGCTTCGAGTCCGAGGAGGAGGCGCCCGGCGTCTTCCTGCGGCTGCGCAAGGCCGCGCGCAAGCACGGACAGCGGACGTTCTCGCTGGCCACGCACGCCACACCGGGCCTGGAGAAGGCCGGGGGCACGCTGCTCCCCGCCGCCCCCGGCACGGAGACCGACTGGCTGGACGCCCTCGCGGGCAACACCGCCCTGGACGGGGACGGCGCGAAGGCCGCCGAGGCGCTCCGCGCGCCCGGCGCCGTGATCGTCGTCGGCGAACGGCTCGCCGCCGTGCCCGGCGGCCTCACCGCCGCCGCCCGCGCCTCGGTCGCCACCGGCGCCCAGCTGGTGTGGATCCCGCGGCGGGCCGGCGAGCGCGGCGCGGTGGAGGCGGGCGCGCTGCCGTCGCTGCTGCCCGGCGGACGCCCGGCCACGGACCCGCGGGCCCGTGAGGAGACCGCCGCGGTCTGGGGCGTACGCGAACTGCCGCACGCCTACGGCCGCGACACCGGCCAGATCGTCGAGGCCGCCGCGACCGGCGAGCTGGGCGCGCTGGTCGTCGCGGGGGTCGAGCTCGCGGACCTGCCGGACCCGGCGGGCGCGCGGGCCGCGCTGGACGCGGTCGGCTTCCTGGTCTCGCTGGAGCTGCGGCCGAGCGAGGTCACCGACCGGGCGGACGTTGTCTTCCCGGTGGCGGCCGTCGCCGAGAAGCCCGGCACGTTCCTCAACTGGGAAGGCAGGGCGCGGCTGTTCGAGGCGGCGCTCAAGCCCGAGCAGATGACGCGGCGCCTGGCCCCGTCCGACGCGCGTGTCCTCCACATGCTGGCCGACGCCCTGGACGTACATTTCGCGCTGCCGGACCTCAGGGCCGTACGTGCCGAACTGGACCGGCTCGGCGGCTGGGACGGCTCCCGGGCCACCGCGCCGCGCGAGTCGGCGCGTCCGGTGCCGCGCCCCGGCGACGGCGAGGCGGTCCTCGCGGGCCACCGGCTGCTGCTCGACCAGGGCCTGCTCCAGCAGGGCGACGAGGCGCTGGCCGGCACCCGGCACGCCGCGGTCGCCCGGCTCTCCGCCACGACGGCCGCCGAGACCGGGGTCAAGGACGGCGACGCGCTGGCCGTCACGGGCCCGGCGGGCACGGTCACCCTCCCGCTGCGGGTCACGGTGATGCCCGACCGCGTGGTCTGGGTGCCGCTGAACTCCACGGGCCGCGGCATCCCGGCGGACACCGGCTCCCAGCCGGGAACGCTGGTCCGTATCGCCCCGGCCGGCGCGCCGGTCGCGGACGCAGAAGCGCCGGAGGTGCGCGCATGACCGCCTTCGCCCCACTCGCGGCGGCTCCTCACACCGTCCACACCGTCCTCGCCGCCGAGGACCTGTCGCTGTTCGGCCGCGACCCGTGGTGGCTCGTGGTCGTCAAGGCCGTGTTCTGCTTCGCCTTCCTGATGATCACCGTGCTGTTCTCCATCGTGTGGGAGCGCAAGGTCGTGGCCTGGATGCAGCTGCGGATCGGCCCCAACCGGCACGGTCCCTGGGGCATGCTCCAGTCGCTCGCCGACGGCATCAAGCTGATGCTCAAGGAAGACCTGATCGTCAAGCGCGCGGACAAGGTCGTCTACGTCCTCGCGCCGATCGTCGCCGCGGTCCCGGCGTTCATGGCGATCGCGGTGATCCCGTTCGGCCCGTCGGGCAACGAGGTCTCCATCTTCGGCCAGCGCACCACGATGCAGCTGACCGACCTGCCGATCGCGATGCTCTACGTCCTCGCGATCGCCTCGGTCGGCATCTACGGCATCGTCCTGGCGGGCTGGTCCTCCGGGTCGACGTACCCGCTGCTCGGCGGGCTGCGCTCGGCCGCGCAGATGATCTCGTACGAGATCGCCATGGGCGCCGCGTTCGCCTCCGTCTTCCTCTACTCGGGGTCGATGTCGACCTCGGCGATCGTGGAGGCGCAGGCGGACCGCTGGTACATCGTGCTGCTGCCGGTCTCCTTCATCATCTACATCATCACGATGGTCGGCGAGACCAACCGCGCCCCCTTCGACATGCCGGAGTCCGAGGGCGACCTCGTCGGCGGCTTCAACACCGAGTACTCGTCCATCAAGTTCGCGATGTTCATGCTCGCCGAGTACGTCAACATGGTCACCGTCTCGGCCGTCGCGACCACGCTCTTCCTCGGCGGCTGGCGCGCTCCGTGGCCCATCTCCACCTTCTGGGAGAACGCGAACCACGGCTGGTGGCCGATGCTCTGGTTCATCGTCAAGGTCCAGCTGCTGCTCTTCTTCTTCATCTGGCTGCGCGGCACGCTGCCGCGCGTGCGCTACGACCAGTTGATGAAGCTGGGCTGGAAGGTCCTGATCCCGGTCTCGGTGGTCTGGCTGATGCTGGTCGCGACCGTACGGGCCCTGCGCAACGAGAACTACGACTTCCAGTCGATCGTGCTGTACGTCGGCGGGGCGGTCATCGCGATCCTGCTGCTCTCCTTCGTCGCCGACATCTTCCGCGACAAGAAGGAGCGGGCCGACGCCGAACGGGAGCCGGAGCCACCGGCCTTCGACCCGATGGCGGGCGGATTCCCCGTACCACCGCTGCCGGGGCAGACGCTGCCACCGGTGCCCCGCAGGCGGCCGCGCACGGAGCGCGAGCTCGTTGTCAGTGGTGGGGTCGACACTGTGAGTGACGGTACCGAGAGTGACGGAAAGGAGGCTGACAGTGTCTGACTCTTCGCAGGACTCCACGCGGGGCTCTTCGCACGACTCTTCGCACGACGCTTCGCAGGCGGAGAACCCCCGCGCCCCGAAGAACCCGGTCGCGGGCTTCGGCGTGACCTTCAAGGCCATGTTCAAGAAGCGGCTGACCGAGCAGTACCCGGAGCAGCAGAAGGTGACGGCGCCGCGCTTCCACGGCCGTCACCAGCTGAACCGGCATCCGGACGGCCTGGAGAAGTGCATCGGCTGCGAGCTGTGCGCCTGGGCGTGTCCGGCGGACGCGATCTATGTGGAGGGCGCGGACAACACCGAGGAGGAGCGCTACTCCCCGGGGGAGCGCTACGGCCGCGTCTACCAGATCAACTACGCGCGCTGCATCCTGTGCGGCCTGTGCATCGAGGCCTGCCCGACCCGGGCGCTCACGATGACCAACGAGTTCGAGCTGGCCGACAGCTCGCGCGAGAGCCTCATCTACACGAAGGAGCAGCTCCTCGCGGGCCTGGAGGAGGGCATGGTCGAGTCGCCGCACTCGATCTTCCCGGGCACGGACGAGCAGGACTACTACCGGGGTCTGGTCACCGAGGCCGCGCCCGGCACGGTCCGTCAGGTGGCGCTGACCAAGGGCGAACGGCCGCAGGAGGCCGCGTCCACCTTCGGTGAGGACGAGCCGGCGTCGAAGAAGGTGATCGGGTCGTGAACGCACTCGCAGCCTCCACCACCCTCGCCGCCTCCGCCACGTCGACGGGCGAGGCCGTCCAGTTCTGGATCCTCGGTACGGTCGCGGTGATCGGCGCCTTCGCCACGATCCTCATGAAGAGGGCCGTGCACAGCGCGCTGAGCCTGGCCGCCACGATGATCATCCTGGCCGTCTTCTACCTGGCCAACGGCGCGTACTTCCTGGGCGTCGTCCAGATCATCGTCTACACCGGCGCGATCATGATGCTGTTCCTCTTCGTGGTCATGCTGGTCGGTGTCACCGCGGCGGACTCCCTCAAGGAGACGCTCAAGGGCCAGCGCTGGCTGGCCCTGGTCTGCGGACTCGGCTTCGGCGCCCTGCTCATCGGGGGCATCGGCAACGCGTCGCTGAACTCGTTCGCCGGGCTCGGCCAGGCCAACGCCGGCGGCAACGTCGAGGGACTGGCCGCGCTGATCTTCACCCGGTACGTGTTCGCCTTCGAGATCACCGGCGCGCTGCTGATCACCGCGGCCGTCGGCGCCATGGTCCTCACCCACCGCGAGCGCACCGAACGGGCGCTGACCCAGCGGGAGATGGCCGAGGACCGCGTCCGCAAGGGCATCCAGCTGCCACCGCTGCCCGCGCCGGGCGTCTACGCCCGGCACAACGCGGTGGACATCCCGGGCCTGCTGCCGGACGGCACGATCTCCGAGCTGACCGTCAACAAGACCCTCAAGGACCGCGGCCAGATCCGTGACGTGTCGAGCGAGGCCATCGCGGACCTCAAGGCGCTGGAGCAGCGGTCCACCGACCGGCTCGGCCGCGAGGAGGAGATCAAGCGATGAACCCGGTCCACTACCTCTACCTCGCGTCGCTGCTCTTCACCATCGGTGCCACCGGTGTGCTGATCCGGCGCAACGCGATCGTGGTGTTCATGTGCATCGAGCTGATGCTCAACGCCTGCAATCTCGCGTTTGTCGCCTTCGCCCGGCTGCACGGCAACCTCGACGGGCAGGTCATCGCCTTCTTCGTGATGGTCGTCGCCGCCGCGGAGGTCGTGGTCGGGCTCGCGATCATCGTGTCGCTCTTCCGCTCCCGCCACTCGGCCTCGGTCGACGACGCCAGCCTGATGAAGCTCTGAGGGGTCGCTGAATCGTGGAGAACTTGATTGCGCTGCTCATCGCGGCGCCTCTGCTCGGAGCGGCGGTCCTGCTGTGCGGCGGGCGCCGGCTCGACCGCCTGGGCCACTGGCTCGGTACGGCGCTGGCCGGCGCGGCGTTCGTGATCGGCGTGGTGCTGTTCAGCGACATGCTCGGCAGGAGCGGTGAGGACCGCGCCCTGCACCAGCACCTGTTCAGCTGGATCCCCGTCGAGGGCTTCCAGGCGGACGTCGCCTTCCAGCTCGACCAGCTGTCGATGACGTTCGTCCTGCTGATCACCGGTGTGGGCACGCTGATCCACATCTACTCGATCGGGTACATGGAGCACGACGAGCGGCGCCGCCGCTTCTTCGGCTACCTGAACCTGTTCCTGGCGGCGATGCTGCTGCTGGTCCTCGCCGACAACTACCTGCTGCTGTACATGGGCTGGGAGGGCGTGGGCCTCGCCTCGTACCTGCTGATCGGGTTCTGGCAGCACAAGCCCAGCGCCGCCACCGCCGCGAAGAAGGCCTTCCTGGTCAACCGCGTCGGTGACGTGGGCCTGTCGATCGCGATCATGCTGATGTTCACGACCTTCGGGACCTTCGCCTTCGGCCCGGTGCTGGAGAACGCGACCGACGCCTCCGAGGGCAAGCTGACGGCCATCGGTCTGATGCTGCTGCTCGCCGCGTGCGGCAAGTCGGCCCAGGTGCCGCTCCAGTCCTGGCTCGGTGACGCGATGGAGGGCCCGACCCCGGTCTCGGCCCTGATCCACGCGGCGACGATGGTGACCGCGGGCGTCTACCTGATCACCCGCTCCGGCGCGATCTTCAACGGGGCGCCCGACGCCCAGCTGGCGGTCGTGGTGGTCGGCGCGGTGACGCTCCTCTTCGGTGCGATCGTCGGTTGCGCGAAGGACGACATCAAGAAGGCCCTGGCCGGATCGACGATGTCGCAGATCGGATACATGATCCTGGCGGCGGGCCTCGGCCCGATCGGGTATGTCTTCGCGATCATGCACCTGGTGACACACGGCTTCTTCAAGGCCGGGCTCTTCCTCGGCGCCGGTTCGGTCATGCACGGCATGAACGACGAGGTGGACATGAGGAAGTACGGCGGCCTGCGGAAGTACATGCCGGTCACGTTCGTCACCTTCGGCCTCGGCTATCTGGCGATCATCGGCTTCCCCGGCCTCTCCGGCTTCTGGTCCAAGGACAAGATCATCGAAGCGGCCTTCGCCAAGGGCGGCACGGAGGGCTGGATCCTCGGCGCCGTCACCCTGCTGGGCGCCGCGATCACCGCGTACTACATGACCCGCGTGATGCTGATGACCTTCTTCGGCGAGAAGCGCTGGGAGCCGGACGCCGAAGGCCACGAGCCGCACCCGCACGAGTCGCCCAAGTCGATGACGATCCCGATGATCGTGCTCGCCTTCGGCTCGGTCTTCGCGGGTGGCCTGTTCTCCCTGAACAGCGCGTTCGTGAACTGGCTGGAGCCCGTCACCGGACACGACCACGGCCACTCGCCGGTCAGCGCCGCGACGGTCACCGCCTCCACGGTCGTGGTGCTCCTCATCGGCGTCGGCATCGCCTGGGCGCAGTACGGCAGGCGCCCGGTGCCCAAGCTCGCCCCGCGCGGCTCGCTGCTCACCCGCGCCGCCCGCCGCGACCTCCTCCAGGACGACTTCAACCACGTCGTCCTGGTCCGCGGCGGCGAACACCTCACCCGCTCCCTGGTGTACGTCGACCACACCCTGGTCGACGGCGTGGTCAACGGCACCGCGGCGTCCTTCGGCGGGCTCTCGGGCCGGCTGCGCAAGCTCCAGAACGGTTACGCCCGCTCCTATGCGGTCTCGATGCTCGGAGGTACGGCAGTGCTCATCGCCGCGACCCTGCTGATGAGGGCGGTGTAAACGGACATGTCGTTCCCCTATCTGACGGTGGCGGCGGCGCTGCCGGCGGTCGGCGCGATCGCCACGGCGGCCGTGCCCGCCGCCCGGCGTACCTTCGCCAAATGGCTGGCGCTCCTGTTCTCCCTCGCCACGCTCGCGGTGGCCGCCGTCGTCCTGGCCCTCTTCGAGCCCGGCGGCGACCGCTACCAACTCACCGAGTCGCACGCCTGGATCAAGGAATTCGGGGTCAGGTACGAACTGGGCGTGGATGGCATCGGCGTCGTGCTGATGGCGCTGACCGCCCTGCTGATCCCGTTTGTCATCCTGGCCGGCTGGCACGACGCCGACCCGTTGGAGGACGCGGCGCCGAACCGGCGCTGGCGGCCGACCCAGGGCTTCTTCGCGCTCATCCTGATGGTCGAGGCGATGGTGATCCTCTCCTTCGAGGCCACCGATGTCTTCCTCTTCTACATCCTCTTCGAAGCCATGCTCATCCCGATGTACTTCCTCATCGGCGGCTTCGGGGACCGGGCAGCCCCTGCTCAATTTGCAGCTACCGCGGCGGGCGGCGGTGACGAGGCGGCGGCGACGCAGCGCTCGTACGCGGCCGTGAAGTTCCTGCTGTACAACCTGGTCGGCGGGCTGATCATGCTGGCCGCAGTCATCGGCCTGTTTGTCGTCGCCGGGACGTTCTCGCTCTCCGAGATCGCCGAGGCGCGGGCCAACGGCTCGCTGTCCATGGCGACCAGCACCGAGCGGTGGCTGTTCCTCGGCTTCTTCTTCGCGTTCGCCGTGAAGGCCCCGCTGTGGCCGCTGCACACCTGGCTGCCGAACGCGATGGGTGAGGCCACCGCGCCCGTGGCCGTCCTGATCACGGCCGTGGTCGACAAGGTCGGCACGTTCGCGATGCTGCGCTTCTGCCTCCAGCTCTTCCCGGAGGCCTCCAAGTGGGCCACCCCGGTGATCCTGGTGCTGGCGCTGATCAGCATCGTCTACGGCGCGCTGCTCGCCGTCGGCCAGCGGGACATCAAGCGCCTGATCGCCTACGCGTCGATCTCGCACTTCGGCTTCATCATCATGGGCATCTTCGCGATGACCAGCCAGGGCCAGTCGGGCGCCACGCTCTACATGGTCAACCACGGCATCTCGACGGCCGCGCTGATGCTGGTCGCCGGCTTCCTGATCACCCGGCGCGGCTCGCGGCTCATCGCGGACTACGGCGGAGTGCAGAAGGTCGCACCGGTCCTGGCCGGTACGTTCCTGATCGGCGGCCTGGCCACGCTCTCGCTGCCGGGGCTCTCCCCGTTCGTCAGCGAATTCCTGGTCCTGGTCGGCACGTTCAGCAGATATCCGGTGGTCGGCATCATCGCCACCTCCGGCATCGTGCTCGCCGCGCTCTACGTCCTGGTGCTCTACCAGCGCACGATGACCGGTCCTGTGAAGGCGGCGGTCCAGGGCATGTCGGACCTCCGGGTCCGTGAGCTGGTGGTCGTCACCCCGCTGATCGCGCTGCTCCTCTTCCTGGGTGTCTACCCGAAGCCGCTGACCGACATCGTGAACCCGGCCGTGAAACACACGATGTCGGACGTCAAGAAGACAGATCCCAAGCCCGAGGTGGAGGCCGCTCCGTGAGTGCGACAGTCGTCCACAGCCTGTGGACAACTTCGGCGGCCGGGGGGATCGACAAGATCCCGGCCCCCCATATCGAATACGCGCAGTTGTCGCCCACGCTGATCGTGCTGGGCGCCGCCATCCTGGGGATCCTGGTCGAGGCGTTTGTCCCCCGGGGGAAGCGCTACCACACGCAGGTGTGGCTCTCCGTGGTCGCCCTGGCCGCCGGTTTCGCGGCGGTGATCGCCCTCGCCAACACCGGTTACGGCACGACCAAGGCGCACATCGCGGCCATGGGCGCCATCGCCGTCGACGGCCCGGCGCTGTTCCTCCAGGGGACGATCCTGCTGGCGTCGATCGCCGCCGTGTTCACCTTCGCCGAGCGCAAGCTCGACCCGGAGGCGCACGGCAAGCGCGTCGACTCGTTCGCCGCGCAGGGCGCGTCCGTCCCGGGCAGCGACAGCGAACAGGCCGCCGTCAAGGCCGGGTTCACCACCACCGAGGTGTTCCCGCTGGCCCTGTTCGCGATCGCGGGCATGCTGGTCTTCCCTTCGGCCAACGACCTGCTGACGCTGTTCGTGGCGCTGGAAGTGTTCTCCCTCCCGCTCTACCTCCTCTGCGCGCTGGCCCGCCGCAAGCGGCTGCTGTCGCAGGAGGCCGCGGTGAAGTACTTCCTGCTGGGCTCCTTCTCCTCGGCGTTCCTGCTCTTCGGGATCGCGTTGCTGTACGGGTACGCGGGCTCGGTGTCGTACGCGCGCATCGCGGAGGTGGTCGACGGCACGGTCCAGACCGTGAACCCGGCCCTCGCCGACACGATGGGCAACGACGCGCTGCTGCTCATCGGTGGCGCGATGATCCTGATGGGGCTGCTGTTCAAGGTCGGCGCGGTGCCGTTCCACATGTGGACGCCGGACGTCTACCAGGGCGCGCCCACCCCGGTCACCGGCTTCATGGCGGCGGCGACGAAGGTCGCGGCCTTCGGCGCGCTCCTGCGCCTGCTGTACGTGGTGCTGCCGGGCCTGCGCTGGGACTGGCGTCCCGTGATGTGGGCCATCGCGATCATCACCATGCTGGGCGGGGCGATCGTGGCCATCACCCAGACCGACATCAAGCGCCTCCTGGCGTACTCCTCCATCGCCCACGCCGGCTTCATCCTGGCCGGTGTGATCGCGACCACGCCCGACGGCATCTCGTCCGTCCTCTTCTATCTGCTGGCGTACTCGTTCGTGACGATCGGCGCGTTCGCGGTGGTCACGCTGGTGCGCGACGCGGGCGGCGAGGCGACGCACCTGTCCAAGTGGGCGGGGTTGGGGCGGCGTTCGCCGCTGGTGGCCGCGTTCTTCGCGCTGTTCCTGCTGGCCTTCGCCGGTATCCCGCTGACCTCCGGCTTCTCGGGGAAGTTCGCGGTCTTCAAGGCGGCGGCCGACGGCGGCGCGGGAGCGCTGGTCGTGGTCGGTGTGATCTCGTCGGCGATCGCCGCGTTCTTCTACATCCGGGTCATCGTGCTGATGTTCTTCAGCGAGCCCAAGGCCGACGGGCCGACGGTCGCCGTGCCGTCGCTGCTGACCAAGACGACGATCGGCATCGGCGGAGTGGTCACGGTCGTGCTCGGTGTGGCGCCGCAGTACTTCCTCGATCTGGCCAACCAGGCCGGGATCTTCGTGCGGTAGGGAGCACAGGCCGCCACGTCGCGGACGAAGCCCAAGGGTCCGGCACCTCGCAGAGGTGCCGGACCCTGGCTTATTTTCGCCCTGCCGTTCGATCGACGGGTCCGGCCCGATACGGTGGGGGCGCGTCCGGAACAGCCGTAACAGGGCCATGCCGAAGGGTATTTGAGACCTTGATCAGCATCGAAGCGGTGACGAAGCGCTACGCCGACGGGACGATCGCCGTCGATCGGCTCACCCTGGACATTCCGGACGGTTCGATCACCGTGCTGGTGGGGCCCTCCGGGTGCGGGAAGACCACCACGCTGCGGATGATCAACCGGATGATCGAGCCCACCGAGGGCAGGATCCTGCTCGACGGGGACGACCTCAGGCAGCGGCCGGTCAACGCGCTGCGCCGGTCGATGGGGTACGTCATCCAGAACGCCGGGCTCTTCCAGCACCGTTCGGTGGTCGACAACATCGCGACGGTCCCGCGCATGCTCGGCTGGGACCGCAAGCGGGCCCGCGAGCGGGCGGTGGAGCTGATGGAGCGCGTCGGGCTGGACCCGGCCCTCGCCAAGCGCTATCCGTACCAGCTCTCCGGCGGCCAGCAGCAGCGGGTCGGGGTGGCCAGGGCGCTGGCGGCGGATCCGCCGGTGCTGCTGATGGACGAGCCGTTCTCGGCCGTCGACCCGGTGGTCCGCAAGGGACTCCAGGACGAGCTGCTGCGTATCCAGGCCGAATTGGGCAAGACCATCGTGTTCGTGACCCATGACATCGACGAGGCGATCAAGCTCGGTGACCGGATCGCGGTGATGCGGACGGGCGGCAGGCTCGCCCAGTTCGCGCCGCCCGGGGAGCTGCTGTCGGCGCCCGCGGACGCGTTTGTCGAGGACTTCCTGGGCAACGACCGCGGAGTCCGGCGGCTGTCGTTCTTCACGTGCGAGGCGCTCACCCTGGAACCGGCGCCGGTGGTCGACGCCGGTGGAAAGGTGTCCGTCGAGAAGACCGCCGGGGCGACCCCGCCCGTACCGTACCTGCTGGTCACCGACGCGGCGGGGAAGCCGCTCGGCTGGCGGGACCCGGCGGCCGGGGAGGGCGCCGGCACGGCGCTGATCTCCTGCGGGCGGCCGTTCCACGCCCGACGGGACTCCCTGCGGGCGGCGCTGGACGGGGCGGTGCTGTCCCCGACGGGCTGGGCGGTCGCCGTGGACGACACCGGGCGGGTCGCGGGTGTCGCCTCCCAGGAGATGATCGCCGCGGCGATCCGTACGGCCCACGCGGAACACGAGCTTTCAGGTGCGCCCTCCGCCGAGACCGCCGAGCCCAACGCGCCCGCGGTGGCCGGGACATGAGCGGCGACGGCTTCTTCGACGTCCCCAGCGACCTCCAGCACAGCTACCTCGGCCTGGTGGCCCTGCACCTGGAGGAGGCGCTGATCCCGGTGGCCGGCGGGCTCGTACTGGCCCTGCTGCTCGCCCAACTCTGTGTGCGGTACGGGTGGCTGTACCCGCCGGTGCTCTGGGGCACCACGGTCATCTACGCGATCCCCTCGCTGGCGATCTTCGTGGTCCTGATCGACTACACCGGACAGAGCCGGACCACGGTGATGATCCCGCTGACCCTCTACACCCTGGTGGTGCTCGTCCCCGCCATCGTGGACGGGATCAGATCCGTACCGGAGGAGACCCAGGCCGCCGCCACCGCCATGGGCTTCGGCCCCTGGCGCCGCTATCTGCGCGTCGAACTGCCCATCGCCGTCCCGGCGATCTTCGCCGGTCTGCGGGGCGCCACCGCCGCCAGCATCAGCCTGGTGAGCGTGGGCGCGCTGATCGGCAACCAGGGGGCGCTGGGGAACATGCTCACCGACGCGATGTTCTACCACCGGCCCATGCTGGCGGTGAGTTCCGTCGTCACGACGGCCGTCCTGGCGGTCCTCGCGGACGCGCTCCTCGTCCTCGGCCGCAATCTGCTGACCCCGTGGCTGCCGCGCGGCGGCAAGGCCGAAACCCCGGCCGTCACGCTGCCGGGGCCCCTGCCCGCGCCCCGCCAGAAGCTGGAGAGCAGCCGGTGAACGTCCTCCACTTCATCAACGCGTTCTTCAGCGAGGGCTCCCGCTGGCACGGTTACGACGGCATCCCGCAGCGCGTCTGGGAGCACATCCAGTACTCGCTGGGCGCGCTCGCCATCGCCGCCGGGATCGGGCTCCCGGTCGGACTGGTCACGGGCCACACGGGCCGGGGCGGCAACGTCCTGGGCATGATCGCGAACGCCGCCCGGTCGCTGCCCAGCTTCGGCCTGCTGGTGCTGATGTTCCTCGCGTTCGGCATCGGCCTCACGCCGGTGATGATCCCGCTGGTGGTGCTGGCGATCCCGCCGATCCTGGTGACCACGTACGAGGCCGTGCGGAGCGTGGACCCCTCGCCGGTCGACGCGGCCCGGGGCCTGGGCATGCACGAGGCGAAGATCCTGCTGCGGGTCGAGCTGCCCGTGGCGCTCCCGCTGATCCTCGGCGCCCTGCGCACGGCGGCGATCCAGATCATCTCCACCGCCACGATCGCCGCGTACGTGAGCCTCGGCGGCCTCGGCCGGTATGTCATCGACGGCCTCTACCAGCGCGACTACGAGAAGGTCGTGGGCGGCGCGACGCTGGTCGCCTCCCTCGCCCTGCTCACCCTCGGCGTGTTCTGGCTGGCGACCCGCCTGGTCGTGTCCCCGGGGGTCAGCCGCCGCTGACCCGCCGGTGGCCGTCGCTCATCCCTCGAACCGCAGGTTCTGGATGGGCGACGGCTACCGCCCAGTACATCAACGGGAGAAAACGTCCTCCAGTACCAATGCCAGTGACCTGACGACCGAGGATGGCCTTGAGCGATGGGATTTCCGCACGTCAGATCCTCGAACAGCTCGCAAAGGCGCTGGCATTTGCGTCTAGTACTTCATGTAGAGGTGCCACTTCATGACTCCGTCGGTGCCGGGGAACTGTCGGCAGATTGCCTGCCAAGAGGGGTGCAGGTTCATCCAGTAGACGCCCGCTTCACCGCAAGCCCTCTGGGTAAGGTGGCTGCTGTAGAAATGCTCGACCGCAGCCGCGCCTCGCGTGTCTACGGGACTGGTTGCAACGGAGGCAGCGGTGGAGGCTGCGGGAGCGGCCTGGGCCGGCGCCGCTATGGCACCCGATGCGAGTGCGGTTCCGAGAGCGAGCCCCACGAAGATCTTGCGGATGCGCATGATGCTGCCTTTCGTCGAGGTCAATGAGCGGATACTTCCGACTACCTGTGTCGTCACCTGGCAACGAACCGCCTGGCTTGGGACACGTCGGCAACTATGCTCGGCCGAGCTTGGCGAAACCCTGGGGAAGCCTTGATACGCAGGTCGCAGTCACACGCTCTGATACAGGCACCAACGCGGAGCGACCACACGGGCCTTCGCTACCTGAGCACCAGGCTGGACGTGCTCCTCGCGGACCAGGCCCATTCCTCGCGTGCGATCCGTGAATACCTGCGCAAGCGCGGTGTCCGGACCGTGACTCCAATCCCGGCGGATCGCAGGCATCTTCCTCTGGTCCGCCCGGTGATCCAAACGAAACCGCCTAGGCGGCCGTCGTCCTGGCGAGGGCGACCTTCAGTACGGTCAGCAGGGCGTCCCGTACCGATCCGCGCTCCCGGGCGTCGAAGGCGAACAGCGGGACCCGCGCGTCGACGTCCAGCGCCCACCGCACCTCGTCCAGCGTGTGGGTGACCGCGCCCTCGAAGGTGTTGATCCCGATCGCGAAGGGGATGCCCTTCGCCTCGAAGTAGTCGACGGCGACGTAGCAGTCGTCCAGGCGCCGCGTGTCCACGATCACCAGCGCGCCGAGCGCGCCCTGGACGAGGTCGTCCCACATGAACTTGAAGCGGTCCTGGCCCGGGGTGCCGAAGAGGTAGAGCTTCAGCGTCGGGTCGATGGTGATGCAGCCGAAGTCCATGGCGACCGTGGTGGTCGTCTTGCGCGGGGTGTGCGCGAGGTCGTCCACCCCGGCCGAGACCGACGTGATCGACGCCTCGGTGGTGAGCGGGGTGATCTCGGAGATCGAGCCCACCGTGGTGGTCTTGCCCACGCCGAAGCCGCCCGCGACGACCATCTTCACCGGCAGGGGCGGCTGGACGGCGCCCTGGGCGCCCGTGGCCGTGCCGGGCCGCGTAAGGCCGCGGTCAGGCGGGGGAGTCGGGGATGGCGAGTAGCCCATCGATAACCCTTTGCAGAATCGAGGGGTCCTGGGCGGTCCTGGTGTCCGGCTCGTACACGGCCAGATGTCCTTGGACCCGGAGGTCTTCGGCCAGAACGCGGACCACGTTGAGGTGCAGGCAGAGGTGTGCGGCGATCTCCGCGAGGGACTGCGGCTGACGGCATACGGAGACGATGGCCAGGGGTTCGAGGGTGAGGGTGTCGAGCACCGCGAGTGCCTCCGCGGTCGCCACGACCTGGGTCTCCACGGGCAGCGCGTTGCCGGCGTCGGCCACCCGGCCCGCGGTGAGCAGGAAGGGGCGGATCGCCGGGGCGCGGCCGGACTGTTCCGGTATGGTGCCGGCGCCCGCGCCCTCGTCGGCTCCCGGTCCACCGGCCGCCATGACGGTTCTTCCTCCCTCCTTCCAGGGCTTCTTCGGCTTCTTCCCGTGCTTCCGGGGCGGCTCAGCCGGCCGGGGCGGAAGTGACGCGCTTCTGGAGCTCGACGATCAGCTCGGGGCTGATGACGGCTCCGGCCCGCTCGGTGAAGAGGGTCATCTCGTAGGCGACGTCGGCCAGTTTGGCCTCCTTCGAGGCGACCACGCCGAGGACGGCGCCGCCGCCGAGCGCGGACACCAGCAGCCGGCCGCCCAGGTAGTCCATGATCACCCGGCTCAGGTCGCCCAGGCCGTAGTTGGCGGAGGCGCCGGCGGCGAGGCTCAGCATGCCGGAGATCACCGCGCCCAGGCGTTCGGAGTCGGCGTGGCCGTCCCGCCGGGAGACGGCGATGAGCATGCCGTCGGAGGAGACGGCTATGGCGTCGAGGACACCGGCCGATTCGGCGGCGAAACGTTCGAGGAGCCAGGTGAAATTCGCCGCGGATTCACCGAGCCCCTCGGCCGTCACCGGGTCGGTGGTGAGGTCATCCGTCATTGCCAGGTCCTTCCGGGGTGAGCGATACCTGGGGCCCAGGTGCTGTTCTGTCACGCGCGGAGTCCTGTCGTGCCCGCTCGGTGGCGGCCTCCAGGTCCTCCAGCTCGTCACGGACGTGCGCCGCGTCGGCGGGGTGCCGCGCGGGGGAGACCGCGGCGGTGGTACGGGGCGGCGTGGCGGGCGCCAGGGTCGCGCCGCGCACGCGGCGGCGCAGCGGCCGGGGCTCGTCGTCGTGGTGCTCCCCGACCCCTGGCCCGGCGGTCTCGGCGCCGCGGTCGTGCCGCGCGTCGTCGCCGGGGGGTGTGCCGAGGGTGCCCGGGGCGCCGAGGACGCCCGGCCCGGCGCTCGGTCCGCCGTCCGGCTCACCGTCCGGCGCCGGGCGCGTGACGCGCTGCGGGAGGCCGCTTCCGCTCGGGGTGGCCGCCACCAGCGCCGCGCGCGGGCGCTGTTCGGAGCGGGGCGCCGGGATGGCCGGGTACGGGCCGGCGGGGGACGGCGGCGCCGGTACGGCGTCCGCGGGCAGCAGCAGGGTCGCCGGGATCGTCACGGTGCTGGTGACGCCCTCGCCGGGGGTACGGCTCAGCTCGACCCCGATGCCGAAGCGGCGGGCGATGCGCCCCACCACGAACAGCCCCAGCACGTGCGTGGGCGCGAGGTCGAGCCGCTCTCTGCGCAGCAACCGCGCGTTCTCCTCGGCCAGTTGCTCGGGCGGCATGCCAAGCCCGTGGTCGATGATCTCGATCACCGCGCCGTCCGCCGGAGGCCGTATCCGCACCGCCACGTCGACCTTGGTGTGCGTGGGGGAGAAGAAGACGCCGTTCTGGAGGAGTTCGGCCAGCATCAGGGTCAGGTCGCTGACGGCCGCCGGGACGACCACCACCTCCGCCGAGGGCCGCAGGGAGACCCGTTCGTACCCGCCGATGGTGGACAGCGCCGCCCGCAGCACATCGGTGAGCCCCGTGGGCTGCGGCGCGTCGACGTCCTCCGCGGCCTGCCGCTTCCCGGCGATCACCTGGAGGCTCTCGGCGTTACGGCGCAGCCGCGTCGCGATGTGGTCGATCTGGTAGAGCGGGCGGAGCGTCTCCGGGTCGGTCTGGGCCTGTTCGAGCCCCTCGATGAGGTCGAGCTGGCGCGACGCCAGGTTGCTCACCCGGTGGCCGATGTTGCCGAACATCTGCTCCACGTTGGCGCGTACGGTGATCTGCCGCTCCAGCAGCGCCGACGCGGTCGACTGCACCTGGTTGAACGCCTCCGCGAGCGCGCCGATCTCGTCCCGTACCGGCACCGGTATCTCGCGCAGCCGGGGCGGTCCGGTCTCGGCGGACTCGTCGTCCGCGACCCGGGCCAGCTCCTTGCCGGTGGCGTCGGCGACCTGCCGGGCGGCGGCCGTGAGGATCCGTACGGGCCTGGCCACCGAGCGGCGGACCAGGAAGGAGAAGACCAGCCAGGCCACCAGCGCCAGGGTGGCGGAGACCAACAGGGTGAGCGTGTGCCGCCACGCCTTGTCGGAGGCGGCGTCCGCCTGGGCCGCGATCCCGTGGATCAGCGTGTGGGTGATCGTGAGCCGGTCCTCGGCCTGCCGGGCGTAGACGGGCTCGGCCTCCAGGGCCTTCCCGATGGCGGTCCGCAGCCGCTCCGGGGTCTGCGCCTGGAGCGAACTGGGGTCCACGCGGAGGGCGTTGTACTGCTCCTCGATCGACTTCCGCTGCGAGCTGCGCTCGATGCCGTCCAGGGTGGTGCCCTGCGCCTCGGAGGACAGCGCCTTGAACCGCTCCGCCTTGTCCTCGTACGAGCGGTGGTCACCGACCGCGCGGAGGAACTCGATGAGCGCGTTGGAGTCACCGGTCTGCGCGCCGAACACACTGGTCTCGAAGGCCGCGTGGGCGGCGTCCGCCCCCAGCAGCGTCTCCAGCCTGCCCTCCGGGGATCCGCGCGACGCGGTGGTGGACTCCCCGAGCCCGAGGCCGCTGATCAGCTGATCGACCAGATCGGAGTAGGTGGGATCGATGTTGTCCGCGGGGATGTACCCCCGCTGGATCAGCTGCCGCAGGTCGGTCAGCCCGCCGATCGTCGCGATCGCCTCGTCCTCGGCGGCGGGCAGCAGGGACCCGAACGCCTCGCGCACCGCCCGCGCCTGGACGTCGACCTGCTGCTGCGCCTGGAGGTACGGGATGTTCGACGGCTCGCCCGCCCCGCCCTCGGCCGCCTGGTGGCGTACGGAGAGCAACAGGGCCTGCCGGTGCTCGCGTTGCAGGTCGTCCACGAGCGTGGCGACGCTCTCGCTGTTGCGCACGAGCGCGGCGGTGTCGGCGGCGGCCCTGGCCTGGGTCATCTCGTCGTCCACGACATAGGCGAGCATGCCCGCGACCACCAGGACGGGCACCAGCACCAGGAGGTGCAGTTTCCGGCCGAACGGCCATCGCTCCAGGAGCGCGACGATCCGGCGGCGGCGGCTCCGCGGCGGGGCGGGCGGCTGTCCGGAAGCGGTCCCTTCCTGCGAGGACACCAGGGCTCCTTGACCGATTGCTCCCCGACGGGCGCCCGGGCGCGAGCGCCTGCCGACCGTGAGGCTGAATGGGGTGGTTGTGGTGCGAACGGCCCAGCACTGTGGGGGCATTGGGCCGGAAGCCGGTGGACGGGGCGCCGACAGCGGGGACTTTACCGCGCTCCCGGCTCTTTGCGACGGCTCGCAGCGAAGAAAACGTTTCAATCAATCGGCGAATGACGCGTCATTACTCTCACGATTCCACGCACCTGTTCTCAACACACCTCGTCGTGATCCGATGCCAATCGGTAATCAGGCGGCTCTTGACGATGTGTGAGACGGGTGGCTTGGATCGATGCGTGCGGCGAACGGGCCGCACGACGGGCCCCGTACGCCATGTCGCCACCATCACTGACACACAGGATCGGGAAACGTGACTGATACCGCGAACAGGCCTCGGCGCCGTGCCGTTGTCGCCGCACTCGCCTCCCTCACCGCCGCCGCGTTGCTGGCCGGGTGCGGTTCGTCCGACAGCAACGCCGACCCGCTGGAGCCGGCGGCGGTGCCCGAGGGCAAGGTCGTCGTGGGGTCGAACAACTTCCCCGAGAGCATCCTGCTCGCCTACCTGTACGGCGAGGCGCTCAAGGCCAAGGGCCTCGACGTCACGTACAAGCACAACATCGGCAGCCGCGAGACGACGTACGGCATGCTCAAGAACGGCACCGTGACGGTCATGCCGGAGTACAACGGCGCCCTGCTGGCCTACCTGGACCCCAAGGCCGTCGCGAAGACGGCGGAGGGCACCACCGCCGCCGTCACCGCGCAGCTGCCGTCGCATCTCGCCGTCCTGAAGTCGGCCTCCGCCGAGAACAAGGACGCGGTCGCGGTCAACGCCGAGACGGCGAAGAAGTACGACCTCACCGCCGAGTCGTCGATCGCCGATCTGGCCGCCGTCGCGCCTCAGTTGGTCATCGGCGGTTCACCGGAATTCCAGTCGAGGCAGCAGGGTCTGGTCGGACTCAAGGAGCTGTACGGCCTGAATTTCAAGTCCTTCAAGGGGCTGGACGCCGGTGGTGCGCTGACGATTGCGGCCTTGAAGAAGAACAACATCCAGGCCGCCGACGTCTTCACCACCGACCCGTCCATCGAGAAGGAGAAATTTGTTGTCCTCAAGGACACGAAGAACCTCTTCGCCTTCGAGAACGTGACTCCGCTCATCCGCAAGGCCGATGTGCCGAAGGCCGGACAGGACGTGCTCGACACCCTGTCCGCCAAGCTCGACACCCCCGAGCTGATGGAACTCGACGCGCAGGTGCAGTACGAGCACAAGGACGCGCTCGCGGTCGCCCGCGCCTGGCTCACGTCGAAGAGCCTGCTCTGACGGAGCTCTGAGGGGGCTCTGAGAGGTCGCTTTCAGGCCGCCGGGACGATCCGGCCCCTCACCTCGCCCAGGCCGACCCGGGTCCCGTCGGGCCCGGGGGCCCAGGCGGTGAGGGTCACCTCGTCGCCGTCCTCCAGGAACGTCCGCTTGCCGTCGGGCAGTTCGACGGGCTCGGTGCCGTTCCAGGTCAGTTCGAGGAGGGAGCCGCGCTGCTCGCGCCCGG
This sequence comes from Streptomyces sp. NPDC087420, assembly GCF_044744165.1. NCBI lineage: Bacteria > Bacillati > Actinomycetota > Actinomycetes > Kitasatosporales > Streptomycetaceae > Streptomyces > Streptomyces sp. NPDC087420. The sequence goes on from NZ_JBIUXU010000008.1 coordinate 139,438, forward strand.
GGCCGCTGACCGTGCCGGAGCCGTAGACGTCTCCCGTACGGAGAGAGGCGCCGTTCACGGTCAGGTGGGCGAGCTGCTGGGCCGCCGTCCAGTACATGGACGAGAACGGCGGCTCCGAGATCACCTGTCCGTTGAGCGCCACGGAGATCCGCAGGTCGAACCCGCCCGGGTCCTCGTCCTCGGCGTCGTCCAGATAGGGGAGCAGCTCCTCCGTACGGGCCGGCGGCGCCACCCGGGCGGCGTCCAGGGCCTCCAGCGGGGTCACCCAGGCGGAGACCGACGTGGCGAAGGACTTGCCGAGGAACGGGCCGAGGGGGACGTACTCCCAGGCCTGGATGTCCCGCGCCGACCAGTCGTTGAGCAGCGAGAGGCCGAAGACGTGGTCGCGGAAGGACGCGAGGTCCACCGGAGTGCCCTGGACGGACGGGGTGCCGACAACAAAGGCGACCTCCGCCTCGATGTCGAGCTTGACCGAGGGGCCGAAGACGGGCGCCGGGTCACTGGGCGCCTTGCGCTGCCCGGAGGGCCGTACGACGTCCGTGCCCGACACCACGACCGTGCCCGCCCTGCCGTGGTAACCGATCGGCAGGTGCTTCCAGTTGACGGGCAGCGCGAGCCCGTCGGGACGGAAGATCCTGCCGACGTTGGTCGCGTGGTGCTCGCTCGCGTAGAAGTCGACATAGTCGGCGACCTCGTAGGGCAGGTGCAGGGTGACCGTGCCGAGGGGGTGCAGCAGCGGCTCCATCTCCGCGCGGTGCGCGGGCACGGTGACCCAGGCCGTCAGGGCCCGGCGCACATCGCGCCAGGCCGTGCGGCCGGCCGCCATCAGGGGGCCCAGGCCCGGCTGGTCCAGCAGCTTCGCGTACGGAGAGCCCAGGGCGTGCGCCGCCGCTCCCGCGTCGAGCACCGCGTCGCCCAGGCGGACACCGAGGCGGCGCCTGCCGGGCTCCTCGGCGGTCGAGAAGACGCCGTACGGGAGGTTGTGGGGGCCGAAGGGGTCACCTTCGACCGGTTCGAGCGGGCTCTGCTCGGGCATGTGCTGCCTCGCTTTCCGGATCGATGCAGGACACGTTACGTCGGCGCCACCCCGCCGCGGCAGTGGCGAAAGGCCCGCAATGCCCGAAAAGCGGACTGATCGCGACCATACGGGCGGTGCCGGGAAGGCGCCCATGGTGATCGAAAGCCGACCGGATACGCTGACTTGAGTGAGGACAGCGACACATCGACAATCAGCGTGAGCGTCAGCAGACAGGAGTACCCCTCGTGACCGTCGTCGGGCCGTTCGGGCTGAGCGTGCGGGACCCGGCTCTTGAAGCCGATGTCCAAGCCGGATTGTCGGCCGTGGAGGCGGGTCTGCTCGACGCCACCAAGAGCGAGGTCTCCTTCATCACCGAGGCCGCGCAGCACCTGGTGCGCGCCGGCGGCAAGCGGCTGAGGCCGCTGTTCGTGATGCTCGCCGCCCAGTTCGGTGACCCGTACGCGCCCGGCATCGTCCCGGCGGCCGTGGTGGTCGAGCTGACCCACCTGGCGACGCTCTACCACGACGACGTGATGGACGAGGCGGACGTACGCCGGGGTGTGGACAGCGCCAATACCCGCTGGGGCAACTCGGTCGCCGTCCTCACCGGGGACTTCCTCTTCGCCCGCGCCTCGCACACCCTGGCGGACCTGGGCCCCGAGGCCGTCCGCATCCAGGCGGAGGCCTTCGAGCGGCTGGTCACGGGACAGATCCTCGAAACGGCGGGCCCCCGCGACGGACGCGACCCGGTCAGCCACTATCTCGACGTGCTCGCCGGCAAGACCGGCGCCCTGTTCGCCGTCTCGGGCCGCTTCGGCGCGCTGATGTCCGGCGCCGACGAGTCGGTGGTCGACATCCTCACCCAGTACGGCGAACGCCTCGGCGTGGCCTTCCAGCTCGCCGACGACGTCCTCGACATCGCGAGCGACTCGCACGAGTCCGGCAAGACCCCCGGCACCGACCTGCGCGAGGGCATCCCGACCCTGCCGGTGCTGCTGCTGCGCGCCCAGGCGGAGGCCCACGGGAAACAGGCTGACCTGGACCTGGTCGCGATGCTCGACGGCGACCTGTCGGACGACGCCCGGCTGACGGAGGCGCTGCGGCTGCTGCGGGCCCACCCGGCGATGGAGCAGGCCCGGCGCGACACCGTGCGGTACGCGGAGGCGGCGCGCGCCACCCTGGCGCCGCTGCCGGAGTGTTACGCGAAGTCGGCGCTGGTGGAGCTGTGCGACGCGGTCGTGCACCGCGCGGGCTGATCCCCGTACCGCTGCCGGTCCCGAGCCCCTTGACGCCCCGGTCCCCACCCCCGTCCCCTACGGGTCGGGGGTGGCCGCCGTCCGGCTGTCATCCTTCAGCAGTACGACAAGTTGCTCCCCCGGACTGACGCTTACGCACCGCCGATTTGGTGAGATGGAGAAGACCGAGAGCACCGCCGACCCGGAGGTAGGGCACACATGGCACCGAACGACAGCGCGCACATCGCCGAGGAGGACGACCTCGGTACCGGCCGCCGCAGGGCGGCGCGGTACGCGGTCCCGGTCGCGGTGATCGGAGTGGCCGCGGCGACGATCGGCCTCGTGCCGGCCCTGGCCGCCGCGGGCGACCCCAGCCTTCCGAAGATCAGCGCACAGGAACTCATCGAGAGGATCGCCGCCTCCGACACCCAGCGGCTCTCCGGCTCGGTGAGGATCAGCACGGACCTGGGACTGCCCTCGCTGGCCGGCCTCGGGGACCTGGCGGGCGGCGCGCTCGCCCCCAAGGGCGGCGTGGGCGGCGGGAGTTCTGCCTCCACCGCCGACCCGAGCACCAAGCTGATGGAGCTGGGTTCCGGTACGCACACCCTGCGGGTGGCGGCGGACGGGCCCGACAAGCAGCGGGTGTCGATCCTGGAGGACGCGGCCGAGTACAGCCTGATCCACAACGGGGACGACATCTGGGCGTACGACAGCGCCTCGAACGAGGCCTTCCACGCGACCTCCCCGGAGGGCACGGCGAAGGACAAGGGCACGGCGAAGGACAAGGACAAGGGCAAGGCCAAGGAGCTGTCCGGCAAGGACGTTCCCGCGACCCCCCGGGAGTTCGCCGAGCAGGCGCTCGCGGCGGCGGGCGACACCACGTCGGTCACCGTGGACGGCACCGCGCGGGTCGCCGGGCGCGAGGCGTACCGCCTGGTCCTCAAGCCCAAGCAGAGCGGCTCGACGGTCGAGTCCATCAAGATCGCGGTCGATGCGAAGACCGGCACCCCGCTCAAGTTCACGCTCGCCCCGAGCAGTGGCGGCAAGGCCGTCGTCGATGTCGGCTTCACCAAGGTCGACTTCGGCAAGCCGGCCGCCTCCACCTTCGACTTCGCCCCGCCGAAGGGCACGAAGGTCACCCAGGGCGACGAGGCGCGGCGCGGCGACCTGGCCGAGCCGCCGAAGCTCCCGAAGGGCGGCGAGGACGCCGGGAAGTCCGCGCCTCCGACCGTCATCGGGAAGGGCTGGAGCGCGGTGTACGCGTTCACGTCCCCGGAGGGCGCGCCCACCGGGAAGGACACCGCCGGTCTGCCGAAGGAGGCGCAGGGCTTCCTGGACGCGCTCGGCGACAAGGTCACCGGGAAGTTCGGCTCGGGCACGGTCTACAAGACGCGCCTGGTCAACGCCCTGATGACGGACGACGGCAAGGTGTACGTCGGCGCGGTGACCCCGGACACGCTCGTCAAGGCGGCGGACGGCGCCAAGTAGCTCCACCGGCGCCCCGCAGGACCCGGCGCGCCACGCACGACCCGCTCGTACCGCCCCGTCGTACGCTTCGTGCGGCGGGGCGGCACGCTGAGCGGCCCCACGGAACCGGCCGGACCACAGGAGCGGGGTGCGTGATGACGGCGGTCATCGAGACACGCGGTCTCACCAAGCGCTACCGGGGCGGTCAACTCGCCGTCGACGGCCTCGACCTGGCGGTGCCCGCCGGCAGTGTCTTCGGCTTCCTGGGTCCCAACGGCTCCGGCAAGACCACGACCATCCGCATGCTGATGGGCCTGATCGAGCCGACCGCCGGCGCGGCCACCCTCCTCGGGCAGCGGATGCCCCGCGCGGCCCGTACCGTCCTGCCGCAGGTGGGCGCCCTCATCGAAGGCCCGGCGCTGTACGGGTACTTGAGCGGCCGGGACAATCTCGTACGGTACGACTCCGCCGACCCGACGGCCGACCCCCGCACGCGGCGTACGCGCGTCGCCACGGCCCTGGACCGGGTCGGGCTGACGGCGGCCGGGAGCAAGAAGGCCAAGGCGTACTCCCTCGGGATGAAGCAGCGGCTCGGGCTGGCGGCGGCGCTGCTCCAGCCGCGCCGCCTGCTGGTGCTGGACGAGCCGACGAACGGCCTGGACCCGCAGGGCATGCGGGAGATCAGGACGCTGGTACGGGAGCTGGCCGCCGACGGCACGACCGTCTTCCTCTCCTCGCACCTCCTGGACGAGATCGAGCAGGTGTGCACCCACGCGGCCGTGATGGCACAGGGCCGGCTGATCACGCAGGGCTCGGTCGCGGACCTGGCGGCCGGGACGCGGGGGCGGCTGGTGGTGGTCACGCCGGATCCGGCGGAGGCCGCGCGGGTGCTGAAGGAACGGGGTGTGGGCGGGGTGACGGTGACGGAGGACCGGGTGAGCGGTGACCCGCCGCCGGCCGAGGTGGATCCGGCCGATCTGAACGCGGCGCTGGTACGGGCCGGGGTGCGGGTACGGTCGTTCGGCGTCGAACGCGCGTCGCTGGAGGACGCCTTTGTGGCGCTGACGGGGGAGGGCTTCGATGTCGCGGGCTGAGACGGCGGAGCCCACGGAGCCCACGGAGCACACCCCCTCGCTGTGGTGGACCCTGGGAATCTTCCGCTCCGAACTGACCACCACCCTCCGGCGCTGGCGCACCCTCGCCCTGCTGGGCGTGCTGGCCGCCGTCCCCGTCCTCATCGGGATCGCGGTCAAGATCGAGACGAGCGACGACGGCTCGGTCGGCGGGGGCGGCGGAGCCGGGCCCGCCTTCCTCACCCAGGTCACCAACAACGGCCTGTTCCTGGTCTTCGCCGCGCTCGCCGCGACCCTGCCCGTCTTCCTGCCCATGGCGGTCGGGGTCGTGGCGGGTGACGCGATCGCGGGGGAGGCCAACAGCGGCACCCTGCGCTATCTGCTGGTCGCACCGGCCGGCCGTACCAGACTGCTGCTCGCCAAGTACGCCTCCACGCTGGCCTTCTGCCTGCTCGCGACGCTCGTCGTGGCGCTCTCCGCGCTGGCGGTCGGCGCGCTGCTCTTCCCTCTCGGCGAGGTCACCACGATCTCGGGCACCCGCGTCTCCTTCGGGGAGGGCCTGCTGAGGGCCCTGCTGATCGCCCTGCTCGTCGCGGCCTCCCTGACCGGGATCGCGGCGCTCGGCCTGTTCCTCTCCACCCTGACCAACAGCGGCATCGCGGCCATGGCCGCGACGGTCGGGCTGCTCATCACGGTGCAGATCCTGGGCGCCATCCCGCAACTGCACACCATCCAGCCCTACCTCTTCCCCGCCCACTGGCTGTCCTTCGCGGACGTCCTGCGCGAACCGGTCCACTGGGAGGACATCGTCGAGAACCTGGAGCTCCAGGCGCTGTATGTGGCGGTGTTCGGCGCGGCGGCGTGGGCGCGGTTCACCACAAAAGACATCACGGTCTGAGAATAAAAAGGGCAATTTTCGCCAGAAGTTCCCTTAAGTGATCGTAAAGCATTGGTGAAAGCCTATGGCTGAGTCATAGGATCACTCAGCCGTGGGTGGGGGGCCACCACTTCGGGTCGCGTCCGCCCTGCGGACGGCATGCTCAGCGCTGCCTTCGATCCTCCCTTCTCTTCTCCCCCTGTCTTCGAGCGTTCCTCCTGCCGGTGCGACAGGCGCGCCGTGCGGGTTCCCCAGACAGGAGTCATGCGTGTTCTCAGCAGGCAAGGACCGGAAGCACAGACGCAAGGCACGGATCGTCATACCCACCGCGGCGGTCGCCCTCGCGGTGGGTGTCGCCGGAGCCTTCATGCTGGCCCCCGCGCAGGCGACGGAGCCGCAGCCGGGCCTTCCGGACGTCGCGCGCCACAGCGGCCCCACCGTCGCCCAGCTGACGGCCCGTGTGACGGACGCCGTCCAGGCCGACGCGGTGGATGTGGCGGTCTCCTCGAAGACCCCGCTCTCGGCGAAGACTGGCACCGCTGACACCGGCACCGCGAACACCGGCACGGTGACGGGAAAGGTCGACCCGAAGGTCATCGGCGGGGTGAACACGTCGATCACCAGCGCTCCGTGGATGGCGCAGCTCTGGTACTACGACGACAAGGGCACCACCCGTACGTCGGACGACGACAGCTTCTTCTGCGGTGGCACCGTCGTCGCGCCGACCAAGGTGATCACCGCCGCGCACTGCGCCGCGGACACCAACTGGAACAAGTTCGGCGCCGTCATCGTCGGTACGTCCCAGCTGCCGACGACCGGCGCCAACGGCAAGACCGACTTCCACGGCGGCACCGTCGTGGGGGTGTGGCGCCAGTGGGTCAACCCCTCGTACAACAGCGCCAAGATCGACAATGACATCGCCGTCCTGACCCTGGGTGTGCCGGTCAAGGTGACCCCGTTGTCCGTGACGAAGTCGACCGACACCACCTCGTACAAGGCCGGGACCCAGGCCAAGGTGTACGGCTGGGGCCGTACGACCTCGACCACCCAGGACATCTCGGAGACCCTGCGCACCGCGACGCTGCCGGTCAACTCGGACGCGACCTGCACGAGCGCCTATGGCAGGGACTTCATCAAGGGCCACATGGTCTGCGCGGGCAAGCCCGCCAGCGGCTCCGACGCGGGCACGGTCAGCGCGTGCAACGGCGACTCGGGCGGTCCGCTCGTGGTCGCGGGCAGGCTCGTCGGTGTGGTGTCGTGGGGTGTCGAGGACTGCGTCGAGGCCGGCGCGTACAGCGTGTTCACCAAGGCGAGCACGTACGTGGGCCAGCTCAACATGCGCACGGACGACGCCAACCTCAGCGCCGACAACAAGGCCGACCTGTTCGCCCGTACGAGCGGTGGCACCGGCTACGAGTACGACTCCAAGGGCACGACCTTCGCGGCCAGGCAGAACCTGGGCTCCTGGAGCGGGTACAACGTCGCTCTCCAGACGGACCTGAACCGCGACGACGTCGAGGACTTCATCCTCCGCGCGACCGACGGCACCGTCTACTGGTTCCACTACAGCCCCTCCTCCAGCAAGTGGATCAGGAGCAAGCTCTTCACCGGCTGGAAGACGCGCGTCGCGATCATCACACCGGGCGACGTGACCGGGGACGCCAAGCCCGACCTCCTGTCGGTCGACACCGCGGGCGCGCTCTACCTCTACCCGGGCAAGGGCAACGGCACCTTCGGCACCCGCGCCACCCTCGGCAAGAGCGGCTGGACGCAGTACAACTCCGTGGTGGGCCACGGCGACTTCAACAATGACGGCTTCGCCGATCTGATCGTCAAGGCCAAGACCAAGATCGTCTACCTGTACAAGGGCACGGGCTCGGCCACCAAGCCGTTCGCCTCCCGCGTGCAGCTGCGCACCGGCTGGACGTACAACAAGCTCATCACCACCGGTGACGTGACCGGCGACGGCATCGCGGACCTGCTCGCCCGGGACACCGGCGGGGTCCTGTGGCTGTACAAGGGCACGGGCAAGGCGACGTCCGGGATCTGGGCGGACCGCGTCAAGATCGGGACGGGCTGGAGCCAGTACAACCTGTTCGGCTAGCCGGACCGCTCCACGCTTCGCACGACAGGGCCCCGCACACCCGTCCTCGGGTGTGCGGGGCCTGTTGCTGTCTCGTACGGCTCTGTACGACTCCGTACGGCTAGAAGGTCAGCTTCCAGCTGTCGATGTAGCCCGTGTCCGACGCGGCGATGTCCTGGACCTTGAGCTTCCAGACCCCGTTCGCCACCTCCGACGACGCGTTGACGGTGTACGTGGCGATCACGTTGTCCGCCGAGTCGCCGCTGCTGGAGGGCTTCAGGCGGTACGCCGTCCCGTCCGGGGCGACCAGGTCCACGACCAGGTCACCGCGCCAGGTGTGCTTGATGTCCACGCCGACCTTCAGCGTGGTGGGGGCGTTGCCGGTACGGCCCGAGACGGTCAGCGACGAGGTGACGGCCGCGCCGTTGTCGGGGATCGCCACGTCGGCGAGGTTCTCGAAGACCGTGCCCGCCGGGGGTACGGGGGTCTCGCCCGAGAGCCCCCAGACCGCGTAGGCCACCGCGTCGCTGTTGCGGTCGAGCGCCGTGTCGTTGATGTTCGCGGTCGTGTCGCACGACGTGTGGTAGCAGCGGTCGAAGGCCTGGCCCGAGGTGCCGCCCCACTTCGTCGCCTGCGCGGCGGTCTTGATGTAGTCCGCGCCCGCGAAGAGGCCGCCGACCGGGATGCCGATGTTCTTGAACGCGGTGTGGTCGGAGCGGCCGTCACCCTCGGTCTCGATCTCCGTCGGGACACCGAGCCCGGCGTAGTAGTCCTTGAACGTCTGCTCGATCGTCGGGTCGTCGTCGTAGACGAAGTACCCCGGGTTGGGGGACCCGAGCATGTCGAAGTTCAGGTAGCCCTTGATCTTGGTGCGCTCGGCGGCCGGCAGGTTGTTGACGTAGTACTTGGAGCCGACCAGGCCCAGCTCCTCCGCTCCCCACCAGGCGAACCGCAGGTGCTTCACGGGCTGGTACCCGGAGCGGGCGACGGTGAGGGCGGTCTCCAGGGTGGCGGACGAACCCGAGCCGTTGTCGTTCATGCCGGCGCCGGACGTCACCGAGTCGAGGTGCGAGCCGGTCATGATGACCTGGTTCGGGTCCCCGCCGGGCCAGTCGGCGATCAGGTTGTAGCCGGTGGCGCCGCCGGAGGTGAACTGCTGGAGGCTGGTGGTGAATCCGGCCGCGTCCAGCTTGCCCCGCACGTAGTTGACCGACGCGAGGTAACCGGGCCTGCCGTGGGCGCGGTTGCCGCCGTTGGCGGCGGCGATCGACGACAACTGCGTCAAGTGCGCCTTGACGTTGGCGAGCGGTATGTCGGGGGCCGCGAGCGCGGGCGCGGCCGCGGATCTCTGTCCGGCCGCCGCGGTTGTGGGGGCGGCGGTCGCGGCACTCGCGCCGGCGGCCAGCAGCCCGGCCAGGGCGAGCCCGGCGGCGGCGGCCGTGCGGACGGATATGTGGGGCGCTCCGTGAACGGAGAGTTTCATGGGGGGGCTCCGGATTCCGAACGGGGGTGGGACGGAACGTGACTGCGCCCCACGACGACGGTGACGTGGGGCGTTGGAGCTGTACGTGTGCTGAGTGTGGCGGTGCGTGCTGAATGGTGGGGGAGAGGTTGACTCAACGTCAAGAGTGCAAACCGGACACGGCTGTTCGCTGAACGGACGGGGTGGGCGACCGCGGCCGGAGCCCGTCCGGCTTCGCAATGAATTAAGGCAGTCGACGCAAGAAACCAACGAACTGACGTAGCTGGACTGCAATGTTACGAAATGAGTTCGCAGAAACCTTGTGGAGGCGGGGGGTCGGGTCCTAATGTCACCTCACCCTCATGGCGGCCGCTCCCGCCGGGCGTCCGGGCCGTGGAGCGTTCAGCCGTGGAGCCTCCCGAGAGAAACGAGCTTTCGATGTCGTGGAGCATCAGAGGTGCCGGCGCGAGACGGTCCGGCAGACCCCCGCGACGGGCGGCGGTGGTGGTCGCGTCGATGACCGCGGCCGCGGTCGGTCTGAGCGTCCTGGCCGGTGGTACGGCGGTGGCGCGCCCGGGCAGTGGCAGCGGGGCGGCCGGGGTCACCGGTGCGAAGGCTTCCGTTCAGGCCCCCGCCGTGACCCGCGCCGCCCTCGCGCCCTCGCTCGTCGCGGGCCGGGGCGCCGACGTGGACTTCGCCGAGCAGGAGGCGGAGGGCGCGGCCACGAACGGGACCGTGATCGGCCCGGACCGTACCGCCTACACCCTCCCGGCGGAGGCCTCCGGCCGGCAGGCGGTCAGGCTGACACCGGGCAAGTACGTGGAGTTCACGCTGCCGAGCGCGGCCAACGCCATCAACGTGCGCTACAGCATCCCGGACGCGCCGGGCGGCGGCGGCATCACCGCGCCGCTCGACGTCACGGTCAACGGCAAGAACCGCTCGACCCTGACGCTGACTTCGCAGTACGCGTGGCTGTACAACCAGTACCCGTTCTCCAACGACCCCGGCGCGGACCTGCTGCACCCCGACTGGTGGATCACCGAGTGCGCGTGTGTGCCCAGCGCCACCACCCCGGCGCCGGTGATCAGCAAGCCGTTCCGCCCGAACCACTTCTACGACGAGCAGCGGCTGCTGCTCGGGAAGACGTACCGCGCGGGCGACAAGGTACGGCTGACGGTCCCCGCCGGGAGCAGGGCCGCGTGGACCGTGGTCGACCTGCTCGACTCGCAGCTCGTCGGCGCGCCGCACGTGCGGCTCAACGCGGCCAACGTGCTGGCGTTCGGGGCCGATCCCACGGGCCGGCGTGACTCCGCGCCCGCGATCGACCGGGCGATCGCCTTCGCCAAGCGCGCGCACCTCAAGGTGTACGTCCCGCCGGGCACGTACCAGGTGAACCGGCACATCATCGTGGACGACGTGACGATCGAGGGCGCGGGCAGCTGGTACACGATCTTCAAGGGCCGTGAGGTGGCGCTCAGCACCCCGGCCCCCGACGGCTCGGTGCACACCGGCGTCGGCTTCTACGGCAAGGACGCGTCGGCGGGCGGCAGCCGCAACGTCCACCTGTCGGGCTTCGCGATCGAGGGGGACGTCCGCGAGCGCATCGACACCGACCAGGTGAACGGCGTCGGGGGCGCGATGAGCGACTCGACCATCGACGGGCTCTACATCCGCCACACCAAGGTGGGCCTGTGGTTCGACGGCCCGATGACAAACACGCGCGTCACGAACAACGTGATCGTCGACCAGATAGCCGACGGCCTCAACTTCCACACGGGCGTGACGAATTCATCGGTCTCCAACAACTTCGTCCGCAACTCGGGTGACGACGGCCTGGCGATGTGGTCGGAGAAGAAGTCGAACGCGAACAACACCTTCGCCCACAACACCGTGCAGTCGCCGGTCCTCGCCAACGGCATCGCGATCTACGGCGGTACGGACCTCACCGTCTCGGACAACCTCGTCGCCGACCCGGTCAGGGAGGGCAGCGCGATCCACGTCGGCTCCCGCTTCGGCGCGGAGGCGTTCGCCGGGAAGCTGCGGATCACCGACAACACCACGGTCCGCGCGGGCACGTACGAACTGAACTGGAACATCGGCCTGGGCGCCATCTGGTTCTACGCCCTCGACAAGGACATCGACGCGGACATCCAGGTGACCGGGGACCACTACCTCGACAACACCTACAACGCGATCATGCTGGTCAGCGACTTCCCGGTGAAGGACCTGTACTCGATCAAGAACGTCCGCTTCAAGGACATCAGGGTCGACGGCACAGGCACCTCGGTGGTCAGCGCCCGCGTGGCCGGCTCCGCGTCCTTCGACAACGTGGACGCCCGCAACGTCGGCGCGGTCGGCGTCAACAACTGCGGCTCCTTCAACTTCACCCCGGCGGGCTCGGAGTTCGCCCTGACCGACCTGGGCGGCAACGACGGCGGCGGCACCACAGGCCCCTGGCTGGCCCCCTGGGAACTCCCGAACACCATCACCTGCGACGACCGCCCCCCGGTGGTCGCACCCCCGGCCCCTACGGCCTGGTGACGTCTCGTCAGGAGACTTGCTAGGCAAGGAAACCGCGCCCGACGGGCCGCCCGACACCGCTCGGGCGGCCCCGTCGCGGCGTTTACGAGACGCAGAACTCGTTGCCCTCCGGGTCGGCGAGGACCGACCAGGAGCCGCCCGGTTCCTTGACGTGGCGCAGGACCGCGGCCCCCAGGGACTCCAGGCGGTGGATCTCGGCCTGGCGGTCCGCGTCCGGGCCCGGGTGGACGTCGATGTGGAGGCGGTTCTTCAGCGTCTTCGGCTCCGGGACGCGCTGGAAGAGGATGCGGCGGCCGAGGCCCAGGCCGTTGTCCTCCTGGTACGGGTCGTCCGGGTGGCGGACGGCGGCCAGGTCGCGCCAGGCGCTGTGGCCGTGGGACTCCACCGTGTCCGCGTCGGAGATCTGGCCCAGTTCGCGCAGCCGCTCGATCAGGGGGCTGTTGTCCTCCACCAGGTAGCCGAGGGCCTGCGCCCAGAAGTCCGCCTGGGCGTGCGGGTCGGCGGCGTCGATGACTAGTTTCCAGTGCAGCGTCATGGAGTCATCGAACCAGTTTTCGGCGGCCGTTGGTGGTTCCGGCGGGGTGGGCGCCCCGCCGCGTCATCCGCTTCCGCGGTGCGTCAGGAGGTGGGGTCGGCGGCACCTTGAGCGGGTGCGGCCTGAGCGGGTGCAGTCTGAGCGGGTGCGGTCTGAGCAGGTGCCCCGGCCGGTGCGGTCGACGGCGTACGAGCCTCCGCCCCCGCCGGCCGCTCCGCCTCCGCCACCCGTAGCGCCTCCGTCAGCCGCGCCTTCTCCGCCCGCGCCCTGCGCCCCGTCCGCAGCGCCTCCCACGTCAGGATCGTCAGCGCCAGCCAGACCAGCGAGAAGCCGGCCCACCGCTCCGCCGGCATCGCCTCGTGGAAGTACGCCACACCGAGGGCGAACTGGAAGAGCGGCGCCAGGTACTGCAACAGCCCCAGCGTCGACAGCGGCACCCGGATCGCCGCCGCCCCGAAGCAGACCAGCGGCACCGCGGTGACCAGGCCCGTCGAGGCCAGCAGCAGCGCGTTCCCCGCCCCCTCCGCCCCGAAGGTGGCCGTGCCCCGGGCCTGGAGCCACACCAGATATCCCAGCGCGGGCAGGAAGAGGATCACGGTCTCCGCCGCCAGCGACTCCAGGCCGCCCAGGTTGACCTTCTTCTTGACCAGACCGTACGTGGCGAAGGAGAACGCCAGCGTCAACGAGATCCACGGCGGCTGGCCGTACCCGATCGCCAGCACCAGGACGGCCAGCACCCCGATGGCCACCGCCGCCCACTGCGCGGGCCGCAGCCGCTCCTTGAGCAGCAGCACGCCGATCGCGATCGTCACCAGGGGGTTGATGAAGTAGCCGAGCGACGCCTCCACCACGTGGCCGGAGTTGACCGACCAGATGTAGAGGCCCCAGTTGACGCTGATCACGATCGCCGCGACCGCGACGAGCGCCAGCTTCTTCGGCTGCCGTACCAGGTCCTTGACCCAGGCCCAGCGGCGCAGCGCCACCAGCCCGACCGCGACGAACAGCAGGGACCACACCATCCGGTGGGCGAGGATCTCCAGCGCCGCGGACGGCTTGAGCAGCGGCCAGAAGAGCGGGACGAGCCCCCACATCCCATACGCGCCGAACCCGTACAGCAGTCCTGTCCGCTGTTCGCTCTGCGACTTCGTCTCTGACTTCACCTGCGACTTCACCGGCCCGGCCCCTCCCCACCCCACACGCGACATCCCACACGCGACATCCCGAAGAAGGTAGCGCGGGAGGGGCCGGGTGTCATGTCCGTGTCGCCATACGGTCATGACACCCGCACGCGCCCGCGCTGTGTCAGGCCGGGTGCGCCGCCAGCGCCTCCGCCACGCTGTCCGCGAGCGGCGTGGTCGGGCGGCCGATGAGCCCCGCCAGCTCGCCCGTCCGGCCCGCGAGCGCCCCGCGCCCGGTCGCCTCGGCGACGTCGACGAAGATCGAGGCGTACTGCTCCGGCAGTCCCGCGCCGGTGAGGATCTCCCGGTACGTCCCGGCCGGGACGTTCTCGTACGTGATGGTGCGGCCCGTCTGCCGGGACAGCTCGGCGGCGTACTCCGCGAAGGACCAGGCGGTGTCGCCGCTCAGCTCGTACGCCCGGTTCAGGTGCCCGTCACCGGTGAGGACGGCCGCCGCGGCGGCGGCGTAGTCCGCGCGGCTCGCGGAGGCGACCCGGCCGTCGCCCGCGCTCTGGATCACCTTTCCGTGCTCCAGGACGGGCGCGAGGGCCTCGGTGTAGACCTCCGTGTAGAAGCCGTTGCGCAGGAAGGTGTACGGCAGGCCGGAGTCGAGGATCAGCCGCTCGGTCACCTTGTGCTCGGCCGCCAGCTGGAGGTCGGCGTCGGGGCCGCCCAGGATGCCGGTGTACGCGAGCCGCTCCACCCCCGCCGCCCGCGCGGCCTCGATCACGGCGGTGTGCTGCGGGACCCGCTGTCCCACCGCGTTCCCCGAGATCAGCAGGACCCGGTCGCCGGCCCTGAACGCGTCCGCGAGCGTCTCGGGCCGGTCGTAGTCCGCGACGCGCAGCTCCACGCCACGCGCCGCCAACTCCGCCGCCTTCTCCTTGTCGCGCACGACGGCGGCGATGTCGCCGGGCGCCGTGCCGAAGGCCAGCAGGGACTCGATGACAAGGCGGCCGAGGTGGCCGGTGGCTCCCGTGACAACAATGCTCATGGGGGGTCTGCTCGCTTTCGGGTGGTTTTGTGTGCTCCGTCATGCTCTGCACACTCACCCTAGGGGCGGTACTTTCTCAGCGAAAGTACCCACTTTCAAGTAAGGTACTGGCATGACAGTAAGCGGAGTGGACCTGGGTGCCCGGCCGCCCCGGGCGAACGTCAACGAGCCGATGTGCGGCTCCCGGCTGGTGCTGGAGCACGTCACTTCCCGCTGGGGTGTGCTCGTCCTGGCCAACCTGCTGGAGCGCTCGTACCGCTTCAGCGAACTGCGGCGCACGGTCGGCGGTGTCAGCGAGAAGATGCTCGCCCAGACCCTCCAGACCCTGGAGCGGGACGGCTTCGTCCACCGCGACGCCAAGCCCGTGATCCCGCCGCGCGTGGACTACAGCCTCACCGATCTGGGGCGCGAGGCCGCCGAGCAGGTGTGGGGGCTGGCGCGGTGGACGGAACGGCGGCTGGGCGACGTCGAGGCGGCGCGCGAGACGTACGACGGGGCCCGGACCCCCTAGCGCGCCCGGCCCCCCTGGCGAGGGCATACCAAAGGGCCCGGACCTCGTGAGAGATCCGGGCCCCGGGGGAATGCTCAACGAGCGGGCTCAGCCCGCGACCGTCCAGGTGTCGCCCCCGGCCAGCATCGCCGCCAGGTCGCCCTTGCCCTGCCGCTCCACCGCCTGGTCGAGCTGGTCCGACATCAGCGTGTCGTAGACCGGCCGCCGGGCGCTGCGCAGCACCCCGATCGGCGTGTGGTGCAGGGTGTCCGCGTCCGCGAGACGCGAGAGCGCGAACGCGGTCGTGGGGCTCGCCGCGTGCGCGTCGTGGACCAGCACCCGCGACTCGTTCTCGGCGGTGACGGTCACCACCTCCAGGTCTCCGGAGGCCATGTCCCGTACGACCCCCTTGGACCCCAGCCCGTTCTCCAGCGGCGCGCCGAAGCGGATCGGCTGCCCGTGCTCCAGCCGGATCACGGCCTCCTGCGCCTGGTCGCGGTCCTTGAGGACCTCGAAGGCGCCGTCGTTGAAGATGTTGCAGTTCTGGTAGATCTCCACCAGCGCGGTGCCCGGGTGGTCGGCGGCCTGGCGCAGCACCTCCGTGAGGTGCTTGCGGTCGGAGTCGACCGTACGGGCCACGAAGGACGCCTCCGCGCCGAGCGCCAGCGACACCGGGTTGAAGGGCGCGTCGAGCGAGCCCATCGGGGTCGACTTGGTGATCTTCCCGACCTCGGAGGTGGGGGAGTACTGGCCCTTCGTCAGCCCGTAGATCCGGTTGTTGAACAGCAGGATCTTGAGGTTGACGTTCCGCCGCAGCGCGTGGATCAGGTGGTTGCCGCCGATGGACAGCGCGTCGCCGTCCCCGGTGACGACCCACACCGACAGGTCGCGCCGCGAGGTGGCCAGGCCGGTGGCGATGGCCGGGGCGCGGCCGTGGATCGAGTGCATCCCGTACGTGTTCATGTAGTACGGGAAGCGGGAGGAGCAGCCGATGCCGGAGACGAAGACGATGTTCTCCTTGGCCAGGCCCAGTTCGGGCATGAAGCCCTGGACCGCGGCCAGGACCGCGTAGTCACCGCAGCCGGGGCACCAGCGGACCTCCTGGTCCGACTTGAAGTCCTTCATGGACTGCTTGCCCTGGGCCGGGGGGACCAGCGTCAGCAACTCGTTCGCCTGAGCCTGAGCGTGAACCGGAGCGTGCGCCTGAGCCT
The DNA here is from genome assembly GCF_044744165.1 of Streptomyces sp. NPDC087420. Classification (NCBI taxonomy): domain Bacteria; kingdom Bacillati; phylum Actinomycetota; class Actinomycetes; order Kitasatosporales; family Streptomycetaceae; genus Streptomyces; species Streptomyces sp. NPDC087420. The sequence goes on from NZ_JBIUXU010000008.1 coordinate 155,602, forward strand.
CAGACATCGATGGCCTCCTTGAGAGCCGTGGCCAGCTGCTCCGCCTTGAACGGCATGCCGTTGACCTGGTTGTACGAGTGGGCGTCGACCAGGTACTTCGCCCGGAGCAGGGTGGCGAGCTGGCCGAGGTTCATCTCGGGCACGACGACCTTGTCGTACCGCGCCAGGATCTCGCCGAGGTTGCGCGGGAACGGGTTGATGTGGCGCAGGTGGGCCTGCGCGATCGCCTCGCCGTCCTTGCGCAGCCGGCGCACGGCGGCCGTGATCGGCCCGTACGTGGACCCCCAGCCCAGCACCAGCGTGCGGGCGCCGTCCGGGTCGTCCACCACCAGGTCGGGCACCTCGATGCCGTCGATCTTCGCCTGGCGCGTACGGACCATGAAGTCGTGGTTGGCGGGGTCGTACGAGATGTTGCCCGTGCCGTCCTGCTTCTCGATGCCGCCGATGCGGTGTTCGAGGCCGGGGGTGCCGGGCACCGCCCAGGGGCGGGCCAGCGTCTTCGGGTCGCGCTTGTACGGCCAGAACACCTCGGTGCCGTCGGCCAGTTCGTGGTTGGGACCGGACGCGAACTCCACCCGCAGGTCGGGCAGTTCGCCGATCTCCGGGATCCGCCACGGCTCGGAGCCGTTGGCGAGGTAGCCGTCGGAGAGCAGGAAGACGGGGGTCCGGTACGTGACGGCGATCCGGGCGGCGTCGATGGCCGCGTCGAAGCAGTCCGCCGGCGTCTGCGGGGCGACGATCGGCACCGGCGCCTCGCCGTTGCGTCCGTACATCGCCTGGAGGAGGTCCGCCTGCTCGGTCTTGGTCGGCAGGCCGGTCGAGGGGCCGCCCCGCTGGATGGCCACCACCAGCAGCGGCAGCTCCAGGGAGACGGCGAGGCCGATGGTCTCCGACTTGAGCGCCACCCCGGGACCCGAGGTGGTCGTCACGGCCAGCGAACCGCCGAAGGCGGCCCCCAGCGCGGCGCCGATGGCGGCGATCTCGTCCTCGGCCTGGAAGGTCCGTACACCGAAGTTCTTGTGCCGGGACAGCTCGTGCAGGATGTCCGAGGCCGGCGTGATGGGGTACGAGCCCAGGTAGAGCGGTAGCTCGGCCTGGTGCGCGGCGGCGATCAGGCCGTAGGACAGGGCCAGGTTCCCGGAGATGTTGCGGTACGTGCCGGTCGGGAACGCGGTCGAGGCCGGGGCGACCTCGTAGCTGACCGCGAAGTCCTCGGTGGTCTCGCCGAAGTTCCAGCCCGCCCGGAACGCGGCCACGTTCGCCTCGGCGATCTGCGGCTTCTTCGCGAACTTCGCCCGCAGGAATCTCTCGGTGCCCTCGGTCGGCCGGTGGTACATCCACGACAGCAGCCCGAGCGCGAACATGTTCTTCGAGCGCTCGGCCTCCTTGCGGGAGAGCCCGAAGTCCTTGAGCGCCTCGATCGTCAGCGTGGTCAGCGGTACCGGGTGGACCTGGTACCCGTCCAGGGACCCGTCCTCCAGCGGCGAGACCGCGTAGCCGACCTTGGCCATCGGGCGCTTGGTGAACTCGTCGGTGTTCACGATCACTTCGGCGCCGCGCGGGACGTCGCCGATGTTCGCCTTGAGGGCGGCCGGGTTCATCGCGACCAGCACGTTCGGGGCGTCGCCCGGCGTCAGGATGTCGTGGTCGGCGAAGTGCAGCTGGAAGGACGAGACACCCGGCAAGGTCCCGGCGGGTGCCCGGATCTCGGCGGGGAAGTTCGGCAGCGTCGACAGGTCGTTCCCGAACGACGCCGTCTCCGACGTGAAGCGGTCACCCGTCAGCTGCATGCCGTCGCCCGAGTCACCCGCGAAGCGGATGATCACCCGGTCCAGACGGCGAACTTCCTTCGTGGCTTCACCCTCGGGCGCGGGGAACGCGGCTCGCTGTTCCCCCGCGGCGCCTTCACTGACGTCGTCGGCCTCATCGGCACGCTCGGCTGGGCTACTGACCTGGCTGGTCACTGAACTGGACCTCCCTCGAGGCGGCGGCTCGCGACCACCGGCTGCCCGGCAGTCCCGGAGACCACCCTACGTCGGTAAGGGTCGCCTACCCTTGACCGATCGTATGGCGGACATTGTTTTAGGACGCTGCGATGTCACCGTATGACCTACTTTGTCCGTACGGTCACGCCTCGCGCGCCGCGTACGGCTCTGGTCCTTTGGGCCTAGGTCGTAGGTAGGCCGTACGTCCCGCGGTCAGTTCCTGAGGTACGTCAGGACGGCCAGGACCCGCCGGTGATCCCCGTCACTCGGGGAGAGCCCGAGCTTCTGGAAGATGTTGCTCACGTGCTTCTCCACCGCGCCGTCGCTGACGACCAGCTGCTTGGCGACCGCGGAGTTCGTCCGCCCCTCGGCCATCAGGCCGAGCACCTCACGCTCCCGGGGAGTCAGCCCGGCCAACACGTCCTGCTTCCGGCTGCGGCCGAGCAGCTGGGCCACCACCTCGGGGTCCAGCGCCGTGCCGCCCCTGGCCACCCGCACCACGGCGTCCACGAACTCCCGGACCTCGGCGACCCGGTCCTTGAGCAGGTATCCGACGCCCCGCGAGCTGCCGGCCAGCAGTTCGGTGGCGTACCGCTCCTCCACGTACTGCGAAAGCACCAGCACCCCGATGCCGGGGTGGTCCTTGCGGAGCCGTACGGCCGCCCGTACGCCCTCGTCGGTGTGGGTCGGCGGCATCCGTACGTCCGCGACCACCACGTCCGGCAGGGCCCCCTGGGCCGCCAGGTCGCCCACGGTCTTGATCAGCGCCTCGCCGTCGCCTACCCCGGCGACCACGTCGTGTCCGCGGTCGGTGAGCAACCGCGTCAGGCCCTCCCTGAGCAGTACCGAGTCCTCGGCGATGACGACCCGCACCCTGTCCTCCACCACGACGATGTTGCTCCCCCTGTTGAATGCCTGTCCCCCCGCGCCCTCCAGCATCCCAGTATCCGAACGGCTCCGCGCGCACCCGGGCGAATCCGCAGACCTTCGACTTCGTGCCTCGACTTGGTGCTTCGTACTTCGCGCTTCGACTTCGTACTTCGACTTCGTACGGTCAGCCGTGCATCCCGTACGGTCAGCCCCGCCAGGGCAGCTCCGCCGTCACCGTCGTCGGCCCGCCGGCCGGGGAGTCCACGACGAGGATCCCGTCCACGGCGTCCAGCCGCTCCGCCAGCCCCGCGAGACCGCTGCCGGCGGAGACGTCCGCGCCGCCCCTGCCGTCGTCCGAGACCTGGAGCATCAGCCGCTCCTCCGACCGCCACACGTCCACCGAGGCCCGCCCCGCCCGGGAGTGCTTGCTGACGTTCTGGAGCAGCTCGGAGACCGTGAAGTACGCGATCCCCTCGATCGCCGCCGCCGGCCTGGCCGGCAGGTCCACCTCCACCCGTACGGGCACGGTGCAGCGCGACGCGACAGCGGAGAGTGCCGCGTCCAGACCGCGGTCCGTCAGCACCGCCGGGTGGATGCCGCGCGCCAGGTCACGCAGCTCCTGGAGGGCGGTCTTCACCTCGCCGTGCGCCTCGTCCACCATCCGCGCCGCCGCCTCGGGGTCCTCCGTCAGCTTCTCCTTCGCCAGTCCCAGGTCCATGGCCAGCGCCACCAGCCGGGCCTGCGCGCCGTCGTGGAGGTCCCGCTCGATACGGCGCAGGTCGGCCGCCGCCGTGTCCACGACGACCCCCCGGTCCGACTCCAGCTCCGTGACCCGGGCGGCCATCCTGGACGGCCCCAGCAGGCCGGCGACCAGCAGCCGGTCCACGCTCGTCAGACCGCGGACCAGCCAGGGGGTGGCCAGCACGAGCACCAGGCCCACCGCGCAGGTGGCGCCGATCTCGAAGGGGGTGTCGAGGTAGAAGTTCCGGCCGTTGATCTCCCCGGTGAAGGTGATGCCGGGCTCGTCCAGGTAGCGGGGGAACACCCACTGCCACAGCGGGTACAGGAACAGCGACCACGCCGTGGCCCAGAACGTCAGCGCCACCGTGAACGCGAACACCGCCCACGGGAAGTGCACCAGCGCGTAGACCAGGTGCCGCCAGGACACCCCGCTCTTGAGGATCGCGCCGACCCACGACATCGGCCCCGCCTTCGTGCCGCGCACGGGCTCCGGGTCCCTGATGTCCATGCCCAGCAGCCCCCGGGCCCGCGCCCGCTCCATGGCGCCGAAGGCGCGGCAGCCGGCCAGTCCGAGCGCCAGCACGGGCACCCCGAGGAAGGTGATGAGCAGGCCCACGCCGGTGAAGAACATCGTCACGGCGTAGGAGAAGAGCACCACGCTGATCGGCAGGCTGAGCATCAGATACCCGAACTCGCGCCAGGTCCGGCCCTCGACCGGCGCGCGCAGCACCTGCGGGACGAAGGGGCGCCGGGCCGGCGATCCGTAGTCGATGGCCATGGTGGGGTTCCGTTCTGCGAGCGAGGCGGGTGCGGGTGCGGTCTGTACTCCCATGCCTCCATGCTCCGGGCCCGCCGTCCCCGCCACCATGAGGCCGGTAGCCCTCTTCACCCTGGGGTTTTCCCTACCCCCGAGCCTCCGGGGGCGCGCTCACGCCGTGCCGCGCCGCCGCCACGGCAGTTCCGCCGTGACCGTCGTCGGGCCGCCCACCGGGGACTCCAGTACGAAGAGGCCGTCGACCGCGCCCAGCCGCTCGGCGAGGCCGGACATGCCCGTACCGCCGTCGAGGCTCGCGCCTCCCCTGCCGTCGTCCGTGACCTGGATCAGCAGCCGGTCCCGCGACCGCCACACGTCCACCGACGCCGTACGCGCCGCGCTGTGCTTGCTGACGTTCTGGAGCAGCTCGGACGCCGTGAAGTACGCGATCCCCTCGATCGCCGCCGCGGGCCGCTCCGTCAGGTCCACGGTCACCTTCACCGGGACCGTGCACCGGGAGGCGATCGACGACAGCGCCGCGTCCAGCCCGCGGTCCGTGAGGATCGCCGGATGGATGCCGCGCGCCAGGTCACGCAGCTCCTGGAGCGCCAGCTTCACCTCGCCGTGCGCCTCGTCCACCATGACCGCCGCCGCGTCCGGGTCCTCCAGCAGCTTCTCCTTGGCCAGGCCCAGTCCCATCGCCAGGGCCACCAGCCGGGCCTGCGCGCCGTCGTGGAGGTCGCGCTCGATACGGCGCAGGTCCGCCGCCGCCGTGTCGACCACCACACCCCGGTCCGACTCCAGCTCGGCGATCCGCCGCTCCAGCTCGTCGGAGGGCGAGAGCAGCCCTCGTACCATCGCGCGGTCCACGTTGGTGAGCCCCCGCGCCACGAACGGCAGGACCGGCCAGAACGCGAACAGGCCCACCAGCGTCACGGAGAACGTCACCACGCTCCACGGCAGCCGGATGAACTCGTACAGCACGGTCCGCCAGGCCACCGGGTCGCTGAGCCCCGTCCACAGCCGGGCGAAGAGCCCGCCGGACTGCCCCGGTCCCTGCCCCTGCCCCCGGCCCCGCCCGCGCCCTCGCGCGACCAGCCGGCTCGGCTCATCGATCCGTACACCCAGCAGCTTCCGCGCCCGCGCCCGCTCGGCCCGGCCCAGCAGCCGGGCCCCCGCCAGCCCGAGGACCAGCCACGGCAGACCGATCACCGTCACCGACAGCCCGGCGCCGGTGGACACGGTGACCACCACATAGACGAAGCCGACCAGCGACGCCGGCAGATTCGCCAGGAGATGCGCGATCTCCTTCCAGGTCTGCCGGTCGAAGGCGAAGCGCGCGGGGGGCGGCCGGTCGTTCTTGCCGTCGGGATCATCGAAGCTCACGGTCATAAGGAACCAGATTGCCGGGCCACGGGCACACGCGCCATGGGGTGGCTGGGTGGGCGCGAAGTAGGGATAACCCCACCTTCGTACGAGACGTTCGTACGAGTTCCGGCACGTTACGGCGGACGCGGCTGCTTACCCTTTCTTTAGCAGGGCCTAGACTCCCGTCCGTACAGATCGTCGAAGAGGCCGCTACGGCTGCTACGGAGTCAGGGAGCGAGGGACGGACGTGTCGGAACCGACCGTTCTCGCGGCGGACTACTTCCGGAGCTATTCGGTGGTCGGGCTGCTCGCGGTTGTCGGCGTGCTGTTCGTCGCCGTGGCCTTCGGGGCGGGCCGGCTGCTGCGGCCCGTGGTGCCGACGCCGGAGAAACTGCTCACGTACGAATGCGGCGTGGACCCCGTGGGCGAGGGCTGGGCCCACACCCAGGTCCGCTACTACGTCTACGCGTTCCTCTACGTGATCTTCGCCGTCGACTCGATCTTCCTGTTCCCGTGGGCGACCGTGTTCGCCGCCCCCGGCTACGGCGCGACGACGCTCGTCGAGATGTTCATCTTCCTCGGCTTCCTGGCCGTAGGACTGCTCTACGCATGGAAGAAGGGCGTCCTCGAATGGACGTGACCCCCCAAGCGCCGCCGGCCCCGGTGCCGGTGGCGGCTCCCCAGCGCCTCGGTGTGCTCTCCCGGCTGGCCCCGGAGCCCATGAAGGTCGTCCTCAACTGGGGCCGCCGCTACAGCCTCTGGGTCTTCAACTTCGGACTCGCCTGCTGCGCCATCGAGTTCATCGCCGCGTCCATGGCGCGCCACGACTTCATCCGGCTCGGCGTGATCCCCTTCGCGCCGGGACCGCGCCAGGCCGACCTGATGGTCGTCTCCGGCACGGTGACCGACAAGATGGCGCCGGCCGTGAAGCGGCTGTACGAGCAGATGCCCGAGCCCAAGTACGTGATCTCCTTCGGCGCCTGCTCCAACTGCGGCGGCCCGTACTGGGACTCCTACTCCGTGACGAAGGGCGTCGACCAGATCATCCCCGTCGACGTCTACGTACCGGGCTGCCCGCCGCGCCCCGAGGCGCTGCTCCAGGGCATCCTCAAGCTCCAGGAGAAGATCTCCCGCGAGTCGCTCGGCGACCGCTACGCCTCGGCGGGCCGCCCCTCGCCGGCCGCGCTCCGCAGCGGTCTGGTGCCTCCGCCGCCGCCCCCGGGGGAGGGCGTGTCGTGAGCGCGTACGACCGGCTGCCGGACGCCGTCGCCGAGATCTTCGGCGAAGAGGCCACGGCCGAGCGGGCGTACGGCCTTCTGACGGTCGACGTGCCCGCCGCCTCCTGGCTCGCCGCGCTCGAAACCGCGCGAACCACCCTGGGCTGCACCTACTTCGACTGGCTGAGCGCCGTCGACGAACCGGGCACCGGCTTCCGCGTCTGCGCCCACATCGCCGCCCTCGGCGCCGGCACGGTCCGCGCGCTCCTCGTCCGTACGACCGTCCCGCACGAGGCACCCGCCCTGCCCACCGCCCTCGGCGTCTACGCGGGTGCGGGCTGGCACGAACGCGAGACCCACGAGATGTTCGGCATCTCCTTCACCGACCACCCGAACCTCGTCCCCCTCCTGCTCCCCGAGACGTTCGAGGGCCACCCGCTGCGCAAGGACTTCGTCCTCGCGGCCCGGGTCGCGAAGGCGTGGCCGGGCGCGAAGGAGCCGGGCGAGTCCGAGCACGGCGGGCCCAAGCGCCGCCAGATGCTGCCGCCGGGCGTGCCCGACCCGAACGAATGGGGCCCGCTGAAGGGCCGGCTCCCCGCCGCCCCGGCCCGCCCGGCGCGGGCCGCCCGCGCGGGAGCCGCCCCGGCCGACCGCCCACCGCGCCGCACCCGCAGCGTCACGGACGGCTCGACCACCCAGGCCCCCACGCCCGCCACACCCCCTACGCCGGACGCCCCTTGGCGCGCGCCGGACGCCGATCGACCCGCGCCGGACGCCGATCGACCCGCGCCGGACGCCGATCGACCCGCGCCGGACACCGAGCGCCCGGCGCCGGACACCGGCCGACCCGCGCCGGAGCCGGAGCGCCCCGCCCCCGACACAGAGCGCCCCGACACCGACCGGCCCGCCCCTGACACCGACGCCGACCGGCCCGGAGGAGACGCGTGAACGACGTGCTCGACGTCGCCCTCCGGCTCATCGTCGTCTTCGCTGTGTTCCTCGTCCTCCCGCTCGTCGTGGGGCAGGCCGAACACAAGGTGATGGCCCACATGCAGGGCCGCCTCGGCCCCATGTACGCGGGCGGCTTCCACGGCTGGGCCCAACTCGTCGCGGACGGCGTGAAGTTCGCCCAGAAGGAAGACATCGTCCCGGCCGCCGCCGACCGCCGTATCTTCCAACTGGCCCCCGCCGTCGCCCTCCTCCCGTACCTCCTCGTCCTGGTCGTCATCCCGGTCGGCCCGAGCGAGGGCGCCGTCGGCCAGGTCGTCGACGCGGGCATCTTCTTCGTGCTCGCCGTGATGGGGATCGGCGTGCTCGGCTCGCTCATGGCGGGCTGGGCGTCCGCCAACAAGTTCTCCCTCCTCGGCGGCCTGCGCACCGCCGCCCAACTGCTCGCGTACGAGCTGCCGATGCTCCTCGCCGCCGCCTCCGTGGCCATGGCGGCCGGCACGGTCTCGCTGCCCGGCATCCTCCACGCCTTCGCGTGGTGGTGGGTGCCGTGGCAGATCGTCGGCGCCCTGGTCTTCTTCGTCGCGGGCCTCGCCGAACTCCAGCGCCCGCCCTTCGACATGCCCGTCGCCGACTCCGAGATCATCTTCGGCGCCTACACCGAGTACACGGGGCTGCGCTTCGCGCTCTTCCTGCTCGCGGAGTACGCGGGCATCGTCGTCCTGTGCGGTCTGACCACCGTCCTGTTCCTCGGCGGCTGGCACGGCCCCCTCGGGGGCGACGGGTTCGGCTGGGTCTGGACCCTGCTCAAGGCCGCCGTGCTCGCCTTCGTCGTCATCTGGCTGCGGGTGAGCTACCCCCGCCTGCGCGAGGACCAGTTGCAGAAGCTCGCCTGGACCGTGCTCATCCCCCTCGCTCTCGCGCAGATCGCGCTCACCGGCATCGTGAAGGTGGCGATCAACTGATGTCCCCGATCCCCGGCTCCGGCCTGGCCAAGGGGCTGGCCGTCACCCTGCGGACGATGACGAGGAAGACCGTCACCGCCCAGTACCCGGACGTCCAGCCCGAACTGCCGCCCCGCTCCCGGGGGGTGATCGGCCTGTTCGAGGAGAACTGCACGGTCTGCATGCTCTGCGCCCGTGAGTGCCCCGACTGGTGCATCTACATCGACTCCCACAAGGAGACCGTCCCGGCCGCCGCCCCCGGGGGCCGGGAGCGCAGCCGCAACGTCCTCGACCGGTTCGCCATCGACTTCTCGCTCTGCATGTACTGCGGTATCTGCATCGAGGTCTGTCCTTTCGACGCGCTGTTCTGGTCACCGGAGTTCGAGTACGCGGAGACGGACATCCGCGACCTCACCCACGAGCGGGACAAGCTCCGCGACTGGATGTGGACGGTGCCGGCGCCGCCCGCCCTCGACCCCGGTGCCGAGGAGCCCAAGGAACTCACCGCGGCCCACAAGACGGCCGGCAAACTCGCGGCAGCGGCAGCGGCAGCGGCAGCGGCAGCGGCAGCGGCAGCGGCAGCGGCACCGGCCGCCCCGGCGGCGGACGAGCCGGGGCAGCCCGGTCAGCCCGGTCAGGAGGCCGGCGAGTGACCCTCGCAGCAACCGCCGCCGCCACGGCCGGCCACGGCTTCCTGTCCCCGAGCGGCGTCGAGATCGCGTTTGTCCTGGTCGGCCTGGTCACCTTCGGCGCGGCCCTCGTCACCGTCACGACCCGACAGCTGGTGCACGCCGCCCTCTGGCTCGTCGTGACGCTCGGCGGCCTCGCCGTCGAATACCTGCTGCTGACGGCGGAGTTCATCGCCTGGGTGCAGGTCCTCATCTATGTCGGTTCCGTCGTGGTCCTCCTTCTCTTCGGACTGATGCTGACCAAGGCGCCCGTCGGCCATTCACCGGACGCCGATTCGGAGAACCGCAAGGTCGCCCTGGCGGTCGCCGTCGCGGCGGCCGCCGCGCTGGTCTGGGTCGTCGTCGACGCGTTCCGTACGACCTGGGTCGACCTGGACGGACCGGCGCAGGGATCCACGAAGGTGTCGGGACAGTTCCTCTTCCGGCACTGGGTGCTGCCCTTCGAAGCCCTGTCCGTCCTGCTGCTGGCGGCCCTGGTCGGCGCGATCGTCCTCTCCCGCAAGAAGAGCGACACCCCGACCGGCCCCGGCAGCACCGGCACGGCCACCGGCCCCGGCCCCGGCCCTGGCAAGGAGAAGCGCTGATGCACCTCGCCTATCCCGCCGTCCTCGCGGCCCTCCTGTTCTGCACCGGGATCTACGGCGTCCTCGCCCGCCGCAACGCGATCCTCGTCCTGATGTCCGTCGAGCTGATGCTCAACGCCGTCAACCTCAACCTGGTCGCCTTCGACGTCTGGCTCAGGGACACCCTGCACTCCGGCCAGGCCCTGACCCTGTTCGTCATCGCCGTCGCCGCCGCCGAGATCGGCATCGGCCTGGCGATCGTCCTGATGGTGTACCGCAACCGCGGCACCTCGGACGTCGACCGGCTCCGCGACACCGCCGAGGCCCCCGACGGCACCAAGACTGAGGCCACCGCGTGACCACCACCACCCTCGCCGTTCTCGTCCCCCTCCTGCCGTTCCTCGGCGCCGCAGCCGGACTGCTGCTGGGCCGCACCGCCCCGGGATTCGTCCGCCCCCTGGCCGTCCTGCCCACCCTGACGGCCACCGCGCTCGCGATCACGGTCGCCGTACGCCAGGGCGGCGGCGCGGGTAACGGCACGGCGCCGCTGGACGCGGCGACCCGGCTCACCCCCACGGGCTCGGTCCCCATCGACCTCGCCCTGCACATCGACGGCTTCGCCGCGCTGGTCGCCGTGCTCGTCTGCACCGTCGCCACCTGCGTGCAGATCTACTCGACGGCCTATCTGCGCGACGACGCCCGCTACCCGTCGTACGCCGCCCTCGTCTCCCTCTTCACCTCCGCGATGCTGCTCGTCGTCTACTCCGGCGACCTGATGGTGCTCCTGGTCGGCTGGGAGATCATGGGCATCTGCTCGTACTTCCTCGTCGGCCACTACTGGGAGACCCCCGAGGCGCGCGCCGCCTCCCTCAAGGCCTTCCTGATCACCAAGCTCGGCGATGTCCCCTTCCTGATCGGCCTGTTCGCCCTCGCCGCCGACACCGGCACGTTCCGGATCACCGGCATCCTGAACACGGTCTCGGAGGGCGGCCTCGACCACCCCACCCTGATCGCCCTGCTGTTGCTCGCGGGCGTCGCGGGCAAGTCCGCGCAGTTCCCCCTCCACACGTGGCTCCCCGACGCGATGGCGGGCCCCACCCCCGTCTCCGCGCTGATCCACGCCGCGACGATGGTCGCCGCCGGCATCTACTTCGTGGCCCGCCTCCTTCCCGTGTTCACCGCCTCGAAGGCGGCCCTGGTCGTCCTCGCCGTGATGGCCGCTGTCACCATGGTCGGCTCGGCCCTCGCCGCCCTCGCCCAGGACGACATCAAACGGGTCCTCGCCTACTCGACCATCGGCCAACTCGGCTACATGTCGGGCGCCCTGGCCCTCGGCGACCGCAGCGCGGCCGTCTTCCACCTGATCTCCCACGGCGCGTTCAAGGCCCTCCTCTTCCTCGGCGCCGGCGTGATCATCCACGCCGCCGGCACCAACTCGCTCGCCGCCATGTCCCGCATGGGCGGCCTCGCCAAGCGCATCCCCGACGCCTTCTGGACGATGACGGTCGCCCTGCTCGCGCTCGCCGCGATCCCTCCCTTCGCCGGCTTCTTCTCCAAGGAGTCCGTCCTCGTCGTCGCCGAGCACACCGCCCTCGGCACCGCCCACACCGCGCCCGGCGCCGCCGGCTGGGTCGTGCTCGTCGCCGGCCTGGTCACCGCGCTCCTCACCGCCGCCTACGCCACCCGCCTGTGGCTGCTCGCCTTCCGCGGCCGCGGCACCGAGGCACCCGACCACGGCAAGCAGCCCGTCGCCATGAACGCCGTCCTGTGGGTGCTCGCCATCCCCTCCCTCGCACTCGGTCTGACCGTCGGCTACATCGCCGACTGGTTCGACGGCGACAGCCTGGCGCCGAACCTCACCACGTCCGTCCTGGGCACGGGCGTCGCGCTCGTCGGCGGCGTGACCCTCTACGGCGCCTGGCGCCACACCTCGGCCCTGGCCGCCCGCACCCCCCTCGGCGCCGTCGCCGCGCACCCGGACGCGGAGCCGGCCCAATCGGAGATCGAAGCCATCGAGACGCACCTCGCCGCCTACGGGGACCTCGCCGCGGCCCACGACCCGGCCGACCCGGGCCGTCTGCTGCTGGGCCGGCTCCACCCCCACGCGGCGGCCGGATTCCACCTGGACGCGCTCTACGACCGCCTGTTCGTCCGCCCCGTCCTCGCTGCCGCCCAGCTCGTCCGCTTCCTCGACCGCGAGGTCGTCGACACGTACGTACGCGGCGCGGGCACCGGCACCCGCTGGCTCGGCGCCGCCGTCCGCCGCGCCCAGACGGGCAACGTGCAGACCTACCTCAGCGCCCTGCTGGCCGGCTCCGTCGTCCTGGCGATCGCCGCCGTACTCGTCGCCGCCGGAGCGTGAGCCGTGATCGATATCAGTGAATCCGTGATGCAGGCCCTTCTGGCGTTGATCGTCGCCGGACCGCTCATCGGCGCCGCCGCCGTCTTCCTCCCCGCACCGCCCGGACTCAAGGGCCGAAGCCCCGACCAGGCCGTACTCCGCCACGGCGTCACCGTCACCGGCGCGATCCTCGCCGCCGCGATCGTCCTGGCCCTCGGCTTCGACCGCGACCACGCGTCGAGGATGCAGGCCACCACGGACATCAGCTGGATCGCGGCGCTGGACGTCCGGATCCACCTCGGCATCGACGGCATTTCGCTCCCCCTTCTGGTCCTGACCGCGCTGCTGACCTTCCTCTGCGCGCTCTACAGCTACTTCAAGATGCCCACGGGCCCCTCGCCCAAGGCGTTCGTCGCCCTGCTCCTCCTCCTCGAATCCGGCACCCTCGCCACCTTCGCCGTCCTCGACCTGCTGCTCTTCTTCCTGGCCTTCGAGACGGTGCTGATCCCGATGTACTTCCTGATCGCCCGCTGGGGCGGTTCGGAAGGCGTCCCGGGCGGCCGGCAGGCGGCGGCCTGGAAATTCATCCTCTACACCCTGCTCGGTTCCGTGGTCATGCTGCTCGGCCTGCTTCTCATCGGGCTGAGGGCGGGCACATTCGACATGGTGGCACTCGCCACTGACAACGGCCGTGGGCTCAGCACATCCACGCAGGTCATCGCCGTTCTGGCGATCGGCGTCGGCCTCGCGGTGAAGACCCCGATGTGGCCGCTGCACAGCTGGCTGCCCGACGCCCACACCGCCGCCCCGACCGTCGGGTCCGTCCTGCTCGCCGGGGTCCTGCTCAAGATGGGTACGTACGGGTTCGTCCGGATCGTCCTGCCCATCGCCCCCGACGGGATGCGGACCTTCGCGCCCTACCTCGCCGCGCTCGCCGTCGTCGGCATCATCTACGGGTCCCTCGCCTGCCTCGCCCTCGCCCGGCAGGGCGCGGGCGGCGACCTCAAGCGGCTGATCGCGTACTCCTCCGTCGGCCACATGGGCTTCGTGCTGCTCGGCATCGCCACGATGACCCCCACCGGCGTGAACGGCGCGCTCTTCGCCAACATCGCCCACGGCCTCATCACCGGCCTGCTGTTCTTCCTGGTCGGCGCCCTCAAGGACCGGTACGGCACCGCCGACCTGGACACCCTCGCCGGCGCCACGGGCGCCGCGCTCTACGGCCGCGCGCCTCGCCTCGGCGGCCTGCTCGCCTTCGCGGCCGTCGCCTCCCTCGGCCTGCCGGGCCTCGCCGGGTTCTGGGGCGAGATGCTCACGATGTTCGGGGCCTTCGACCCCGCCGACGGCCTGAGCCGGCCCGCCTTCCTCACCTTCATGGCGGTCGCGGGCCTCGGCACGCTCCTCACCGCCGCGTATCTTCTGATCGTCGTACGCAGGGTGTGCATGGGCGTGCAGGCCCCGCGCGATCAGGGCGCGGCAGGCGCTCCGGACACCCCGAAGGCCCCGGACATCACGGACACCCCGGCCGCCCCGGACACCGGCGCCCGGGGAACCCCGGCCGCACCGGGCTTCGCCGACGTACGGACGTACGAACTCGTCGCCTGGACCCCGCTCGTCGCCCTCACCGTCCTCGCCGGCCTCTGGCCCGCGGTCCTCCTCGGCCTCACCGACCCGGCCGTGCAGAAGCTCCTCGCAGGAGGCACGTCGTGACCGTGGCCGCCGACAGCGCCGCCAGCCTCGTCCAGTCCGTCGACTGGCTCGCGATCGCGCCCCCCACCCTCACCGCCGTGGTCGCCCTCGTCATCCTCGTGGCCGACCTCTTCGTCCCCGAGCGTCACAAACAGCTCCTCGGCGGCCTCGCGATCGCCGGCCTCGCCGCCGCGATGGCCCTTCTGCTGCCGCTGTGGAACGACGACCGGTCGACGTTCTGCCTCCCCGGCGGGACCGGCGCGTGCAGCTACACCGCCGACCACTTCACGCTGGTCATCCAACTGCTGGTGCTCGGCGGGGCGCTGCTCACCGCCCTGCTCTCCCTGACCGAGACCGGGAAGCTCCCGGCGGGGGAGTTCTGGTTCCTGCTGCTCGCCTCGGCGGCCGGCGCCGCCCTGCTGCCCGCCTCGCGCGACCTCGCGACCCTTGTCGTCGCCCTCGAAGTCGCCTCGCTGCCCGCCTTCGCCCTGGTCGGGCTCAAGCGCGGCGACCGGCTCTCCTCCGAGGCCGCGCTGAAGTTCTTCCTCTCGTCGGTCACCGCGACGGCCGTGATGCTGCTGGGCGTCAGCTTCGTGTACGCCACGACCGGCACCCTGCACCTCACGGAGGTCGCCGGCCGGCTGGACGACGTACCCGGACAGCTGGCCACCCTCGCCCGGGCCGGTGTCGCCCTCACTCTCGTCGGCTTCGCCTTCAAGACCGCCGCCGCCCCGTTCCACTTCTGGGTCCCCGACACCTACGTGGGCGCCCCGCTGCCCATCGCCGCCTACCTGTCCGTCGTCGGCAAGGCCGTCGGCTTCACCGGCCTGATCCTGGTCACGGTCGTCGCGTTCCCGTCGTACGCGGATGTGTGGGGCCCGGTCCTCGCCTTCCTCGCCGCGCTGACGATGACCGTCGGCAACGTCGCCGCCCTCCGGCAGTCCGCCACGCGTGCGTGGAGCGCCGTACGTCTCCTCGCCTGGTCCTCGGTGGCCCAGGCCGGCTACCTGCTGGTGCCGATCGCGTCCTCCGCGTACGCCGACGGGGACCGGATCGGCTCCACCGTCGCGTACGCCCTCATGTACGCCGTCGTGAACCTCGGCGCCTTCGCCGTCGTCGCCCTGGTGGCCCGTACGGAACCGGAGAACCGGATCGCCGACTACCGGGGCCTGTACGCGCGCCGCCCGGCCGCCGCCGTCGCCCTGGCGTTCTTCCTGCTCTGCCTGGCAGGACTGCCGCCCGGCATCATCGGCCTGTTCGCCAAGGTCACGGTCTTCTCCGCGGCCGTCGACGCGGGTCTCGGCTGGCTGGCCGTCTTCATGGCCGTGAACGTCGTGATCGCCCTCTACTACTACCTTCAGTGGACGGCGCTCCTCTTCCGCGCCCCGGAGGGCGAAGAGGCACCGTCCGGGGCGACCGTGCGGCCGGCCGGGAACGGGGACCTGGCCACGCGCGCCACCCCCGTCCCCCTCACCGTGGCGATCGCCCTGACCGCCGCCATCGGCGTCGCCCTGTCGGGAGCCCCCCAGCTCGTCCTGCGCTTCGCCGACGTGAACCTGTTCTGAGCCCGTACGACGGCCCCTGACGCCCCCGGCCGCCCGCCGGTGCCCCCTCAGGGCTCCTGGCGGCTCCCTGGGGCCTCGCGGGCCCGTCCCCGCCGGGGCGGCCGCCACCCGGACGGCGTACGCGCCGGGCCGGGACGGCAGGGAACCCGAACCCTCCGCCTGGCGTTGACCAGTACGGAAGCGTCCACTGAAGAGTGGAGCTGCACTCCGTAGAGGGTTCCCCTGCCGCACGATCTGGAGGGCGTACCGTGCACCGCCGGCACAACGGGTTGAGAACTGCCGTACTCCTCGGGGGCCTCTCCGCGCTCATCATCGTCATCGGCAGCTTCTTCGGCCGTACGGGGTTGATCGTCGCGCTGGTCGTGGCCGTCGGGACCAACGCGTACGCGTACTGGAACAGCGACAAGCTGGCCCTGCGCGCGATGCGGGCCCGGCCCGTCAGCGAATTCGAGGCGCCCCAGCTCTACCGCATCGTCCGCGAGCTCTCCACCGCCTCGCGCCAGCCCATGCCGCGGCTGTACATCTCACCGACCCAGGCCCCCAACGCCTTCGCCACCGGCCGCAATCCCCGCAACGCGGCCGTGTGCTGCACGGAAGGGATCCTCCAGATCCTCGACGAGCGCGAGCTGCGCGGAGTCCTGGGCCACGAGCTGAGCCATGTCTACAACCGCGACATCCTGATCTCGTCGGTCGCCGGCGCGCTCGCCTCGGTCGTCATGTTCCTGGTGAATTTCGCCTGGCTCATCCCGGTCGGCCGCTCGGACGACGACGACGGCCCCGGCATCGTCGGCTTCCTGCTGGTCCTGGTGCTGGGGCCGCTCGCCGCCTCCGTGATCCAGCTGGCGGTCAGCCGCTCCCGCGAGTACGAGGCGGACGCCTCGGGCGCCCAGATCACCGGCGACCCGCTGGCCCTCGCCAGCGCGCTGCGTAAGCTGGATGCGGGGACGAAACAGTTGCCTCTGCCGTCCGAGCCGCGGATCGAGACCGCGAGCCACATGATGATCGCGAACCCCTTCCGCCCTGGCCAGGGGGTGTCCAAGCTGTTCTCCACGCATCCGCCGATGGCGGAACGTATCGCCCGACTAGAGCGAATGGCAGGTCGACGATCATGAGAACCCTCCTGAATGTGGTCTGGCTCGTGTTGTGCGGCTTCTGGATGTTCCTGGCCTATGTCGTGGCGGGGCTGGTGCTCTGCATCACGATCATCGGGATCCCCTTCGGCCTCGCGGCCTTCCGCATCGGCCTCTACGCCCTGTGGCCGTTCGGCTACACGGCGATCGACCGCCCCGACGCGGGCGCGCCCTCTTTCGTCGGCAATATCCTGTGGCTGGTCCTGGCCGGCTGGTGGCTGGCTCTCGGGCACATCTTCACGGGCATCGCGCTGTGCGTCACGATCATCGGCATCCCGCTGGGCCTCGCCAACTTCAAGCTGATCCCGATCTCGCTGATGCCGCTGGGCAAGGAGGTCGTACCGACCGACCAGCCGTTCGTGGTGCGCTGAGGCAGGGTCGCGCGCACGGGGGCCACGGACCGACCTGCGGAGAGAAACCGCAGGTCGGAGCGGTTCCAGGCCGATTGTCAGTGCCATGGTCCACCATGAGCACATGACCGAAACCGAGCAGTCGCCGGAGACCGCGGCCCCGGCCGAGCCCGTCCTGTTCCCCGCCCTCGCCGCGTGGCAGCGTGCCTGGGTCGACGGCACGTCCTGGTCGGAGGACGAGGAGAGCGACGTGGAGGCCCGGCCCTGGCCGGACTTCCGCACCTACATACCCGCGGCCTGACTTCCCCGCCCCGGCCAGGACCGCCGCGCGGCGTAGACGCCCGCCCCCAGTGCCAGCACCCCCGCACCGGAGATCACCGAGGCGAGCGGCAGGGCCCACGCCAGCGCCACACAGCCCACCAGTCCACCCGCCGCCAGGACCCGGCCGGTGCCGGCCGCCCGGCCCGCGCCCAGCGTCCAGGCCGACGCGTTGGCGATCGCGTAGTAGGCCAGTACGCCGAACGACGAGAAGCCGATCGCCCCGCGCACGTCCGTGGTGGCCGCCACGACCGCGACCACGGCGCCCACCGCCAGCTCCGCCCGGTGCGGCACATGGAAACGCGTATGGACGGCGGAGAGTCCGCCCGGCAGATGCCCGTCCCGCGCCATCGCCAGTGTCGTCCGGGACACCCCCAGGATCAGCGCCAGCAGTGAGCCGAGCGCCGCCACCGCCGCCCCGGCCCGCACCACCGGTACGAGCCACGACGCGCCCGCGGCCCGTACGGCATCGGTGAGCGGCGCCGGCGATCGCGCCAACTCACCCGCCCCCAGCACGGAAAGGACCGCCACGGCCACCGCCGCGTACACCACCAGCGCGATACCGAGCGCGAGGGGCACGGCACGCGGGATCGTACGGACCGGATCACGCACCTCCTCGCCCAGCGTGGCGATTCGCGCGTACCCCGCGAAGGCGAAGAACAGCAGGCCCGCCGCCTGGAGCACCCCGCCGGCGGACGCGTCGGCGACCGGTGCAGGCCGCCGCGCCCCGGCCGCGTCCGAGCCGAGGCACACCACCACGACCACGGAGAGGACCACGAGCACGACGACCACCACGACCCGTGTCAGCCACGCGGACTTCTGAACGCCCCGGTAGTTCACGGCAGTCAGCGCCACGACCGCCGCCACGGCCACGGCGTGTTCCCGCCCCGGCCACAGGTACGCGCCGACCGTCAGGGCCATGGCCGCGCACGACGCCGTCTTCCCCACGACAAACGCCCAGCCCGCCAGGTACCCCCAGAACGGGCCGAGCCGTTCCCGTCCATAGATGTATGTCCCACCGGATGCGGGGTAGAGGACGGCCAGCCGGGCCGACGACAGGGCGTTGCAGTACGCGACCACCGCCGCCAGCCCCAGCCCCAGCAGCAGACCCGACCCCGCGGCCTTCGCCGCGGGCCCCAGAGCGACGAAGATCCCCGCCCCGACCATCGCCCCCAGTCCGACCACCACCGCGTCGAACACGCCCAGTGTGCGCCGCAACTCCTGTGTCATACGGCGCAGGCTACGGATCTCCGCAACCGCGCCGGGTCCCCGGGGCGTCTTCCGGGACAACACTGCACGAAAGGCAGGTTCAGGACATGGGCATCCTCGGCTGGATCGTTCTCGGGCTCCTCGCCGGAGCCGTTGCCAAGATCCTGCTCCCCGGGCGGGACCCGGGCGGGCTGATCGGGACGACGCTCATCGGCATCGCGGGGGCCTTCGTCGGCGGCTGGATATCGGCGCGCTGGCTCGACCACCCCATCAACAAGGACTTCTACGACGGACCCACCTGGCTCGCGGCCATCGGCGGGGCGTTTGTCCTGCTGGTCATCTACCGGCTCCTCTTCGGCAACTCCCGCTCCACGACCCGCTGACCGGGGCTCGTCGACCGGGACTTGTTCCACCGAGGCTCATCGACCGGGGCTTGTCCGACCGGGGCTCACCGGCCCAGCCCGGTCTCCCGCAGGGTGACGTTCAACCGCCCGCCGGCCATCCCCGTGGCCGGATCGCCCGTCCCCGGGCGGACCTTGGGCACCCCGTGGTACGCCCGGCGCGACGCCCCTCCGAAGACGAAGAGGTCGCCGGAGGACAGCTCCACGTCCCGGTAGGGCCGCCCCCGGTTCTCCGTGTTGCCGAGCCGGAAGACGCACCTGTCGCCGATGCTCCACGACACGACCGGAGCCAGGGACTTCTCATCCTTGTCCTGGTGCATGCCCATCGTCGCGTCACCGTCGTAGAAGTTGATCAGCGCGGTGTCGGGCGTGTACGCGGCGGCGACCGCCGGATCGCCGTACGCCTCCGCCACCGCCTCCCTGCCCCACTCCACCAGCCAGGTCGGAAACGCCGCCACCCGGGCGCCGTTCACGTCCCCGGCCGTGCGCGTGTAGCGGTAGGGCTGCCAGTGCCAGCCGAGACAGACGGTCCTTACGGACATCACGCCCCCGTTCGGCAGCACCGTGTGCCGGAGCGGCACCGGACCCCTGGCCCACTCCCGGCAGGCCCGTACCAGCTCACGCTGCCGCTCCCCGGACAGCCACGCCGGCACGTGCACCGCCCCGGGCGCGACCACCTCCCGCGGCCTCGGGAACAGCTCGCCGCTCACGAGACCGGGAGGCCCGGTACGCCGGGGCGGCCCGGCACGCGGAGGAAGGGGGCGGAGGCGAGAGCGGATCGTCCGCCCCGCCCCCGTACCGCCGTCACCGGTAGTTCACGAACTGGAGGGCGAAGTCGAAGTCACGCCCCTTGAGCAGGGAGATCACGGTCTGGAGGTCGTCCCGGCTCTTCGAGCTGACCCGCAGCTCTTCGCCCTGGACCTGCGCCTTGATGCCCTTGGGACCCTCGTCACGGATGATCTTCGCGACCTTTTTGGCGTTGTCCTGGGAGATGCCTTCCTCGATCGTGGCGAAGATCTTGTACTCCTTGCCGGAGAGCTGCGGCTCACCCGCGTCCAGCGACTTCAGCGAGATCCCGCGCTTGATCAGCTTGGACTGGAAGACGTCGAGGATCGCCTTGACCCGCTCCTCCGAGTTCGCCTGCATCAGGATCTTCTCGCCGGACCATTCGATCGACGCTCCGACGTTCTTGAAGTCGTAGCGCTGCGCGATTTCCTTCGAGGTCTGGTTGAGGGCGTTGTCGACCTCCTGCCGCTCGACCTTCGAGACGATGTCGAAACTGGAGTCGGCCATGTTCTGTGGCTCCTTCGATCGGGTGCGATGAGGGTACGGACCGGGTGCGCGTCCGCCGCGAACCGGGCGCCGGTCAGGCGTCCGACGCACGACCGGCAGCGCCCGACCGCTGCCGTAAAGCCTAGTCACCCGCACCCGCCCCCAGCGCTGATCAATCCTGTGGCGGAGCACCCCCGGGCATCGGGTATCGTTTACGTCGTCGCCAAGGGACACCAGCAACAACGGTCCTCCCGAGGCGACAGCACCATCCCATGGCGGTGTGCCCGAGTGGCCAATGGGAGCGGACTGTAAATCCGCCGGCTTAGCCTTCCCAGGTTCGAATCCTGGCGCCGCCACACTGAACGGCCCCTGTTCCGCGGAGACGCGGGGCGGGGGCCGTTGTCGTGCGCGGCCGATCGGCGGCGGATCGGCCGCCGATCGGGCATGACGCACGTGAAATCTCATCGTCATCGTTTCGGGCTACGATCCGCTCACACATGATCGGGAATGGTCGGGCGGCCTTGGTTCTCCAGGCCTTCGGCGGGCTTCGCCTGCGCGGTTCGCCGCCGCCTCGGCGGGTGCGCTCTGATGACGAAGGAGCTTCGCGATAGCACTACGGATATGGCTCAGCAGCGCAGGGGTGGCCACGACCCAGGTGATGCGAATGCTGCGCGACAACCCGGACGCCGTTGACGTCCGTATCTACGGGACCAATGTCGACCGGGACGCCCCCGCGCTCTCGGCCTGCGACGTGGGCGAGGTCGAGCCCCGCCATGTCAGCGACGACAACTACGCCGACTTCGCCCTCGACTTCTGCCGGCGGCACGGGATAGACGTCCTCATCCCTCCCCGGCGCCTGGCCGCGCTCGCCGGGCTGACCGACGTCTTCGCCCGGAGCGGTACGAACCTGATGTGTTCACCGCCCGCCGCGATCGACGCGCTGACCAGCAAGAGCCGTGCGTACGAGGAGGCCGGGGCCGCCGGCATCCCCGTACCGCCCTGGCGGGTCGCCTCCGACGCCGCGAGCTTCCGGGAAGCGGTGGAGGAACTCTCGGCCACCGGGGAGAGAGTCTGCGTCAAACCCGCCGGTGAGTACTCGGCGTTCGGGTTCCGCATCCTGGACGACCGGCCCCTGCGCCTCAAGGACCTGCTGGCCGCGCCCGCACCGCTGGCCTCCGTGGACGCGGTGGCCCACGCCTTGCGGCGGGCCGCGGACGAGGGGGAGACCGTTCCCGAACTCCTCGTCATGCCCTTCCTCGACGGGCCCGAAGTGAGTGTCGACTGCCTGTCCGCCCCCGGCGGCACCATGCTCGCCGGCGTCGCGAGGTCCAAGCAGGGCCGCTACCGGTACCTGCTCGACGACCCCGCCCCGACCGCGATCGCACGCCGCCTCGTCGGCCACTTCAAGCTCGCGTACCTCTCCAACGTTCAACTGCGCCAGCGGAACGGGGAACCGGTGCTGCTGGAGGCCAACCCCAGGGCGTCGGCGGGAATCTTCCAGACGGCGTTCACCGGGGTGAACCTGCCCTGGTCAGCCGTACGACTCCTGCTCCACGGCGACGCGGGCCCGCTCCCGGCCCCACGGCTGGGCGGCCGGCTCGCGATCACCGAAACCGCCACGGAAGTCCAGAGCGCCCCCTCCCACGGCCTTCCCGCGAACGGCCTTCCCGCGCACGTACTTCCCCCGCACGGCCACCCTGCGCCCGGACTCCCCACGCACGGCGTCCCCGCGCACGGCGTCCCCGCGCCGCGCATCAGCCCGGAAACGGAAGCCGAGCTGCTGCTCGGCGAAGCGACGGCGACGGCAACAGCCGCAGTCGCAGTCGCAGTCGCGACTACGGTCACGGCAACAGCCGCAGTGGCGGCAGGCTGAGCGCGGGCCCCCCGGGCATACGGGACGGCCCCTGAACGGCGGAGAACGCCGTTCAGGGGCCGTCCCGTACGTGGGCTGTGGGTCGTACGGGACGGCCGCTACCCCTTCGCGGCGGCCACCGCCGCGACCGCGTCCTTCACCGGGGTCGTACCCCCGATCAGTTGCAGCGTCAGGCCCGCCGTCCCCGGCGTCTCCAGCAGCTCCGCCAGGACCGCCGCCACGTCGTCGCGCTGGACCGGCCCGCGGCCCGTCCGGTCCGCCAGGTTGACCAGACCCGTCCCGCCCTCGTTCTTCAGCGCGCCCGGGCGCACGATCGTCCAGTCGAGACCGGTCCTGGACTGTACGTACTCGTCGGCCTCGCCCTTGGCCCGCAGGTAGACGTCGAAGACCTCGTCGCCCTCGTGGCGGGCGTCCGCGCCGATCGACGAGACGACGATGTAGCGCCGCACACCGGCCCGTTCGGCCGCGTCCGCGAAGAGGATCGCGCCGCCCTTGTCGACCGTCTCCTTGCGCTGCCGGTTGCCGTCCCCGCCGCCTCCCGCCGCGAAGACGACCGCGTCGGCGCCCTTGAGTACCGCGGCGACCTCCTCGACCGTGGTCGACTCCATGTCCAGGATCACGGGTTCGGCGCCCGCCGCCCGCAGATCCTCGGCCTGCTCCGGTTTGCGGATGATGCCCGCAACGTCGTGTGATCGCCCGGCGAGCAGCCGCTCCAGCCGTAGCGCGATCTGACCATGTCCTCCGGCGATGACAATTCGCATGCTCCCGACCGTACGTCGGCCGCGCCCGTCCCGCCCACGGACAGGGCCGGTCGGATCACCGGCCGGCGGGGACACGCAGGGCGACCGGCACGCCGTCCGGGCTCACGGACGCGCGTCCGGGCCCCCCTGGCGCGGCAGTTCGAGCGCGACGGCCGCCTCGGAGTCGCAGTACTCCCGTACCGCACTCGTACGGGCCACCACCCGCCCCCGGTGAACGACGATCCTGCTGTACGCGAGGGACAGCACGCCCGCGATCCCGTCGCCCCGTACCGCCAGCAGCTCCGCCGGGAACCCGGCCTCCACCCGCACCTCGGGCAGCCCCATCGCCGCCCGCGCCACCGTGCTCACGCTGTCGTACGCGTCCTCCGCCGCCAGCCCGCCCCGGGAGGCCAGCAGGTACGCCGCCTCCAGCGGATCCCCGCGCCCGACCGGATTGGCCACGTCCCGCAGGGCGCCGCTGCCGGCCGCCACCCGCACCCCGGCGGCCCGCAGCAGCCGGACGGGCGCGACACCCCGTGGATCCGCACCGCCGGCCCCGATGCCTCCGTACGGCGTACCGCCGGTCCCGATGCTTCCGTACGGTGTCCCGCCCCATCCTGCGTTCTCGTACGGTGTCCCGCTCGACCCGGCGTTCCCGTACGGCGTCCCGCCCGGCCCCACGCTCCCGTACGGCGTCCCCGCCCGCCGCGTGCCCCCGCACTCCACCCACCCCTGCCCCACGCCCCCGCACGCCCCCTGTGGCAGGCAGACGACCGTCACCCCGGCCGCCGCCAGCTGGTCGGCCGCCCGGCCCGCCACCTCCGCCGGCAGCAGGCTCAGCCCCGCGCACGGCCCGAGCGTCACTCCGGGCCGCAGCCCGCCCGCCATCGCCGCGAGCCGGGCCAGCCGGGCCGGATCGGCGCCGTCCGTGTGCAGGTCCACCGGGCAGCCGTGCTCGGCGGCGACCTCCAGCACCGCCTCCACGTACCCCGCCGGGTCCGGATCGAGGTCGGGGCAGCCGCCCACCACCCCCGCGCCCATCTTCACCGCGTCCCGCAGCATCGCCAGGCCGTCGGCGCCCGCCACGCCCGTGAGCAGCCGCGGTACGGCGACGGCGGTCACCTCGACCAGCCCCCGCAGCGAACGCCGCGCCTGGAGCAGCGCCTCCAGACGCCCCAGACCCTGCGCGTCCCCGATGCGTACATGCGAACGGAGAGCCGTCGCGCCGTGCCCGAGCTGGAGGAGAGCGGCCTCGGTGGCCCGCCGCCGCACGTCCTCGGGGGCGTACGAAGGTGAACACGACGGGGAGACGGCAGCCGGGGAGTCCACCGCGCCCACCCTGTCCCCGGTGTCCACGACCTCCGCCGTCAGCGCCGTGTCGCTGTGGGCGTGCGGCTCGGCCGGGGCGGGCAGCAGCAGGTGGCCGGACAGGTCCACCCGCGCGCCGTGGGCGGTGAGGCTGCCCGCCGTACCCACGGCCTCGATCAGGCCGCCGCCCAGCCGCACGTCGACGATCCGGCCGTCGGAGAGCCGCGCACCGCAGAGGAGGAGCCCGGCGCTGGCGGCCCCGGCCCGGTCGGACGGCTGCGACGGGGGCTGCGGCTGCGGGTGGCTGTCGGGCATCGCACTCCTGGAGGGATCACCACGGGCGGAGGGAGACGAAAGGGGGTCCAGATCTGTGATTGATGTCTCCGCCGGGGTCCGGTCACCCGATGCCGCCGACCCGTACGAAGACCAGGTGGAGGACCGGGCGGAGGACCAGGCGGAGGACCAAGATCCGCAGAGTGGACCGAGCCTAGGTGCGCCCCGGCCAGGCTTCGCGGAGGAGCGAAATAGTCGTACCGGCGAGGCCACCAGTGGCCTACGGGGCACAGGGGACCAGGGGCTCGGAAGGGGCCGCGAAACGGATTTGGGCGATCGGCGAGGGACCGTGTAATGTCTTCATCGCTCGCCCCAATAGCTCAGTCGGTAGAGCGTCTCCATGGTAAGGAGAAGGTCTACGGTTCGATTCCGTATTGGGGCTCAGGTGTTCGGTGATCCTCGCCCTCGGGCGAGGGGATCCGACATCGAAGCGGTGTAGCTCAGACGGTAGAGCAAGCGGCTCATAATCGCTGTGTCACCGGTTCAAGTCCGGTCACCGCTACACAAAGTAGCCGATTGTGGGGTCGGTCCTTCGATCGGCTACTCTTTTCTGCGTTCATCTTTTCATCCGTAAACCGTCCGTCCAAGGAGCACTCACGTGGCTGCCACCGACGTCCGCCCGAAGATCACGCTGGCCTGCGTGGAGTGCAAGGAGCGGAACTACATCACCAAGAAGAACCGGCGTAACAACCCGGACCGACTTGAGATGAAGAAGCATTGCCCGCGCTGCAACTCGCACACCGCGCACCGCGAAACGCGCTGAAACAGGCTCGTATGCGAGGCCGTCCCCTCTGGGGGCGGCCTCGTGTCGTTTGTAGTGGTCACATTCATCAGGAGGGAGCGAGTCCATGGCGCTCGATCAGTCCTTCGTGGGGCGGAGCTATCCGCCCACCGAGCCTTACGAGGTCGGCCGCGAGAAGATCCGTGAGTTCGCCGAGGCGGTGGGGGACACCAATCCGGCGTACACCGATCCCGAGGCGGCCAAGGAACTCGGGCACACCGACGTGATCGCCCCGCCGACCTTTGTGTTCGCCATCACCTTCAAGGCGGCCGGGGACGTCATCGCCGATCCTCAGCTGGGGCTGGACTACAGCCGCGTGGTGCACGGGGACCAGAAGTTCGCGTACTCCCGGCCCGTCCGCGCGGGGGACCGGCTGACCGTCACGTCGACCATCGAGGCGATCAAGTCCCTCGCGGGCAACGACATCATCGACGTCCGCGGCGAGGTGCACGACGAGGCCGGCGAACACGTCGTGACCGCGTGGACCAAGCTGGTGGCGCGCGCCGCCGAAGGGGCGTGAGGCGGATGGCCGCGAAGATCGGTTACGACGAGGTCGAGGTCGGTACGGAGCTGCCGGCCGGGAGCTTCCCCCTCACGCGGGCGACGCTGGTGCGGTACGCGGGCGCCTCCGGGGACTTCAACCCGATCCACTGGAACGAGAAGTTCGCCAAGGAGGTCGGGCTGCCGGACGTCATCGCGCACGGCATGTTCACGATGGCCGAGGCGGTCCGTGTGGTGACCGACTGGGTGGGCGACCCGGGAGCCGTCGTCGAGTACGGCGTGCGCTTCACGAAGCCCGTGGTGGTGCCCAACGACGACAAGGGCGCGCTGGTCGAGGTGAGCGCCAAGATCGGCGCCAAGCTGGACGACAACCGGGTCCGGGTCGACCTGACGGCCATGAGCGCCGGTCAGAAGGTGCTGGGGATGTCCCGCGCCGTTGTGCGCCTGGCCTGAAGGCCCGCACGAGCGTCACGGAAGGGGGCGCCCGCTGGTGCGGGCGCCCCCTCCGGTCTGTCCGGCCCTGGGGTTGACAAGGTTAGTTATCCATCAATAACTTAGTCGCATGGTCAGGATGAGCGCAGAGGAACGGCGGGAGAGCGTGATCCGCGCCGCGGTCACCGAGTTCTCCCGCAGCGGCTACCACGGCACCTCCACCGAGACGATCGCCCGCCGCGTCGGCGTCTCGCAGCCGTACCTCTTCCGGCTCTTCCCGAACAAGCAGGCCATCTTCCTCGCGGCGGCGGAGCGCTGCCTGGCCGACACCACCCGGCTCTTCGGGCAGGCGTCCGAGGGGCTGAGCGGCGAGGCCGCCCTGCACGCCATGGGGGCCGCGTACGTGGAACTCATCGCCGGGGACCCGGAAATGCTGCTCATGCAGATGCAGATGTACGTGACGGTCGCGGCCGCCGAGGCCGCGGGCGACCACTCCTTCGGTGAGCCGCTCCGGGCCGGCTGGACGAGGCTGTACGACTCGATCCACGGGACGCTCGGCGGCGACGAGGCCGGCACCAAGGACTTCCTGGCGCACGGCATGCTCATCAACACGCTCGTCTCGCTGGGCTTCCCTTCGGACCACCGGCTCTGGGTGGGCGTCAAGGACGACCCTCCGGCCTTTTCCGGGGAGTGAGCCGCCCGGCAGGGGATCAGGGGGTCTTCCCTTGTCCATAAAAGTTAGTGATCAATAACTAATCAACCAACGATCAATCAGCGAACGCCCAATCAGCAGGGGGAAAGAAATGACCCAGCCAGCAGCCAACCCGCCCCAAGCACTCGGCCCCCGGGCCGTCTGGGCCCTCATCATCACCGGCGTCGCCGGCTTCATGGCGGCCCTCGACAACCTCGTCGTCACCACCGCCCTCCCGTCCATCCGCGCGGACCTCGGCGGCGCGTTGGAGGACCTGGAGTGGACGGTGAACGCGTACACGCTCACCTTCGCCGTCCTCCTGATGTTCGGCGCGGCCCTCGGTGACCGCTTCGGCCGCAGGAAGCTCTTCCTCATAGGCCTCACGATCTTCACCGGCGCCTCCGCCGCCGCGGCCCTCGCCCCCGGCATCGACGCGCTGATCGCGGCCCGTGCCGTCCAGGGCGTCGGCGCGGCGATCATGATGCCGCTCACCCTCACCCTGCTCACCGCCGCCGTCCCGGCGGAACGGCGCGGCGCGGCCCTCGGCATCTTCGGCGCCCTCACCGGCCTCGCCGTCGCCAGCGGTCCCCTCATCGGCGGCACCCTCACCGAGCACCTCTCCTGGCAGTGGATCTTCTGGCTGAACGTCCCGATCGGCCTCGCCCTGCTGCCGCTCGCCCGGCTGCGCCTCCAGGAGTCCCACGCCCCCGGCGCCCGCCTCGACATCCCCGGCACGCTCCTCATCAGCGGCGGACTCTTCGGCCTCGTCTACGCCCTGGTCAACGCCAACGCCGACGGCTGGACCAGCTCCACCGTCCTCATCGGCCTGTTCGCGGGCTCCGCGCTGCTGGTGGCCTTCGTCCTCCACGGCATCCGCCGGCCGGACGCGATGCTTCCGATGCGACTGTTCAAGGACCGTGCCTTCTCGGGCATCAACGCCGCGAGCCTTCTGATGTTCCTCGGCATGTTCGGCTCGATCTTCCTGCTCAGCCAGTTCCTCCAGAGCGTCGTCGGCTACTCGCCCACCGAGGCCGGCCTGCGCATGCTCCCGTGGACCGGTATGCCGCTGCTGGTCGCGCCGTTCGCCGGAATTCTTTCCGACCGCATCGGCGGCCGGCCCGTCGTCGTCGCGGGACTCGCCCTCCAGGCCGTGGGCCTGGGCTGGTTCGCGACGGTCATCGCCCCTGACGTGTCGTACGGGGCCCAGCTGCCCGGTCTCATCCTCAGCGGCATCGGCATGGGCCTGTACTTCGCGCCCGCCGCCAGCCTGGTCATGTCCAGCGTCCGCCCGGCGGAACAGGGCATCGCCTCCGGCGCCAACAACGCCCTGCGCGAGGTGGGCGGAGCGCTCGGCATCGCGATACTCGGCGCGGTCTTCGCCGCACAGGGTGGGTACGAGAGCCCGCAGAGCTTCGCCGACGGTACGGTGCCCGCCCTGTGGATGGGCGCGGGTGTGGTGGCCCTGGGAGCCCTGTGCGCGTTCCTCATCCCGTCCCGCCACGCGCAGCGGGCCGGCGGCCCGCAGGACACGAAGGGCGAGCGCGAGCCGGCGACGGTCTGAACAAGTCCGGACAACACCCCGGCGTACGGTCCGTCGGCAGCCGCTCACCGGCCGCCGACGGACCGTACTCGTGTCCCGCCATGCAATCCCGCCATGCAATCCCGCCCGTACTCTTGTCCCGTGCAGGAACTCCACGACGCGCCCCTCGCCCCCCTGACCACCTTCCGCCTCGGCGGCCCCGCAGGCCGCCTCCTCACGGCCACCACCGACGCCGAGGTCATCGACGCCGTACGAGCGGCGGACGAGGAAGGCACCCCCCTCCTGATCATCGGCGGCGGCAGCAACCTGGTCATCGGCGACAAGGGCTTCGACGGCACCGCCCTGCGCATCGCGACCACCGGCTTCCACCTCGACGGCACCACCCTCGAACTGGCCGCCGGCGAGGTCTGGACCGACGCCGTCGCCCGTACCGTCGAAGCCGGCCTCGCCGGGATCGAATGCCTCGCCGGGATCCCCGGATCGGCCGGCGCCACCCCGATCCAGAACGTCGGCGCGTACGGCCAGGAGGTCTCCAATACCCTCACGGAGGTCGTCGCCTACGACCGCGCCGCCCGCGAGACCGTCACCCTCACCAAGGAAGACTGCGCCTTCTCGTACCGCCACAGCCGCTTCAAGGAGGACCCGGCGCGCTACGTCGTCCTCCGCGTCCGCTTCGCCCTGGAGGACGCGGGCGGCCTCTCCGCCCCGCTCAAGTACGCCGAGACGGCCCGCGCCCTCGGCGTCGAGGCGGGCGAGCGCGTGCCCGCCGCCCTCGCGCGCGACACCGTCCTCAAGCTCCGGGCCGGCAAGGGCATGGTGCTGGACCCCGAGGACCACGACACCTGGTCGGCGGGGTCCTTCTTCACCAACCCGATCCTCACCGAGCAGGCGTACGGGGACTTCCTCAGCCTCGCCAGGGCCCGCCTCGGCGACGACGTGACCCCGCCCGCCTTCCCGGCGGGGGAGGGCCTCAGGAAGACCTCGGCGGCCTGGCTGATCGACAAGGCCGGGTTCACCAAGGGGTACGGCACGGGCCCGGCCCGTATCTCCACCAAGCACACCCTCGCCCTCACCAACCGCGGCGGGGCGACCACCGAGGACCTGCTCGCCCTCGCGCGCGAGGTGGTGGCCGGGGTACGGGACGCCTTCGGCGTCACGCTCGTCAACGAACCGGTGACGGTGGGCGTCAGCCTGTAGCGCCCCGCCGAGGCCGCGTCAGCTCGCCAGCCAGCTGTCGATCCCCGCCAGCAGCTTGTCCTGCGTCGGCGCGTCCGCCGCCGACCCCCGTACCGACTGCCGGGCCAGCTCGGCCAGTTCGGTGTCGTCAAAGCCGTTGTGTTCGCGCGCCAGTTCGTACTGCGCCGCCAGCCGTGACCCGAACAGCAGCGGATCGTCCGCGCCCAGCGCCATCGGCACCCCCGCGTCGAACAGGGTCCGCAGCGGTACGTCCTCCGGCTTCTCGTACACGCCCAGCGCCACGTTCGAGGCCGGGCACACCTCGCAGGTCACCCCGCGGTCCGCGAGCCTGCGCAGCAGCCTGGGGTCCTCCGCGGCCCGTACGCCGTGCCCGATCCTGGCCGCCCGCAGGTCGTCCAGGCAGTCCCGTACGGACGCCGGGCCCGTCAGCTCGCCGCCGTGCGGCGCGGCCAGCAGGCCGCCTTCCCTGGCGATCGCGAACGCCCGGTCGAAGTCTCTGGCCAGCCCGCGCCGCTCGTCGTTGGACAGCCCGAAGCCGACCACGCCCCGGTCCGCGTACCGCACCGCGAGCCGCGCCAGCGTCCTGGCCTCCAGGGGGTGTTTCATACGGTTCGCCGCCACCAGCACCCGCATGCCGAGCCCGGTGTCCCGGGAGGCGGTGTCCACGGCGTCCAGGATGATCTCCATGGCCGGGATCAGCCCGCCGAGCAGGGGGGCGTACGAGGTGGGGTCGACCTGGATCTCCAGCCAGCCGGAGCCGTCCCGCACGTCCTCCTCGGCCGCCTCGCGGACCAGCCGCTGGATGTCCTCGGCGGTACGGAGGCAGGAGCGGGCGATGTCGTACAGGCGCTGGAAGCGGAACCAGCCGCGCTCGTCGGTGGCCCGCAGCTTCGGCGGTTCACCGCCGGTCAGCGCGTCGGGGAGGTGGACGCCGTACTTGTCGGCGAGTTCGAGCAGGGTCGTGGGCCGCATCGACCCGGTGAAGTGCAGGTGCAGATGGGCCTTGGGCAGCAGCGTCAGGTCGCGCGGTCGGGTGGTGCTCTCCATTCGAAGATCCTGCTGCATGTAGGCACCCCCGGACAGCCCTTTTCCCCCTACGAGTTCTTGCCCGAATGTCTGCGCGAATCAAACGGGCGCGGCAGGTGGACGGAAAAGGACGGAAAAACGGCCCCCGGCCGGGGCCGGGGGCCGATCTCCACGCTCACGGACCGCGCGGGCTGTGACACAAAACTCAGTCCCGGCAGCCGCCAGGCTCAGTCCCTGGCCTCCGCCAGCAGCTTCTGGATCCGGGCCACGCCCTCCGCCAGGTCCTGGTCGCCGAGCGCGTACGACAGCCGCAGGTAGCCCGGCGTACCGAACGCCTCACCCGGTACGACCGCGACCTCGGCCTCGTCGAGGATCAGCGCGGCCAGCTCGACGGAGGACGCCGGGCGGACGCCGCGGATCTCCTTGCCCAGCAGGCCCTTCACCGACGGGTACACGTAGAACGCGCCCTCGGGCTCCGGGCAGACGACACCCTCGATCTCGTTCAGCAGCCGCACGATCGTCCGGCGCCGCCGGTCGAAGGCGTCCCGCATCTCGGCGACCGCCGTGAGGTCGCCGGTGAGGGCGGCGATCGCGGCGACCTGCGCGACGTTCGACACGTTGGACGTGGCGTGCGACTGGAGGTTCGTCGCCGCCTTCACGACGTCCTTGGGGCCCACGAGCCACCCCACCCGCCAGCCGGTCATCGCGTAGGTCTTGGCGACCCCGTTGACGACGAGGCACTTGTCCCGCAGCTCCGGCACGACGGCCGGGAGCGAGGTGAACGTGGTGTCTCCGTAGACGAGGTGCTCGTAGATCTCGTCGGTCAGCACCCACAGCCCGTGCTCCAGGGCCCAGCGGCCGACGGCCTCGGTGTCCTCGCGGCTGTAGACGGCACCGGTCGGGTTGGACGGCGAGACGAAGAGCACCACCTTCGTACGCTCCGTACGGGCCGCCTCCAACTGCTCGACGGTGACGCGGTAGCCCGTCGTCTCGTCGGCGACGACGTCCACCGGGACCCCGCCGGCGAGGCGGATCGACTCGGGGTACGTCGTCCAGTACGGCGCCGGGACGACGACCTCGTCGCCCGGGTCCAGGATGGCCGCGAAGGCCTCGTAGATCGCCTGCTTGCCGCCGTTGGTGACCAGGATCTGGGCGGGGTCCACCTCGTAATCGGAGTCGCGGAGCGTCTTCGCGGCGATGGCGGCCTTGAGCTCGGGAAGCCCCCCGGCCGGCGTGTAGCGGTGGTACTTGGGGTTGCGGCACGCCTCCACCGCGGCCTCGACGATGTAGTCGGGCGTCGGGAAGTCGGGCTCGCCGGCACCGAAGCCGATCACCGGGCGGCCGGCGGCCTTGAGGGCCTTGGCCTTGGCATCGACGGCGAGGGTCGCGGACTCGGAGATCGCGCCGATACGCGCGGAGACCCGGCGCTCGGTCGGCATCGTCGGGGGGATAGCTGCGCTCATGCCTCCCATGGTCCCAGACACGAAACCTCGTGGGCACACAGGTTTCGTAAGCTGGACATATAAGGAGTTGAGCAGCGGACATGCGGTGGACGCCGCGGGCCGGCGAAGGAAGCCGGGCTTAGCTGTTCGACGTCGGGCCCCCGACCACGTACACTCACTGGTCGTTGGCCCTCATCAGCCACGTCCGGACGGCGCACTCAACGCGTCCGGCCGGATGCGGTAGGTTGGGGCAAGCGCAAAGGGTCGTAGCTCAATTGGTAGAGCACTGGTCTCCAAAACCAGCGGTTGGGGGTTCAAGTCCCTCCGGCCCTGCTACACGCACACTGTCTTCAATAATGGCGTGCGTTTCAGGTAAGTACATTCGATCTATGCATCGCCGTGCGGCTCCTCCGGGCGCGGCACGGCCACGACCCGGAATCAGGTGAGTGAGCGTGACGGACGCCGTGGGCTCCATCGACAAGCCTGATGCCGACGATGAAGAGTCCGCAGAGTCGAAGAAGCCCCGTAAGGGCGGTAAGCGCGGCAAGAAGGGCCCTCTGGGCCGTCTCGCGCTCTTCTACCGCCAGATCGTCGCCGAGCTGCGCAAGGTCGTCTGGCCGACTCGCAACCAGCTGACGACGTACACCACAGTGGTGATTGTCTTCGTTGTCATCATGATCGGTCTGGTGACCGTGATTGACTACGGCTTCAACCAAGCAATCAAGTACGTCTTCGGCTGATCCCGCGAGGGCGCCCGACGCGGCGCCCCTTTCGCGTGTTTCACCCATTGAGCCAGGAAGAAGCAGCCACAGTGTCTGACCCGAACCTGAACGACGCCCGGGAGTCGGTGGAGTCCGTGGAGGACGAGACCGGCATCGTCGAGGCGGCGGACGCTGTCGAGCCAGACCAGGCCGAAGCCGCTGACGAGGCGGCCGGTGAGCCGGCCGAAGAGGCCGCGCTGCGGGTCGAGGACGAAGAAGCCGAAGAGGCGGCCGAGGCCGCAGCCGAGAGCGACGACGTCGAGACCGAGGACGCTGAGGACTCCGAAGACGAGGCTTCCGAGGACGCCGAGGCTTCCGAGGACTCCGACGACGCGTCCGAGGACGCCGAGACCGACGACGAGGACGCGCCCACCGAGGCCGTCGCCGCCGTCGACCCCGTCGAGGCCCTCCGCGAGGAACTGCGCGGCCTGCCCGGCGAGTGGTACGTGATCCACACCTACGCGGGCTACGAGAAGCGTGTGAAGGCGAACCTGGAACAGCGCGCCGTCTCGCTGAACGTCGAGGAGTTCATCTACCAGGCCGAGGTCCCCGAGGAAGAGATCGTCCAGATCAAGAACGGCGAGCGGAAGAACGTTCGCCAGAACAAGCTCCCGGGTTACGTCCTGGTGCGCATGGATCTGACGAACGAGTCCTGGGGCGTCGTACGGAACACTCCTGGCGTGACCGGCTTCGTGGGCAACGCCTACGACCCGTACCCCCTGACGCTGGACGAGATCGTGAAGATGCTCGCGCCGGAGGCCGAGGAGAAGGCGGCCCGTGAGGCAGCCGAGGCCGAGGGCAAGCCGGCGCCGTCCCGCAAGGTCGAGGTCCAGGTGCTGGACTTCGAGGTCGGCGACTCCGTCACCGTCACGGACGGCCCCTTCGCGACCCTCCAGGCCACGATCAACGAGATCAACGCCGACTCGAAGAAGGTCAAGGGTCTGGTCGAGATCTTCGGCCGCGAGACCCCCGTCGAGTTGAGCTTCGACCAGATCCAGAAGAACTGAGCCCACCCGCTCACCGAGCACACCCGCTCGCTTCTGGAACAGCCGCTTCCGACAGGTCAGACAGGCTCCGACAGCTGTCTGACCTGTCGGTTTTGGCCGCGCAGCTATACCCGTTATCGTTGTGCGGTATGCCTCCGTCCGGATGACTGGACGGATGGCCGAGAACTCTCACTAGGACCCGGAGAGAGCAATGCCTCCCAAGAAGAAGAAGATCACGGGGCTCATCAAGCTCCAGATCAACGCCGGCGCGGCCAACCCGGCTCCGCCGGTCGGCCCCGCGCTGGGCCAGCACGGCGTCAACATCATGGAGTTCTGCAAGGCCTACAACGTCGCGACCGAGTCGCAGCGTGGCATGGTCGTGCCGGTGGAGATCACGGTCTACGACGACCGTTCCTTCACCTTCATCACCAAGACTCCGCCGGCCGCCAAGCTGATCCTCAAGGCCGCGGGCGTGGACAAGGGCTCCGGCGAGCCGCACGTCAAGAAGGTCGCGAAGCTGACGCGCGACCAGGTGCGCGACATCGCCACGACGAAGATGCCCGACCTGAACGCCAACGACCTCGACGCCGCCGAGAAGATCATCGCCGGTACCGCCCGTTCCATGGGCATCACGGTCGAGCGCTGACCCAGCCGGGCAGCCCCAGTGGCAGGACCATGCGCGGTCCGGACCACGAACTCCACATCTGAAGAAACACAGGAGCAGAAGTGAAGCGCAGCAAGGCTCTCCGCAGCGCGGACGCCAAGATCGACCGGGAGCGCAACTACGCCCCGCTCGAGGCCGTCCGCCTTGCCAAGGACACCACCGCCACCAAGTTCGACGGCACCGTCGAGGTGGCCATGCGGCTGGGCGTAGACCCCCGCAAGGCCGACCAGATGGTCCGTGGCACCGTGAACCTCCCGCACGGCACCGGCAAGACCGCCCGGGTCCTGGTCTTCGCGACCGGTGACCGTGCAGAGCAGGCGCGCGCCGCGGGCGCCGACATCGTCGGCTCCGACGAACTCATCGACGAGGTCGCGAAGGGCCGTCTGGACTTCGACGCCGTTGTCGCGACGCCGGACCTCATGGGCAAGGTCGGCCGCCTCGGCCGCGTCCTCGGCCCGCGTGGTCTGATGCCGAACCCGAAGACCGGAACGGTCACCCCCGATGTCACGAAGGCCGTGAACGACATCAAGGGCGGCAAGATCGAGTTCCGCGTCGACAAGCACTCGAACCTGCACTTCATCATCGGCAAGACGTCGTTCGACGAGACGAAGCTGGTCGAGAACTACGCCGCGGCGCTGGACGAGATCCTTCGTCTGAAGCCGTCCGCCGCGAAGGGCCGCTACATCAAGAAGGCGACCCTCGCGACGACGATGGGCCCCGGCATCCCGCTGGACGCCAACCGCACCCGCAACCTCCTCGTCGAGGAGGACCCGGCGTCCGTCTGACCTCGACGGCGCACGGGTCGCGCGGAGCACGCGCGTACGTGATCGAAGGCCGGTCCCCACATCTCTCCGGAGGCGTGGGGGCCGGCTTTTTTCACGCGCCTCTGTCAGTGGCGGCGGATACGGTTCGGTCGTACGGAAGTTGGCAGAGATCCGGTGTTCGCCCGTGGGGGGCCCATGAAGATGACGTACCGCAAAGCCGCCGGTATGGCGCTGGCAGGAGCACTGCTGTGCGGCTCTGCGGCCTGTACGGCCGACGGCGGCGAGCCGGCGGGCAGGGCCGGCTCAAAGCCGTTGAAGGTGACACCGGTGGCCGCGATCGAGCGGGCTGTCACCAACAGCGAGAAGGTGACCTCCCTGGGTTACGTGATGGACGGCGAGATCCCCGGCCAGGGGGCCCTCAGGGTCGTCGCCGCGCTGACCGTCGAGCCGCCGGCCCTGGAGACGAAGATGACGATCGACATCGACGGCAAGCCGTCGGAGTTCGACATGCGGATCCTCCCGGACGGGATGTACATGAAGGGGGGCGGGAAAGCCGCCGCTGACCTGGACGGAAGGAGCTGGGTCAAGTTCCCCCTGGGTGCCGCCGCCAAGGGCGAGGACAATCCGCTCGGAGCGCTGTCCGGCCAGGCGGACCGCAATCCCGCCGAGGAGTCGGCCTCGCTCACCGCGGCGAAGGACCTCAAGGAAGTCGGGCCGGAGACCGTGGACGGGGCCGCCACGAAGCACTACACCGGCACGGTGACCCTGGACGCCATGCGGGCGAGCCTTACCGGCAGGGACGCGGCGGCCAAGGCACGGCAGGGGAAATCCCTCGACGAGTACGAGGACATGGGCATCGAGCGTATGACGATGGACCTGTGGATCGACCCGAAGGCCGACCGCACCAAGCAGTTCCGGATGCGGGGGGCCGGCAAGCAGGGCCCGCTCGACCTCACGGTCACGTTCACCCACTACAACAAGCCGCTGACGATCACGGCCCCGCCGGCCGCGCGGACGATGGATTTCGCCGACGTGCTCGCGGGGAAGGCCGGCGCGAGCGGCTGAGGGGGTCCTCCGCGCCCGGG
The DNA here is from genome assembly GCF_044744165.1 of Streptomyces sp. NPDC087420. NCBI lineage: Bacteria > Bacillati > Actinomycetota > Actinomycetes > Kitasatosporales > Streptomycetaceae > Streptomyces > Streptomyces sp. NPDC087420. Next base: position 192,080 of record NZ_JBIUXU010000008.1, read on the forward strand.
CGGGGGCCGGGCCGTCAGGAGCGGGGGCGATTTGCCTGCCGTGCTCCCGCTCGCGTAGTCTTCCGAAGAAGCCAAAGACCGCTGGTCGTTGTCGTGTACTCATACGAGTGTGCGGCGGCCGAAGGATCCGCTAGCTGCGGACGACCTGCGCAGGTGACTGTGGACAGTTCCCGGATTCCATTCGGTTGAGCTACGCCCTGGCGCCTGCGCCGGGGCGTTTCGTTTTGCGAAGCCCCTTCTGAGCGGTCCTCATCACCCGGAAGGAGGCCGACGCTCATGGCAAGGCCCGACAAGGCTGCCGCGGTGGCCGAGCTGACGGACAAGTTCCGCAGCTCGAACGCCGCCGTGCTGACCGAGTACCGGGGTCTCACCGTGGCGCAGCTCAAGGAGCTGCGTCGTTCCCTCGGTGAGAACGCCCAGTACTCCGTGGTGAAGAACACGCTGACCAAGATCGCGGCCAACGAGGCCGGGATCAACACGCTGGACGACCTGTTCGCAGGTCCGACGGCGGTTGCCTTCGTCACCGGTGACCCGGTGGAGTCGGCGAAGGGTCTTCGTGACTTCGCCAAGGACAACCCGAATCTCATCATCAAGGGCGGTGTCCTTGACGGTAAGGCGCTGTCCGCCGATGAGTTCAAGAAGCTTGCGGACCTCGAGTCCCGCGAGGTTCTGCTCGCCAAGCTGGCGGGTGCCATGAAGGCCAAGCAGTCGCAGGCTGCCGCGCTCTTCCAGGCGCTTCCGTCGAAGTTCGTCCGCACCGCGGAAGCGCTTCGTGCCCAGAAGGAAGAGCAGGACGGTGCCGGTACGCCGGCCCCCGTCGAGGCCGACTCCGAGTAATCAGGCTCGGTCGGTCACAGCGGGCCGGTTCGCCCGCGGAACTTGTACACACGGCACCAGCCGAATTAGTGGAAGGACGCCATCATGGCGAAGCTGTCGCAGGAAGAGCTGCTTGAGCAGTTCGAGAACCTGACCCTCTTGGAGCTCTCCGGGTTCGTCAAGGCCTTCGAAGAGAAGTTCGACGTCACGGCCGCCGCGCCGGTCGCCGCCGCTGCCGCCGGTGGCGTCGCCGCCGCCGCGCCGGTGGAAGAGGAGCAGGACGAGTTCGACGTCATCCTCACGGGTGCCGGCGAGAAGAAGATCCAGGTCATCAAGGTCGTGCGTGAGCTGACCTCGCTCGGCCTCAAGGAAGCCAAGGACCTCGTGGACGGCGCCCCGAAGCCCGTCCTGGAGAAGGTTTCCAAGGAGCAGGCCGACAAGGCCGCCGAGTCCCTCAAGGCCGCCGGCGCGGGCGTCGAGGTCAAGTAACTCCTCGCGAGTCCTCCACCGGGCGCCTGCGGGCGTACGGGAGCGGTCTCGGCGCCGCGAGGCGCAGCGTTGACGCGTAGGGCGATCACCCATCCGGGTGGTCGCCCTTCCGCGTTCACGGGGGGATGCTGTGCCGTTCGGCTTCCGGCGAGTATCGTGATCATCGCCGTGCCCTCCGTACGACGGTGACGATCCGCAGGGAGCGGGGGGCCTTGACGAACCGCACGCAGCGCGCAATTCTCAGGACGCGTCGTCACAATCGATCCGGATCCGAGGCATGGATCGACGGCGAAGAGGGCAGTATCGATGTGCGCCTACGGCGCGAAGCTTGCCGCAGTAGAGACAAGGTGTTGAGAACAACGAGGGTCTCCAAAAACCCGCTCTGGACATCAGTGTGCCAAGTGGCTACACTGACCCTTTGCGCTGCCTGTTAGCTGCTCCCTGCCCGTCACCAGGGGCACCCCCTCGCACGGACATCGTGATCGACGGCCCGGAACTGGGCTTTCTGTCCTGATGTCCCGCTTGGGACCGGTACGCGCGTAGTGAGTCCGAGCCCTCGGAAGGACCCCCTCTTGGCCGCCTCGCGCAACGCCTCGACCACGAATATGAACAACGGCGCCAGCACCGCCCCGCTGCGCATCTCCTTTGCAAAGATCAAGGAGCCTCTCGAGGTTCCGAACCTCCTCGCGCTGCAGACCGAGAGCTTTGACTGGCTCCTCGGTAACGCCGCCTGGAAGGCTCGTGTCGAGACGGCTCTCGAGAACGGACAGGACGTCCCCAGGAAGTCAGGTCTGGAGGAGATCTTCGAGGAGATCTCTCCGATCGAGGACTTCTCCGGGTCGATGTCGCTGACCTTCCGCGACCACCGCTTCGAGCCGCCCAAGAACTCGATCGACGAGTGCAAGGAGCGCGACTTCACGTACGCGGCCCCGCTCTTCGTCACGGCCGAGTTCACCAACAACGAGACCGGCGAGATCAAGTCCCAGACGGTCTTCATGGGCGATTTCCCGCTCATGACCAACAAGGGCACCTTCGTCATCAACGGCACCGAGCGTGTCGTGGTGTCCCAGCTGGTGCGCTCGCCGGGTGTCTACTTCGACTCCAACATCGACAAGACGTCCGACAAGGACATCTTCTCTTCCAAGATCATCCCGTCCCGGGGTGCCTGGCTGGAGATGGAGATCGACAAGCGCGACATGGTCGGTGTCCGCATCGACCGCAAGCGCAAGCAGTCCGTGACCGTCCTGCTCAAGGCTCTCGGTTGGACGACCGAGCAGATCCTGGAGGAGTTCGGCGAGTACGAGTCGATGCGCGCCACCCTGGAGAAGGACCACACCCAGGGCCAGGACGACGCGCTGCTCGACATCTACCGCAAGCTGCGCCCGGGCGAGCCCCCCACACGTGAGGCCGCCCAGACGCTGCTGGAGAACCTCTACTTCAACCCGAAGCGCTACGACCTCGCGAAGGTCGGCCGCTACAAGGTGAACAAGAAGCTCGGCGCGGAAGAGCCGCTGGACGCGGGCGTCCTCACGACCGACGACATCATCGCCACCATCAAGTACCTGGTGAAGCTCCACGCGGGCGAGACCGAGACGGTCGGCGAGAGCGGCACCACGATCGTCGTCGAGACCGACGACATCGACCACTTCGGCAACCGCCGTCTGCGCAACGTCGGCGAGCTCATCCAGAACCAGGTCCGTACGGGTCTGGCGAGGATGGAGCGCGTCGTGCGCGAGCGCATGACGACCCAGGACGTCGAGGCGATCACGCCGCAGACCCTGATCAACATCCGGCCGGTCGTCGCCTCCATCAAGGAGTTCTTCGGCACCAGCCAGCTGTCCCAGTTCATGGACCAGAACAACCCGCTGTCGGGTCTGACCCACAAGCGCCGCCTGTCGGCGCTGGGCCCCGGTGGTCTGTCCCGTGAGCGGGCCGGCTTCGAGGTCCGTGACGTGCACCCGTCGCACTACGGGCGTATGTGTCCGATCGAGACCCCGGAAGGCCCGAACATCGGCCTGATCGGCTCGCTCGCCTCGTACGGCCGGGTCAACGCGTTCGGGTTCGTCGAGACCCCGTACCGCAAGGTCGTCGACGGTGTTGTCACCGACGACGTCGACTACCTGACCGCCGACGAAGAGGACCGCTTCGTCATCGCCCAGGCCAACGCGACGCTGTCCGAGGAGATGCGGTTCACCGAGCCGCGCGTCCTCGTCCGCCGTCGTGGCGGCGAGGTCGACTACATCCCCGGCGACGACGTCGACTACATGGACGTCTCGCCGCGCCAGATGGTGTCGGTCGCGACCGCGATGATCCCGTTCCTGGAGCACGACGACGCCAACCGTGCCCTCATGGGCGCGAACATGATGCGCCAGGCCGTGCCCCTGATCACGTCGGAGGCGCCGCTCGTCGGCACCGGCATGGAGTACCGCTGCGCGGTGGACGCCGGTGACGTCGTCAAGGCGGAGAAGGAGGGTGTGGTCCAGGAGGTATCCGCGGACTACATCACCGTCGCCAACGACGACGGCACGTACACCACGTACCGCATCGCCAAGTTCTCCCGCTCCAACCAGGGCACCTCGGTCAACCAGAAGGTTGTCGTCAACGAGGGCGACCGGGTCGTCGCGGAGCAGGTCCTGGCCGACGGGCCCGCCACCCAGATGGGTGAGATGGCGCTCGGCAAGAACCTCCTCGTGGCGTTCATGCCGTGGGAGGGCCACAACTACGAAGACGCGATCATCCTCAGCCAGCGGCTGGTCCAGGACGACGTCCTCTCCTCGATCCACATCGAGGAGCACGAGGTCGACGCCCGGGACACCAAGCTGGGCCCCGAGGAGATCACCCGGGACATCCCGAACGTCTCCGAAGAGGTCCTCGCGGACCTCGACGAGCGCGGCATCATCCGTATCGGTGCCGAGGTCGTCGCCGGGGACATCCTGGTCGGCAAGGTCACGCCCAAGGGCGAGACCGAGCTCACCCCGGAAGAGCGTCTGCTCCGCGCGATCTTCGGTGAGAAGGCGCGTGAGGTGCGCGACACCTCGCTGAAGGTGCCGCACGGCGAGGTCGGCAAGATCATCGGCGTGCGTGTCTTCGACCGCGAGGAGGGCGACGAACTGCCGCCCGGCGTGAACCAGCTGGTTCGGGTGTACGTCGCGCAGAAGCGCAAGATCACCGATGGTGACAAGCTCGCAGGACGGCACGGCAACAAGGGCGTCATCTCCAAGATCCTGCCGATCGAGGACATGCCGTTCCTGGAGGACGGCACCCCGGTCGACATCATCCTCAACCCGCTGGGTGTCCCGTCCCGGATGAACCCGGGACAGGTCCTCGAGATCCACCTCGGCTGGCTCGCCAGTCAGGGATGGAAGGTCGAGGGCAGCGAGGAGTGGATGGAGCGGCTCAAGGTCATCGGCGCCGACGACGTCGCCGCCGGCACCAACGTCGCCACACCGGTCTTCGACGGTGCCCGCGAGGACGAGATCTCCGGTCTCTTCGAGGCCACGATCCCGAACCGCGACGGCAACCGGATGGTGCAGCCGTCCGGCAAGGCGAACATGTTCGACGGCCGCTCCGGCGAGCCGTTCCCGGAGCCGATCTCGGTCGGCTACATGTACATCCTCAAGCTCCACCACCTGGTCGACGACAAGCTGCACGCCCGGTCGACCGGTCCGTACTCGATGATCACCCAGCAGCCGCTGGGTGGTAAGGCCCAGTTCGGTGGTCAGCGCTTCGGTGAGATGGAGGTGTGGGCGCTGGAGGCTTACGGCGCCGCTTACGCCCTCCAGGAGCTGCTGACGATCAAGTCCGACGACGTGACCGGCCGCGTGAAGGTCTACGAGGCCATCGTCAAGGGCGAGAACATCCCCGAGCCCGGCATCCCCGAGTCCTTCAAGGTGCTCATCAAGGAGATGCAGTCGCTCTGCCTCAACGTGGAGGTGCTGTCCTCGGACGGCATGTCCATCGAGATGCGCGACACGGACGAGGACGTCTTCCGCGCGGCGGAGGAGCTCGGTATCGACCTGTCCCGGCGAGAGCCGAGCAGCGTCGAAGAGGTCTGACGGGTTGTCCGGCCGCCCCCGTCTCGGGGCGGCCGGCTCCTCCCGGACCCGTACAGACCATGATTTGAGACTCGACCCCGAAAGAGGGATTGACGACAAGTGCTCGACGTCAACTTCTTCGACGAGCTGCGGATTGGCCTCGCCACCGCGGACGACATCCGGACCTGGTCCCACGGCGAAGTGAAGAAGCCGGAGACCATCAACTACCGCACGCTCAAGCCCGAGAAGGACGGACTCTTCTGCGAGAAGATCTTCGGTCCTACCCGGGACTGGGAGTGCTACTGCGGCAAGTACAAGCGTGTCCGCTTCAAGGGCATCATCTGTGAGCGTTGTGGCGTAGAGGTCACGCGCGCCAAGGTGCGCCGTGAGCGGATGGGCCACATCGAGCTTGCCGCTCCCGTCACCCACATCTGGTACTTCAAGGGTGTCCCGTCCCGTCTGGGATACCTGCTGGACCTCGCGCCGAAGGACCTCGAGAAGGTCATCTACTTCGCCGCGTACATGATCACGTTCGTGGACGAGGAGCGCCGTACGCGCGATCTGCCGTCGCTGGAGGCCCACGTCTCCGTAGAGCGCCAGCAGACCGAGAACCGGCGTGACTCCGACCTCGAGGCCCGCGCCAAGAAGCTCGAGACCGACCTGGCCGAGCTGGAGGCCGAGGGCGCCAAGGCCGACGTGCGCCGCAAGGTGCGCGAAGGTGCCGAGCGGGAGATGAAGCAGCTGCGCGACCGTGCGCAGCGCGAGATCGACCGTCTCGACGAGGTGTGGAACCGCTTCAAGAACCTCAAGGTCCAGGACCTGGAGGGCGACGAGCTGCTCTACCGCGAGCTGCGTGACCGCTTCGGTACGTACTTCGACGGATCGATGGGTGCCGCGGCGCTTCAGAAGCGCCTGGAGTCCTTCGACCTGGAGGAGGAGGCCGAGCGCCTCCGCGAGATCATCCGTACCGGCAAGGGCCAGAAGAAGACCCGCGCGCTCAAGCGCCTCAAGGTCGTCTCGGCGTTCCTCCAGACCAGCAACAGCCCCAAGGGCATGGTGCTGGACTGCGTGCCGGTGATCCCGCCGGACCTGCGGCCGATGGTGCAGCTGGACGGTGGCCGCTTCGCGACCTCCGACCTGAACGACCTGTACCGCCGTGTGATCAACCGGAACAACCGCCTCAAGCGTCTCCTCGACCTCGGTGCCCCCGAGATCATCGTGAACAACGAGAAGCGGATGCTCCAGGAGGCCGTCGACGCGCTGTTCGACAACGGCCGCCGCGGTCGCCCGGTCACCGGTCCCGGCAACCGCCCGCTGAAGTCCCTGAGCGACATGCTCAAGGGCAAGCAGGGCCGTTTCCGTCAGAACCTGCTCGGCAAGCGAGTCGACTACTCGGCCCGTTCCGTGATCGTCGTCGGCCCGCAGCTCAAGCTGCACCAGTGCGGGCTGCCGAAGGCCATGGCGCTGGAGCTCTTCAAGCCGTTCGTGATGAAGCGCCTGGTGGACCTGAACCACGCGCAGAACATCAAGTCGGCGAAGCGCATGGTTGAGCGCGGCCGTACGGTCGTGTACGACGTGCTCGAAGAGGTCATCGCCGAGCACCCGGTGCTGCTGAACCGCGCACCGACCCTGCACCGCCTGGGCATCCAGGCCTTCGAGCCGCAGCTGGTCGAGGGCAAGGCCATCCAGATCCACCCGCTCGTCTGCACCGCGTTCAACGCGGACTTCGACGGTGACCAGATGGCCGTGCACCTGCCGCTCTCCGCGGAGGCGCAGGCCGAGGCCCGCATCCTGATGCTGTCCTCGAACAACATCCTCAAGCCGGCCGACGGCCGTCCCGTCACCATGCCCACCCAGGACATGGTGCTCGGCCTCTTCTTCCTCACCACGGACGAGGAGGAGCGCAAGGTCATCGGCGCGGACCGGTCCTTCGGTTCGACCGCCGAGGCGACCATGGCGTTCGACAACCGTGAGCTGTCGCTCCAGGCGAAGGTCGACATCCGCTTCCCGGTGGGCACCATCCCGCCGCGCGGCTGGACCCCGCCGGTGGGCGAGGACGGCCAGGCGGACGCCGAGTGGCAGCAGGGCGACCCGTTCCGGCTGCGTACGACCCTGGGCCGCGCGCTCTTCAACGAGCTGCTGCCCGAGGACTACCCGTTCGTCGACTACTCGGTGGGCAAGAAGCAGCTCTCCGAGATCGTCAACGACCTGGCCGAGCGCTACCCCAAGGTCATCGTGGCGGCGACGCTCGACAACCTGAAGGCGGCCGGCTTCTTCTGGGCGACCCGCTCCGGTGTGACCGTGGCGATCTCCGACATCGTCGTACCCGACGCGAAGAAGGCGATCGTCCAGGGTTACGAGGCGCAGGACGAGAAGGTCCAGAAGCAGTACGAGCGCGGTCTGATCACCAAGGAAGAGCGCACGCAGGAGCTCATCGCGATCTGGACCAAGGCGACCAACGAGGTCGCCGAGGCGATGAACGCGAACTTCCCGAAGACCAACCCCGTCTCGATGATGGTCAACTCGGGTGCCCGCGGAAACATGATGCAGATGCGTCAGATCGCCGGTATGCGTGGTCTGGTGTCCAACGCCAAGAACGAGACGATCCCTCGTCCCATCAAGGCGTCCTTCCGTGAAGGTCTGTCGGTGCTGGAGTACTTCATCTCCACGCACGGTGCCCGTAAGGGTCTCGCCGACACCGCCCTGCGTACCGCCGACTCGGGTTACCTCACCCGTCGTCTGGTGGACGTCTCGCAGGACGTGATCATCCGCGAGGAGGACTGCGGCACCGACCGTGGCCTGAAGCTGAAGATCGCCAAGAAGGGCGAGGACGGCAAGCTCCACAAGACGGAAGACGTCGAGACGTCCGTGTACGCGCGGATGCTCGCCGAGGACGTCGTCATCGACGGCAAGGTCATCGCGCCGGCCAACGTCGACCTCGGTGACGTGCTGATCGACGCCCTGATCGCCAACGGCGTCGAGGAGGTCAAGACCCGCTCGGTCCTGACCTGTGAGTCCGCGGTCGGCACCTGTGCCTTCTGCTACGGCCGCTCGCTGGCCACCGGCAAGCTGGTCGACATCGGTGAGGCGGTCGGCATCATCGCCGCCCAGTCCATCGGTGAGCCCGGCACGCAGCTCACGATGCGTACCTTCCACACCGGTGGTGTGGCCGGTGACGACATCACCCAGGGTCTGCCCCGAGTCGTCGAGCTCTTCGAAGCCCGTACGCCGAAGGGTGTCGCCCCGATCTCCGAGGCCGCGGGCACCGTCCGCATCGAGGAGACCGAGAAGACGAAGAAGCTCGTCGTCACCCCGGACGACGGCAGCGAGGAGACGCCCTTCCCGATCTCCAAGCGTGCCCGTCTGCTCGTGGGCGAGGGCGACCGCGTCGAGGTGGGCCAGAAGCTCACCGTGGGTGCCACCAACCCGCACGACGTGCTGCGCATCCTCGGACAGCGCGCGGTCCAGGTCCACCTGGTCGGCGAGGTCCAGCGGGTGTACAACTCGCAGGGTGTGTCGATCCACGACAAGCACATCGAGATCATCATCCGGCAGATGCTCCGCCGTGTGACGATCATCGAGTCCGGCGACGCGGAACTGCTGCCGGGCGAGCTCGTCGAGCGCTCGAAGTTCGAGACCGAGAACCGTCGTGTGGTCACGGAAGGCGGCCACCCGGCCTCCGGCCGTCCGCAGCTGATGGGTATCACCAAGGCCTCGCTGGCCACGGAGTCGTGGCTGTCGGCGGCGTCCTTCCAGGAGACGACCAGGGTCCTGACCGACGCGGCGATCAACGCCAAGTCGGACTCCCTGATCGGCCTCAAGGAGAACGTCATCATCGGTAAGCTCATCCCGGCCGGTACGGGCCTGTCCCGCTACCGCAACATCCGGGTCGAGCCGACCGAAGAGGCCAAGGCCGCGATGTACTCGGCCGTCGGCTACGACGACATCGACTACTCCCCGTTCGGCACCGGCTCCGGCCAGGCCGTCCCGCTGGAGGACTACGACTACGGTCCGTACAACCAGTAAGCGGTGAGACGAGGGGCGGCCATCCTGTTTCGACGGGGTGGCCGCCCTTCGGCGTTCTACGGGCGCTTGGCGCCGTACTGCTCAAGGGCGTGCAGGCGGGCGCGGTGGTCGGGTTGTGAGGCCAGGAGCCGGGCGAGTACCGCCGCGAGCCCTGGGCTCTTCTTGCCGTTGTCGGCCGTGCGGTGCAGAAGCGCTGTCAGCTCGGGCGCCAGCCCGAGATCGCCGGCGTACCGGTCCGCCCGGAGTTCCGCGCCGCGGGCCGCCGCCGCCATCAGGAAGGGGGCGGCGAGGACCGGCAGGAGCAGGCCGTACGAGAGGATCACAGCGACCGTCGCGCCGACGAGCAGGGCCGGGACCACCAGCGCCGCTGTCCGCGGGGACCGCCGACGGGCCTGCAGGACGGCCCTGCGGAGGAGGCGCCAGGCGTGCAGGCCGGGCAGCGAGTACCAGTGGGTGATCAGTCGCGCCCAGGCATGTGCGCCCGCCCGGTGACCCAGCTCGCGGGCGAGCACCGCGGCGAGCTCTCCGTCGGGCAGGTGCTCCACGGCATGACTGGTGACCCGGACGAGCCGGCCGCCGGCCGCCTTCGCGACGACAGCGTCGCTCTCCTCGACGCAGAGGGTGTGGGCCGACGCGTCTACGCCTGCCCGCGCTGTCACCTCACGCCACAGGGGTCGCAGCCGGGCCAGCTCCCCTGTCGTGGGGCGGTGCAGCCCGTACAGCAGACGGAGGAGTGGACCGCCGACCGGGCGACAGAGGGCGAGGACACCACTCAGAAGCCACGCTGCGGCCCATCCGTAGACCGGCACGACCGTCACCAGTGCCAGGACGAAGGACGCCACGACGATCACCAGCAGACTGAGCAGCGCGTTCGGTATGTGCAGAGCGAGGTGACGCAGAGTGGTCGCGTCGGGCCACCTTCGCTGGGCTCTGATGTGTACGCGGCCTTCCGAGCGCCTGAGGCCGGCGGCGTGAGCCGGGTCTGACGACTGCCACATGAGTGTTTCCTTTCCGTGCGGGGCCGACGGCTCATCCGATGAGCAGGGCAACGGGCAGCAGCAAGGTCGCTGCCGCGAACGAGAGCAGTCCTCTTCGGATCCATACGTGTTTGCGGTAGGCGATACGGCTGGTCGCGGCGAGTGCGCCGAGCAGCGCCGGTGCCGGATCGTGTCCGGGGCGTGGCAGGGCCTCGGCCAGGGTGCCGAGATCACAGGCACGCCGGATGTCCGCGAAGTGGGTGAGCGGCATGCCCGGCTGCCAGCCGGGGGTGCCGTAACGGGGGAGTACGGCGAGGAGCAGCGCGTAGAGGGAACCGGTGAGTGAGGCGGCGCCCATCCAGCACAACACCTGCGCGGTCGTGGTGAGCTGCCAGAGTGACCAGCCGCGTCCGGCGAGGAGCCCGCTGTAACTGCTCGTGGTGAGCCCGACCGCGGTCATCAGCACGGCGGCTTTGCTGTCCGCCCGGCCGATCTCCGTGCGCAGATTGTCGAGCAGCAGTTGCGCGGCACGTTCGTCGGCCGCGCCGGCTCCGCCGGGCGGCGGAGTTGGGGCAGTCATCGCCGTCCCTCGGTATCGGTGTTCGTGCCCGACGGGGGAAGGAGCGACTTTGCCGCCGTGTCCGTGGACGGAGGCGGGGACGAAGGCGGGGATGACTGGCCCAGGACCCTGGTCATGGTCTCGACCACGTAGTCCTTCGGCTTCTCCAGTTGGTAGCCCTCCAGCGCGGCCTGGTCGAGAACCTTGTCCACCAGTTCCAGCTGTGTGGTCAGCAGGGCTTTCTGATCGTCGCGGATGTTCTCGAGGACCACTTTGGTGTCCTCGGGATGGGCGGCGAGGTGGAGCACCAGGGGGGCGATCCCGCCGCTCGACAGATGGTCCTGGTAGAACGCGATTTTCTCGGCCAGGATCTTCCTGGCGTACTCCTCCTCTTCAAGGGTGCGGCGCGACTTCTCCATCAGGACCCCGTGCTCGGGGGCCGATGCGATGGCCTCGTGCCGCGCCTTGCGGAGGCGCTCGCTGTGGGTCCGCTCACCCACGTCTGTAAGCAGCCGCACGGTGCATCCCACACGTAGCCCCTCCGCCTCGGCGAGAGGGGGTGCTGAGTCGAAGGCGTGCTGGACGTCCTTCTCCGCGTCCGGGACGGCGTCGATCCGGTGCCTGCGACAGGCCTCGCGGAGAACCCTCCCCAGACGCGGTTCGAGCAGGGCCGGCACATCACGGACACCGCTGATGATCGCTTGCTCAGGGTCGGTGACCTGCCAAGTCAGGTCTGCGGTCGTCTCGAAGTGGAAGGCGTCGACGGCGCTGGGGAGCGAGAGCGCCAGACGGATCGAGTGCAGACCCATGTCCACTTCGTACAGGGCGATGTACCGCTTTCGGGTGATGTCGCCTCGTGTGGGCCGCTGCGGCGGTACGAAGGCGTCGTATTTGCCCTTCGCGGTGACGAACACCAGGGCGTGGTCGATCCGCGCGTCCGGCCGCCGGAGCGCGTACTGGAAGCGTGCGAGCTGCCGCACGGTCAGCACGGGGTCCTTCAATCTGTCCGTACGGTCCGGCGCGTGGTGCGTGTCGGGGGACTGCGCCACGTCTGTCATCGGCCTCTCCTCGGGGCTCACTGGGGCACCACCGCGAGCAGGCGGTCGGCGACGGGCAGGCGGGACACTCCGTCCGGCACCGACAGAGTGCGCAGGAGATGTCCTAGCCGTTGGCGCTCAGCCGGTTCCTGGGCGAGGTCTCCGAACAGCCGGGACAGGGCCTCTTCGGCTTCGGGAAAACGTTGCGCGCCCCTGACCCAGTCACGCAGGATCTGTACGGCTCGGCCCGTCTGTACGGGGTCGTTGAGCACCGCCCGCCACAGCGCGGACAGCTGTCGTGCCTCGGCGGGCGCCCGGTTTACGGCGTCGCCGTACCACTCCAGAACCAGGAACCGGTCGTCCAGCTCGCTGTCAGCCTGCTCGCAGGCGGCCAGGAAGGCGGCGCGGGCGAGGGCGCGTACCGTGCGGTCAGCTCGCTCGTCCTCGACCAGCTTGGCCAGGTCGGCGAGGACGGGCCCCCGGGCGGAGAGCAACAGCAGCTCGATAGCCTCGACCAGTTCCTGCGCCCCCTGGTCCTCCTCGTGCTCGTCCAGGTCTGGCTTCCGCTGGTGCGCGCGGGCAGCCGTGAGCACGGCTTCGAGTGCTTCGTCGGGCAGTACGGGGCCGAGCAGGCCGTACGCACGGATCGCTGTCCACCTGCGGCCTTCCTCGTCTCCGGTGCACCAGGCGCGCAGGATCCGCGGAACGGCCTCCGTATTCATGAGGTGGGCCAGGGTGAGGGTGTTGGCGGCGGCGAGCCGCGCGGTGTGACTGCGGCCGTCGGCCCATGGCTCGACGAGATGGGCCAGGCCCGACGAGAGGTCGGAGCGGGTGAGGAGGGCCGCTGCGGCCGATGCGCGGGTCCGTACCAAGGGACGGCCGTCGACGGCGAGTTGGCTCAGCCAGGAGACCAGCGCCGGGCGTGTCGACGGATACCGCATCCAGACGGTGTCGAGCAGTTGGAGGGCGTATCGGGGCTCCTGGAAGGCGGCTTTGTACTGAGGCACCCGACCCCAGACCGTGTTCTCGGATTCTTCGTAACCTCGTGCTCTGGCTGCACTCAGCCGTACGCCCCGTGGTGCGCCGAAGAGGGGAATGTCCTCCCGCTCGCGCGGATTCTTGATCTTTTGAAGCAGGAGGAACAGATCGTCGGCGAGTTCGCCGGCGAGAGCGTACGGCGCCTTGTCGAACACGGCCAGGGAGATCAGGAACGCCCTGTCGTGCAGCGTCAGGTCGTCGTCGGTGAGCCAGGATTCGATCCGGGTCTGTACGGACTGCTCGCCGAAGGCGTCGAGGCTGTCCTCCGTGGCGGTACCTGCCGCGATCGGGATGAGCCGGAGGCCGAAGGAGGCAGCCTCCTTCGGCGTAGGGCTTCCGCCCAGGAAGGTGCGGACGGCTGTCAGATTCCGTACCCGGTCCCAGCCCTCCACACCTTGGGCGCGGCTGACATACGACTCCAGCACCCCTTCCGGAGTGGGAGGTTCCCAGAGAAAGGACTTCAGGCCACGGGGAGCCGAGGATTCGGCCAACGTGATCACCAGGTGGCTGCCCCGGTCGACGAGCCGCTCGCGCAGGGCGTGCAGGTCCACCTGTCGCAGGGGGCTGTTCCTGCTGACGACGACATCGGGCAGCAGGTAACCGGCGGAGCCGTCGAGTTGGCCGCGTACGGTGACGGGCGAGATGTCGGACGGGAGCGTCCGGATCTGATGGAACCCGAGCCGGTGGAGAAGCATCAGGCCGGCGGTCCTCCGACCGGTGTCCCGGCTGCCGGTGAGAACGAGGACTCGCTCCTCGCGCAATCGGGCCAGCGCCTCGCCGAAGCGCGGGCTCTCGGTGAAGACGAGGGACAGTTCGGCAAGATCGTCCGCGGGGATTTCGCCGGACAGCGAGGGTGGCTCCGCCGGGGCGTAGGCCCCGAACTGGTAGATGAGGTTGCCGTGCACCTCACCGCCTGCCATGCCGTACTGATTGCCACCGACCAGTCCGCCCGTCAGGCCGCCCGGACTGTGCTCGATGAGGTCCTGCCGGGCGAGCCACGCGGGTGGGCGCGGTTCCTCTGCGTTCTCGTCGCCTTCCTTTTTCTCGTCCTTGGCCGACTTGTCGTCCTCGGTCGGCTTCTGGTCCTCGGGTGTCTTCTCAGCCGTGTTCTCGCTCATCCTCGATCAGCTCCGGACCGGGGACCAAAGGTGAAGCTGGCGTCACCCTCGACCGTGCCGCCGGCCATTCCGTACTGATCCCCCGCGATATGGACGGCCGACGGGGGGACAGGGCGGTCGGACCGGTTCGGGGCCGGCTTGGCGCCCTCCCGCTCCTTCTCCTTGCGCTTGTCCTTCGTCCCGCGCTGTCCCGGCGGAACCGGCCCGTGCAGCCAGGCGGACAGAGGCCCGTTCTTGCTGTCCGGAGTGATGGAGTGGAAGTCCTCTGGGCGGATGCCGAGGTGGCCATGTCTGACGACTCCCTGGTAGATGGAGTCCGAGACGCAGAGGGCGAAGTCATCGGTACGGTCGCCCAGCGCGGCCCGGAGTTCGTCGGCGTCGAGCAGTCGGCACGCGTGGTTCAGGTCGGAGCCGACCCAGCCGCCGAGGGGGTCGACCGCGACGTACCCGCCCGCGAGGACGACGCGCAATCGGATCTGGGCGCTGCTGGACGCCAGCCGGTTGGTGTTGCGGAGCTGGTCAGGCAACTCCGTGAGCACCGCGCGCAGCAGGGTGCTCACCGGGACGTCGGGAGCGATGAGTTCCATCACGGAATCGCCGCGGTCCGCACGTGACCGCTGGGCCTCGTCGACGTGCGCGGCGTCCAGGGTGCGGTCTGCGACGTCGTACAGCATCCGCCGCAGGATTCCCTGCTCGACGTCGTCGCGGTCGCTGTAGCGCTCGATGTCGAGCAGCAGGATGGTGCGGCTCAGGGGGGTGTTCACTGACGTGTGCCTCTCGGTCGGTCTGCCGTATGACGTGCCGTACAGAGGCAGACTGGCCGGGGCGGGCCCTCACCGGTGAGGGCGGATGACGCTGACGAAGTGTGACCGTGTGCACAGAAGGAGCCCGGCCGGCGGCGTCAGGAGCCCCCACCGACGCGGCGCAGTACGTCGGGCCGCAGGATGATCAGCGTGCGGCGTCCCGTCACGACTGTCTTCCGCTCCCGCAACTCCTTGAGAAGGCGCTGGACCATTTCCCGTGAGGCACCGATGGAGCCGGCGAGTTCGATCTTGCTGAGGGGTACGGCCAGTTCGATACCCTCCGGAACAGGCCGCCCGTGGGTCCTGGCGAGTTCCAGCAGCAGCGCCGCGAGGCGTTCCCGCACGGTGAGCGACGCGAACTCCAGACGCCGCCGGTCGGCGGCCCGGGTGCGGTCGCTGGCCAGGCCGAAGAGTTGGATCATCGCCTCGGGGAATTCGGACAGGTACGACCGGAAGCCGTCGTAGTTGACGACGGATGCCAGTACGGGTTCCAGGGCGGTGACGGTGGCTGATCGCGGACGCCCGGTGAGTGCGGCTGATTCACCGATGATGTCTCCGGGCCCCCGCAGCGCGAGCAGGCCCACATAGCCGTTGGGCGCGGTGGCGGTCACCTTGGTCCAGCCCGTCAGGACGAGCAGGATGTGGGTGGACGGCTCGTACTCCCGTAAGAGTTCCGCCCGTGCGGCGAACCGCATCTCACGACCGAGAGTGAGAAGTACGTCACGTTCCCTGCTCTCGAGCCGGGCCAGGAACGGCACCCGGTCGTCAAGGCCGTCGTCGCCCGGCGTCGGCACTCGTACCATGACCGTCCCCCGATCTTCGTCCGTGGCCCGCAGAGACAAGCTACTGAAGAGCGATGTCGTGCGGGCGGGAACAAGAAGAGGGCGTGACGGGGGAGGGTTCCGCACGGAGAAACTCCCGCCTGCCGGGGGCTCTGCGCATTTGTTTTGACCGGAGTCAATGCGGTAGGTACGCTCCTACCTTGTGCCTGGGGTGTGCCTGGGCTCCTGTGCGTGTCATCAACCGCATGACGAGCTCGCGTACTGGCCACCGCAATCTGTGCTTTTTCGCCTCGGCGGGAGTTCGCAGCATTCGACACACCCGACCGCGTGGGTCGGCGACGTTCCAGGTTAGTTTTACGAACGGCACACAGAAACCGGAGAAGTAGTGCCTACGATCCAGCAGCTGGTCCGGAAGGGCCGGCAAGACAAGGTCGAGAAGAACAACACACCCGCGCTCGACGGCTCCCCCCAGCGTCGCGGCGTGTGCACGCGTGTGTTCACGACCACCCCGAAGAAGCCGAACTCGGCCCTGCGGAAGGTCGCACGTGTGCGCCTGACCTCGGGCATCGAGGTCACGGCCTACATTCCGGGTGAGGGACACAACCTGCAGGAGCACTCGATCGTGCTCGTGCGTGGTGGCCGTGTGAAGGACCTGCCGGGTGTTCGTTACAAGATCATTCGCGGTTCCCTCGACACCCAGGGTGTCAAGAACCGCAAGCAGGCCCGCAGCCGCTACGGCGCCAAGAAGGAGAAGTAAACAATGCCTCGTAAGGGCCCTGCCCCGAAGCGCCCGGTCATCATCGACCCGGTCTACGGTTCTCCTCTTGTCACCTCGCTGATCAACAAGATCCTGCTCAACGGCAAGCGTTCCACCGCCGAGCGGATCGTGTACGGCGCGATGGAAGGCCTCCGTGACAAGACCGGTAACGACCCGGTCATCACGCTGAAGCGCGCGCTTGAGAACGTCAAGCCCACGCTCGAGGTCAAGTCCCGCCGTGTCGGTGGCGCCACCTACCAGGTGCCGATCGAGGTCAAGCCCGGTCGCGCCGCCACCCTCGCACTTCGCTGGGTCGTGGGTTACTCCCGCGCCCGTCGCGAGAAGACCATGACCGAACGCCTCATGAACGAACTGCTCGACGCCTCGAACGGCCTCGGCGCAGCCGTCAAGAAGCGTGAGGACACGCACAAGATGGCCGAATCCAACAAGGCCTTCGCGCACTACCGCTGGTAGTCGCTACCCACCTCGAGACCGAGAGAAGACTGAGCCACAATGGCCACCACTTCGCTTGACCTGGCCAAGGTCCGCAACATCGGGATCATGGCCCACATCGACGCGGGGAAGACGACCACCACCGAGCGCATCCTTTTTTACACCGGTGTGAGCTACAAGATCGGTGAAGTCCACGACGGCGCTGCCACGATGGACTGGATGGAGCAGGAGCAGGAACGCGGCATCACGATCACGTCCGCCGCGACCACCTGTCACTGGCCGCTCGAGGACGTCGACCACACCATCAACATCATCGACACCCCGGGACACGTGGACTTCACCGTCGAGGTGGAGCGTTCGCTCCGCGTCCTCGACGGCGCCGTCACCGTCTTCGACGGTGTCGCCGGTGTGGAGCCGCAGTCCGAGACGGTATGGCGTCAGGCCGACCGTTACGGCGTTCCGCGTATCTGCTTCATCAACAAGCTCGACCGGACCGGCGCCGAGTTCCACCGCTGCGTCGACATGATCGTCGACCGCCTCGGTGCGGTGCCCCTGGTCATGCAGCTGCCGATCGGTGCCGAGGGTGACTTCAAGGGCGTCGTCGACCTCGTGACGATGAAGGCCCTCGTGTGGTCCGAAGAGGCCACCAAGGGCGAGATGTACGACACCGTCGACATCCCGGCCACGCACACCGAGGCGGCCGACGAGTGGCGCGGCAAGCTCATCGAAGCCGTCGCTGAGCACGACGACGAGGTCATGGAGCTGTACCTGGAGGGCCAGGAGCCTTCCGAGGAGCTGCTCTACGCCGCGATCCGTCGTATCACCCTGGCTTCCAAGGGCGCTGCGGACTCGATCACCGTCACCCCCGTCTTCTGCGGTACGGCGTTCAAGAACAAGGGCGTCCAGCCCCTGCTCGACGCGGTCGTGCGCTACCTGCCCTCTCCCCTCGACGTCGACGCCATCGAAGGCCACGACGTCAAGGACCCGGAGAAGATCATCAAGCGCCGCCCGTCGGACGACGAGCCGTTCGCCGGTCTCGCGTTCAAGATCGCGAGCGACCCGCACCTGGGCAAGCTCACCTTCGTCCGGATTTATTCGGGCCGCCTGGAGGCCGGCACCGCGGTGCTGAACTCCGTGAAGGGCAAGAAGGAGCGCATCGGCAAGATCTACCGTATGCACGCGAACAAGCGTGAGGAGATCGAGTCGGTGGGCGCCGGCGACATCGTCGCCGTCATGGGCCTCAAGCAGACCACCACCGGTGAGACGCTGAGCGACGACAAGCACCCGGTGATCCTGGAGTCCATGGACTTCCCGGCGCCGGTGATCCAGGTCGCGATCGAGCCCAAGTCCAAGGGTGACCAGGAGCGTCTGGGTGTCGCCATCCAGCGCCTCGCGGAGGAGGACCCCTCCTTCCAGGTCCACTCGGACGAGGAGACCGGCCAGACCATCATCGGTGGTATGGGCGAGCTTCACCTCGAGGTGCTCGTCGACCGCATGAAGCGCGAGTTCCGCGTGGAGGCGAACGTCGGTAAGCCGCAGGTCGCTTACCGTGAGACGATCCGTAAGACCGTCGATCGTGTGGACTACACCCACAAGAAGCAGACCGGTGGTACGGGTCAGTTCGCCAAGGTGCAGATCTCGATCGAGCCCCTCGTCGATTCCGACGTGCCGTACGAGTTCGTCAACAAGGTCACCGGTGGCCGCATCCCCCGTGAGTACATCCCCTCGGTGGACGCGGGTGCCCAGGAGGCCATGCAGTTCGGCATCCTGGCCGGTTACGAGATGGTGGGCGTCCGCGTCACCCTTCTCGACGGTGGTTACCACGAGGTCGACTCCTCGGAGCTCGCCTTCAAGATCGCCGGTTCGCAGGCGTTCAAGGAGGGTGCTCGCAAGGCGTCCCCCGTACTCCTGGAGCCGATGATGGCCGTCGAGGTCACCACGCCCGAGGACTACATGGGCGATGTGATCGGCGACCTGAACTCCCGCCGCGGCCAGATCCAGGCCATGGAGGAGCGCAGCGGCGCCCGCGTCGTGAAGGGCCTCGTGCCCCTCTCGGAGATGTTCGGCTACGTCGGAGACCTCCGCAGCAAGACCTCGGGTCGCGCAAGCTACTCGATGCAGTTCGACTCCTACGCCGAGGTTCCCAGGAACGTCGCCGAGGAGATCATCGCGAAGGCCAAGGGCGAGTAACTCTCCCGAGTTCACGCTTTAGCCTTGTCTCCGGCAAGCCCTGGAGCACTCCGGCCGTCACCACACGGCTTGGGTGCTCCGGGCCCCGGCATCCCAGCAAAGATCACCTGGCGCCGATGAGTAAGGCGTACAGAACCACTCCAGGAGGACCCCAGTGGCGAAGGCGAAGTTCGAGCGGACCAAGCCGCACGTCAACATCGGCACCATCGGTCACATCGACCACGGTAAGACGACCCTCACGGCCGCCATTACCAAGGTGCTGCACGACGCGTTTCCGGACCTGAACGAGGCCTCGGCCTTCGACCAGATCGACAAGGCTCCCGAGGAGCGCCAGCGCGGTATCACGATTTCGATCGCGCACGTCGAGTACCAGACGGCGTCGCGTCACTACGCGCACGTCGACTGCCCCGGTCACGCCGACTACATCAAGAACATGATCACGGGTGCGGCGCAGATGGACGGCGCCATCCTCGTGGTCGCGGCCACCGACGGCCCGATGCCGCAGACCAAGGAGCACGTGCTCCTGGCCCGCCAGGTCGGCGTGCCGTACATCGTTGTCGCGCTGAACAAGGCCGACATGGTGGACGACGAAGAGATCATGGAGCTCGTCGAGCTCGAGGTCCGTGAGCTCCTCTCCGAGTACGACTTCCCGGGCGACGACCTCCCGGTCGTGCGCGTCTCGGCGCTCAAGGCTCTTGAGGGCGACAAGGAGTGGGGCCAGTCGGTCCTGAACCTGATGGCCGCCGTCGACGAGTCGATCCCGCAGCCCGAGCGTGACGTCGAGAAGCCGTTCCTGATGCCGATCGAGGACGTCTTCACGATCACCGGTCGTGGCACGGTCGTCACCGGTCGTATCGAGCGTGGTGTCCTCAAGGTCAACGAGACCGTCGACATCGTCGGTATCAAGACCGAGAAGACCACCACCACGGTCACCGGCATCGAGATGTTCCGCAAGCTGCTCGACGAGGGCCAGGCGGGCGAGAACGTCGGTCTGCTCCTCCGTGGCATCAAGCGCGAGGACGTCGAGCGCGGCCAGGTCATCATCAAGCCCGGTTCGGTCACGCCGCACACCGAGTTCGTGGCCCAGGCCTACATCCTGTCGAAGGACGAGGGTGGTCGTCACACCCCCTTCTTCAACAACTACCGCCCGCAGTTCTACTTCCGTACGACGGACGTGACGGGTGTGGTGACCCTTCCCGAGGGCACCGAGATGATCATGCCGGGTGACAACACCCTCATGACCGTCAACCTGATCCAGCCCGTCGCGATGGAAGAGGGCCTGAAGTTCGCCATCCGCGAGGGTGGCCGGACCGTGGGCGCCGGCCAGGTCACCAAGATCAACGTCTAGTCTTCACGACTGGTCGTACGATCTGACCTGGCTGCCCTCCACAGGGCAGACAGAGCAGTGGGCAGGGGCCCCGCACCGAGCGATCGGTGCGGGGCCCCTGTGCTGTGTCCGGGGTACGGTACGGCCGGTCAGGCGGCCGGGTACGGCACGGTCGGCCAGGGGGCCGGGTGCGGTAGGGCCGGTCAGGGGGGCCGGGTACGGCAGGCCGGTCAGCCGGCGGGGATCGTGTCGAGGAGCCGGCCCCACTCCGGGTACGTGGCGACCTTCTTGAGGTGCATCGCCGCGACCTTCTCGCTCACGTCGGGGTCCGGGTCGTCCGACAGCCGGACCGCCGAGAGCTTCGCGAGGTGGGGGATGATCACGGAATCGCCCGCGAGGTGCACCGGGTCGTACATGTACCGCTCCAGCGCCGCGAGGTCCTCGACCCCGGCGCAGTAGGTGTGCGTGAAGCCCTCGTCCGGCAGGCCCAGATCCTGGCCGACGGCCGAGAACGCCACCGATTCGACCGTGGACGTACGGCGCATGGCGGCCAGGACCTCGGCCTTCGCCTCGTCCGTCGTGCCGTCCTTGAAGCTGAAGCGCAGGATGTTGACGATCACGGAAGATGCCTCCGGGTGTGCGCGACGTAGACTGTGTGTAATTGAACTTGCTGGTTCAATTTAGTGATCTGACCAGTCCATGCGCAAGAGGTGGCGGGTAGGGTGCGCGGGTGACCGGAACAGCGTCCCCGGCGGGGCGGGCCGCCCCGCGCGGGCGTATCGACAAGCGGCAGGCGATCCTCGACGCGGCCTTCACCGTCTTCGCCCGCAGGGGGTACGCGGAGGCCTGCGTCCAGGAGATCGCCGAGGTGGCCGGCGTCGCCAAGCCGACGGTCTACAACCACCTCAGCGACAAGGAGAACCTGTTCCGGCACGCGATGTCGGCGGCCGCCGACGCCGTGATGGCGGAGAACCTCGCGGTGGCCGAGCGGCTGCGCGACCCCGGCGACGACCTGGGCGCGGCCCTGGAGGACGTGGCGTACGGGCTGGTCCAGGTGTGCTGCGGGGAGCGGTCGCGGGCGCTGCGGTGGCTGACGTACGCGCAGGTCGCGCGCTTCCCGGACCTCATCGGGGTGGTCCAGGGGCGGACGTCGGTCCGGCTGGCGGAGGCGCTGGCGGACCGGCTGGCCCGGCTTTCCCTGGCGGGCCGGCTGCGCCCGTGCGACCCGGCGCTGGCGGCGGAACAGTTCCTGGCGCTGCTCACCGGCCCGATGGAGGCCCGCTCCCGGCTGGGCACGCACGAGATCCCGGCCGAGGAGGCGCGGGGGGTGGCGAGGGCGGCGGTGGACACGTTCCTGCGGGCGTACGGGGCGGGCGCGGCGCCGTAGGCCTGCGGGGTGTCCACTGGCGCCGCACGGGTGACCGCTGCCGGCGACGGCTCTGCGCGGGCATCCCGTACGACGTCGGGATCTTTGGTCGTGATCATGGGAGGCTGGGCGCGGACACGACGAGAGTGTGGGGCCGTGGGTGGTTCCGGTGGGGAGGGAGCGGCGGTGTCTACCGACGAGGGGCGTCCGGCGGTTGGTTCGGGTGTGGGTGTGGGGCGTACGGGGGTGGCCGGACCCGGTGGCCACCCGGTCTCCGAGGCGCTTCATCTCATCCGGCGGAGGCTTGCCCTGCTGCCCGACGGGCGCGGGAACAACTACTGGCTGCCCATCCGTACCGACCGCCCCCGCCGCGCCTACATCGCCGCCAACTCCCCACTCATCCGCGCCGCCGCCGAGCACGCCGGGCTGCCGGCCGAGATGGTGGCGGGCATCGCGTGGCAGGAGGTCCAGGGCGCGCCTCGCGCGCTGGACGATGTCGCGTACGCCGTCCGCCGCGTCCTGCGGGCCCTCGCGCCCGGCCCCCTCGCGCGGCGTGTCCGCGATGCCGACAAGACCTCCATGGGACCCCTCGCCGTCCAGGTCCGCCGGGCCGCCGAGGTGCTGGGGTACGACCCCGGCGCCCTCGGCGGCCGGCAGCGGCGCGTGGTCGTGCGGGCCGTCAGGGAGCCGCGGCAGAACGTCTTCATCGCCGCGGCCTACCTGGCCACCCTCAGGACGGAGTGCGACTTCGCCGCCGTACCACCCGAGCGCCTGACCCCGGACCAGCTCCAGGAACTCGCCACCCGCTACAACGGCGGCCCGTACTACCGGGTCCCGGCCGCGCAGCGGTACGGCCGCGCGTTCGCACGGGATTTGAGTGCTGCGGTTGAGGCTCTTGGCTGAGGGGTTTCCCTGGGCTGTGGGGGTTGATGTTGAGGTGGGCCGAGGTGGGATGGTCGGGTGCGGGTTCGGGCCGAGGGGTAGTCGGGTGTGGCCGGTCTTGTGTTGGTCGGCGTGGGGCCGCCCCTTGCTGTTGAGTGTCGCGGGTCCGGTCCGGGCGTCAAGGGCGCTCCTGCGGAGCGTCGGCTTCGCCGATTGCGCTTCGCTTCACCCTTGACCCCCGGCCCGGCCCCGCAAGGGAAGGCTGGGGGGGCGGCCCGGGGGAAGGTCCCCCGGTAATGCCCGGGGGAGGTTGGGGTTTCGTCGCGGGCCGCGTCTCTCGGCGGGGTATTGCGCACCACTTGAATGGGGCAGTGGCGGGTCGTCTCGGCGGCTGCCCACCGTCCGTCGGCCGGTGCGCAAGCACCGTGTCTGGGCTGGGTGGGCGGTGGGGCAGATGGTGACGGGGGAGGCGGCCCGTCGGGCCTGTTTCGGCGGGTTGTGTGCTCTGGGAGCCCGTTAACGAAACACAGGACACAAAGCCGGGGAGGAGAGGCCCGCAGGAGCCCTCAAAGTCTGGGCAAATGGGGCATATTGCCTGTTGGGGGTGGGGTGGTGGGCAGTCCCGGCGGCCGGCTGCCACCCGCCGGCCCGCACGCAAGCGCCACACCCGGGCCGGGTGAGTGGTGGGGCGGATGCCGCCTGTCAGGGCGGCCATCGGGCCCGTTTCGGTGGGATGTGCACCCCGAGGGCCCGTTAATGAAACACAGGACACAAGACCAGACGGAAGAAGCCCCCAACGGGCCTCAAGACCTAGACAAATGGGGCGTATTGGCCGCCGGGGTGGATGTGGCCCCGCCTGGCCCCGCAGCTGACCACGGATCTCAGACACGGTGCCTGTACGCCGGCAAACGGACGGCCATCCAGCCGCCGAACCGAGACCAACTGCCCCATTCAAGTGGGGCGCAACACCCCGCCGAAAGCCGAGGTCCGCGACGAAACCCCAACAACAAACAAGCCCCCCGGGGGACCTTCCCCCGGGCCGCCCCCCTCGGCCTTCCTTAGCGGGGACGGGGCGGGGGTCAAGGGTGAAGCGAAGCGTAATCGGCGAAGCCGACGCGACGCAGGAGCGCCCTTGACGCCCGGCCCGGCCCCGCGACAATCAACAACCAGGGCGGCCCCACGTCACGAAGAAAAGACCGGCCGCCCCCGACTACCTCTTGGTCGGAACCCGCGCTCAACCACCCCACCCCCCTACCCCCCCACCCCGTCCAGTACGGCACGTACTCGGACAGAGCCTTTGCCGCCCCCGGCTTCACCGGGGACGGTAAACCGGACCTCGCGATCGTCAACCGAGGACACACCGCTCCCGCCTGGAAGCTGCCCTGGTTCGCGGGGCGGTTCTGGCGTCGGTACCAGCAGCTTGTCCGGGCCGGGTTGGAGCGTGCCGAGCAGCTGCAACGCGAGCAGCCGCTGATCGCCGATCACGCCCGGCTGCGCGAGCGGACGCGTATCGCCCAGGACATGCATGACGTACTCGGCCACGACCTCAGCCTGATCGCCCTGTCGGCCGGTGCCCTCAAACTCGCGCCGGGACTTGAGGAGCACCACCGGAAGGCCGCGGGTGACCTCAGGGCCAGAGCCGCTGCCGCTGTGGAGCGTCTCGGCGAGGTGATCGGCGTCCTGCGTGAGGAGACCGGCAACACGCCGGCGCATGCCGGCGGCTCCAGCCTCACGGGCCTGACCTCCGAGGCGTCCGCCGCCGGGCTCGCGGTGAAGTTGCGCGTCGACGGCCGCGCGGACGAACTGCCGGCGATGATCGAACGGGCCGTTCACTGGGTTGTGCAGGAAGCGCTGACCAACATTGCCAAGCACGCGCCCGGCGCGACAGCGACCGTCCACGTGACGCACACGGCGAAGGAAACATGTGTGGTGGTGGGGGGAACGGCCCGCCCTCGTCCGCTGCCGCCGGCCCGCCGCCCCGGCCCCGGAGCGGGGGGCGTGGCCTCATCGGTCTCGAAGAACGTGTCCGGTTGGCCAGCGGTTCCTTCGACCACGGTCCGTGCGACGGAGGCTACGCAGTCGTCGCACGGATCCCGCACACGCCCCCGCCCCCACCGCTCGCGGCCTCCCGCGGTGGTGAGTTGCCGCAGGAACATCGCCATGCCCGGAGCCGCGTCGGCCGGGCCCTGGTCGCCGCGGTCATGGTGCCCCTGGTGACCGGAGCGTTGCTGAGCGGAGCGCTCATGGGCCGGGAGACGCTGTCGGCGTCGCGGTCGGTCCTGGACCCGGGCGACTACGCGCGCCTGCGCGTGGGGCAAGATCGTTCCGAAGTGGAGCGTTTCCTGCCGGCCGGCAGACGGACTACCGACCTCCGACCGCCGAGCCGACAGAAGACGGCACAACGTGCGAGTACTACGCGATGACGGCCGACCGGTTCGACGACCGGTCCGGGGACGCCTACCGGCTCTGCTTCCGGGAGGACACCCTGGTGTCCTGGACACGCTCACCCCGTGAGTGCTCCATGATCCGCGTGCTGATCGCCGACGACGAGCCGATGATCCGCGCGGGGGTACGCGCCGTTCTTGCCACGGATCCGGACATCGACGTTGTCGCCGAGGCCGTCGACGGACACGACGCCGTGGAACTGGTCCTGCGCCACCGCCCCGCCGTCGCCGTACTCGACATCCGCATGCCGGGGCTCAACGGCATCGACGCGGCGGCGGAGATCCGCAGGGCGGTGCCGACCACAGGAATCGTCATGCTGACGGCCTTCGGTGAGGACGACTACATCCTTCAGGCACTCGGCGGCGGTGCGGCAGGCTTCCTGATCAAGTCGGGCGAGCCCGAGGAACTGATCACCGGAGTACGTGCGGTGGCCGAAGGCGCCGCCTACCTGTCACCGAAAGTCGCGGCCCGGGTCGTCGCGCATCTCACCGCGACGGGCGCGGGCACCCTGGCCGGCCGGCGCTCCGCCGCCCGCGACCGGGTCGCCGCCCTCACCACGCGGGAACGGGAGGTGCTGGCCTTCCCCGGGAGCGGCCTGTCCAACGGACGGATCGCCCGGCCGCTGCACGTGGTGGAGGGAACGGTCAAAGCCCACGTGAGTTCCATCCTGGCGAGACTGGGCGTGGACAACCGGGCCGCTGCCGCCGTCGTGGCCCACGAGGCTGGGGTCGTACCTCCGCAACCTCCCCAGCCGTGACACCGCCCACTGGCCAAGTGGCATGAACGCCAGCAGCACGGCCACCACTACGGTGCCGCCGAGCGTCGCGCCGGCGAGCACGTCGTGCGGGTAGTGGACCCCCGCCAGCACGCGCGACAGCGCGGCGGCGCCGGCCAGCGGCAGCGTGAGCGCGGCGATGCGGGGCCACAGCCCGGCCAGGCCGACCGCCAACCCGGCGGCCAGGGTGGCGTGGTTGCTGGGGAACGACCAGTCCCCGGCTTCGGGGCACTCGGCGGCAAGGTCGGTCGCTGTACGTAACGCCCGGCAGGGCCGTTCCTCGTCCACGACCAACTTCACTGCTTCGCTCACCGCATAGGCCGCGACGGTACCGGCGCCGGTCAGTACGGACCCGGCGATCCCCCGCGTGTCATGGACGGACCGCTGTCCACCACCGTCCCGGTCAGCGCCCCGGCCTTGCCCAGCCCGCCGGGAGCCAGCCACACCACCACCCCTGCTCCCACGATCGTCAGGGTTGAAAGTCCAGCTCCGACCAGACTGTTTTGCAGAGCGGGGGGCCCGTGATCGCTCCCCAGCGGGTGGACAGGGCGTTCACCAGGAGCAGACCCCGGCCCCATTCGTCATCCAGGGCCGCGTTGCGGGGGGTGGTGGGGAGGCGTTCCGGGCGGGTGTCCGTTACCTCGATACGGAGCGTGGTCGGGGCCGGGAGTGTCAGGACGATGCGGAAGTCCCTGCCCGGCGCGCGGCCGTGTGTCGCGGCGTTCGATGCCAGTTCCGCGATGACCTGGGCGGCGGCCTCGTGAGGGAGGCCCCAGGAACGGATCTGCTCTGTGGCCAGCAGGCGTGCCAGCCGGGCGCCCCTGCGGGTCGAGGAGAGCTGGACGCTGAACTGATGGGTCAGGTTGCTGTTTTTGAGGTTCACGTCACACAGCGTGGTCGGGTGTGCGTAGCCTGAACAGTGACGATGGCGGTACGGACGGTGATTGTCCCGTAGTTGTACGGATCTGTCCTCGTCGTCCTGCGTGACCTGGTGGAGGTGCGGATCCTTGTACGCGAACGACGGGACGGACGAGCCCGACTGGGAGCCTGACCTGGAGGACGACTCCAGCGCGGTGATCGAGGCGGTGGGTCGCCAGATCAAGCTGTGGCGTACGGGCGTGGGGATGAGCCGCGCGGAGTTCGGTGCGGCGATCGGGTACGGCGAGGCGCAGGTCTACAAGGTCGAGTCGGGGCAGCGGATCCCCAAGCCGGAGTTCCTGGACCGGGCCGATGAGGTGCTGCGCGCCGAGGGCAAGGTCGCCGCGATGAAGGACGACGTTGCGCAAGCGCGGTACCCGAAGAAGGTTCGGGATCTGGCGCGGTTGGAGCGCGACACCGTCGAGCTGGGCGTGTACGCCAACCACAACATCTTCGGGCTGCTCCAGACCGAGGACTACGCGCGCGCTCTGTTCCGCATGCGGCGGCCGGTGTTCTCCGACGAGGTCGTCGAGCGGAATGTCGCCGCTCGATTGGCACGGCAAGCGATCCTCGACCCGGCGTCGACCGTTCCGGTCTTCACCTTCGTACAGGAAGAGGTCACGCTGCGGCGGCCTTTGGGTGGCAGACTTGTCCAGCGGGGACAGCTCGAACGGCTTTTGGAGATCGGGCAGTTGAGGAACGTAGAGATCCAGGTCATGCCAACGGACCTGGATGATCACGCCGGCATGGGCGGCGAGATTCAATTGCTCAAGCCCCGCAGCGGCGAGACCCTCGGCTACCTCGAAGCCCAGCGCTACCGGCGGCTGATCTCCGATCCGGCCGAGGTGCGGTTCCTGGAGATGCAGTATGGGATTATCCGGTCGCAGGCGCTTACCCCACGCCAGTCGCTGACCTTCATCGAGAAACTGCTGGGAGAGACATGACTCGCAAGCCTTCCGCAGGCGGGGCCCCGCTGGAGTGGACGAAGAGCAGCTACAGCACCAACGACGGCCCCGAGTGCGTCGAAGTCGCATGGGTCAAAAGCAGCTACAGCAGCAACGAAGGCGCAGCATGCGTCGAGGTCGCCGCCACCCCCGCCACCGTCCTCGTACGCGACTCCAAGAACCCGGCCGGCCCCCGCCTCGGCCTCGCCCCCGGGGCCTGGGCCGACTTCCTCGCGTACGCCGCGCGCTGAGCGCCACGCTAGGCGCGGCCCGGTCAAGGATTCGGGCGTCAGCCCGTGGGGTACCCTTTCCGGCCGCGATTGGCCAGGGTCACAGGCCCTGTGGCACACTGTTCAGGTTGCTCGGTTGAGCGTCAATGCTGCGCGCCTCCCGCCGGGAGGACCGGAAGCGAGTCCCACAGTACTCGTCGTGCCAACTGCCTTTCGGGGCAGCGCTGGTGCGGACGTACGGGAATCTTCCGGGAAGTGTCAGTGGGACGCCGGCCAGGCGCCCGGTAGGTGTTGTGCCTCCGGCTCGCGGTCCTGGGCCCGCGCCCCCTTGGTTGGGATCTCCCTTTCGGGAGATTTTCGTAGAGGGGATGCGACACACCCGACCGCGTGGGTCGGAGCAGAACGCGAACCTCACCGGGTCCAGAGCGTGACGAGAGACAGGACTACTAGCAGCCATGGCGGGACAGAAGATCCGCATCCGGCTCAAGGCCTACGACCACGAGGTCATCGATTCCTCGGCGAAGAAGATCGTCGAGACGGTGACGCGTACTGGTGCGTCGGTCGCGGGCCCGGTGCCGCTGCCCACAGAGAAGAACGTGTACTGCGTCATCAAGTCGCCGCACAAGTACAAGGATTCTCGCGAGCACTTCGAGATGCGCACGCACAAGCGCCTGATCGACATTCTCGACCCGACGCCCAAGACCGTTGACTCGTTGATGCGCCTGGACCTTCCGGCCGGCGTTGACATCGAGATCAAGCTCTGAGAGGCGCGGAAGAATGGCAAAGCAGATCAAGGGTGTCCTGGGCGAGAAGCTCGGCATGACCCAGGTCTGGGACGAGAACAACCGTGTCGTCCCGGTAACCGTGGTCAAGGCCGGACCCTGCGTCGTTACCCAGGTCCGTACGAATGACTCCGACGGCTACGAGTCGGTCCAGATCGCCTTCGGCGAGATCGACCCGCGCAAGGTGAACAAGCCCCTCAAGGGCCACTTCGCCAAGGCCGACGTGACCCCGCGCCGCCACCTGGTGGAGCTCCGCACCTCCGACGCCGGCGAGTACACGCTCGGCCAGGAGGTCACCGCCTCTGTGTTCGAGTCCGGCGTCAAGGTAGACGTCACGGGCAAGAGCAAGGGCAAGGGCTTCGCCGGTGTCATGAAGCGTCACAACTTCAAGGGCCTCGGCGCCGGTCACGGCGTCCAGCGCAAGCACCGCTCGCCCGGATCCATCGGTGGCTGCGCCACCCCCGGCCGTGTGTTCAAGGGCATGAAGATGGCCGGTCGTATGGGCAACGAGCGGGTCACCACACAGAACCTGACCGTCTATGCCGTTGACGCGGAGAAGGGCCTGCTCCTGATCAAGGGCGCGGTCCCTGGTCCGAACGGCGGCCTCGTCCTGGTCCGTACCGCGGCCAAGGGGGCCTGAGGTAACGATGAGCACTGTTGACATCCTTTCGCCGGCAGGTGACAAGGCCGGGACCGTCGAACTCCCCTCGGAGATCTTCGACGCCAAGGTCAGCATTCCGCTGATCCACCAGGTCGTTGTCGCCCAGCTGGCCGCTGCCCGTCAGGGCACGAGCAAGACCAAGACACGCGGCGAGGTCCGTGGTGGTGGGCGCAAGCCGTACCGCCAGAAGGGCACCGGCCGCGCCCGTCAGGGTTCGACCCGCGCTCCGCAGTTCGTCGGCGGTGGCGTCGTTCACGGCCCGCAGCCGCGTGACTACTCGCAGCGGACGCCCAAGAAGATGAAGGCCGCCGCCCTGCGCGGTGCCCTCACCGACCGGGCGCGCCACTCGCGTATCCACGTCGTCTCCGGCCTGGTCGAGGACGCGATCTCCACCAAGGCCGCGAAGACCCTGCTGGGCAAGATCAGCGAGCGCAAGAACCTGCTCCTGGTCGTCGAGCGTGGCGACGAGGCCGCATGGCTGTCCGTTCGCAACCTGCCCCAGGTACACATCCTGGCGCCGGGCCAGCTGAACACGTACGACGTGATCGTCTCCGACGACGTGGTCTTCACCAAGGCCGCCTTCGAGTCCTTCGTGTCTGGCCCTTCCAAGGCCGATGACAACGAGACCGAGGGGGCCGAAGCCTGATGGCCGAGATCACCAGCAAGACGTTCCACGACCACCGCGACATTCTTGTGAAGCCCGTGGTGTCGGAGAAGAGCTACGCGCTCCTCGACGAGAACAAGTACACGTTCATCGTGGCGCCCACCGCCAACAAGACCCAGATCAAGCAGGCCGTGGAAGCGGTCTTCTCGGTCAAGGTCGCCGGGGTCAACACGATCAACCGGCAGGGCAAGCGCAAGCGCACCCGCACCGGTTTCGGCAAGCGCGCGAACACGAAGCGCGCCATCGTGACCCTCGCTGAGGGCGACCGTATCGACATCTTCGGCGGCCCGGCCTCCTGACGGAGGTCCGAGTCGTCCGGAATCGGACGAGGACTGAGAAATGGGTATCCGCAAGTACAAGCCGACGACCCCGGGCCGTCGTGGCTCCAGCGTCGCCGACTTTGTCGAGATCACGCGGTCCACGCCGGAGAAGTCGCTGGTCCGCCCGCTGCACAGCAAGGGCGGCCGTAACAACGCCGGTCGTGTGACCGTTCGCCACCAGGGTGGTGGCCACAAGCGCGCCTACCGCGTGATCGACTTCCGTCGTCACGACAAGGACGGCGTGCCTGCCAAGGTCGCGCACATCGAGTACGACCCCAACCGCACCGCGCGCATCGCGCTGCTGCACTACGCGGACGGCGAGAAGCGCTACATCATCGCGCCGGCCAAGCTCAACCAGGGTGACCGGGTCGAGAACGGCCCCGGGGCCGACATCAAGCCCGGCAACAACCTGCCGCTGCGTCACATCCCGGTCGGTACGACGATCCACGCGATCGAGCTCCGGCCCGGTGGCGGCGCGAAGATCTCCCGCTCCGCGGGTGCTTCGGTGCAGCTGCTGGCGAAGGAGGGCACGATGGCCACCCTTCGTATGCCGTCCGGTGAAGTCCGCATGGTCGACGTCCGCTGCCGCGCCACGATCGGTGAGGTCGGCAACGCCGAGCAGTCGAACATCAACTGGGGCAAGGCCGGCCGTATGCGCTGGAAGGGCGTCCGCCCGACCGTCCGCGGTGTCGCGATGAACCCGGTCGACCACCCGCACGGTGGTGGTGAGGGCAAGACCTCCGGTGGACGTCACCCGGTCAGCCCGTGGGGTCAGAAGGAGGGTCGTACTCGCTCGCCGAAGAAGGCAAGCAGCAAGTACATCGTCCGCCGCCGCAAGTCGAACAAGAAGCGCTAGGAGCGGGTTTAGATGCCGCGCAGTCTCAAGAAGGGGCCCTTCGTCGACGACCACCTGATCAAGAAGGTGGACGTCCAGAACGAAGCAGGCACCAAGAACGTCATCAAGACCTGGTCCCGGCGCTCAATGATCATCCCGGCCATGCTGGGCCACACGATCGCGGTGCACAACGGCAAGATCCACGTCCCGGTGTTCGTCACCGAGTCGATGGTCGGCCACAAGCTCGGCGAGTTCTCGCCGACTCGCACCTTCCGCGGCCACGTCAAGGACGACCGGAAGTCGAAGCGCCGCTGACGCGGGGTGTAACCGACTATGACGACTTACACCGAAGGGACAACCATGGAAGCCAGGGCCCAGGCGCGGTACATCCGCGTCACGCCCATGAAGGCCCGCCGAGTGGTGGACCTCATCCGTGGCATGGATGCCACGGAGGCTCAGGCGGTCCTGCGTTTCGCCGCGCAGGCCGCGAGCGTGCCGGTCGGCAAGGTGCTTGACAGCGCCATTGCCAACGCCGCGCACAACTACGACCACCCGGACGCCTCTTCGCTGGTCATCAGCGAGGCGTATGTGGATGAGGGTCCGACCCTGAAGCGGTTCCGGCCGCGTGCCCAGGGCCGTGCCTACCGGATCCGCAAGCGGACCAGCCACATCACCGTGGTCGTCAGCAGCAAGGAAGGAACCCGGTAATGGGCCAGAAGGTTAACCCGCATGGGTTCCGGCTCGGCATCACCACGGACTTCAAGTCCCGGTGGTACGCCGACAAGCTGTACAAGGACTACGTCAAGGAAGACGTCGCCATTCGTCGCATGATGACGAAGGGCATGGAGCGGGCCGGCATCTCGAAGGTCGAGATCGAGCGCACCCGCGACCGCGTCCGCGTCGACATCCACACCGCGCGTCCGGGCATCGTCATCGGTCGCCGCGGCGCCGAGGCCGACCGTATCCGCGGCGAGCTGGAGAAGCTGACCGGCAAGCAGGTCCAGCTGAACATCCTCGAGGTCAAGAACCCCGAGGTGGACGCTCAGCTGGTGGCCCAGGCCGTCGCCGAGCAGCTGTCCTCGCGTGTCTCCTTCCGTCGCGCCATGCGTAAGAGCATGCAGTCGACGATGAAGGCCGGCGCCAAGGGCATCAAGATCCAGTGCGGTGGCCGTCTCGGCGGCGCCGAGATGTCCCGCTCGGAGTTCTACCGCGAGGGCCGTGTGCCCCTGCACACCCTCCGCGCGAACGTGGACTACGGCTTCTTCGAGGCCAAGACGACCTTCGGCCGCATCGGCGTGAAGGTCTGGATCTACAAGGGCGACGTCAAGAACATCGCCGAGGTGCGCGCCGAGAACGCCGCGGCGCGCGCGGGCAACCGTCCGGCGCGTGGTGGCGGCAACGACCGTCCCGCGGGTCGCGGCGGCGCCGGCGGCGGCGGTGGCCGTGGTGGCGAGCGCGGCGGCCGCGGTGGCCGCAAGCCGCAGCAGGCTCCCGGCGCGGAGGCCCCCAAGGCTGACGCGACCGCTGCTCCGGCCGCGGAGGCGACGCCCACTTCTACCGGCGGAACGGAGGCCTGACCGAAATGCTGATCCCCCGTAGGGTCAAGCACCGCAAGCAGCACCACCCGAAGCGCAGCGGTATGTCCAAGGGTGGCACGCAGGTTGCGTTCGGCGAGTACGGCATCCAGGCGCTGACCCCGGCATACGTGACGAACCGTCAGATCGAGGCCGCTCGTATCGCGATGACCCGCCACATCAAGCGTGGCGGCAAGGTCTGGATCAACATCTACCCGGACCGTCCGCTCACCAAGAAGCCCGCCGAGACCCGCATGGGTTCCGGTAAGGGTTCCCCCGAGTGGTGGATCGCGAACGTCAAGCCCGGTCGGGTGATGTTCGAGCTGTCCTACCCGAACGAGAAGATTGCGCGTGAGGCGCTTACCCGCGCAGCTCACAAGCTTCCGATGAAGTGCCGGATCGTTCGGCGCGAGGCAGGTGAGTCGTGATGGCGGCCGTTACCAAGGCGTCCGAGCTGCGCGAACTGGGCGACGAGGAGCTTGTCAACAAGCTTCGCGAAGCCAAGGAAGAGCTGTTCAATCTCCGCTTCCAGGCGGCGACGGGCCAGCTCGAGAACCACGGTCGGCTCAAGGCCGTCCGTAAGGACATCGCGCGGATCTACACCCTGATGCGTGAGCGCGAGCTGGGCATCGAGACGGTGGAGAGCGCCTGATGACTGAGAACAACGTGACCGAGAACACCCCGAGCGCCGAGCGCGGATTCCGCAAGACCCGTGAGGGTCTGGTCGTCAGCGACAAGATGGA
The DNA here is from genome assembly GCF_044744165.1 of Streptomyces sp. NPDC087420. NCBI lineage: Bacteria > Bacillati > Actinomycetota > Actinomycetes > Kitasatosporales > Streptomycetaceae > Streptomyces > Streptomyces sp. NPDC087420. The sequence goes on from NZ_JBIUXU010000008.1 coordinate 225,625, forward strand.
CAAGACCGTCGTCGTCGCTGTCGAGGACCGCGTGAAGCACGCTCTGTACGGCAAGGTCATCCGCCGTACGAACAAGCTCAAGGCGCACGACGAGCAGAACGCCGCCGGCATCGGCGACCGCGTCCTCCTGATGGAGACCCGGCCGCTGTCCGCCACGAAGCGGTGGCGCATCATCGAGATCCTTGAGAAGGCCAAGTAACCCAGGCCGAGTAATCCCTTCGAGGGCATACCCCCGAAGTAGTTCCGCCAGGCTCCGGGGGGCTGGAGCGTTCAGCCCCCCGGGGAACCGGCAGACGATCAGGAGATACACGTGATCCAGCAGGAGTCGCGACTTCGTGTCGCCGACAACACAGGTGCCAAGGAAGTCCTTTGCATCCGTGTTCTCGGTGGCTCGGGCCGCCGCTACGCGGGCATCGGCGACGTCATCGTCGCCACCGTCAAGGACGCGATCCCCGGTGCGAACGTGAAGAAGGGTGACGTCGTCAAGGCTGTCATCGTTCGCACCGTCAAGGAGCGCCGCCGCCAGGACGGCTCGTACATCCGCTTCGACGAGAACGCCGCCGTCATCCTGAAGAACGACGGCGACCCTCGTGGCACCCGTATCTTCGGCCCGGTGGGCCGTGAGCTGCGCGAGAAGAAGTTCATGAAGATCATCTCGCTCGCGCCGGAGGTGCTGTAAGCATGAAGATCAAGAAGGGCGACCTGGTTCAGGTCATCACCGGTAAGGACAAGGGCAAGCAGGGGAAGGTCATTCTGGCCATCCCCACGCAGAACCGTGTTCTCGTCGAGGGTGTCAACCGGGTCAAGAAGCACACCAAGGCCGGTCAGACGGCTCGCGGTTCGCAGACCGGCGGCATCGTGACCACCGAAGCCCCCGTCCATGTCAGCAACGTTCAGCTGGTCGTGGAGAAGGACGGCAAGAAGGTCGTCACCCGCGTCGGCTACCGCTTTGACGACGAGGGCAAGAAGATCCGCGTTGCCAAGCGGACCGGTGAGGACATCTGATGACGACCACCACTGCACCCCGTCTGAAGCTGCGCTACCGCGAGGAGATCACGGGCAAGCTGCGTGAGGAGTTCTCGTACGAGAACGTCATGCAGATCCCCGGTCTCGTCAAGATCGTGGTCAACATGGGTGTGGGCGACGCCGCCCGCGACTCCAAGCTGATCGAGGGCGCCATCCGCGACCTCACCACGATCACGGGCCAGAAGCCGGCCGTCACCAAGGCCCGGAAGTCCATCGCGCAGTTCAAGCTGCGCGAGGGCCAGCCGATCGGCTGCCACGTCACCCTCCGCGGTGACCGCATGTGGGAGTTCCTGGACCGTACGCTGTCGCTCGCGCTGCCGCGTATCCGTGACTTCCGCGGTCTGTCGCCGAAGCAGTTCGACGGCCGTGGCAACTACACCTTCGGTCTCACGGAGCAGGTCATGTTCCACGAGATCGACCAGGACAAGATCGACCGGGTCCGGGGCATGGACATCACCGTGGTGACCACGGCGACCAACGACGACGAGGGTCGTGCCCTCCTTCGTCACCTCGGCTTCCCGTTCAAGGAGAACTGACCGTGGCGAAGAAGGCTTTGATCGAAAAGGCCGCCCGCAAGCCCAAGTTCGCGGTGCGCGGTTACACCCGCTGCCAGCGCTGCGGCCGGCCCCACTCCGTCTACCGCAAGTTCGGCCTGTGCCGTGTGTGCCTTCGTGAGATGGCCCACCGCGGCGAGCTGCCGGGCGTCACCAAGAGCTCCTGGTAATCCTCGTCAGAGGATCGACCTGGAACTCTCGGTAAGTACCTGGTTGGCGGGAGCCCTCCCCCAAATGCCGTAGGCTTGTGGGGTTGGGCGCCCGCCGTCCATAACGACTTACTACGCCGTAGGTCCCCGCACCGCACCCGTCCCGGCTCTGATCGGGGAGAGGGATGGCGCATACAGGAAACCCCGGCGAGAGAGGCCGAAGGCCAATACATGACCATGACTGATCCCATCGCAGACATGCTCACGCGTCTGCGTAACGCGAACTCGGCGTACCACGACGATGTCGTGATGCCGCACAGCAAGATCAAGTCGCACATCGCGGAGATCCTCCAGCAGGAGGGCTTCATCACCGGCTGGAAGGTCGAGGACGCCGAAGTCGGCAAGAACCTCGTCCTGGAGCTGAAGTTCGGCCCGAACCGCGAGCGTTCGATCGCCGGCATCAAGCGCATCTCCAAGCCGGGTCTGCGTGTGTACGCGAAGTCCACCAGTCTGCCGAAGGTTCTCGGCGGCCTGGGCGTGGCGATCATCTCCACGTCCCACGGCCTCCTGACCGGCCAGCAGGCGAGCAAGAAGGGCGTAGGTGGGGAAGTCCTCGCCTACGTCTGGTAGTCGGGAACGGAGAGGAAAGCTCATGTCGCGAATCGGCAAGCTCCCCATCCAGGTTCCCGCCGGTGTGGACGTCACCATCGATGGCCGCACGGTCAGCGTGAAGGGCCCCAAGGGCACCCTCTCGCACACCGTCGTCGCGCCGATCGAGGTCACCAAGGGCGAGGACGGCACCCTTCAGGTGCTGCGCCCCAACGACGAGCGTCAGAACAAGGCCTTCCACGGCCTGTCCCGCACGCTGGTGGCGAACATGATCACCGGCGTGACCCAGGGTTACGTCAAGGCGCTCGAGATCAGCGGTGTCGGTTACCGAGTCCAGGCGAAGGGCTCCAACCTGGAGTTCGCCCTGGGCTACAGCCACCCGATCCTCATCGAGGCCCCCGAGGGAATCACCTTCAAGGTGGAGACACCGACGAAGTTCTCCGTCGAGGGCATCGACAAGCAGAGGGTCGGCGAGGTCGCCGCCACAATCCGCAAGCTGCGGAAGCCCGACCCCTACAAGGCCAAGGGTGTCCGGTACGCGGGCGAGGTCATCCGCCGCAAGGTCGGAAAGGCTGGTAAGTAGCCATGGCATTCGGTGTGAAGATCGCCAAGGGCAAGGCCTACAAGGCCGCTGCCATCAAGCGCCGTCACATTCGCGTCCGCAAGAAGGTCTCGGGCACGCAGGAGCGCCCCCGCCTCGTTGTGACGCGTTCCAACCGCCACATGGTGGCTCAGGTCGTCGACGACATCGCGGGCCACACGCTCGCTTCGGCGTCGACTCTGGACACTTCGATCCGCGGGACCGAGGGCGACAAGAGCGCCCAGGCCAAGCAGGTCGGGGCCCTGGTCGCCGAGCGTGCGAAGGCCGCCGGTATCGAGGCCGTCGTGTTCGACCGTGGTGGCAACCAGTACGCCGGGCGGATTGCCGCTCTGGCTGACGCCGCCCGCGAAGCCGGGCTGAAGTTCTGAGCCCCGGTTCCGGAGCTAGCGGACGTAACAGAGAGAGGTAGATCCAATGGCTGGACCCCAGCGCCGCGGAAGCGGTGCCGGTGGCGGCGAGCGGCGGGACCGGAAGGGTCGCGACGGTTCGCCGGCCGAGAAGACCGCGTACGTTGAGCGCGTTGTCGCGATCAACCGCGTTGCCAAGGTTGTGAAGGGTGGTCGTCGCTTCAGCTTCACCGCGCTGGTCGTGGTGGGCGATGGTGACGGTACCGTCGGCGTCGGTTACGGCAAGGCCAAGGAAGTTCCGGCCGCCATCGCCAAGGGCGTCGAAGAGGCCAAGAAGGCCTTCTTCAAGGTTCCCCGTATCCAGGGCACCATCCCGCACCCGATCCAGGGCGAGAAGGCGGCGGGCGTTGTCCTGCTCAAGCCTGCTTCCCCCGGTACCGGCGTGATCGCCGGTGGCCCGGTGCGCGCGGTGCTCGAATGCGCGGGCGTCCACGACATCCTGTCGAAGTCGCTCGGCTCGGACAACGCGATCAACATCGTGCACGCGACCGTGGCGGCCCTCAAGGGCCTGCAGCGTCCCGAGGAGATCGCGGCCCGCCGCGGTCTGCCCCTCGAGGACGTCGCCCCCGCCGCCATGCTGCGTGCGCGTGCTGCGGGAGCGGGTGCGTAATGGCCCGTCTCCAGATCACGCAGACCCGGTCGTTCATCGGAAGCAAGCAGAACCACCGCGACACCCTGCGTTCGCTCGGCCTCAAGCGAGTGAACGACACGGTTGTCAAGGAGGACCGCCCCGAGTTCCGCGGCATGGTGCACACCGTCCGCCACCTCGTGACGGTTGAGGAGGTCGACTGACATGGCTGCAGACAAGCCGCTGAAGGCCCACGACCTCCGTCCTGCCCCGGGCGCCAAGACCGCCAAGACCCGTGTGGGTCGTGGTGAGGCGTCCAAGGGTAAGACCGCTGGTCGTGGAACCAAGGGCACCAAGGCCCGTTATCAGGTTCCGGCACGCTTCGAGGGCGGGCAGATGCCCCTCCACATGCGTCTGCCGAAGCTCAAGGGCTTCAAGAACCCGTTCCGCACCGAGTACCAGGTGGTGAACCTGGACAAGCTCTCCGACCTCTACCCCGAGGGCGGCGAGGTCACGGTGGCCGATCTGGTCACCAAGGGTGCGGTGCGCAAGAACAGTCTCGTCAAGGTCCTGGGCCAGGGCGAGATCTCCGTGGCGCTGACGGTTTCGGTGAACGCCGTTTCCGGCTCCGCCAAGGAGAAGATCGCCGCCGCGGGCGGCTCCGTCACCGAGCTCGTCTGAGACGACCCGATGACCTGAACACCCAACCGGGGGTGCCTCTCAAAAGGGGCATCCCCGGTTGGTCGTTCCATGGGAGGCACAGTCGCCGGTAAGGTGGCGTGCATTATTGCTGTATTGAAGCCGGGAGCCCGCTTCCGGTCCACCACCGCGGGATGTGTCCTCACGGGCACTTCACGCGGTGGCCGCTCGTTGACCCGCAGGACCCGCTCGTCCCTTATCCGTCGATCCTCAATACCGTCACCTCTGACGCAGTAGCGCGGGGGTCGCAGGAGGCACCGTGCTCACCGCGTTCGCCCGGGCGTTCAAGACGCCCGACCTGCGCAAGAAGCTGCTCTTCACACTCGCCATCATCGTGCTGTACCGGCTCGGGGCGCACATCCCCGTCCCCGGGGTCAGCTACGAGAATGTCCAGACATGTATCGACGCGGCTCAAAAGGGCAACAACAGCCTCTTCGGGCTCGTGAACATGTTCAGCGGCGGCGCGTTGTTGCAGATCACGATCTTCGCGCTCGGCATCATGCCGTACATCACGGCGAGCATCATCCTTCAGCTGCTGACCGTGGTCATCCCACGGCTGGAAGCCCTCAAGAAGGAAGGCTCGTCCGGCCAGTCGAAGATCACGCAGTACACCCGGTACCTGACCGTCGCTCTCGCCGTGCTCCAGGGCACCGGCCTGGTGGCCACGGCCCGAAGCGGCGCGCTCTTCAGCGGCTGCCCGGTGGCCGGGCAGATCGTCCCCGACCAGTCGATCTTCGTCACCGTCACGATGGTGATCACGATGACCGCGGGCACCGCGGCCGTCATGTGGCTCGGTGAGCTCATCACCGACAAGGGCATCGGCAACGGCATGTCCATCCTGATGTTCATCTCGATCGCGGCCGGCTTCCCGGGCGCCCTCTGGGCCATCAAGCAGAGCGGCACGCTCGCCAAGGGCTGGATCGAGTTCGGTACGGTCATCCTGATCGGCTTCGTCATGGTGGGCCTGGTCGTCTTCGTCGAGCAGGCGCAGCGCCGGATCCCCGTCCAGTACGCGAAGCGCATGATCGGCCGGAGGTCGTACGGCGGTACGTCGACGTACATCCCGCTCAAGGTGAACCAGGCGGGTGTGATCCCCGTCATCTTCGCCTCGTCGCTGCTCTACATCCCCGCTCTGATCGCCCAGTTCTCCAGCTCGCAGTCGGGCTGGAAGACCTGGATCGAGGCGCACTTCGTCAAGGGTGACCATCCGTACTACATCGCGACCTACTTCTTGCTCATCGTGTTCTTCGCGTTCTTCTACGTGGCGATTTCCTTCAACCCCGAAGAAGTAGCGGACAACATGAAGAAGTATGGTGGCTTCATCCCGGGTATCCGGGCTGGTCGCCCTACCGCTGAGTACCTGAGCTACGTGCTCAACAGGATCACTTGGCCGGGCTCGCTGTACCTGGGTCTGATTGCTCTTGTCCCGACGATGGCGTTGGCAGGCTTCGGCGGTGCGAACCAGAACTTCCCGTTCGGCGGGACAAGCATCCTGATCATCGTGGGTGTGGGTCTGGAAACCGTGAAGCAGATCGAGAGCCAGCTTCAGCAGCGCAATTACGAAGGGTTCCTCCGCTGATGCGAATCGTCCTCGTCGGGCCGCCCGGTGCCGGCAAGGGTACGCAGGCTGCGTTCCTCGCCAAGAACCTGTCGATCCCACACATTTCCACGGGCGACCTTTTCCGCGCCAACATCAGCCAGGGCACAGAGCTCGGCAAACAGGCGAAGTCCTACATGGACGCGGGAAACCTGGTACCCGACGAGGTCACGATCGCGATGGCACGAGACCGGATGGGCCGGCCGGACGCCGAGAAGGGCTTCCTGCTCGACGGCTTTCCGCGCAACGTGTCGCAGGCGGAAGCACTGGACAAGGCCCTGGCGGCGGACGGCGTGAAGCTGGACGCGGTGCTGGACCTGGAGATCCCCGAGGACGAGGTCGTACGGCGCATCGCGGGGCGGCGCATCTGCCGCAACGACAGCGCCCACGTCTTCCACGTCGCGAACCAGCCTCCTAAGAAGGAGGGTGTCTGCGACATCTGCGGGGGCGAGCTGTACCAGCGCGACGACGACTCCGAGGAGACGGTGCGCAGACGGCTGGAGGTCTACCACACGCAGACCGAGCCGATCATCGAGCACTACCAGGCCCAGGGCCTGGTCGTGACGATCTCCGCGCTCGGCAAGGTCACCGAGGTGACCGAGCGCGCGATGGAGGCGCTCCAGCGGGACCGGGCCTCGCAGGCCTGAGTCGCAGCACGATTCACGTGGGTAAGGCCGTGGCATCCCCAGGGACGCCACGGCTTTACTGTTGAGTTCCGGTCGTACGAGTCAGGTGGAAGGCAGCAGAGCCATGGTGGAGATCAAGACTCCCGAGCAGATCGCGAAGATGCGCGAGGCGGGGCTGGTCGTCGCCGCCATCCACGCGGCCACGGCGGAGGCCGCGGTGCCGGGCGCCACCACCAAGGACCTCGACATGGTCGCCCGCAAGGTGCTGGCCGCGCACGGCGCGAAGCCGAACTTCCTCGGGTACGGCGGGTTCCCCGCGACGATCTGCACGTCGGTCAACGAGGTCGTCGTCCATGGCATCCCCGACGAGAAGACCGTCCTCAAGGACGGGGACATCATCTCCGTCGACGCCGGCGCGATCGTGGACGGCTGGCACGGCGACGCGGCCTTCACGGCGTTCGTGGGCACCGGTCACGCTCCGGAGCTGATCGAGCTGTCCCGGGTGACCGAGGAGTCGATGTGGGCCGGCATCGCGGCGATGAAGGCCGGCAACCGCCTGGTGGACGTGTCCCGGGCGATCGAGACGTACATCCGCAGGCAGCCCAAGCCGGGCGGCGGGAAGTACGGCATCGTCGAGGACTACGGCGGCCACGGCATCGGTACGGAGATGCACATGGACCCGCACCTGCTGAACTACGTCTCCCGCAAGCGCGGCAAGGGCCCCAAGCTGGTCCCCGGCTTCTGCCTGGCCATCGAGCCCATGGTCTCGCTCGGTACGCCCCACACGGAGGTGCTGGCGGACGAGTGGACGGTCATCACGACGGACGGCACCTGGTCCTCGCACTGGGAGCACTCGATCGCCCTCACGGAGGCCGGCCCGCTGGTCCTGACGTCCCCGGACGGCGGCAGGGCGAAGCTCGCGGAGCTGGGTGTGACAGCGGCGCCGGATCCTCTGGCGTAGAGCCGGGGACCCCTGGCGCGGAGCCGGGCACGGGCGCTGTGAGGCCTTGTGCCGCTTAAGGATCTCGGGGCATGGGCAGACTGCACGGATTCGTCTTTTCGAGTGGGCTGCCGTAGACTGACGCGTCGGCTCTGGTGTACCCGTGTGTCCGCATACGGCCGCCGGAGACGATCAAGGTAGCCGATTCGAAGGGCGAAGCGTGGCCAAGAAGCAAGGTGCCATCGAAATTGAGGGCACCGTGATCGAGTCCCTCCCGAATGCGATGTTCAGGGTGGAGCTCCAGAACGGTCACAAGGTCCTCGCGCACATCAGCGGCAAGATGCGGATGCACTACATCCGAATTCTGCCCGATGACCGGGTTGTGGTGGAGCTGTCTCCGTACGACCTGACGCGTGGCCGGATCGTCTACCGATACAAGTAGATCTTGCAGTCGTCCCTGTCCAGGGGGCGTCCGCACTGACCCGGAGAACCTCAATTCCATGAAGGTCAAGCCGAGCGTCAAGAAGATCTGCGACAAGTGCAAGGTGATCCGCCGTCACGGCCGGGTCATGGTCATCTGCGACAACCTGCGCCACAAGCAGCGCCAGGGCTGACGCACGACCGCCTGCCTCTCGCAGTACTTCGCGTGACGCGAGCAACTCGTAATTACGCAGTGTCCGGCTCCTCGTAAAGAGGACCGACACCTCCGGCGGAGGCCGGGGACCCGGACCGTACGTACGCGTACGGCAGCCGGGACAGAGACTGCGGAAGACCTCCGAATCATCAGGAGCCATGAATGGCACGCCTCGCAGGCGTTGACCTCCCGCGCGAAAAGCGCGTCGAGGTCGCCCTCACCTACGTCTTCGGCATCGGGCGCACCCGGTCCAAGGAGACCCTCGCCGCCGCAGGTGTCAACCCTGACATCCGCGTCCGCGACCTTGCCGAGGAAGACCTCGTCAAGATCCGCGAATACGTGGACGCCAACCTCAAGACCGAGGGTGACCTTCGTCGCGAGATCGCCGCCGACATCCGCCGCAAGGTCGAGATCGGCTGCTACCAGGGTCTGCGTCACCGTCGTGGCCTGCCGGTGCACGGACAACGCACCAGCACGAACGCTCGTACCCGCAAGGGTCCGCGTCGCGCCATCGCCGGCAAGAAGAAGCCGGGCAAGAAGTAGTCCTCAGCGGACGCTCACCAGCGGTCTTCGCTGTAGGACCGATCACCTCCACGCAGGAGTAAATACATGCCTCCTAAGGGCCGTCAGGGCGCAGCCAAGAAGGTGCGCCGCAAGGAAAAGAAGAACGTCGCTCATGGGCACGCCCACATCAAGAGCACGTTCAACAACACGATCGTCTCGATCACGGACCCTTCGGGCAATGTGATCTCCTGGGCCTCCGCCGGTCACGTCGGCTTCAAGGGCTCGCGCAAGTCCACGCCCTTCGCCGCGCAGATGGCCGCCGAGTCGGCCGCCCGTCGCGCGCAGGAGCACGGCATGCGCAAGGTCGACGTCTTCGTGAAGGGTCCCGGCTCCGGCCGTGAGACCGCGATCCGCTCGCTCCAGGCCACCGGCCTGGAGGTGGGTTCGATCCAGGACGTCACCCCCACCCCGCACAACGGCTGCCGCCCGCCGAAGCGTCGCCGCGTCTGACTCCGTGCCCCCTCTGAGGGGGTGTGGCGCATGACTCGCGGGCGGTACTGCGCATTCGCGCCGTGCCGCCCGTACGCTTGTTCCGTTGGCATCAAATAGTGGGTGCCAAGACTGGAAGGTCAACAGAATGCTTATCGCCCAGCGCCCGTCGCTGACCGAAGAGGTCGTCGACGAATACCGCTCCCGGTTCGTGATCGAGCCGCTGGAGCCCGGTTTCGGTTACACCCTCGGAAACTCCCTCCGCCGTACGCTGCTCTCCTCGATCCCCGGTGCCGCTGTCACCAGCATCCGGGTCGACGGGGTCCTGCACGAGTTCACCACCGTGCCGGGCGTCAAGGAGGACGTGACCGACCAGATCCTCAACATCAAGCAGCTCGTCGTCTCCTCGGAGCACGACGAGCCCGTCGTGATGTACCTGCGCAAGCAGGGCCCCGGCCTGGTCACCGCCGCCGACATCGCCCCGCCGGCCGGTGTCGAGGTCCACAACCCGGACCTCGTCCTGGCGACGCTGAACGGCAAGGGCAAGCTGGAGATGGAGCTGACCGTCGAGCGCGGTCGCGGCTACGTCTCCGCCGTCCAGAACAAGCAGGTGGGCCAGGAGATCGGCCGTATTCCGGTCGACTCCATCTACTCGCCGGTGCTCAAGGTCACGTACAAGGTCGAGGCGACCCGTGTCGAGCAGCGCACCGACTTCGACAAGCTGATCGTCGACGTCGAGACCAAGCAGGCCATGCGGCCGCGTGACGCCATGGCGTCCGCCGGTAAGACGCTGGTCGAGCTGTTCGGTCTGGCGCGCGAGCTCAACATCGACGCCGAGGGCATCGACATGGGCCCGTCGCCGACGGACGCGGCGCTGGCCGCGGATCTGGCGCTGCCGATCGAGGAGCTGGAGCTCACCGTTCGGTCGTACAACTGCCTCAAGCGCGAGGGCATCCACTCCGTGGGTGAGCTCGTGGCGCGGTCCGAGGCGGACCTGCTCGACATCCGCAACTTCGGTGCGAAGTCGATCGACGAGGTCAAGGCGAAGCTGGCCGGCATGGGCCTGGCGCTCAAGGACAGCCCGCCCGGATTCGACCCGACCGCTGCCGCGGATGCCTTTGGGGCGGACGACGACGCGGACGCCGGGTTCGTGGAGACCGAGCAGTACTGAGCCCGGGGCCCCGGGGGTGAGGCTTTGTCCTCAATCGCCGGACGGGCTGGAAACAATCTTCCGCAGGGCGGCCGCCCTGGGGGAACTGACACCGGTACCTGATACGGCCGGTGCAGATATGAAGGAGTAACACCATGCCGAAGCCCGCCAAGGGTGCCCGTCTGGGCGGCAGTGCCGCGCACGAGAAGCTGCTTCTCGCGAACCTCGCGAAGTCGCTCTTCGAGCACGGCAAGATCACCACGACCGAGGCCAAGGCCCGTCGTGTCCGCCCGATCGCGGAGCGTTTCATCACCAAGGCGAAGAAGGGCGACATCCACAACCGTCGCCTGGTGCTTCAGTCGATCACGGACAAGAGCGTCGTGCACACGCTCTTCACCGAGATCGCTCCGAGGTACGAGAACCGCCCCGGTGGTTACACGCGTATCACCAAGATCGGCAACCGTCGTGGCGACAACGCACCGATGGCGGTCATCGAGCTGGTCGAGGCCCTGACCGTGGCGCAGGCCGCCACCGGTGAGGCCGAGGCGGCGACCAAGCGCGCGGTCAAGGAAGACGCCCTGAAGAAGGACGCGTCCGACGAGGCCGTCGAGGACGCCAAGCCGGTCGAGGACGCGAAGCCCGCCGAGGCGGCCGACGAGTCCAAGGACGCCTGAGCACACAGCACAGGCCGATGGCTGACGGACGGGTCCGCTCCCCACGGGAGCGGGCCCGTTCCGCATGAGGGGCTGAGGGACTGAGGGGCTTGGGAGGAACTTCGCGTGAGCGGTGACCTGGAGGCCGGGTCCGTACGGGTACGGCTGGACCTCTCGTACGACGGCAAGGACTTCTCCGGGTGGGCCAGGCAGGCCACCCGGCGGACCGTCCAGGGCGAGATCGAGGACGCGCTGCGGACCGTGACCCGCTCCTCGCGTACGTACGACCTGACCGTCGCCGGGCGCACGGACGCCGGGGTGCACGCGCGCGGGCAGGTGGCGCACGTCGACCTGCCCGAGGACGTGTGGGCCGAGCACGCGGACAAGCTGCTGCGGCGGCTCGCGGGGCGCCTGCCGCACGACATCCGGGTGTGGAAGGCCGAGGAGGCGCCGGCGGGGTTCAACGCGCGCTTCGCGGCGGTCTACCGGCGGTACGCCTACCGCGTGGGCGACCACGTCGGCGGGGTCGATCCGCTGCTGCGCGGTCATGTGCTGTGGCACGACTGGCCGTTGGACGTCGACGCGATGAACGAGGCGTCGGCCGGGCTGCTCGGGGAGCACGACTTCGCCGCGTACTGCAAGCGGCGCGAGGGCGCGACGACGATCCGTACGCTCCAGAGGCTGGAGTGGGTGCGGGGCGGCGACGGGATCGTCACGGCCACCGTGCGGGCCGACGCCTTCTGCCACAACATGGTGCGCTCCCTGGTGGGCGCGCTGCTGTTCGTGGGCGACGGGCACCGGCCGCCGGAGTGGCCGGCGAAGGTCCTGGCCGCCGGGGTACGGGACTCGGCGGTCCATGTCGTACGGCCGCACGGGCTCACGCTGGAGGAAGTCGGCTACCCGGCCGACGAGTTGCTGGCGGCCCGCAGCCGCGAGGCCCGCAACAAGCGCACGCTGCCCGGCGCGCCGCCCGACAGCTGCTGCTGAGGGGGAGACTGCGCCGGTCGCAAAGGGGCGGGGCCTGTGGGCCCCGCCCCTTTGCCGTGTCAGCCGCCTGCCGTGTCAGCCGCCTGCCGTGTCAGCCGCCTGTGGTGTCAGCCGCGTGTCGTGTCAGCCCCGGCGCAGGCGGCGGCCGAGGCGGTTCAGGAGGCCCGGCGCGGGGGCCGGGACCTTCGGGGCCGGGGGCGCGGCCACGCGCAGGGCCAGGTCCCGGTGGGGATTGGTCCAGTACGGCGTGACGAGCCGGTCCGGGGTGGCCGGATGGGGGACGGGGGTCAGCTCCTCGGCGACCTCGGGGGCGCGGTACGAGCCGAGCTTGGCGGTCTTCGTCCAGCCGAGCGCGGTCAGGCGTACGTACAGGTCCCAGGCGCCGTCCCGGAGCGGGGCGCCGCCCGCGGCGGTCGCCGGGTCGAGGGAGGCGCTTCCCCCGACGGTGAGCGTGCCGTCGGTGGGGTGGACCGTGGTGTCCGTCGTGAGCCGGTACTCGGCGCCGCCCGCGCGCTCCCGCAGCACGAGGACCGCGGACGCCGCGTCGGGCGCCGCGCCGCCGGTGAGCGGTTCGCGGGCGAAGCGGGCGACCAGGTCGTCGGACAGGCCCGAGGGGACCAGCGCCGCCGGTCCCTCGGCGGGGGAGGTGGCCCCCAACGGGCCCTCCGTGGCGAGCAGTTCCGCCGTGAAGGCCGTACGGAGCGTGCCGTCGTCCTGCCAGGACACCGCGTCCAGCCGGGCCCGGCACGCCACGGACGTCTCCCAGCGGGCCAGCGCCACCAGGTCGTCGAGGCGGTTGTCGGTGACCAGGCCGACGGCGACCCGGCGCGGGGCGGTCAGGGCCGCGATCGCCGTGTCCGAGATGCCGCCGTCCAGGAAGACGTCCCGGATCGCGTCGAAGAGCGCGCGCCGGTCGTCCTCGTCCCTCTCCAGGAAACGCTTGCCGGTCAGCTGGTCCAGCAGCTCCACACGCAGCCAGCGCCGGTGCAGACGGTCCCGGGTGCCGCCCGGCTCGGTGAGGCCCTCCACGGTGCCCACGAGGGCGCGCAGCGCCCGGTAGACGTCGGCGTGCGGGACGGCGGGGGTCTCGGGCTTGGGCCCGTAGTGGTAGCAGACCTCGCCGCCGAGGACGGCGGTGCGGCCCGCGCGCAGGGACGCCTCCGCCGTGAACGCCTGCTCGCCCAGGGGGAGGCCGGCCGCCGGGAAGCGGAGGCCGTGCTCGGCGAGGAACGCGCGGTGGAAGAGCTTGTTGGCGGTCAGGCTGTCCGCCAGCGGGTCCTTCGCGAACGTGGCGCGCGGCCGGTCCCGTACGAACAGCTCACGGGGGACGGCCCGGTCCTTCCCCGCCATCCGGCCGACGACGATGTCCGCGTCGTGCTCGACGCCGTACCCGTACAGCCGCTCCAGGGCGTCGGCGGCCAGGCGGTCACCGGCCCCCATGTACAGCAGGTACTCCCCGGTGCCGTGCTCGCCGGGGCCGTCGGGCCGCGCGGCCCGGGGCACCTGGAGGACCTCGAACTCCGCCGCCGGCAGCGTCTGCGCGGTGAGGGAGTCGAGCGTGTCCTGTACGGCGGCGGGCTCCGCGCCCTCGGTGGGCACCACCACGGTGACCTTCGGCGGGCGGGGGCCGGGGGGCGTGTCCGTCGTCCGTACGGTCAGGGTCAGCCCGTCCTCCAGGGAGCCGGCGACCTCCAGGCCGCCCAGGCCTTCCAGGACGGCGGGGGCGGGCAGGACGAGGTCCGGCCCTGCCTCGGGGCGCCCGAAGCGGTTCAGGCCCGGGCCCATGAGCCGTACGTGCACCTCCCAGGCGCCTTCGTCCAGCGGCCCGCCGCCCGCCGCGCGCGCCGGGTCGACGGCGACCGTGCCGCGCACGACGGGGCGGACGAGGACGTCACCGTCCTGGTGGCCGGCCCGGGTGTCCCGTACCGGCTCCTCCTCGAAGGACACGGAGATCTCGCGCGGCAGCAGCCACACCACCGAGGTGTCCCGGTGGCGCAGGCTCACGTCCGCGCGGAAGAGCTTCAGGTCGTCCGTGAGGTCGACGGGCCCGACCAGGCCGTCCGTGAGGGAGGGGTCGAGGAAGTAGCGGTCGCCCCGGCGCAGGAGGGTCAGGGGCGTCCCCTCGCCATCCGTTGCGAACCGCGCCTCGAACCGCGTCAGCAGCCGCCCCCGCCGCCACTCCGCCGACGTCAGCCGGACGTCCGCGTCCAGCCCCGCCGCCCGCCCGGTCAGCTCCAGCAGGGCGTCCGGCCGGTCGGTGCGTACGAGGTCGGCGCGGGCCCGCTCCAGGCCGGCCAGCCCCTCGTACACCTCCTCGGTCAGGTACTCCTCCGCCACCTCGCGCAGCGCCCGGAAGAGCGCGCCGCGCTGCTCCGGCCCGTACGTGGGGAAGATCGGCTCGCTCAGGTACTTGACCATGTCCGCGCGCCAGAAGCGGCGCAGCCACTTGTCGCGCATCGGGCCCGGCCCGGTCTCGGCGCGCAGCGCGTCGAAGATCTGGCGGAGGTTGGCGCTGTAGCTGACCGGATCGAGGTGATCGGGCGTGGTGTGGCCGCCGTCCTCCCGCTCCAGGTAGTAGTAGCAGGGGTAGTCGCCGACGACGGAGACGGACGCCGCGCGGAACACGGCGGGCACCATGAACAGCAGGTCCTCGCCGACGAAGTGCCCGACGGGGAACCGGATCTCCTGCTCCCGCAGGAAGGCCGTCCGGTACATCTTGTGGACCGTCAGGCTGTCGTGCAGGGGGGCCGTCTCGAAGGTGCACGACTCCCGCGTCCTGCTCATCAGGGCGTGCGGGATGCCGCGCAGCCGGAAGTTGCTGACGACCTTGCCGATGACGATGTCGGAGCGGTTGGCGTGGCCGAGGTCGTACATCCGCCGGAGCGCCTCGTCGCCGAGCAGGTCGTCGTGGTCGATGAACTGCACGTACTCACCGCGCGCCAGCTCGATCGCGACGTTGCGGGGCTTGCCGGGCCAGCCGGAATTGGGGATCTCGGTGAAGCGGAAGTTCGGGTGCTCCGCGACGAGGGCGGCGAGCTGGGCGGGGGTGTTGTCCGTCGAGCCGTCGTCGACGAAGAGCACCTCGAATTCCCCGGGGGGCATCGTCTGCCGGAGCATCGACTCGACCAGCGGTTTGATGAGCGGCCCCGAGTTGTACGTCGGGACCACCACTGTGACTCTGACCGCCATGCGCCACGCCTCCGGCTGTTCGACCTTGGGCCCCCAGTGTGACAGCGGGGCCCGGCCGCGAGCCTGCGAGCCTTACGCGTCGGGCTGTACCGCCGCCGCGGAGGCCTGGAGGCGCCCGCGCTGGTAGATCTGGCGGAAGGTGAACTCCGAGATGTCGTCGCCGGTGGTGAAGACGTCCTTGTCGGACTTGGTGACGTCCTTGCCCGAGGTGAAGCCGCCGACCGTGAAGTACACGTACCGGCCGAACGAGTTGGTCGTCTTGCGGCAGATCACGCCGTCCCGGCAGAAGGTCGGGACCCCGCCCCCGGACAGGGAGGCGATGCCGTCCCTGGCCTCGGCCTTCGCCTTGAGTGCCTGGGACTCCTTCCCGAAGACCGCGACACCGATCGTGACGGCGACCCCGCCCTTGCTGTACGTGGCGCGGATCACCTCGTCACAGCTGTTGGAGGCGAGGATCGAGCCGAGGGAGCCCTGCGCGGAGGCCGCGCAGTTGGTCGTACGGGTGGTCGCGCCCTTCTTGTACTCGCGGCCCTCCATCGTCAGCTTCGCGCCGGGGAACAGCGTGTCCGCCGACAGCGGCGCGGTGTCCTTGTCGGCGCTGGAGACGAAGTCCTTCGGGTCCGGCGGCGGCAGCGGGGACGCCGAGGGGAAGGACGGCTCGGGATCGGTCGCCTCGCTCGGAGTCGCGGCGGCGGGCGGCACGTCCTTGGACGCCTTCCCGGCCGTGCTCGTACCGCCGTCACCGCTGTTCATGGACACGATGACGGAGGCCACGACCGCGACGACGGCGGCCGTCGCGAGACCGCCGCCGCCCAGCAGCAGCCATCGCTTACGGCGGGCACGGCCGGCGGAGGCGTCGGCGAGCGCCGCCCAGTCGGGTGTCTGGGTGCCGTACGGGTCGGGTGCGGCGTACGGGTCGGGTGTGCCGTACGGGTCGTGAGGGTTCTGGGATCCGTGCGGGCTCTGTGATCCGTAAGGATCCTGCGATCCGTAAGGATCGTGTCCTGGTGTCGGTGAACCGGGGCTGCCCCAGGAGGGTCCCCCTTGCCCAAAGCTCATGCCGGGAGTTTAAGGCCGAGCGGGGCCCCCTCGTACCGGCGTGCGGCAGAAAACGATTGGGCCTGGGCCGCCGGGGGCCCGACAATGCGGACCATGGGACATCTTGAGGCAGGGCACCTGGAGTACTACCTCCCCGACGGACGGGTGCTGCTCGGCGACGCTTCGTTCCGCGTGGGGGAGGGCGCCGTCGTCGCCCTCGTCGGGGCCAACGGCGCCGGCAAGACCACGCTGCTGCGGCTGATCGCGGGGGAGCTGCAACCGCACGGCGGGACGGTCACGGTCAGCGGCGGGCTCGGCGTCATGTCGCAGTTCGTCGGCTCGGTGCGCGACGACCGCACGGTACGTGACCTGCTGGTCTCCGTCGCCCAGCCGCGCATCCGTGAGGCGGCGCGCGCGGTGGACGAGGCCGAGCACCTGATCATGACCGTCGACGACGAGGCCGCGCAGATGCGGTACGCGCAGGCGCTGAGCGACTGGGCGGAGGCGCGGGGGTACGAGGCCGAGACGGTCTGGGACATGTGCACGATGGCGGCGCTGGGTGTCCCGTACGACAAAGCCCAGTTCCGCGGGCTGACCACGCTGTCCGGCGGTGAGCAGAAGCGGCTGGTGCTGGAGGCGCTGCTGCGCGGGCCCGACGAGGTGCTGCTCCTGGACGAGCCGGACAACTATCTGGACGTCCCCGGCAAGCGCTGGCTGGAGGAGAAGCTCAAGGAGACCCGTAAGACGGTCCTCTTCGTCTCCCACGACCGGGAGCTGCTGGCCAGGGCCGCCGAGAAGATCGTCAGTGTCGAGCCGAGCCCGGCGGGCTCGGACGTGTGGGTGCACGGTGGCGGATTCGGTACGTACCACCAGGCGCGCAAGGAGCGCTTCGCGCGCTTCGAGGAGCTGAAGCGGCGCTGGGACGAGGAGCACGCCCGGCTCAAGGCGCTGGTGTTCCGGCTGCGGCAGCAGGCGGCGATCAGCCCCGACATGGCGTCGCGCTACCGGGCGATGCAGACGCGCTTCAAGAAGTTCGAGGACGCGGGACCGCCGCCGGAGCCGCCGCGCGAGCAGGAGATCACCATGCGGCTGAAGGGCGGCCGGACCGGCGTGCGGGCGGTGACCTGCAAGAACCTGGAGCTGACCGGGTTGATGAAGCCGTTCTCGCTGGAGATCTTCTACGGCGAGCGGGTGGCGGTCCTCGGCTCGAACGGCTCGGGGAAGTCGCACTTCCTGCGGCTGCTGGCGGGGCAGGACGTCCGGCACACGGGGGAGTGGAAGCTGGGCGCGCGGGTCGTGCCGGGGCACTTCGCGCAGACGCACGCGCATCCGGAGCTGCTGGGGCGGACGCTGGTCGACATCCTGTGGACCGAGCACGCGAAGGACCGGGGCGGGGCGATGAGCGTGCTGCGGCGGTACGAGATGGAGCGGCAGGGGGACCAGCCGTTCGAGAAGCTGTCGGGCGGGCAGCAGGCGCGCTTCCAGATCCTGCTGCTGGAGTTGCGGGGGACGACGGCGCTGCTGCTGGACGAGCCGACGGACAACCTGGACCTGGAGTCGGCGGAGGCGTTGCAGGACGGGCTTGAGGTGTATGACGGGACGGTGGTGGCGGTGACGCACGACCGGTGGTTCGCTCGCGCGTTTGACCGGTACCTGGTGTTCGGCTCCGACGGGGTGGTCCGGGAGACGCCGGAGCCGGTCTGGGACGAGCGGCGCGTGGTGCGGGAGCGGTAGGAAGAACAAGCCCGTCCGGCGATTGAGGACACCGTGCGGGAGGGGCCCCAGCCCTCGTTTTGACCCGTACGGGGGCACCCGGGTATTCTGCTGGTTCGTTATGCGTATTGGCTTGGTCGTTCTCACGCGAGGGGCCCTTACGCCGGTCCACCGGGCCGATGGACAGAGGCAGGTACACGGGTTGCGTCCCCGCTGTGCCGCCATGGCTGTCGTGATCGTCCGGGTGGCCTTGTCAGGTTCCCACTCACTGAAGAAGCGAAGGCTACGACCGTGCGTACGTACAGCCCCAAGCCCGGCGATGTGACACGCCAGTGGCACGTCATCGACGCCCAGGACATCGTCTTGGGCCGTCTGGCGACCACTGCCGCCAACCTTCTGCGCGGTAAGCACAAGGCGATCTACGCCCCCCACGTTGACACCGGCGACTTCGTCGTCATCATCAACGCGGACAAGGTGCACCTGTCCGGCAACAAGCGGACCCAGAAGATGGCGTACCGCCACTCCGGTTACCCGGGTGGCCTGCGTTCCGTCCGTTATGACGAACTCCTCGCCAAGAACCCCGAGAAGGCCGTCGAGAAGGCCATCAAGGGAATGATCCCGAAGAACACCCTGGGTCGTCAGATGCTCTCGAAGCTGAAGATCTACGCGGGCGACCAGCACCCGCACGCTGCCCAGCAGCCTGTCCCGTTCGAGATCACCCAGGTCGCGCAGTAGTACCGGCCACCCCCTAAGACATAAAGAAATCTGAGGAGAATCGTGGCCGAGTCCACTGCAGAAGCCCCCGTCGAGAGCGCCGAGGGTGAGGAGACCTTCGAAGCCGTGACGACCTTCGAGTCCGAGGTCCCCGTCGAGGGTGAGTACACCACCGAGTCCCTGGCGTCCCGCTTCGGCGACCCCCAGCCGGCCGCCGGCCTGGGCCGTCGCAAGAACGCCATCGCCCGCGTCCGGATCGTTCCGGGCAGCGGCAAGTGGAAGATCAACGGTCGCACCCTTGAGGGTTACTTCCCGAACAAGGTGCACCAGCAGGAAGTGAACGACCCCTTCAAGATCCTCGAGCTCGACAACCGCTACGACGTCATCGCCCGTATCTCGGGTGGCGGCGTCTCCGGTCAGGCCGGCGCCCTGCGCCTCGGCGTGGCCCGCGCGTTGAACGAGGCGGACCAGGACAACAACCGCGCCCCGCTCAAGAAGGCCGGTTTCCTTTCGCGTGACGACCGTGCGGTCGAGCGCAAGAAGGCCGGTCTCAAGAAGGCCCGTAAGGCCCCGCAGTACAGCAAGCGCTAATCACGCTGGTTGGTCTGTCTGTCTTCGAACGCCCCGGCGGCACTCCGTGCCGCCGGGGCGTTCGTTTTCTTGAACTACTCGGGCGTATAACAGCATCAGACGCTCAGTACTTTGGGTTTTGGCGTTTTCGGAGCTTTTACGTGCGGAGCCGGGACGGTTCCGTGCGTTTTTTGGAGGGAGAGCTGTGGGACGACTCTTCGGCACGGACGGCGTGCGCGGTGTCGCCAACGCCGATCTGACGGCGGAGCTCGCGCTCGGTCTGTCGGTCGCGGCGGCACATGTGCTCGGCGAGGTGGGGGCGTTCGAGGGGCACCGTCCCACGGCGGTGGTGGGCCGCGACCCCCGCGCCTCCGGCGAATTCCTGGAGGCCGCCGTGGTGGCGGGTCTCGCGAGCGCCGGTGTGGACGTCCTGCGGGTCGGTGTGCTGCCCACCCCGGCGGTGGCGTATCTCACCGGCGTGCTGGGTGCCGACTTCGGCGTGATGCTCTCCGCGAGCCACAACGCCATGCCGGACAACGGCATCAAGTTCTTCGCGCGCGGCGGTCACAAGCTCGCCGACGAGCTGGAGGACCGTATCGAGTCGCTGTACGAGCAGCACCGTACCGGCGAGCCGTGGGAGCGCCCGACGGGTGCCGGCGTCGGCCGGATCCGCTCGTACGACGAAGGCTTCGACCGGTACGTGGCCCACCTCATCGCCGTACTGCCGAACCGGCTCGACGGCCTCAAGGTCGTCCTCGACGAGGCGCACGGCGCGGCCGCCCGGGTCTCGCCCGAGGCCTTCGCGCGCGCCGGGGCCGAGGTCATCACCATCGGCGCCGAGCCGGACGGGCTGAACATCAACGACGGGTGCGGCTCCACGCACCTGGACCTGCTCAGGGCCGCCGTGGTCGAGCACGGCGCGGACCTCGGCATCGCGCACGACGGCGACGCCGACCGCTGCCTCGCCGTGGACGCGGCGGGCGAGGAGGTCGACGGCGACCAGATCCTCGCCGTGCTGGCCCTGGCCATGCGGGAGGCCGGCACGCTGCGCGGGGACGCGGTGGTCGGCACGGTCATGTCCAACCTCGGCTTCAAGATCGCGATGGAGCGGGAGGGCATCCACCTGGTGGAGACCGCCGTCGGCGACCGGTACGTCCTGGAGTCGATGAAGGCGCACGGCTACGCGCTCGGCGGCGAGCAGTCCGGCCACGTCATCGTCCTCGACCACGCCACGACCGGCGACGGCACGCTGACCGGCTTGATGCTGGCGGCCCGCGTCTCCGCGACCGGCCGTACGCTCGCCGACCTCGCGGGCGTCATGCACCGGCTGCCGCAGGTGCTCGTGAACGTCCCGGACGTCGACAAGGCGCGCGTGCACACCTCCCCGGACCTGGCGGCCGCCGTCGCCGAGGCCGAGGCGGACCTGGGCTCCACCGGCCGGGTCCTGCTGCGCTCCTCGGGTACGGAACCGCTGGTACGGGTCATGGTCGAGGCGGCCGACATCGAGCAGGCGCGGTCGGTGGCGGGGCGGCTGGCGGACGTGGTGAAGTCGGCGCTGGGCTGAGCCGTTGCCTGGCCGTGAGGCTTCGGGGACCGGCGGCCGTCAGAGTTTGCGCAGGGACAGCCGCTGGACCTTGTGGTCCTGGCCCTTGCGCACGATCAGCGTGGCGCGCCCCCGCGTCGGCGCCACGTTCTCCAGCAGGTTGGGCCGGTTGACGGTCCGCCACATCGTGCGCGCGTAGTCCAGCGACTCCTCCTCCGACACCTGCGTGTACTTGCGGAAGTACGAGGAGGGGTCCTGGAACGCGGTCTCGCGCAGCTTGCGGAACCGGTTCAGGTACCAGCTCTCGATGTCCTCGGCGCGGGCGTCCACGTACACACTGAAGTCGAAGTAGTCGGCGAGCCCGACCCGCGTCCTGCCGTCCTTGCCGGGCAGCGCCGGCTGGAGGACGTTGATGCCCTCCACGATCAGGATGTCCGGGCGCCGTACGGTCAGCACCTCGCCCGGCACGATGTCGTAGATCAGGTGCGAGTAGACCGGCGCCGTGACCTCGTCCTCCCCCGCCTTCACGTCGGCGACGAACCGCGTCAGGGCCCGGCGGTCGTACGACTCCGGGAAGCCCTTGCGCGACATCAGCCCCCGGGCCTCCAGCTCCCTCATCGGCAGCAGGAACCCGTCGGTGGTCACGCGCTCGACGCGGGGGTGCTCGGGCCAGCGGGCGAGCAGCGCCTGGAGGAGACGCGCCACGGTGGACTTCCCGACGGCCACACTTCCGGCCACTCCTATGACAAACGGCGTGCCGCGCTGCGCGCCGTGCCCGTTGCCCGCGTCCCCGAGGAACGTGTTGAGCGCGCCGCGCAGCTCCGCCGTGGCCTTGACGTACAGATTCAGCAGCCGGGAGAGCGGCAGGTAGACGTCCCGCACCTCGTCGAGGTCGATGACGTCCCCGAGCCCCCGCAGCCGCTCGACCTCCTCGGCGGTGAGCGGCAGCGGTGTCTTGTCCCGCAGGGCGCTCCATTCGGCCCGGCTGAGATCGACATAGGGGGTGATCATTCGGCCATTGTCACGCACAGGATCACTCGGGGGCCTCCCGGGTGGCGAGCGCCTTGCGCAGGACCTTGGAGAGGGCCAGTGAGCCGCCCAGCAGGAGCCAGTGGAGGACGACGAACGCGGTGCCCGGCCTCGGCTCGACCGTCCAGGTCAGCGTGACGGCGCGCAGGCCGAAGAACAGGGTGGCCGCGTAGGCCGCCTTCACACCCAGCTTCAGGAGCGGCGTGGGGATTCGGCGCCACCCGCCGGTCCCGGTCCGGCGTGCCGCCGCTTCGGACGCCGGTCGCGGCTGGGGGATCCGGTCCGGGGCGCGGACGGGGGCCCGTACCACCGCCGACGGGGGGACAGCCGCGTCGATCGTGGCGATCCTGTCCGGGGTGAGGTCCGCGTAGAGCGTGGGCTCCACGGAGATCTGGAAGCCGTCGTGGCCGGTGAGGCGGCGGCCGCCGTCGGGGTACGCGACCATCGCGGCGCACTGGTCGTACCGGACGGTGATCATCCCGTGGGGGTTGCTGAAACCGACCCCTTCGGCCGCCACCGTCAGCACCGTGCCCTTGTCCTCGTGCGACTGGTGCCGGGTGCCGGTGAGCCGGTCGCTGTCCGCGGAGTACTGCGGCGCCTCGGTGAAGCCCGCCCAGTCGGCGCCCCGGCCGGGGACCTGGAGCAGGGCCGTGGAGTGCAGCTCGCGGGCGACGTTGCCCAGGTCGTCCACGGTGACGGCGGCCAGCTCGGCGCGGTGTTCGTCGTGGGTCGCGTTGGCGTGGTCGACCAGCAGGTTCAGCGCGTACGAGGGCAGGCTCGCGGCGTGCACGTCGGGGTGGTCGAACTGCTTGAGGACCTTGTTGCGCGCCGCGTCCAGCTCCGACTGCTCGATGCGGCCGGCCCGCAGCCGGGCGAGGACGTCGACAAAGCCGCCGACCACGGCGTCCTGCTTCTGCGGGAGCGCGTCGGCGTAGGCGGTGATGGTGGCGAAGTCCGCGTCGCGCGGGCTGTAGTGCCCGGCGGTGGCGTACGAGTAGCCGCCCTTCTGGCGCAGGTCCGCGTGCAGCGCCCGGCCCAGGATCTCGGCGAACAGCGAGGCCGCGGTGGACCGGCGGACGACACCGTCCATGACCACACCGCCGTCGTCGCCGCTGATGTACGCCGGGGTGACGGGCAGCGCGGAGGTGACGGGCGGCATCGGGTGGCGGGGCCCGGGCGGCAGGTCGAGCCGCAGCCCCTCCGGCACGGTGTCGCTGGTGATCCACAGCACCGCGTTCTCGCGGGTGAAGCGGGTCGCGGCCCACTCCCGTACCGCGTCGGCGGTCAGGTGCCAGGCCCCGAGCTCGGTGTAACTCACCAGGCCGTAGCCCTGCGCGCCGTAACGCCACAGCGGGAGCTGGTGGTTGGGGCCGTAGGAGCGGCCCGCCGCTTCCGTGCGCAGGATCTCGCGCTCGGTCTCCAGCCGCTCCAGCGGCAGGTCGCGCAGCGCGTCGCAGACACCGCTGAGGTACGTGACGACCTCGTCGGCCGTGCCGGTGGCGTGGAAGATCGTGTACGTGGTGGCGGTGGCGCCGTTGTAGTGCAGGTCGGACACACCGTGGCGGAACAGCGCGAGGTGCTCGACGAGGTGGGTGATGCCGGAGGTGGCGTACGTCTCGTCGGCGGCGCCCACGCGGAAGACCAGCCCGGCGGTGATCTCGCCGCTGCCGGCGGCCAGGAGCGTCCGGACGCCGTCGACCTCGGTGAGGCGGATGCCGGGCGTCCCGGTGGGGGCGACCGCGGTGGAGGCGGCGGTGGCCGGGGCCGGGGCCGGGGCTGCGGGAGTGTGCTGGGACATCGGATCAGCCCTTCGCCAGTGCGAGCTTGCGGTGCTTCGTGAACACGGCTTCCTGGTCGCCCAGGTACGACCACGGGCGCGGCGTCGCGTTGTCGCCGATCGCGCGGAAGTGCGGTGCGGCCAGGGCGTGTTCACCGGCCGTCGAGAACACCATCGCGAAGTGGTTGTGCGCCTCGACCGAACGGAACGTCGGACGGTGGCCGGGGTGGAGCACGGACGCGGCCGCCGCG
This sequence comes from Streptomyces sp. NPDC087420, assembly GCF_044744165.1. NCBI lineage: Bacteria > Bacillati > Actinomycetota > Actinomycetes > Kitasatosporales > Streptomycetaceae > Streptomyces > Streptomyces sp. NPDC087420. The sequence goes on from NZ_JBIUXU010000008.1 coordinate 249,642, forward strand.
GCGGCCAGCTCGTCCCTGACGTCCGTCCGCGTGATGTACCGCGCGTCGTCGCCCGGGTCGAGGTCCAGCCAGTGCTCGATGTGGACCTGCGCGACGACTTCGCCCGCGTTGCTCCCCGTCGGCGCGGCGGCGGCGCGCTCACGGGCGAAGTCGTGCGCGGCCTCCCAGCTCCCTCCCCACTTGGGGCACAACTGCTGGAGCAGCGAGTTCTGGGCGGCGAGGTGGTGGGGGTGGTGCTCGGCGAGCCGGTCGTAACGGCGGCGCGCCTCGCTCTGCCCGAGCTCCAGACCGCGCGCGGTGGTCAGGCGTACGGACCAGGCCAGGGCGAAGTCGGGGTGCTCGGCGCAGACGTCGATCAGGAGCTGCTCGGCCTTGCGCAGCCAGGCGTGGAACTGGCCGAACTGCTGGCGCGACACGTTCTGCGCGCGGGCCCCGCTGCGGATGTTCCAGCCGATGACCACCTGACGGTGGGCGAGGAGGGTCCGGGGGAGCGGGGCGTCGGACCCCTCGGCCTCGATCCGCTCGAACAGCTTCTCCGTGCCGGTCAGTTCGGCGAGGAGCGTGGAGGCGTACGCCCGGTCGTCCTCGTCGGTGAGACCTTCGAAGAAGCTCTCCACGGCGGGCAGGTCGCCGCCCCGGGCGGCGGTGCGCAGGGGCACGAGCGCGGGTATGGCGGCGTACGGATGGAACTGGGGGCGAGCCAACGGCTCGGCTTGAGGCATGACGGTCCTCGGTACGGGACGGGCCGGGGGTGGGCGGCGGAAGAAGGCGCGCCGCGCGTACGGCCCTGGGAACGGGGTCCACACGATGTGTGCGTGAGGTGAAGGCGCAGGTTAGCACCGGGGACTGACAGGGGGTCGGGGAGTTTCCGGGGCCAGGCCTGTGAGGGGGTGGGTACGGGTGCCCGTCGCCGGGCGCGGGTCACGTACGGTCGCGGCGCTGGCGCCAGGCGCGGGTGACGCGGGTCGTCATCCAGAGCGCGGCGAGGGTGGAGTTGACCTCCCGGAGGAGGCCGATGTCCGGGGACCACCAGGCGTAGGCCGCGGCGGGCACGAAGAGGCACAGGCCCAGAACGTGGAGGAGCCACCAGCCCCGGGGGCGGGGAAAGGCGGCACGGGGGAAGACGGCGTGGGGAGGCCTTTTGCGCGCGGGCGCGCTCCCGGCGGGCGCGCTCCCGGCGGCCGACGACGTCGCCGATGCCAAGGACTCCTTGATGCCGGTCAACAGGCCCCTGCTGACCAGGACATGGGCGTCCGGCAGCGCGGCGAGGGCCTCGGGCCGGGTGCCGAAGGATTCGGGGAGCGGGGGCAGGCCCAGCAGTCCCAGCAGCGTCCGCTGCCGGTCCGCCGGGGCGTTGGCGCCGCGCAGGAGGGCGGTGAGGGGGCGCGGGTCGGCGACGCCGTACGTCTTGGCGAGGGCCGCCGCCGTGGCCGCCGCCGTCGCCTGGTCGGGGACCGGGGCCGCTTCGTCCCACTCGTGGGCGGCCACCTTCTTGCCCTTGCGGAGGAGGGTGAAGCCGTGGCGGTCGGCGGTGCGGTGGAGGACGAGGGCCGGCCAGCGTTCGCCCGTGGTGAAGGTGTCGGCGGCGGCGGTGAGCCCCTCCTCGCCGAGGAGCCGGGCGCGCCGGCCCGGGGTGGCGTTCGCGGCCAGCTCGACGTACGACATGGCGCCGTCGGCGGCCGGTGCGATCCGCAGGGGGACCCCGCAGAGCAGCGCCGCCTCCGCGACCCTGTGCGGGGGCGCGGCGACGACGGCGAGGGAGAAGGCGGCGGAGGCGGTGGGGAGGGGGAGCGCGGGCGGGAGCGGCGGCGGTACGGGTGTCGAGAAGAATCTGATGCGCGCCGCGACCTCCATCCGTACCCCCCTGCGGAAGTCCAGGAACTCCTCCCGCGCCTCCCCGAAGTACGCCCACGGAAGCTCCGTCGCGTGCGTGCCGATCCGCCTGAACTGCTCCAGCGCCTCCGCGTGCCGCCCGGCCAGGATCAGAGTCAGGGCGAGGTGGTTGCGTACGGTCGCGGCGTCCGGATCGCCCGGCGGGTGGGCGTCCGACAGCGCCAGGGCCCGTTCCGTCGCGGCGTGGATCCGGGTGCGGGCCGGGGTGCGGGAGGCACCGGAGGGGGTGTGGAGGGTGATGGCGGGGACAGGGCGGTTACGGGGCGCGCCGAGCGCGGTGTCGGCCGTCGCGGCGGTTGTCGTGGGGTCCGCCGCCACCTCGTACTCGACCGCCGCCAGCAGCGGCAGCGCGTGCAGCTGCGAGCCGGGGAGCGCCTCCGCGGCCGCCTGTTCCGCGAAGTCGAACATCTCCTCGTGCGAGCCGTGCCACTTCTCGCACAGGTACTGGAGCGCCGCGCGGTGGCAGCCGTAGTGGTGCGGCGCGCGGGCCGTCGCCTCCGCCCAGTACGCGGCGAAGACCTCGCGCGGCGCCTGACTGCCCGTCGCGTGGGTGAGCGCGATCTGCCACGGCACGGGATCGGTGGGGTTCAGCTCGGCCGCCGTACTGATCACCGGGACCGCGTCGTCCAGCAGCGCGAAAAACGCCTGGAACTGGTCCTTGGACACATCCTGGGCGCGCGAACCGGTCCGTATCTCCCAGGCCTGCGCCACACACAGCTCGGCCTTGACCAGCACCGCGTCCGGATCCTCCGGCGCCTCGGCCAGCCAGGCGTCCAGCCAGCCGCGGTGGTGCAGGGCGTTCCTGGCCAGCTGCGGTACGAAAATACCGCGCCGCTCCCACTCCGCGCCCCGCCGGGTGGCCGCCAGCAGATCCCGCGCGGGCCCGTGGTCGCTGCCCGCCGCCGCCCGGAGCGCGTCGCGCAGATCCGGGTGGACCGGGTCGAGGACGACGGCCGTGTCCGGCGGCAGGTCCGCGCCGACGGTGGCGCCGTGGCGCAGCATCCGGGGCAGGGCGATCAGCGTACGAAGTGTCACGAAGCCCCATTCAATGCTGTGGTGTCCGCACCGGCAAAGCCGGGGTGTCCGCACCGGCAGGGCTGGGGTGTCCGCACCGACAAGCCCGGGGCATCCCCACCGGCAAGGCCGGGGCCACCGTACGGGCCTGGCTACCCGGGGCCTGGCGTCCCGCGCCTTAGGCTGCCGACATGTGTGGAATTGTGGGTTATGTCGGTGGACAGTCGGCGCTCGATGTGGTCATCGCGGGCCTCAAGCGACTCGAATACCGGGGCTACGACTCGGCCGGGGTCGCGGTGCTCGCGGACGGCGGTCTGGCCACGTCGAAGAAGGCGGGCAAGCTCGTCAACCTGGAGAAGTCACTCGCGGAACAGCCGCTGCCGAGCGGTGCCACCGGCATCGGGCACACCCGGTGGGCCACCCACGGCGGCCCGACGGACCTCAACGCCCACCCCCACCTGGACAACGCCGGACGCGTCGCCGTCGTCCACAACGGGATCATCGAGAACTTCGCCGCCCTGCGCGCCGAACTGACCGACCGCGGCCACGGCCTGGAGTCCGAGACGGACACGGAGGTCGTCGCGCATCTGCTCGCCGAGGCGTTCTCGGCCTGCGGCGACCTGGCGGATTCCCTGCGCCAGGTGTGCCGGCGCCTGGACGGCGCCTTCACCCTCGTCGCCGTACACGCGGACGAGCCGGACGTGGTGGTGGGCGCGCGGCGCAACTCCCCGCTGGTGGTGGGCGTGGGCGAGGGCGAGGCCTTCCTGGCCTCGGACGTGGCGGCCTTCATCGCCCATACGCGGTCGGCGATCGAACTGGGCCAGGACCAGGTGGTCGAGCTGCGCAGGGACGGTGTGACGGTGACGGACTTCCACGGCGCGCCGGCCGAGACACACGCGTACCACATCGACTGGGACGCCTCGGCGGCCGAGAAGGGCGGCTACGAGTCCTTCATGCTCAAGGAGATCGCCGAACAGCCGAAGGCGGTCGCGGACACGCTGCTGGGGCGCATCGACGCCGAGGGCCGGCTGTCGCTGGACGAGGTGCGGATCTCCGCCGAGGTGCTGCGGGAGGCCGACAAGGTGGTCATCGTGGCGTGCGGGACGGCGTTCCACGCCGGGCTGATCGCCAAGTACGCCATCGAACACTGGACCCGGATCCCCTGCGAGGTGGAGCTGGCGAGCGAGTTCCGCTACCGCGACCCGATCCTGGACCGGCGGACGCTGGTGATCGCCATCTCCCAGTCCGGCGAGACGATGGACACGCTGATGGCGCTGCGACACGCGCGGGAGCAGGGCGCGAAGGTGCTGGCGATCTGCAATACGAACGGCTCGACCATCCCGAGGGAGTCTGACGCGGTCCTGTACACGCACGCGGGCCCCGAGGTCGCCGTGGCGTCCACGAAGGCGTTCCTCACGCAGCTGGTGGCGTGCTACCTGGTGGCGCTGTACCTGGGGCAGTCGCGGGGGACGAAGTGGGGCGACGAGATCCGGGCGGTGGTACGGGACCTGTCGCACATCTCGGGGGAGGTGGAGCGGGTCCTGGAGACGATGGAGCCGGTACGGGAGTTGGCGCGCTCGCTCAAGGACAAGAAGACGGTGCTGTTCCTGGGGCGGCACGTGGGGTACCCGGTGGCACTGGAGGGTGCGCTCAAGCTGAAGGAGCTGGCGTACATGCACGCCGAGGGGTTCGCGGCGGGCGAGTTGAAGCACGGGCCGATCGCGCTGATCGAGGAGGACCTGCCGGTGGTGGTCGTCGTACCCTCGCCGCGCGGCCGGTCGGTGCTGCACGACAAGATCGTGTCGAACATCCAGGAGATCCGGGCCAGGGGAGCGCGCACGATCGTGATCGCGGAGGAGGGGGACGAGGCGGTGGCACCGTACGCGGACCATCTGATCCGCATCCCGGTGACGCCCACACTGCTGCAACCCTTGGTCGCGACGGTGCCGTTGCAGGTGTTCGCGTGCGAGCTGGCGACGGCGCGGGGCAACGAGGTGGACCAGCCGCGGAACTTGGCGAAGTCGGTGACGGTGGAGTGAGCGAGTGAGCGAGTGAGCGAGTGAGTACGTGAGTACGTGAGTGAGGGAGTGGGTTCAGGGTGATCATCGGGGTGGGGATCGACGTCGCGGAGATCGACCGGTTCGGGGAGTCGCTGCTGCGTACTCCCCAGATGGTCGAACGGCTCTTCTCGGAGCGGGAGTTGCTGCTGCCGAGCGGTGAGCGGCGCGGTACGGCGTCCCTCGCGGCGCGGTTCGCCGCGAAGGAGGCCGTGGCGAAGGCGCTGGGCGCGCCCGGGGGGCTGCGCTGGCTCGACGCGGAGGTGTACGTCGAGGAGAGCGGGCAGCCGAGGCTGCGGGTGCTCGGGACGGTGGCGGCGCGGGCGGCGGAGCTGGGGGTACGGAACTGGCACGTGTCGCTGAGCCATGACGCGGGGGTGGCTTCGGCGGTGGTGATCGCGGAGGGGTGAGGGAGGGGGAGGGGAGGCGGAGGGGAGGGGACGGCGGTGGTGGTGGTGCGGGGGTAGGTCGGTTGGCTGGCGTGTGGGCCGGGTGTGGACGGAGAGATGGGCGTATGCGGACTGCTTACAGCGTGGAGACGGTACGGAACGCCGAGCGGGAGCTGATGGCCCGGCTGCCGGAGGGCGCGCTGATGCAACGCGCGGCGGCCGGGCTGGCGGCGGCCTGCGCGGACCTGCTGGGTGGTGGGTCGGCGGTGGGTCGGGAGTCGGCGGTGGGTCGGGTCTCGGCGGTGGGTCGGGTGTACGGGGCCAAGGTCGTCGTCCTGGCCGGGAGCGGCGCCAACGGTGGCGACGCGCTGTACGCGGGGGCGCGGCTGGCGGCCAGGGGAGCGCGGGTGTCGGCGGTGCTGCTGGCGCCGGACCGTACGCACGAAGGCGGTCTGTCGGCGCTGTTGGGCAAGGGCGGACGGGTCGTGGACGACCCGTTCGAGGTTCTGGCGGTGGCTGATCTGGTGCTGGACGGCATCACGGGCATCGGCGGGCACGGGGGGCTGCGCCCCGACGCGGTGCCGGTGGCGCGGGCGGCGCGTGGGGGGAGCGGGGTGATCGTCGCCGTCGACCTGCCGAGCGGGGTGGAGGCGGACAGCGGTGAGGTGATGGGGGAGGCGCTGCGGGCGGACGCGACGGTGACCTTCGGCGCGTACAAGCCGGGGCTGCTGATCGACCCGGCGCGCGAGTACGCGGGGGCGGTGCGGCTGGTGGACATCGGCCTGGGCCCGTACCTGCCGTCCGTACCGGAGGTGGAGGCGCTCCAGCACGAGGACGTGGCGCGGCTGTTGCCGAAACCGACGGGCGAGAGCGACAAGTACCGGCGGGGGGTGGTCGGGATTGTCGCCGGTTCCGCGAGGTACCCGGGTGCGGCGGTGCTGGCGGTGGCGGGAGCGCTGCGGGGTGGTGCGGGGGCGGTGCGGTACGTGGGGCCCGGCGGCAGCACGGTGATCGCCCGCTACCCGGAGACGCTGGTGCACGACGGCCCGCCGTCGAAGGCCGGCCGGGTGCAGGCCTGGGCGGTGGGGCCGGGGCTGGGCGACGGACCGGGCGTGGCGGACGTACTGGCCTCGGACGTCCCGGTCCTGGTCGACGCGGACGGCCTGCGGCTGCTGGACCCGGCGACGGTACGGGCGCGTACCGCGCCGACCCTGCTCACCCCGCACGCGGGGGAGGCGGCGGCACTGCTGGGGGTGGACCGCGCGGAGGTGGAGTCGGGCCGGCTGGCGGCGGTACGGGAACTGGCGGCACGGTACGGCGCGACGGTACTGCTCAAGGGCTCGACCACGCTGATCGCCTCCCCGGACAGGGCGGTGCCGGTACGGGTGAACCCGACGGGCACGCCATGGCTGGCGACGGCGGGCAGCGGAGACGTCTTGTCGGGCCTGGCGGGCTCGCTGCTGGCCTCGGGCCTGGAGGCAAGGGACGCGGCGTCGGCGGCGGCATATCTGCACGGCTTGGCGGGCCGCTTGGCGTCGAGGGGGGCACCGGTGGCGGCGCATGAGGTGGCGGAGGGGGTGGGGGAGGCTTGGAGGAGTGTGGTGGGGGGTTGAGGGTGGGGCGGGGGTTGAGGGTGAGGTGGGGATTGAGGGTGAGGTGGGACGGTCTAGTGCGGGTTCAGACCGAGGGGTACTTCGGGGCGGCCGGTCTTTTCTTCGTGACGTGGGGCCGCCCTGGTTGTTGATTGTCGCGGGGCCGGGTCGGGCGTCAAGGGCGCTCCTGCGTCGCGTCGGCTTCGCCGATGACCTTCGGTCACCCTTGACCCCCGCCCCGTCCCCGCTAGGGAAGGCCGAGGGGGGCGGCCCGGGGGAAGGTCCCCCGGTAATGCCCGGGGGAGGTTGGGGTTTCGTCGCGGGCCGCGCCTCTCGGCGGGGTGTTGCGCACCACTTGAATGGGGCGGTGGCGAGTCGTCTCGGCGGCCAACCACCGTCCGTCGGTGGGTGTGCAGGCACCGTGTCTGAGATCCGTGGTCAGCTGCGGGGCCAGGCGGGGCCGCACCCATCCCGGCGGCCAATATGCCCCATTTGCCTAGGTCTTGAGGCCCGTTGGGGGCTTCTCCCGCTGGGTCTTGTGTCCTGTGTTTCATCAAGGGGCTCTCGAAGCACACAACCCACCGAAGCGGGCCCGATGACCACCCCAGCAGGCGGCATCCGCCCCACCACTCACCCGGCCCGGGTGTGGTGCTTGCGTGCGGGCCGGTGGGTGCCAGCCGGCCGCCGGGACTGCCCACCCCCACCCCTAACAGGTCATATGCCCCATTTGCCCAGGCTTTGAGGCCTCCTGCGGGCCCTTCCTCCCCGGTCTTGTGTCCTGTGTTTCGTTAATGGGCTCTCAGAGCACACAACCCGCCGAAACAGGCCGGACGGCCGCCTCCCCCGCCACATCCGCCCCACCACCCACTCACCACAGACACGGTGCTTGCGCACCGGCAAACGGACGGCCCGCCAGCCGCCGAACTGAGACCGACTGCCCCATTCAAGTGGGGCGCAACACCCCGCCGAGAGGCGCGGCCCGGCGCGAAACCCCAGGAACAAACAGGCCCCCCGGGGGACCTTCCCCCGGGCCGCCCCCCCCAGCCTTCCCTTGCGGGGCCGGGCCGGGGGTCAAGGGTGAAGCGCAGCGCAATCGGCGAAGCCGACGCTCCGCAGGAGCGCCCTTGACGCCCGGACCGGACCCGCGACACTCAACAGCAAGGGGCGGCCCCACGCCGACCAACACAAGACCGGCCACACCCGACTACCCCTCGGCCCGGACCCGCGCCAGACCATCCCACCTCGGCCCACCTCAACCTCAACCCCCACAGCCCCCCGCTCTGAGAGACTGGCCCTGATGACCGGAAACATTCAGGCGCCCCAGGACCAGCCGCACGATCAGCCGCACGACGCGCCCCCACCCCCCCGCGCCCGCGCCGAGATCGATCTCGGTGCTCTGCGAGGCAACGTACAAGCGCTTCGCGCCCGTGCTCAGCCTGGTGCTGACCTGATGGCCGTCGTGAAGTCCGACGCGTACGGGCATGGGATGGTGCCCGTCGCCCGGGCCGCCCTCGAAGCCGGCGCCGGCTGGCTCGGCACCGCCACGCCGCAGGAGGCGCTCGCCCTGCGCGCCGCTGGGATCCGCAGTCGTGTCCTGTGCTGGCTCTGGACCCCCGGCGACCCCTGGCGCGCCGGTATCGAAGCCGACCTCGACATGGGTGTCAGCGGCATGTGGGCCCTGCGCGAGGTGGCCGCCGCCGCCCGGGAGGCCGGGCGGCCCGCCCGTATCCAGCTCAAGGCCGACACCGGCCTCGGCCGTAACGGCTGTCAGCCCGCCGACTGGCCCGCCCTCGTCGCCGCCGCCCTGGCCGCCCAGGACGCCGGCCAGGTCCACGTCACCGGCCTGTGGTCCCACTTCGCCTGCGCCGACGAGCCCGGTCATCCCTCCATCGGCGCGCAGCTCGACCTCTTCCACGAGATGCTCGCGTACGCGGAGAAGGAAGGCATCGAGCCCGAGGTACGGCACATCGCCAACTCCCCGGCCACCCTCACCGTCCCCGAGTCGCACTTCGATCTCGTACGGACCGGCATCGCCATGTACGGCATCTCCCCCAGCCCCGCGCTGGGCACCCCCCAGGACTTCGGCCTGCGGCCCGTCATGACCCTCTCCGCCTCCGTCGCCCTGGTCAAACAGGTCCCCGAGGGCCACGGCGTCAGTTACGGCCATCACTACATCACCCCCCAGCGCACCAACCTCGGCCTGGTGCCCCTCGGGTACGCCGACGGCGTCCCCCGCCACGCCTCGGGCCGTGGGCCCGTGCTGGTCGGGGGAGATGGAAGTGCGGGGGCGAGCGGCACCCCCTGGCGGCGGGTCGCCGGGCGGGTCGCCATGGACCAGTTTGTCGTCGACCTCGGCGACGACGTCGTCGAGCCCGGCACCCCCGCCGTCCTCTTCGGCCCCGGCGATCACGGCGAGCCGACGGCCGAGGACTGGGCCGAGGCCGCCGGGACCATCGCGTACGAGATCGTCACCCGCATCGGCGCGCGCGTTCCCCGCGTCTATGTCAACGAGGTCCACGACAACGAGACGACCACGAGGAGCCCACGGTGACCGAGAGCAGCGCGGCGGGCGACGTGGCGGAGGAAGTGGCCGCCCTCGCCTCGGCCGCGGGCAATTGGCGCCGGGCCGGGGTCGCCGGGGCCGCGATAGGCGTCATCGCCGCCGGCGCCGCCGCCGGTGTCGCGATCGAGCGCCTCACCGTCGGCCGGGGCATGCGCAAGAAGGCGCGGCTCGCGCTCGACTCGTCGGGGCCGTACGGCGGTCTGCGCGGCACCCCCGGCACGGCGCTCGCCGACGACGGTACGGAGCTGTACTACGAGATCGACGAGGCGGAGGCTGAGGAGAGCGGCAAGGCGGGCAAGGGGGCCAAGGACGGTAAGGCAGGAAAGGCGAGCGCCGCCGCGCCCCGGCGGCGCCGGCTCTTCGGACGGCGTACGCCCGCGCCCGTCACTGTCGTCTTCAGCCACGGCTACTGCCTCAACCAGGACTCCTGGCACTTCCAGCGCGCCGCGCTGCACGGACTCGTCCGTACCGTCCACTGGGACCAGCGCAGCCACGGACGGTCCGCGCGCGGCGCCTCCCAGCGGGGTCCCGGCGCCGTCCCGGTCACCATCGACCAGCTCGGCCGCGACCTCAAGGCGGTCCTCGACGCGGCGGCGCCCGAAGGGCCGCTCGTCCTTGTCGGTCACTCCATGGGGGGCATGACGATCATGGCCCTCGCCGACCAGTACCCCGAGCTGATAAGGGAACGGGTGGTCGGCGTCGCCTTCGTCGGAACGTCCAGCGGCAAGCTCGGCGAGGTCAACTACGGCCTCCCGCTCGCGGGCGTGAACGCCGTACGCCGGGTCCTGCCCGGTGTGCTCAAGGCGCTCGGTTCGCAGGCCGACCTGGTCGAGCGGGGGCGGCGGGCGACCGCCGACCTGTTCGCGGGGCTGATCAAGCGGTACTCGTTCAGCTCGAAGGACGTGGATCCGGCCGTCGTACGGTTCGCCGAGCGGCTCATCGAGGGCACCCCGATCGACGTGGTCGCGGAGTTCTACCCGGCCTTCACCGACCACGACAAGACGGCCGCGCTGGAGGTCTTCCTGGAGGTCCCGGCGCTGATCCTGGCCGGGGTGAGCGACCTGGTGACCCCCAGCTCGCACAGCGAGGCCATCGCCGGCCTGCTGCCGGACGCGGAGCTGGTGCTCGTACCGGACGCCGGCCACCTGGTGATGCTGGAACACCCGGAAGCCGTGACGGACCGGCTCGCCGACCTGCTGGCGCGCGTCGGGGCGGTGCCGACGGAGACTAACGTGGGCACTTATGGAACGACCGCACCACCCGGCAGCTGAGCCCGCCGTGGCAGCTGAGCCCGTCATGGGACCTGAGCCCGTCATGGGACCTGAACATGCCGTGGGACCTGAGCACGCCGTGGGACCTGAGCCCCTGGCATCCGACGGCCCCGGCGCCGCCCCGCTCGTCCTCATCGTCGACTCCCCCGAGCGCATGCGGGAGCTGGGCCTGGGGCTCGCCTCCCTCCTCCGCCCCGGCGACCTGGTCATGCTCACCGGCGAGCTGGGCGCGGGCAAGACGACCCTGACGCGCGGGCTCGGCGAGGGCCTCGGGGTCCGGGGCGCCGTGACCTCCCCGACCTTCGTGATCGCCCGCGTGCACCCATCCCTGGGGGACGGACCCGCCCTGGTCCACGTCGACGCGTACCGGCTCGGCGGGGGGCTGGACGAGATGGAGGATCTCGACCTGGACGTCTCGCTGCCCGACTCGGTGGTGGTCGTGGAGTGGGGCGAGGGCAAGGTCGAGGAACTGTCCGACGACCGGCTCCACGTCCTCATCGACCGCGTGGTCGGCGCCACGGACGACGACCGCCGCCAGGTCACCGTGACGGGCGTGGGCACGCGGTGGGCCGACGCGGACCTGGGGTCGCTGGTGCGCCCGGCGCACTGACCGCCGGACCCTTGACCGTTCGTACGAAATCTGTTGGCCGGGTACGGTACGGCCCCGCTAGCATCCCGACGATGACGCCCACCGGGAGAGCCACGGAGGGGCCCGGGTCGGCCGGGCCCGCGCCGGACGGGCCTCTGCTCGACGCCCTGCGACGCGCCGACGTGGGCCGGCTGTCCGCCCGGCTCGACGCGCGGTCCTGTACGCCGGACCTCTTCCGCCGACTCGTCGGGCACGACGACGCGCGGGTGCGGTACCTCGGGCTGGTCCTGCTCACCGAGCGCGTCCTGGCCGACGGCGGCAGCGCCCCACTCGCCCTGCTGCTCCCGGAGTCGGTCGAAGGACCCCCGGAGCGGACGCCGGAGGAGATGCTCGTCCTGGCCGGGCTGTACGCGCGCCTGGGGCCGTACCTCGGCGGTCGTCGACTCCCGTCGTGGCGGGCGGCCGACCACCTGCCGGTACGGGTACGGATCGCCTGGCTCCGCGCCGAACTCCTCAACGAACCCGGGGTGATCCGTGACGCCCCCGGCGAACTCCTCCACCGGGCCATACGCGACGTGACCGCCACCGACGCGCACCGGCCCGCGGACCTGGTGGCCGAACTGGCCCGCAGCGAGGACCCGTTGCTGCGGTCGGCGGCGCTGCGGCTGGCCAGGGAGGCACTGCACGCCGGCCTCCTCGCGCCCGCCACCGTCCGCGCCCACACGCTCCGCCTGACGGGCGGGGGCGGCGACCCCGCCGGGGACACGGTGGTGGTCGCCGCGCTGCGCGAACTCGCCCAGCCCTGGGCCGCGTTGGACCCCGTGCCGTCGGTACGGCTCACGCCCCACCTCACCGCCGTATCCGTCGCGGCCCGCCCCGAGGCCGCCGAGGCCGCGCTCACCGTGGCCGCCCACCATGGACACGGCGGCCTGCTGCGCCGGGTCGCCGGCGATTCCGAGCTGCCGCCCGGCCTGCGCAGACGCGCGATGGAGTCGCTGGGCGATCTGGTCGGGCGCGAGGACATCGGTGAACTGACCGCCCTCGCCGCCCGGGACCCGCTGCTTCTCGGCGGGTCGGTGGTGACGTGCCTGAGCGGGCTGCACCGGCGCGGACACTTCCCCGGCGACACGGACGTCCCGACCGTCATCGGCCTGGCGCTCGCCGATCACTCGATCGACCCGGGGGAGGTCGCGACGATCCTGTTCACCTCCCGGCAGACGATGCTCCAGGTGGTGCGGGACGCCGGCGCGAACGATCCGGGCTGGCCCCGCAGGCTGGCCCTCCTCGTCGCCCTGGCCGCGCAGGGGGCGGGCGATGGGGGAGAGGGAGGGCCCGTCGGGGAGGCGGTCACGCGGCTTCTTCCCTCGGCGCCCGCGCCCGCGCCGTTCCTCGACGCGATCCGCGCGCTGCGGCACACCGGGGCCGAGCACGCGGTGATCGCGCTGCTGCCCGTGGCGCCCACGGCCGCGCTGCGCGCGCTGGAGGCGATCGGCGGCGAGCGGACGGTGGCGGCCCTGCGGGAGGGGCTGGGGCTGGACCGCGCGTACGCGAGGGTGGGGCCCATCGCGCCCCACCTGCGCTCCGTACGGAACCACGCCCTGGAACTGCTCTGGCACCTCAACGACGACCCCGCCGTGCGCGGCGCGCTGCTGGGTCGTCTCGATCCCGTCGATCTGCCCGCGCGTGTCGCCGCCGATCTGGGCGGCCCCGACGCGGCCGAACTGGCGCTTCTCAGCTCGCACTTGGACCCCGGCGAGCCGAGGGCCGCGCTGCGCGGGCTGGCCGACCACGGCAGCGCGGGCACGCTGCCGGTCCTCTCGGATCTGCTGTATCGCGTGGTGGCCGATCTGGCGGAGGCGGGGGAGTCCGGGGAGCCGGTGGTGCCGGAGGCCACGGAAGCGGCGGAAGCCGCGAGGGACCCGTACCTCTGGGAACAGCCGGCAGGAACCACCCCGGGATCGGCGACCGGACAGCCCGTCGTACCCCAGAACGTCGTGGACGCGCTGCATGCCCTCGGAGGCCGTCTCCACGGGCGGCGGAAGATCAGACCGGTCTGTCTGCTCGACGCGGCGAACGCTGAGGAGGCCGGTCACGCGCTGGTCGCGACCCTGGCGCTGGATCTGCTCGACCGGCCGGGGGTGACGCCGGGCGAGCAGGTGATCCTCCTCGAACTGCTGCTCCGCGCGCCGTACCCGGGCACGCGCGCGCGTGTGCACCGGCTGCTGCGACACCGCGACCGGCATGTACGCAAGCAGACGATCGCGCTGTTCGCCCGCGATGTGGCGGAGACGGGCGGGGAGGACGGCGGCCGGGGCGGAGGGCGGGACGCGCGGGCGTTGTCCGCGTCCCTGATCGCGCTGACCACGGCCGCCGACATCCAGACCGTCCGGCAGGCGCTCCTCGCGCTCGGTCACGCGCGCGCCCGCTGGGCCGCCGTCGCGGTGGCCGCGTGTCTGGACCGCCCGAACATGAACATCAAGAAGACCGCCGCCCGGGTGCTGATCCGCGCGGGCGCCCCGGCGGCGGTCCCGAAGCTGCTTTTCTGGCTGGGGCGGCACAACAACCCGGGACTGCGCGAGGCGTTGGTGGAGGCGCTGCGCGCGATCCTCGGCGAGGCGTACGGGGCGACCGTTGTGGTCGCTGCGGAACGGAGTGCGGACGATCGTGCTCGCGGGTTGCTGCTGGAGGGCCTCGACGGCGTCCTGACGGCGCGGGCGGTTCTTGCGCTGGTGGCGCAAAAGTCGCCGGTGGCACGGGTGTTGCTCGCGCTGGTGGTGGCCGGGCGGGTACGGCTCGCGTCGGGGTCGGTCGCGGATCTGGCGACGGCGTTGGCGGAGCACGGGATGGACACGGGCCGGCCGGGGCCGGAGCCGGAACGGGACGCGGACGTGTGGGCGTTGGTGACGGGGGGCTGGGACCCGGCTGCCGCAGGTCGCGTGGCCGAGCGGCCTGAACTCCACTCCACGGAGGACCTGTTGGCGCTGCGCCCGCTGCTGGCGGACTGGCTCCGCCTAGCCGTCTCCGAACCTGCCGTCCGGAGCCGGCGGATCCTGAGGCTGGCGCTGAGGCTCTGCCCGGAGCCGTGGACGGACGGGGAACTGGCCGTGTGGGCGGGTTCGGTGGACGTCCTGCTCGGTGCGTTCGGTGCGTTCGGTGCGTTCGGTGCGCTCGGTGCGCGGGACAGCGAGGACCGGGGCGCCCTCCTCACGCTGCTCGACGCGGTGGCGCCGAAGCTCTCGGCCGTGGAGAAGCTGGTCGCCGCCGACTCCGTACGCGCGCTGCCTTGCGCCCCGGGGCCGTCGTCGCTCGCCCTGCTGCGCCGCCTTGGGGCGGTGCTGGTCCGGGCCGATGCCGATCGTGCGCTCACGGCGGCCCGGCTCGGGGCGGATCCCTGGCGGGCCGAGAGCGAGGTGCTGCGGGAGGCGTTCGCGGTGGGGGAGGCGGTGGTCGCCGGTGCGGTGGCGGTGGCGTGGCGGGGGGACCTTGGCGCTGCGGTCCGGTCGGCCGGCGCGTTGGAGGAATTCCGCGGCCGGGACGCCGTCACCCTGGAGCCCGGGGAGCGGCTGGCCGCGCTCATCGAGGCCTTCCCCTCGGCCGTTCCCGAGGCCAGGTCCGCTCTCCTCGACTGGATGACGGCGCTGCGACCGCTGGACGTACCGGACTGGACGCTTGCGGAGGAGGCCGGTCGCGCCGCGTTCCCGGCGCGGGCTGTGCGGGCCGACGATCTGGACCAGCCGCGTTCGGCCGCGTTGCGGGAGCGGCTGCTGGCGATGCTGGAGGCGGCGGACCCGGAGCGTCGTACCGCCGCGGCGGCGGCGCTGGCGGGGTGGACGGAGCCGGAGGCGGTACGGCCCGTCCTGCTGGCGTTCCTCCACGGCCGCGTGGACCTGGCGGTCGGCGGCGGTGGCTTGGCGGGTGCGCTGCGGGCCCTCGGCGAGGCTGACCTGAGGGCCGAGGGGATCCGGCACGACCGGGTCGCGCGCGTGTGCGCCCAGCTCGACGCGCGGGATCTCGTCCCCCTGGCCCCGGTGCTACTCGACTGGTGGGAGCAGGATCCGCCCGCGCTGGGGAAGGAGGTGGGGCGGGTGCTCCGGCGTGTGCCTGTCGACGACCTCGCGGAGATCTTGTGCCCTCGACTCGACGGGCGTGCGTGGGGGTTCCTGGACCTGCTGGACGGCCGTCGGCCGCTGCGTACTCCGGCCTTGGAGAGGACGTGCGGGTTGCTGCGGGCCGAGGGGCACGATTCTCTCGCGGATCGCCTGGATGCCTCCTTGGCGGAGGGGCCGTTGCGTGGCGCGGATGCGCGGGAGCGGGACGGGGATTTTTTGGCGGCGCTGACGGCGCGGCGCGTGCCCGGCGTGGCCGCGCGGGGGATCCGTCGCATGGATCCGCGCGAGCTGCTCGACCTGATCCGTGCGGGGGGCGCCGGCGCTCCGGAGCGGATACGGCGGGGGCTGACTCGGTTGACCGAGGCGTACGAGGGGATTACGGGGGGTGAACTGGGGCGCGACGAGCTCGACTTGATCGAGGAGCTCCTCGGGGGGTTGCTGACGCACCCCCGGCCCGGTGTCCGCCTGCACGCGCATCGGGCCTCGCGGGTGTTGCTGGAGCGGCGGACGTATCTGCGGTTCAGCGAGCGGCTGCTGGCCGATCCTCGGCCGGACGTGGTGCGGATGGCGATACGGGTGGTTTCGTTCGCCCACTGGGCCCCGGCTGCGGGGGCCCTGGTCGGGCTGCTGGAACATGGGGATCCGCTGGTGCGGGGGGCGGCGGTGGCCGGGCTGGCGGAGATGGGCGGTTGCTCGGTGTCGGCGTTGAGGTATGCGGTGGGGCGGGCGCGGCCGGATCGCCGTGGCCGCTATGAGGAGGCCCTCGCGGTGGTGTTGTCGGCCTTGCGTCGGTGACCGTTGCGGTCCGTGTTGTCCTCAATCGCCGGACGGGCGGTCTGGGGCCGGGGGGCCGCGCGTTCTCGGTGACCGCGTTGCGGTTCGTGTTGTCCTCAATCGCCGGACGGGCTTGGTGGTGCCGCTGCGGCCGGGTGGCCTGGGTGCGGGTCGGTTGCCGGGGGCCGGTCAGGGGTCGTGTCCTGCACTGCATGTTTTACGTCGCGTTCAGCAACTTGTCTTAGCAACGGTCGCCATGCGACACAAAACACGCTCTACGTTCCGGACACGACCCCTGCCCGTCCCCCTCCCAGGCCCGGGTCAGAACAAACCCAGCCCGTCCGGCGATTGAGGACATCAGTAAGCCGCGCGCATGCACTGCGCGGTAGAGGCTCCGGGGCGGGCGGGGTCGTTGAGTCTCCCGGCGGCGTGAGGGGGGTGGGGTCGGAGGAGGTGCGTGTGTCCGGACGTAGAGCGTGTTTTGTGTCGCATGGCGATCGTTGCTAATTGGACCGGTTGAACGCGACGTAAAACATGCAGTCCGGACATACGTGCCTCCGGAGGCCCCGCCCCCCGTCACCACGGCACACCCAAGCCCGTCCGGCGATTGAGGACATCAGTAAGCGCAACCAAGCACCGGGCGACACGTTCCGACAAAGCGTCGGGAAAATGTTGCGCGCGCCATGCCGAGCATGGTCACATGGTATCCAGAGGTGGTTAGGTCTACCTAACTTACGCTTGCCCCCGCAGCCCCAGGAGGCATCCATGCCGAAGCCCCAGCCGCCCCAGCCGGACCCGTCGCACCCGTCGCCCTCCGACGTGTCCATGCGGGACCTGCTCGCGTCCTGCGTGGCCGCCGCCGCGGTGTCGACCCCGCCGAAGTGGCCCGCGCCCACACCAGTGGCGACGCGCCCCGCCGCGCAGGCGCAAGCATCGGCGCAAGCGCAAGCGCAAGCGCAAGCAGCGGCACAAGCTACCGCCGCCTGACCCCCGTCAGGGGACCACCACCACGGTGGAGTTGATCGTCGCGAACGACCACAACGCCACCCCATCCGCCCGCTTCATCCGCACCCCACCCGTCTTCAGCGCCGGATTCGGCGTCGGCAAGGACCCGTCCACCGCCGCGCTGAAGCCGACCGTGACCCCCTCCGCCTTGGCGAACCGTACGACGTGTTCGACCAGGACCCCGTCCGAGCCCTGGACCTGGGCGGACCGGGAGCTGACGGTGTACGAGCCCGGTGAAGGGTTGAGCGTGCTCGGGACGACCGGGAACGTCCGCGTGGCCTGGTTGGTCTTGTCGACCAGCCACACCCGCCGGTCCTTCAGGCCATACACCACCCGCTCGCCCGTGCCCGACGCCGCCGGCACGGTCAGCGGGTCCTTCTTCGGCGCGGCGGAGCCCGACGCGGTCGGGGAGGCGCTCGGGGTGCCGTTCTTCCCGAGGGTGTCGGGCACGCTCGCCGAGGCCTGGTAAGCGAGGAAGGCGACGCCGGCGATGGCCGCCGCGGTGAGCCCGGCCACGATTCCCGAGCTGCTCCTGGACACCCTGTTCCACCTCTCGTACGTATGACTCCGTGGTGACGTTAGCAGCAGCGGAATGACGGGACTGGGCGCCGTGCCCCGCCGCCGGGAGCCGTAGGCTGTTTGCGTGCTTCTGCTCGCCGTTGATACCGCCACGCCCGCCGTCACCGTCGCTCTTCACGACGGCTCCTCCGTCCTCGCCGCGGAGAGCCAGGTGGACGCGCGCCGCCACGGTGAGCTGCTGCTGCCCGCCGTCGACCGCGTCCTCTCCGAGGCGGGGGCGGGGGTGGGGCTCGGCGCCGTCACGGACGTGGTCGTCGGGGTCGGGCCGGGTCCGTACACGGGGCTGCGTGTGGGGCTCGTCACCGCGCTGGCCTTCGGTTCCGCGCTGGGAGTGCCGGTGCACGGGCTCTGCACGCTGGACGGTCTCGCGTACGCCTCCGGCCTCGAAGAGCCCTTTGTCGTGGCCACCGACGCCCGCCGCAAAGAGGTCTACTGGGCGCGGTACGCGGATGCCCGTACCCGCGTGGGTGACCCCGCCGTCGACCGGCCCGCCGACCTCACCGAGCGGGTCGCCGGGCTGCCGGCCGTGGGTGCGGGCGCGTTCCTCTACCCGGCCACGTTCCGGGACGCCCGCGCCCCCGAGCACCAGTCGGCCGCCGCGCTCGCCGGGCTGGCGGCGGAGCTGCTGGCCGCGGGGCGGACGGAGGACTTCCTGCCGCCGCTGCCCCTCTACCTGCGCAGGCCCGACGCGGAGGTGCCCAAGAACTACAAGGTGGTCACCCCGAAGTGACCAGGGGCGAGGAGACGAACGAGGTGGGTGAGGTGGGCGAGGTGAAGGAGGCGTCGGGAGACGCCGGTGCGGCCGAACGCGGTGACGCACCCCAGGGCGCCGTCCTCCGCGAGATGCGCTGGTGGGACATCGAGCCCGTCCTCGCCCTCGAACACGACCTCTTCCCCGAGGACGCCTGGTCCCCCGGCATGTTCTGGTCCGAGCTGGCCCACGCGCGCGGCCCCGGCGCCACCCGCCGCTACGTCGTCGCCGAGACCGGCGGCCGTATCGTCGGGTACGCGGGCCTCGCCGCCGCCGGTGGCCTCGGGGACGTACAGACCATCGCCGCCGCCCGCGACCAGTGGGGCACGGGCCTCGGCTCCCGCCTGCTGACCGACCTCCTCCAGCACGCCAGCGCCGCCGAGTGTGAAGAGGTGCTGCTCGAAGTGCGGGTCGACAACATACGGGCGCAGAAGCTGTACGAACGGTTCGGCTTCGAGCCCATCGGCTTCCGCCGCGGCTACTACCAGCCGGGCAATGTCGACGCGCTCGTGATGCGCCTGCCGATGCAGGGGCTCCACATACAAGACGTCCAAGGAACTGGGATCAATGGCTGACGAACCTCTCGTCCTCGGTATCGAGACCTCCTGCGACGAGACAGGCGTCGGCATCGTGCGCGGTACGACCCTGCTCGCCGACACCGTCGCGTCGAGCGTCGACGAACACGCCCGCTTCGGCGGGGTGGTGCCGGAGATCGCCTCCCGCGCGCATCTGGAGGCGATGGTGCCGACCATCGAACGCGCGCTCAAGGAGGCGGGCGTCAGCGCCCGCGACCTCGACGGGATCGCGGTGACGTCGGGCCCCGGCCTGGCGGGCGCGCTGCTGGTGGGGGTGTCGGCGGCAAAGGCGTACGCGTACGCGCTCGGCAAGCCGCTGTACGGCGTGAACCACCTGGCCTCCCACATCTGCGTCGACCAGCTGGAGCACGGCCCGCTGCCCGAGCCGACGGTGGCGCTGCTGGTGAGCGGCGGCCACTCGTCGCTGCTGCTCGCGCCCGACATCACCTCCGACGTACGGCCGATGGGCGCGACCATCGACGACGCCGCGGGCGAGGCCTTCGACAAGATCGCGCGGGTGCTGCACCTGGGCTTCCCGGGCGGTCCGGTGATCGACCGGCTGGCCAAGGAGGGCGATCCGGCCGCGATCGCCTTCCCGCGCGGGCTGACCGGGCCGAGGGACGCGCCGTACGACTTCTCGTTCTCCGGCCTGAAGACGTCCGTGGCGCGCTGGATCGAGGCGAAGCGGAACGCGGGCGAGGACGTGCCCGTACGGGATGTGGCGGCCTCGTTCCAGGAGGCGGTCGTGGACGTGCTGACGCGCAAGGCGGTCCGCGCGTGCAAGGACCAGGGAGTCGACCACCTGATGATCGGCGGCGGGGTCGCCGCGAACTCGCGGCTGCGCGCGCTCGCCGCCGAGCGCTGCGAGCGCGCGGGCATCCGGCTGCGGGTGCCGCGCCCCGGGCTGTGCACGGACAACGGCGCGATGGTCGCCGCGCTGGGCGCGGAGATGGTGGCGCGGAACCGCCCGGCCTCGGACTGGGATCTCTCGGCTGACTCGTCGCTGCCGGTGACGGAACCGCATGTGCCGGGGCGTACTCGCGTCGAGGAGGATGAGCATGGTCGTACGCACGGGCATGCGCACGACCACGACCACGTCCACGAGCTGGCGAAGGACAACCTCTACTGATGACGGTCGCGCTCATGTGGGAGGCCAGGGCCACCGACGGCCGGGACGCGGAGCTGCTGGAATGGGCTCGCGCGCGGGTGGGGGAGCTGCCGTACGAGCCGCTCCGCCGCGAACTGCTGCGTGCCCCCGGCGGCCGGATCCTGGCCCTCACCTGGTGGGAAGGCCCCTACGACGCCGACGTCCCCGAACTGCCCGATCCCCCGGCGGAGTTGACCGCCAGGCCGGTGCACCGCTGGCGCTTCGAGTCGCTCGGGGACGACGGGCACGGCGGTCGGAGCGGCCGGGACGGCCAGGACGGCTAGGACGACTAGGGCGGCCCCGCTCGACAAAAGGGGCAGATCGCTACAAATGGATACAGGATGGGATGCGGGGGAAAATCGCGCGCGCCGAGCCGCGCGTATCGCATCTCGAAAGGCACGTTCGTATGACCTCGGCATCGAACCCCGTCTCCGGCCCCCGGCCGTTCTCCCCCCGCGACATCCGCACGCTGACCATCGATGTCGCGGGCCCCGTCTTCCTCCCCGGCGACGACGGCTACGCGGAGGAGGCCACCGGCTTCAACCGTGTGGTCACCCACCGTCCCGCCGTGATCGTCGGCGCCGCGGACGCGGCGGACGTCCTGAGCGCGGTGCGCTTCGCGGGGCGGTACGGGCGTCCTGTCGCCGTCCTCTCCACCGGGCACGGCCCCACGGGGGACGTCCCCGAGGACGCCGTCATGATCACGACCCGCCGGATGACGGGGCTGTCGATCGACGCCGGGGAGCGGACGGTCCGGGTCGAGGCGGGGGTGCGCTGGCGGCAGGTCGTCACCGAGGCGGCCGTCCACGGCCTGGCGCCGCTCGTCGCCTCCGCGGCGAACGTCGGCGTGGTCGGCTACACCCTCGGCGGCGGCCTCAGCGTGACGATGGGCCGGGCCTTCGGGTGGGCGGCCGACCACGTCCAGTGGATCGACCTGGTGACGGCGGACGGCGAGCTGCGCCACGCCTCGCGCGACTCCGAGGACGATCTCTTCTGGGCGCTGCGCGGCGGCAAGGCCAATTTCGGGGTGGTCACCGCCATGGAGTTCTCCCTCTTCCCGGTGACCCAGCTGTACGCGGGCGCCCTCTACTTCTCCGGTGACGACGCCCGGGAGGTGCTGCACGCGTACGAGCGGTTCACGACGACGGCCCCGGAAGAGGTGATGTCGTCCGCCGTCCTGCTGCGGCTGCCCGACCTGCCCACGGTCCCCGACTTCATGCGGGGGCGGCTGACGGCGGCCGTACGGTTCTGCTGGCTCGGCTCGGAGGCCGACGGCGAGGAGCTGATCGCACCGCTGCGGGCGGCGGCGCCGGTGTTGCTGGACACCGTGGCCCCGCGCCCGTTCACGGAGTTCGACGCCATCAGCGTGGATCCGCCGGACGGGATCAGCTCGGTCGAGCACTTCGCGGTGCTGGACGAGGTGACGCCGGAGACGATCGACGCCCTTCTCGACGTCGCGGGCCCGGAGTCCGGCGCCCGGGTCAACGTGGTGGACCTGCGCCAGCTCGGCGGCGCGCTGAGCCGCTACTCAGGCGCGCCGAACGTGGTCGGGACCCGGGACGCGGCCTTCGCCGTCTTCGCCTTCGCGTTTGTCCCGCCCGGCGAGGACCCCGAGGGGTACCGGACGGTCGGCGGTGAGGTGATGGAGCGGCTGGAGCCGTGGCTGAGCGTGCGCAAGCACACCAATTTCCTGGGGGCGGGCGATGTCACGGCGGAGCGGGTACGGCTGGCCTTCGACGCGCCCACGTACGAACGGCTCCAGGAGATCAAGGCGGCGCGCGACCCGGCGAACATGTTCCGGCTGAACCACAACATCCCGCCGGCGGGGTCTGGGTCTTGAGTCCGGGTCCGGGGTCCGGGTCCGGGGCGTAGAGGGATCTCTTCCGATTGATTTCCCGGCCCGTGTCGATTCCGGTGCCGGCCGTTCGACGTACAGGTGAGAGGCGGGAACGGCCCGCCTCACCACCGCCCCACCAGGCACCGAGGAGTCACCATGCCGCGCTTTCTGATGATGGTCCGCGTCGACGAGAACAACGCCCCCGCCGGCGGCCCCAGCGACGAGCTGATGCGGCGCATGGGCGAGCTGATCGAGGAGATGTCCAAGGCGGACGTCCTCGTGGACACCGCGGGGCTGCTGCCGACCGCGCAGGGGGTACGGGTCCGGCAGAGCGACGGCAGGATCACCGTCACCGACGGGCCGTTCACCGAGGCCAAGGAGGTTGTCGGCGGGTACGCGATCATCCAGGCCGGGGACAGGGACGAGGCGGTCGCGTGGGCCCGGCGTTTTGTGGAGATCCACGAGGCGGAGTGGGAGATCACGAGCGAGGTGCGCGAGATCGTGCAGGGATAGCGGGGGCCGGGGCGGGTCCGGGGCCCCTCTCGTGACCGGGGCCGGGGCCCCTCCCCCACCGTTTGCCCTCGCCTGCCCGTGGTGTTCTGATGGGTGGCCGTGGGAGCACACAGGTCGGGAGCGGAAGGGCCGGGAGCGGACGGGCCGGAGGCGAACGGGCCCCAGAGCCCGGGCAGCGCGGTCGAAGCGGTGTTCAGGATCGAGTCCGCGCGCATCATCGCCGCCGTCGCCCGCATCGTCCGCGACGTCGGCATCGCCGAGGAACTCGCGCAGGACGCCCTGGTCGCCGCGTTGGAACGATGGCCGGAGTCGGGTGTCCCGGAGAAGCCGGGAGCCTGGCTCATGGCCACCGCCAGGAACCGTGCCGTCGATCTCGTACGGCGCCGGGAGACGTACGCCCGCAAGCTCGCCGAGGTCGGCCGCACCCTGGAGGACGTCCCCCCGCCCGACACCGCGAACATCACCGGGATCGGGGCCGGGGCCGACGACATCGACGACGACCTCCTGCGTCTCATCTTCACCTCCTGTCACCCGGTCCTCTCCACCGAGGCCCGGATCGCCCTCACCCTGCGCCTCCTCGGCGGACTCACCACCGACGAGATCGCCCGCGCCTTCCTGGCCCCCGAGGCGACCGTGGCGCAGCGCATCGTGCGCGCCAAGCGCAGCCTGGCCAAGGCCGCTGTGCCCTTCGAAGTGCCGTACGGGGCCGAGCGCGCGCAGCGCCTCTCCTCCGTCCTGGAGGTCATCTACCTGATCTTCAACGAGGGTTACTCCGCGACCGCCGGTGACGACTGGGTACGGCCCGGACTGTGCGAGGACGCGCTGCGGCTCGCGCGGGTGCTCGGCGGGCTGATGGACGAGGAGCCCGAAGTCCACGCGCTGGCCGCCCTGTTGGAGCTCCAGGCGTCCCGGATGCCCGCGCGGACCGGCCCCGACGGCGAGCCGGTGCTGCTCGCCGACCAGAACCGCTCCCGCTGGAACCAGCTCCTGGTCCGCCGAGGCTTCGCCGCGCTCACCCGGGCGGGCGCGCTGGGCGGCCCGCCGGGCCCGTACGTCCTCCAGGCCGCCATCGCGGCGTGCCACGCCCAGGCCCGTACGTACGAGGAGACGGACTGGACGGCGATCGCCTCGCTGTACGGACAGCTCGTCGCCCTCACCCCGTCCCCGGTGGTCGAACTGAACCGCGCGGTCGCCGTGTCGATGGCCGAGGGCCCGGCGGTGGCTCTGCCCCTGGTCGACGCCCTGGCGGACGAACCGGCCCTGAAGGGCTACCACTTGCTGCCGAGCGTGCGCGGCGACCTGCTGGCACGACTGGGCCGTACGGAGGAGGCGAGGTCGGAGTTCGAACGAGCGGCGACCCTGACCCGCAACGCCCGGGAACGCCTCTTCCTCCTGGACCGCGCGGCCCGGCTCTGACCCGACGCCGGCCCGATCACCCGTAGCTCGACCACGCCCGAGGGGGACGGTCTCAGAAGTGCGTGGGTGCCAGCCACACGGCGGGCGGGAGCGGCGCGTGCTGCGGGGAGGCCTGGATCACCTGGATCACGAAGGCCGCGAAACGCCGGGAGGCCGCCACCTGGCCGGCGGCCGTGGCCGCGCGGATGCCCTGATTCCCCATGAGCATGAGGATCAGATCGTCCGGGACCAGGAAGTCAGGACGCAGGTGACCGGCTTCCTTCGCGCGCCGGGCCAGTTCGGTGACCGCCTTCACCGTGTACGCGCGGCTCGCGGTGACCTCCGTCGGTGTCGGGAAGGTCGCCATGAAGGCTTCGGTGAAGCCCCGGTCCCGTGCGTGCAGCTCGCAGATCTTCTCGATGACCAGGCAGAGACCGTGCCAGGGGTCGGGGTCGGCGCTCCCTTCGTCGACGATGGCGCGGCACGCGCGCATCTGGTCCGCGAAGGCCTCGGTGACCAGTGCCTGCTTGGTCGGGAAGTGGCGGTACAGGGTGGCGGGCCCCACCCCCGCGCGCCGCGCGACCTCCCGGATCGGCACGCTCAGCCCCTGGGCGGAGAACAGCGCGCGGGCCGCGTCGAGGATGCGCGCGCGGTTGTCCGCCGCGTCGGAGCGCGGGGCGGGCGGCACGTGAGGCAATCGGGTCGTCACCACTCTCACTTTAGCGAAACGGACGGGGGCGTCCGTTAGCGTCGCGAAACGGTCGAGCCGACAAGAAGGAGACCATGGTGAAGGCAGTTTCGATCCGAGAATTCGGACGTCCCGAGGGACTCGCGGTCATCGACGTCCCCGCCCCCGTTCCCGCCGCCGGACAGGTGGTGATCGCCACCGAGGCGATCGGCGTCGGCGGGGTCGACACCCTGATCCGGAGCGGGGTCCTGGCCGCCTACGGCTTCAAGGAGGGCCACATCCCGGGCGGTGAGGTGGCGGGCACGGTCACGGCGGTCGGGGAGGGCGTCGATCCGTCGTGGATCGGACAGCGGGTGTGGGGATCCACCGGCACCGGCGGAGGCTACGCCGAACAGGCCGTCGCGCCGGTCACGGAGATCCTTCCCCTGCCGGCGGACCTGTCCGCCACCGACGCGGTGACGCTCGGCAGTGCCGGGGTGGTGGCGCACTTCGGGCTCGCCCACGCCCGTTTCGTACCGGGGGAGACGGTTCTGGTACGGGGCGCGGCGGGCAGCCTCGGGATCATGGCGGTGCAGTTCGCGGCCCGGGGCGGGGCCGGTGCGGTGGCGGTCACCACGTCGTCGGCGGATCGCGGGGAGCGGCTGCGGAAGCTGGGCGCGACGCACGTACTGGACCGCGCCGGGTCCGGAGGCGTGGACGCCCCCGCGGGCTACGACGTCATCATCGACGTGGTGGCCGGTGAGCACCTGCCCTCGTTCTTCGACCGGCTCAACCCGAACGGCCGCATGGTGGTCGTGGGCATCGTCGCGGGTCAGCCACCGGCGGACTTCGGTACGAAGATGATGGCGGCGTTCCAGAGATCGCTCTCGTTCTCCACCCTCAGCACGGATACGGTCGCGGCGGCCGACCGGGCGGCCGTGCGCGCCGGGCACTTCGCGGCGGCGAGCCGCGGGGAGATCGAGGCGGTGGTGCATGAGCTGCTGCCGCTGGACCAGGCCGTGCTGGCGCACCGGAAGATGGACGCGGGCGAGGTCTTCGGCCGCGTCGTGCTGAGGCCGTAGCCCCTCCGAACGGCTGGCCCGGCGCCCACCCCAAGCCCGCGATCACGGAGGCGCCACCGGTGTGTCCGGGCTGTCCAGCCAGGCCGTCTGCCCCTCGGGCGTGACGGTCAGCCCGTAACGCCCGACCGCCGGCCGGCCGGTCTCCGTCCACCGGTCGTACGACGCGTGGATCTCGTCCCAGAGGCGGCGCGGTCCGTACTGGGCCGTGCGGAACGTCTCGCTCTGACGGCCGTCGTAGTCGACGCTCGCCCAACTCGTCGCGGTGGTGTCGGCGATCCACAGCCGGACGTGGGCGTCGGCGCACTCGGTGTCCCACGAGTACCAGGCTCCCGGGACGGTCAGCCCGAGGCGGAAGTCCAGGGCGGGGTCCGCCCCGGCGACGGACCACGGGGAGAGGGCGGTTGCCCCCGTGTCGGGCGTCTGACCCTCGCGCAGGACGTCGCGGAACAGCTCGACGTCGGTGCGCTGACCGTTGATCAGCATGTACGAGCCGTACGCGGCGAACGTGCCCTCCGCGCGGCCGTCCTGGAGCTTCGTCAGGCGAAGAGTGCCGTAACCGCACCACGCGCTGTCCCAGGGGGTGACGATGCGTCCGCCGGGAGCTGTCTGCTCCAGCCAGGAGGCGGGCACCGAGCGGACGGAACAGGTGGCGAGGATCCGGTCGTACGGGGCATGGCGAAGCCAGCCGTTCGCGCCGTCGGTGGCGATGACGGCGGGGGAGTACGACAGGGCGGCCAGATTCTCGCGCGCACGGTCGGCGAGGGGCGCGTCCACCTCCACGGAGGTGACCGGGCCGTCGCCCAGGCGAGCACACAGGAGTGCGGTGTTGTAACCCGATCCGGTGCCGATCTCCAGCGTCCTCGCGCCGGGGCCCAGTTCGGCGTCCTCCAGGAGGCGCAGGACCATGCTGGGCATGGACGCGGACGACGAGGGCGAGCGGGTGCCGTCGGACTCAGTCACGAACTGGGTGACGAGAGGCGCGTCGGAGTACGCGGCGGCCATCCACCCGTCCGGGTCCTGGCGTCTGTCGCACGGCACATACCCGCAGTCACCGTCCCTCAGCCAGACCTCGTCGGGCAGGAAGGCGTCGCGGGGGACGCGTAGCAGAACGTCTGCCCACTCGGCGGTAATCGGTTCCGTACGGGTCTGTTGGACCGTACGCAGCAGGCGTCGGGTACCCGCCGTCCGGGCGGGAACGTCCGGGTCGCGGAGCGGCGACGGGTATGTCTGTGCCATGCCTGCTCCTCACGCTCAGGCCGGGCGGCCGGTCGTCACGCTCCGTAGTCTACGGTGGCGTGGCGTGAGAGGGGAGTAACACGTCCGGGTGAACTACGGGTCCGGCGCCGTCAGTCGGCGCTTGTGGGGGTGACCGTCACCGCTACCGCGCGTTCGCGGAGGGCGGTGGCCAGGTGCTCCATTTCGACCAGGGTGCCGAGCAGACCCGTCGTTCGTAGTTCGGCGGCCATCGTTCGGGCCTCGCCCAGGGACAGGCCCTGGGTCCGGCTCAGGACGCGGGTGACGGAGATGAGGTTCGCCGTGCCGTCGGTGAGGGTGAGCCGGGCCGGGCCGTGTTCCGTGAGGAGGAGTTGGCGGATCTCCTCGGGGGTCGTACCGGGGGTGGGTGGGGTGGAGTCGCCTGCCCGGCAGCCCGCGCACGTCGTCTCCGTCTCCCACCGCACCTCGTCCTGGTCGATGTGCTGACCCACGTTCCGGGTCAGCACACCCCCGCACGCCCCGCACTCGCCGGTGACGCTCGCGCCTTGACTGGTCATCGAACTCCTCGCTGTCATCCCGTCCATCATGCCTGGCGGGGGGAAACGGCGGGGAGGCCCGTAGGTGCGGAGCCCTTACGAGCCGCTGCGTTCCGGGACCGGTGTCGGGTGGTCGTCGGACGGCGTGGCGGCGGACGTGGCCAGGGGCGTGGCCGCCACCCGCGTGCGGCCCGGGATCGCCACGACCACCAGCGCCGCGATCAGGGCGACCCCGCCGCCGATCACGAAGCCCGTACGGAATCCGCTCTCGGAGGGGACGGTGAAGCCGCCGGCCGAGACGGTCATGTGTGCCAGGACCACGCCCAGGACGGCGCTGGAGACCGACGTACCGATCGATCGCATCAGGGCGTTGAAACCGTTCGCCGCCGCGGTCTCCGACACCGGCACCGCGCTCATGATCAGCGCCGGCATGGCCCCGTACGCGAAGGCGATCCCCGCGCTGCTGACGCAGGTGAAGATCAGCAGGCCCCAGGTGGATCCCATCAGGACCAGCGCCAGGGCGTACCCGCACATGATGATCACCGAGCCGGTGAGCAGGGAGACCTTCGGGCCGCGCGCGGCGGAGAGCTTCGCGCCCAGCGGGGAGACGCCCATCATGACCAGGCCGGCCGGGGCCATCCACAGACCCGCCGCGACCATCGACTGGCCGAGGCCGTAGCCGGTGGCGGAGGGCAGCTGGAGCAGCTGGGGGACGATCAGCGACTGGGCGTACAGCGCGAATCCGACCACGACGGACGCAAGGTTGGTCAGCAGCACCTGGCGTCTGGCGGTGGTGCGGAGGTCGACCAGCGGGTCGCGTGTACGCAGCTCCCACACGCCCCACACGAGCAGGACGACCAGCGCCGTGCCCAGCAGGCCGAGCGTGGTGCCGCTGCCCCAGCCCCAGTCGGTGCCCTTCGTCACGGCGAGCAGCAGGGCGACCAGTCCGGCGCCGAGGCCCAGGGCTCCGACGAAGTCGAAGCGGCCGGCGGCGCGGACCGGCGCGGCCGGTATGAAGAGCAGGATGAAGACGCCGAGCACCAGGCCGAGGCCGGCCGAGCCCCAGAAGAGGGTGTGCCAGTCGGTGTTCTGGGCCACGACCGCCGCGAGGGGCAGGCCGAGGGCGCCGCCGATGCCGAGCGACGAGCTCATCAGGGCGATGGCGGAGCCGACCCGTTCGGGCGGCAGGATGTCGCGCATCATGCTGATGCCGAGCGGGATGATGCCCATGCTCGACCCTTGCAGCGCCCGGCCCGCGACGGCGGGGAGCAGGGAGTCCGACAGGGCGCACACCACCGAGCCGCCGACGAGCAGCAGGACGCAGACGAGCATCAGCCGCCGCTTGCCGTACAGGTCGCCGAGCCGGCCCGTGACGGGGGTGGCGACGGCGCCGGCCACCAGGGTGGCGGTGATCACCCAGGACGCGTCGGCCGGGGTGGTGTCCAGGAGGCGGGGCAGCTCGCCGATGAGGGGCACGACCAGGGTCTGCATCAGCGCGGCGACGATGCCGGCGCTCGCCAGGACGGCGACGACGGCGCCCGTACGGGATGCGGGGGGCGCCGCGAGGGCTGTCGCGGGCGGCGGAACGGTGGGTTTCACAGCGTCTCCTGTCAGGGGCGTGACGTGATGCACTGTGTAGCGTACATGCTGTATGTACGGGGCATATTGCGCTGATATACATGCAGGTGGGTGTACGGGTGGGTGGGGTGCCGAGGATGTGTGGTGCCGAGGACCGACGGACCGACAGGAAGAGGTTGCCGTGGTGCGTGAGGCGAGCGAGAAGATCCAGCTGGAGATGACGCTGCTGGCGCGTTATCGCTACATGGCTCTGGCGCCCAAGGCGCGGCTCGACCGCAGCGCGTACCTCCTGCTCAGCCGGATCGAGGCCGAGGGCCCGCTGTCCATCGGGCAGCTGGTCGACGCGCTGGGCCTGGAGACGTCCACGCTCAACCGGCAGACGGCCGCGATGACCCGTGCGGGTCTGGTGGAACGCATCCCCGACCCGGAGGGCGGGATCGCCCGCAAGTTCCGTATCACGGACGAGGGTCTGGGCAAGCTCCACGCCGACCGCGAGGACGGGGTGCGGGGCCTGGAGACGGTCCTGGCGGAGTGGAAGCCGGAGGAGGCGGCGGCGTTCGCCACGGCGCTGGAACGCTTCAACTCCAGCATCGAGAACCTGATCGGCCACACCTGGCCGCGCGGCTGAACGAGGCTGTCTGCCGGTTGAACATGTACGCCCTACCGGGCGGACTCCAGCAACTCCTTGAGCCGGGCCAGGTCGGCGGCGACCGTGTCGGCGTCACGCTCGAAGTCGGCGTCGCTCATCTCCGCCTGCCGGCGGAGGGTGAACACCACCTCGCTCCCCGCCCCGTCGGCGATCACACGGACCGGGTTGTACACGGTCTGCCCGGAGGGCAGCGTGACGTTGTGGTCGAGCACTCCCAGCTCGTTACGGGGGGCGAAGACGACCACGACGCGCCCCATGGGGGAGGACTCCGCGACCCACTCGTCCCCACTGCGCTCGATGGTCCCTCCCAGACCGTGGGCCCACGCGGGCAGGTTGGCCGGGTCCGAGGCGTAGGCGTAGACGTCGCCCACGTTGCGGTCGACGTGGACGCTGACGTGGCGCGATTCATTGTGGATGCTGTTCATGGCGGCGACGGTAGCGGGCACCGGCCGCCACCGTCTTGAACGAAACGGACGCGCGTGGCGCGGCGACCGGTCCGCAGGGCGACGACCCGTCCGAAGCGAAGGCCCCGGGGACCCCTAGGGGGCGACCGGGTCCCCGTCGCCCAGTTCCACCCACCACACCCCGTCGGCGCGCGTCAGGCCCAGAAGCTCCACCGGACCGCTGCCGAACCGCAGTTCGGCGGTGGCCTGGTCCGGTACGACCACGTCGCGCACCAGCACGGACGCGGGAGCGTCTCCCGCCCCGCGCCCCTGGTGCGCGGTGATCGCCTCCCGCGCGGCGGCGGGCCGCCCCTCGAACCACGGGGCGCCCAGAGCGGCCAACTCCCGCGCGTCCCCCGTCCGTAGCCGCTGTACGTACGCCTTCACCAGCGGCTCGACCTCGCGGGTCACGTCGTCCACCTCGCCGTAGGCGGACGCCTCGGCGACGACGTCGACGTCCACGACGGGCGCGGCCCGCGGCGCGTACGGCGGGGAGCCCGGGTGCGCGGAGTTCCACAGGTCGGTCCCGTGGCCCAGCGCGAGGCCCAGGCCCAGCACGGCGAGGACGCCGGCCACCCGGCCTCGGCGTGTGCGCGACGTGCGAGGCGTTCTGGTTCGTGGCGTGTGCCGCATTCGTATACCCCCCGGCACGACCTGACGGTCCGAGCGCCCATTCTGTCGTCTCCGTACGCTCAGGCGCCCACCGTCCCGTCGATTCCCTCGCGCAGGAAGTCCGCGTGGCCGTTGTGGCGGGCGTACTCGTGGATGAGGTGCAGCATCACCATGCGGAGCGAGACGTCCTCCTCCCACTTCGCCGCGTAGGCCGTGACGTCGAGGGACTCCGCCTCCTCCTCGATCCGGCGGGAGTGGGCGACCTCGGCCTCCCAGGCGGCGAACGCCTCGGAGCGGGTGGCCGTACGGGCGTCGTACGCCACCTGGAAGTCGCCGGTGTCGGACCACACCAGGGCGATGTCCTCGCCGTTGATTACCCGGCGGAACCACGCGCGCTCGACCTCCGCCATGTGCCGTACGAGCCCGAGGAGGGTGAGCGTGGAGGGTGGCATCGAGCGGCGGCGCAGGTCCTCGTCCGAGAGACCGTCGGTCTTCATGGCGAGGGTCGCCCGGTGGTAGTCGAGAAAGGCGCGCAGCATGACGCGCTCCCCGGCGGCGGCGGGGGGTCCGATGCGTTCCGTGGTCATGGCCGGGGCCTTCCGGGGCGGTGGGCGGGACGGTGGCTGGGCGGTGGATGATCGTCGCAGAGGCTACCGCCGCTACCCTCTGCCGGGTGATCAACCGCCTCGCGCTTCCGCCGTACCCTCCGGAGCCCCCGCCCGAGGAGGGGTTCGAGGCGTGGGCGGGGGAAGAGGCCGATGCCGGCGTGGAGGACGGGTTCGGGGGGCTCTCCCCCGAGCTGCTCGCCGAGCGGGACGCCACCGTCGTGGTGCTCGCCGAGCGTGCGCTGGCCGTCCGGCGCCTGCTGCTCCTCTGGGGGATCGCCGCCGTCGCCGTGCTCGGGTGGGCCGCGGTGGGGCTCGCCGTCCGGAGCATCGAGGACGGCGGGCTGGGGCTGCTCAGCGGGCTTGTCGCGCTGGTCCTCGCGGCCGTCCTCCTGATCCCCGCCGCCGTCGCGCTGGGGCTCTGGGTGCGCCGGAACCAGGACGTACGGGACCGGCTGGACGCGTGGGCGTATCTCGGCCCGGAACCCGTCACCGACGAGCGGGTGCGCGCGCACGGCAGGTCCGTTCTCTGGCTGCTGCCCTCCGTCGTGCTGTGCCTGGCCGGTACGGCGGTCGCGGGCCGGGCGGTGACCCGGATGGATACGGTCACGCTGAGTGCCACGGCGTACGCGCTGGGTCTCGGGGGCACCCTCCTGGTGACCGGTCTGCTGGGACTTGTCCGGTCCGTCGGGCACCAGCGCTGGGCTGGGCGTTTGCTGGATCCGGTGCCGGTCCGCAGGGGTGGCGGAGCCCACCGCTGAGGTGCTTCCTACAGCCCGAGACCTATCCTGGAGAGGGAACGCATGCGCCATTCAGGGTTAAGGGGCGGCGGATGGAATGGATTTGGTGGCTTTTCGTCTTCTTCATCGTGGGCGGCTTCGGATGGGTGGCCGACACGGGCCGCACGGCGTTGCACACGCGTCACGAGCGAATAATGGAACGCCTCAAGCTGGCCGAGGACGAACGGAAGGCGCTTGAGGCGGCCCACAAGCCACCCGTGCCCGTCTGCGGGTGCTCCCACCACCTGGCGAAGCACGACAAGCGGGGAAAGTGCCACGAGGACGTCGAGGTCGCGACGGAGTGGGACGAGGACAAGAAGCCGCTGAAGTATGAGCGCAGGCAGTGCAACTGCCAGCAGTACATCGGGCCGCAGCCGCTCTCGAAGATCTACGCCGACGAGTTGACGGACCTGGAGTAGTCCGGCGAGTCGTACGGGCCGGGATGTGTGGCGCTGACAGGATGCAGCGCCATGCAGCTTTTAAGACAAAAGCGAGAATGTGGACACGCGCGTGTCCTGGTGGCCGCCCTGCTCGTCGCCGCGCTCGGTTCCGGCTGCACCGGAGAGCCGAACGGTGGCCGTGCCTACGCGCCTCAGGGGCACCCGGCGCCGCAGGCTCCGAAAGCCGGCCAGGTGCAGAAGGCCCCCGGCGCCCCCCGGCGCGGCCCCGCCGGCGCCCTCGCCGCCTACGCCGAGAGGCTCCGCCGCGCCCAGGCCGTCCGTATCGCCGCCGCCAAGCGGTGGAAGCTCGCCGGGACCCCCCTGACCGCGCCCCCGCCCCCCGCCGTCAAGCCCGTGATCAAGACCCGCAAGGGCTTCGAGGTCTCCGGCGGTGCCACGCTCCCGCCCGTCTTCACCACCGTGCCGGTCAAGGACAAGATCGTGTTCCTGACCATCGACGACGGCGCGGAGAAGGACCCCGAGTTCCTCCGCATGATGGCCGAGCTGAAGATCCCGTACAGCGCCTTCCTCAGCGACTACGTGATCAACGACGACTACAACTATTTCCGGCTGATGCAGGGCAGGGGGGTCGCGCTGCACAACCACACCCTCAACCACCCGTACCTGCCCGGCCTGTCCTACGACCGGCAGAAGCGCGAGATCTGCGGCCAGCAGGACAAGATCCAGAAGCGGTACGGGAAGCGGCCCCGCCTCTTCCGTCCGCCGTACGGCAACTACAACGGCGACACCCTGCGCGTCGCCAAGTCGTGCGGTATCACCGCCGTACCGCTGTGGGCGGCCGAGGCGTTCCCCGACCACATGGAGTGGCGCGAGTGGGACCGGGACCTGCACCCCGGCGACATCGTCCTCACCCACTTCCGGGGGCGTGAGGACTGGAAGGGTTTCATGCCCGACATGATCCGGCGTGTGATGAAGACCATCACGGACAAGGGGTACGCCGTGGCCAGGCTGGAGGACTACGTCTGAGGACCACGCCCGAGGACCACGCCTGAGGACCACGCCTTAAGGGCTGCGTCCGACGGGCCCCCGGCCGCGCGCCCGGCGCTCGCACGCCCGTACGAGACAGCTCCTCGTACGGGCGTTTTCGCGTGCCGGCCGCCCCGCCACGCGCAAGCTCATTGGCACTCCGCTTGACCGAGTGCTAATCGCGGTCATAGTCTCGGGTCTGGCACTCCCCACTGGAGAGTGCCAAAGCGCGACTGGCAGATCCGGCACCCGCGACGACGGATCCACCTGGTCGCCACCCAAGACAGTTCACCCCGTGAGATCTCCGAAGGGGGAGGTCGGATCGTGACGACCGCCAGCACCAAGGTTGCCATCAAGCCGCTCGAGGACCGCATTGTGGTCCAGCCGCTCGACGCCGAGCAGACCACGGCCTCTGGCCTGGTCATCCCGGACACCGCCAAGGAGAAGCCCCAGGAGGGCGTCGTCCTGGCCGTGGGCCCGGGCCGTTTCGAGAACGGCGAGCGGCTCCCGCTCGACGTTTCCGTCGGCGATGTCGTTCTGTACAGCAAGTACGGCGGCACCGAAGTGAAGTACAGCGGCGAGGAATACCTCGTCCTCTCGGCTCGCGACGTACTCGCGATCATCGAGAAGTAATTCACCGAAAGTTTTGCTTTTGAGCTGCGCCCTCGGCCACCCTGCGATTGCCGGGCGGACGGGGGCGCAGTTCGTTCGAGAGGACTAGAGAAGCTCCCATGGCGAAGATCCTGAAGTTCGACGAGGACGCCCGTCGCGCCCTCGAGCGCGGCGTCAACAAGCTGGCCGACACGGTGAAGGTGACGATCGGCCCCAAGGGCCGCAACGTCGTCATCGACAAGAAGTTCGGCGCCCCGACCATCACCAACGACGGCGTCACGATCGCCCGCGAGGTCGAGCTCGACGACCCGTACGAGAACCTCGGTGCCCAGCTGGTGAAGGAGGTGGCGACCAAGACCAACGACATCGCGGGTGACGGCACCACCACCGCCACCGTCCTGGCCCAGGCGCTGGTCCGCGAGGGCCTGCGCAACGTCGCCGCCGGCGCGTCGCCCGCTTCCCTGAAGAAGGGCATCGACGCCGCGGTCAAGGCCGTGTCCGAGGAACTCCTCGCGACCGCCCGCCCCATCGAGGACAAGTCCGACATCGCCGCCGTGGCCGCGCTCTCCGCGCAGGACCAGCAGGTCGGTGACCTCATCGCCGAGGCGATGGACAAGGTCGGCAAGGACGGTGTCATCACCGTCGAGGAGTCCAACACCTTCGGCCTGGAGCTCGACTTCACCGAGGGCATGGCCTTCGACAAGGGCTACCTGTCCCCGTACATGGTGACCGACCAGGAGCGTATGGAGGCCGTCCTCGACGACCCGTACATCCTGATCAACCAGGGCAAGATCGCCTCCATCCAGGACATGCTCCCCCTGCTGGAGAAGGTCATCGCCGCGGGTGGCTCCAAGCCGCTGCTGATCATCGCCGAGGACGTCGAGGGCGAGGCGCTCTCCACGCTCGTCGTCAACAAGATCCGCGGCACCTTCAACGCGGTCGCGGTGAAGGCTCCCGGCTTCGGTGACCGCCGCAAGGCCATGCTCGGCGACATCGCCACCCTCACGGGCGCGACCGTCATCGCCGAGGAGGTCGGCCTCAAGCTCGACCAGGCCGGTCTGGACGTGCTGGGCTCCGCCCGCCGCGTCACCATCACCAAGGACGACACCACGATCGTCGACGGTGGCGGCGACCACAGCGAGGTTGTCGGCCGCATCAACCAGATCAAGGCCGAGATCGAGTCCACGGACTCCGACTGGGACCGCGAGAAGCTCCAGGAGCGCCTCGCGAAGCTGGCCGGCGGCGTGTGCGTGATCAAGGTCGGCGCCGCCACCGAGGTGGAGCTCAAGGAGAAGAAGCACCGTCTGGAGGACGCCATCTCCGCGACCCGCGCCGCGGTCGAGGAGGGCATCGTCTCCGGTGGTGGCTCCGCCCTGGTGCACGCCGCCAAGGTCCTTGAGGGCAACCTCGGCAAGACGGGCGACGAGGCCACCGGTGTCGCGGTCGTCCGCCGCGCCGTGGTCGAGCCGCTGCGCTGGATCGCCGAGAACGCCGGCCTTGAGGGCTACGTCATCACCGCGAAGGTCGCCGACCTCGACAAGGGCCACGGCTTCAACGCCGCGACCGGCGAGTACGTCGACCTGGTGAAGGCCGGCGTCATCGACCCGGTCAAGGTCACGCGTTCCGCGCTGGAGAACGCCGCGTCCATCGCCTCCCTGCTGCTCACGACCGAGACCCTGGTCGTCGAGAAGCCGGCCGAGGAAGAGTCCGAGGCCGGTCACGGCCACGGTCACAGCCACTGAGGTCGTGTGCGACAGCCGAAGGCCCGGCACCCCGGAAGGGGCGCCGGGCCTTCGCGCGTCTTCTTGGAGCCGTTACGCCGAGAGGTGCAGCGTTGTCGGGTGTACGGGGTCGGCGAACGGCACGCCCTTCGTCCAGCGCTCCACCTCGTCCAGCGCCTGGTCCGCCATCCGGTGGATCTCACCGCCGAGGGACCCCGCGACATGCGGGGTGAGCAGGACGTTCGGCAGGTCGTACAGCGGCGAGTCGACGGGCGGCAGTTCGGGCTCCGTCACGTCCAGTACGGCGTGGAGGCGCCCCGCCACCAGCTCCGGCAGCAGCGCGTCCTCGTCGACGAGCGACCCGCGTGAGGTGTTGATCAGCGTCGAACCGTCCGCCATCGCGGCCAGCTGCGCGGCGCCGATCATGTGGTCCGTGGCGGGGAGCTGCGGGGCGTGGACCGACACGACGTGGCTG
The DNA here is from genome assembly GCF_044744165.1 of Streptomyces sp. NPDC087420. Lineage (NCBI taxonomy): Bacteria > Bacillati > Actinomycetota > Actinomycetes > Kitasatosporales > Streptomycetaceae > Streptomyces > Streptomyces sp. NPDC087420. The sequence goes on from NZ_JBIUXU010000008.1 coordinate 286,096, forward strand.
CGCGCGCACAGTTCGTCCAGCGTGACGAGGACCGCGCCGAGCGCGGCGGCCTCGGAGGACTCGACGTACGGGTCGTACAGCAGGACGTCCAGGTCGAAGGGGCGCAGCAGCTCGATGACGCGGCGGCCGATGCGGGAGGCGCCGACGATGCCGACCGTACGGCGGTAGTTGCCCGCGCTGTCCAGCTCCTCCCGCCAGTCGTGGTGGGTGCGCAGGTTCCGGTAGCGCTGGGCGGAGCCGAGGACGTTCTTGCCCGCGAAGAGGATCGCGGCGAGCGTGTACTCGGCGACCGGGCGGGCGTTCGCGGCGGCGGCCGAGGTGACGGCGATGCCGCGCTCCCAGCAGGCGTCGGTGATGTGGTGCTTGACCGAGCCCGCCGCGTGGACGACGGCCCGCAGGCGCGGCGCGGCGTCGAGGACGCCGGCGGTGAGCGGGGGCGCGCCCCAGCAGGTGACGAGCAGTTCGGCGTCGGCGAGGGCGGTGGCCACGGCGGGCGCCGGGTCGGACAGCTGATGGGCGATCAGGGTGGGATCCGTACGGACGAGGCCGGTCAGCCGGGTCCTGTGGTCGTCGGTGAACAGTCGCTCGGCGATGCCGGGGCCCATGGAGAGCAGGGCCGCGGGGCGATTGTCAGTGGTGGCTGGCATGGTGGAACTCAAGCTCCTCGGGTGTCGCTCGGACTCACTCGGGTCTCGTTCGGTCTCACTCGGGTCTCGTTCGGTCTCACGCGGGGCGGGTCATTTGACGCTGCCGGCGGTGAGGCCGGCCTTCCAGTGCCTTTGGAGGGTGACGAACGCAATGATCAGCGGAGTGACGGCGAGGAGCGAGCCGGTGACGACCATCGGGTAGAAGTCCGGGGTCGCGTTCGCGTTGCTGTGCCAGTTGTAGAGGCCCAGGCTCAGCGGATAGAGGTTTTTGTCCGAGAGCATCACGAGGGGGAGGAAGAAGTTGTTCCACACGGCGGTGAACTGGAAGAGGAACACGGTCACGAAGCCCGGCATGATCATGCGCAGGCCGATCGACCAGAAGGCGCGCAGCTCGCTCGCGCCGTCGATCCTGGCCGCCTCCAGCGCCTCGTTCGGGATATAGCCGGCGCTGAAGATCCGGGACAGGTAGACGCCGAACGGATTGACGAGCACGGGGATCAGCACGGACAGGTAGGTGTTGACGGTGTGGGTCTTCACGGCCAGCAGGTACAGGGGGAGGGACAGGGCCGTGGAGGGCAGCAGCACGCCGAGCAGGACGACGGCGAACAGCTTCTCCTTGCCCCGGAAGCGGTATTTGTCGAAGGCGTAGCCGGCGGCGACGCTCACCAGCGAGCAGCCGAGGGCGCCGACTCCCGCGTAGAGCAGCGAGTTGCCGTACCACCGGAAGTAGATGCCGTCCTGGTAGGTCGTCAGGTCGGAGAGGTTCTGGCCGAGGTTGAAGCCCTGGAAGGAGAAGACGTCGCCGCCGAGCAGGTTGCCGGCGTCCTTGGTGGCCGCCGTGACCAGCCAGATCAGGGGGAAGAGGGTGTACGCGGCGGCCAGGACGAGCACCCCGTTGACGGCGGACCTGGACAGCCACCGGCTGGTGCCCGGCCGGCGGGCGGCGCGGACGGGGGCGCGGCCGGGGGTCCCGCGGCGCGGGGGGGCGAGCGGGGTGGCCGGGTCGGTCGGGTCGGTCGGGGTGGTGACGAGCGGGGACGTCATGCTGCCCGTGCCTCCTTCCGGTTGGAGAATCGGGTGACGCCGAAGGAGAGCGCGGCGGCCACGAGGGCGATGAGGACGGACGCGGCGGCGGCCAGGCCGTAGTCGTTGCGCTGGAAGGCCGCGCTGTAGGCGTACATGTTGGGCGTCCAGGTGCTGGGCACGGACGCGCCCGAGCGGCTGAGGATCAGCGGCTCGGTGAAGAGCTGGAGCGAACCGATGATCGTGAAGAGCAGCACGAGCGCCAGCGAGGAGCGGATCAGGGGGAATTTGATGCTGAACGCGAGCCTCCACTGTCCGGCGCCGTCCACGGTCGCGGCTTCGAGCAGTGAGCGGTCGATGGCCTGGAGGGAGGCGTAGAAGATGACGACGTTGTAGCCGAGCCACTCCCACAGCGCGATGTTGACCACCGAGGGCAGGACGCCGTCGGTGGACAGGAAGTCGAAGCCGAATCCGCCGGCGTCCATGGCGTTGATGACCGGGCTGAGCCCGGGGGTGTAGAGGTAGATCCAGATCAGGGCGGCGATCAGGCCCGGGATGGCGTGCGGCAGGAAGAGCGCCAGCTGGAAGAAGCGGCGGGCGCGGGCCAGGGCCGTGTCCAGCAGCAGGGAGAGGACCAGGGCGCCGCCCACCATCAGGGGGATGTAGAAGGCGCAGTACCCGAGCAGCACCCAGAAGCCGTCGCGGAACGCCTGGTCGCCCAGGGCTTCCGTGTAGTTGCCGAGGCCGTGGAAGACGGTACGGGGTCCGTCGAAGCCGAGGCCCGAGGCCTTCTCGGTGAACAGGCTGAGCCAGAGGGCGTAGCCGACGGGTATCACCATCGCCACGGTGAACAGGACGAAGAAGGGGGTGAGCAGGACGGTGGCGGCGACTCCCGTACGGGTCGAGGCGCCGGGCCTGTTCGAGGTTTTGGCGGTCGTTCGGACAGTCGTCTTGGGGGTCGTTTCGGTGGTCATGAGGCGTCCTCGACGTTCAGACCGCGCTTCTTGAGATCGGCGACGGTGGCGTCCTGGGCTGTTCTGACGGCGCGGGAGAGGGTGGAGCCGCCGCCGACGGCTTCGCGGAGCTGGTCGCCCAGCGCGGAGTTGGTGGCGCCGGTGCTCGGGCCCCAGATCCAGTCCGGTGTGATCGACCTGCCGGCCTGGAGGTAGAGGCCGTAGAGGTCCTGGCCGCCGAAGAAGCTGGTGTCGATGGCCTTCTGGGCGACGGGGACCATCGCGGGGGCGGCGGGCAGGGCGGTGGAGGTGCTCGCGCCGATCCGGGCCTTGATGCCCGCCTCGGAGGTGGCCATCCAGAGGGCGAACTCGACGGCCGCCGCCTTCTTGTGGCTGTTCTCGCTCACGGCGAAGGTGGAGCCCTGGATCATCCCGCTGGCCGGTCGCGCCGCGTCCCAGCTGGGCACCGGCGCCGCCGCCCACTTGCCCTTCTCCTCCGGCACGATGCCGGCGAGCACACCCGCGCTCCAGGACGCGCCGAGGTAGCCGACGAGCGTGCCCTGTTTGAGGCCGCCGGTCCACTCCGGGCTGAACGAGGAAGAGGTGTTGACCAGGTCGTCGTCGATCAGCCCCTGCCAGTACTCCGCCGTCTTGATCGTGGCCGGGTCCGTGGTGTTGACCCGCCAGGCGTTTTTGGCCGTGTCGGTCGTGAACCACCGCGCGCCCGCCTGCCAGGCCATCGCCTGGAAGAAGGTCGGGTCGTCGGGGAAGAAGCTGGCGATCCTGGTGTCCGGGGCCGCCTTCTTGACCTGCGCGGCGGCGGTGCGGAACTCGTCCCAGGTGCGCGGCGGGGTGAGGTGGTGCTTCTCGAAGAAGTCCTTGCGGTAGTAGAAGACCTGCGGGGACGCGTCGAACGGGACGGCCCAGTTCTTGCCGCCCAGGGTGGTCAGCTTGATGGTCTGCGGCAGGAACTTCTTCTTGATGTCGTCGGTCAGATAGCCGCTCAGGTCCTGGAGCGAGCCCTGGCTCACGAACTGCGACAGCATCGGGTACTCGATGGAAAGCAGGTCGGGGGCGATCCCGGCCTTCACGGCGTTGGCGATCTTGGGATAGCCGCCGTTGCCGCCGGAGGGGATCTCCTCGAACTTCACCTTGATCGTGTCGTGCGAGGCGTTGAACGCGTCCACCACTTCCTGCGACCCCTTGGTCCAGGCCCAGAACGTGACGGTGACGGGATGTTCCGCGGTGCCTTCCGCGGGTGCGTCGGCGCCGCCGCCGCACGCCGTGAGGGCGGCGAGAGCGGCCAGCGCGGTGGCGGCGCCGACACAGGCATGGAGAGAACGGGACCAACTGCGACTCACGGCGCGGCTCCTGTACGTGCGGGGGACAGGCGGTGGCCGTGATACTTCGATCCGGCGTGAGCGAAGTCAAGAGCGAAAGATTGATTGATCGAAAAATGATCGAAAGGGGAGGGTGTGGCTGCCTGCGATCAGGGCGTCGTCAGGTGGAGGAGCGCACCCGCAGGCGCGGCAGCAGCTCCACGTGGCGGCGCGGCTCGTCCACGCCGCCGCCGGCCGAGGCCAGCCGTTCCACCAGCAGCTCCGCCGCACACCGCCCCACCTCCCGCTTGGGCGGGGCGACCGCGGTGAGCGGGGTGTCCGCGAGGGCGGCCACCTCGTCGTCGTACGTGATGAGCGCGAGGTCCTCGGGGACCCGTACCCCCAGTTCGGCGAGGCGCCGGACCATACGGATCGCGTCCTCGTCGTTGTGCATCAGCGCGGCCGTCGCCCCGCCGTCGCGCACCGCCGCGCGGACCGCCTGCGCGGCCCGCTCGAAGACCTGCGGCTCGCGTTCCGCCGACGTCGAGTCGATCACGGGCCCGGGCGCGGTCAGCCCGAGGACGTCGAGCGCCTGGACGTATCCGGCCCGTACCGCCGTCGCCGTCGGGCTGTCCCGCCGCGCCACCAGCAGCGGGGTCCGGTGCCCGAGCCCCACCAGGTGCCGTACGGCGATCAGGACGCCGTGCGCGTGGTCGGAGCAGACCCGGTCCAGGGCGGCCAGCGGCCCGCCGGGCGCCCCGCGCCGCTCGACCAGCACGGTCGCCACCGGCAACCGGGCGATCCAGTCGCTGTACGTGTCGGGGTGGCCGGGCTCGGTCCAGCTGGGGGCGAGCAGCAGCCCCTCCGCACCGGCCGCCAGCAGCCCGGCCGCGTGTGCGGCGTCGTCCTCGGGCCGGTAGTCGGAGACCCGCAGGATCAGCCGGGCGCCGAGCCGGGCGGCGGCCTCGTGCGCCCCGCGGATCACCTCGGCGAAGTAGTACGCGGCCGCGGGCGCGAGCAGGCCGATGACCGGACCGCCGCCGCCCGGCGCGATCCCCGCCGGGCCCTGCCGCTCCGGCCAGGAGACGGAACCGTGCACCCGGTCGAGCAGCCCCCGGGCGGCCAGCGCCTCCGCGTCCCGGCGCGCCGTCACGGGGGACACGCCGAGCCGGTCGGCGAGGTCGGACACCCGGACCGTGCCGCGCTCGCGGACCAGATTCAGCAGTCGGTCATGACGTTCAGCGGCACCTTCGCGCACGGTGACGGCCCCCTCGCAAGTACGGCGACCCGGGCACGGGTGCGTCCCGGAGAACCGACCCTAATGCGTACGATCGAACGGCGGGAAATTCGATCATTCGCTCACAGCCATGCTCAGGGTGTGACGGTCACGCGGAGGGGGCGGCGCCCGCTACTGGGGGCCGTACTTGCGTCCCGTCTTCGACGTGAGGCCGCTCAGCAGCCCGCGCGGGGCCAGCTTCACCGCTCCCATCAGGGCCTTGTAGCGCGGGTCAGGGATGGACACGGCCCTGCCGCGGGCCAGGTCGCCCAGCGCGGCCGTCACCAGTTTGTCCGCGTCGAGCCACATCCACTCGGGGATCCGCTGGGTCCCCAGCCCGGCCCGCTCGTGGAACTCGGTCCGTACGAATCCGGGGCACAGCGCCATCACCCGTACCCCCGACCCCACCAGCTCCCGGGCCAGCCCCTGGCTGAACTGCACGACCCAGGCCTTCGACGCGCCGTACGTCCCCCGGGGCACGAACGCCGCCACCGACGCCACGTTGACCACCGCTCCCCGGCCGCGCGCCTTCATGCCGGTGACCGCCACCGACGTGAGCCGCAGCACCGCCTCGATGTGCACTTTCAGCATGACCAGTTCATCGGACATCGGGACCTCCAGGAAGGGTCCCTTGTTGGCGAAGCCCGCGTTGTTCACGAGGAGATCGACCGGCTGCCTGGGGTTCGACAGCCGCTTCTCGACCGCCTCGATCCCGCTGTCGGTGGAGAGGTCCGCGCTCAGGACCTCCGCCTCGATGCCGTGCCGGTCGTGCAGTTCGGTGGCGTGTTCGCGCAGACGCTCCTTGTCGCGCGCCACCAGTACCAGGTTGTGTCCGTCCGCCGCCAGCCGCCGCGCGAAGGCGGCACCGATCCCCGCCGTCGCGCCCGTAATCAAAGCAGTCGTCATAGGCGGCACGTTAGCGCCTGGGTCAGTGGCCCTGATGGGCGTGTTCCAGGGGTGGACGGCCCGCCTTCTGCCCCTTCTCCACGACCACGAACTGGCCCATCATTCCCTGGTCCTCGTGGAGGAGGAGATGGCAGTGGAACATGTACGGGGCCTGGGGATCGGCCGGACCTTCGAAGCGCATCGCCAGCTTCACCGTGGTGCCGTTCGGGACGAACACGGTGTCCTTCGCCCCGCGCAGCGCCGGTTCCGGGGCCCGCCCGTTCACGCTGAGCACCCTGAACTGCACGCCGTGGACGTGGAAGTTGTGCGGCATCCCGTTCGTGTTCCGTACTGTCCAGGTCTCCGTCGTGCCGCGCGTGACCGTCTCGTCGATCCGGCCCATCGACATCCGACGGCCGTTGATCCCGGAGAGCTTGAGGTCGAAGAACCGCCCGCGCACCGCGTCCTTGCCGTCCGGCACCTCCAGCTTCCCCAGCCTGGCGGGCAGGTCGGGCGACGGGCGCAGCGTGGACTTGGCCCGCAGCTCCAGGACGTCGAAGGTGTCGTCGCCGCCGTTGAAGCGCTGGTTGACGAAGTCCATGCCGACATCGAGGGGGAAGCTGCGCAGGACGGTCCGCTCACCCGGCCGCACGCGCACCACGATCTCGGCCCGCTCGCCCGGTGACAACTGGATCCGGTCCATCCGCGCCGGCTGCTCCAGCAGCCCGCCGTCGGTGCCGATGAGCGAGAAGGCGCGGCTGTCGTCGAAGCCGAAGTTGTACGTCCGCGCGGTCGACGCGTTGAGCAGCCGGAGCCGTACCTGCTCGTCCCCCACCACGCGGTACGGGTCGAGCGTGCCGTTCACCATCGTCCGGTCGCCGAGGAACCCGACACTCTGGGCCACTCCGTGCCCGTGGTCGAACCGGGCCCCGTCGAACTTCACGTCCTGCACGATGACCGGCAGATCGTCCACGCCGTATCTCTTGGGCAGCGCGAGGGTGCGGGACTTCTGGTCGTCAAGGATGAACATCCCCGCCAGGCCCCGCTGGACGTGGTCCTCGGTCTCGCCGTGCGGGTGCGGGTGGTACCAGAGCGTCGCGGCCGGCTGGTCGACCGTCCACCGCGGCGACCAGGTCTTCCCCGGCGCGACCATCTGGTGCGGGCCTCCGTCCATCCGGGCGGGCAGGTCCATGCCGTGCCAGTGCACATTGGACGCCTCGTCCAGCGTGTTCGTGACCCGGACCCGTACCTTCTCGCCGCGCTCGGCCCGCAGCGTCGGCCCGAGATAACTCCCGTTGAAGCCCCAGGTGGGAGTCTTCTGCCCGTCCTTGAACTCCGTCGTACCGGCCCGCATCCGCAGGTCGAAGACGCGGGTGCCGTCCGCCGCGACGGTGGATCCGGCGAGCGGGGGGACCGCCAACTCGTTGCGGAAGCCGCCCCGCCCGACCGTGGACACCTTGGCGCTGGAGTAGAACCACGCGGCGCCGCCGCCGAGCGCCAGGGCGAGGACAAACGCGACGGACGTCAGGATGATGAGGACACGCTTGAGACCGGACATGCGACGAGCGTCCCGGCGGGCGCCGCCGCGGGCCATCGGGGGCCACCCCCAGCCACCCCCGAGGGACCCCGCATCCCTCTCAGGGGCATCCCCTACGCATCAGGTATACCGGTGCGAGTGGGTCCAACAAGCCGCAGGTCAGGGCTGGTTGGCAAGAGCGGCGTCGTCCCTCCCGGGAGTCTCCCCGCCCTCCTCCGCGCGCACTTCCGTGCGCTTCTCCCCGACCGCGGGGCGACCGATCCTCCCGTATTTCTCGACGTACTCTTTAGCGATCCTCAACTTCTCCGCGTGCAGGGCCTCGCCGGCGGCGAGGATCCGCGGCAGCAGCTCCCGCTCCAGGGTCACGGCCTGGAAGACCAGCGTGACCGTCACGTCGTGCGCCGGCCGGTGCACGATCTCGATCGGGTCGCCCGCGCGGATCTCGCCCGGGGTGATCACCCGCAGATAGGCGCCCGTGACGGCCTGGTGGGTGAAGCGCTTCATCCACCCGTCCTCGCCGAGCCAGGCCTGGAACGTACGACACGGGATCCGGCCGCTCGTCGCCTCCAGCACCAGATCGGGACCGATCCGCCAGCGCTCGCCGATCAGCGCGTTCCTGACGTCTATCCCGGAGGTGGTCAGATTCTCCCCGAACACCCCGTTGCTCAGCGGGCGCCCCAGCTCCCGCTCCCAGAAATCCAGGTCCTCCCTCGCGAACGCGTACACCGCCTGGTCAGAACCGCCGTGATGACGCAGGTCGCAGACCGCGTCACCCCCCACCCCGCTCGCGCCCACCCCCTTCGGTCCCGGGTCCGCCACCCGCACGGGACCCTCGACCGGCCGCTTGTCGATCCCCGTGACACCGCCCGCCGCGTCGCTGTACTCCACGGATTTCGGCCGGCCCGCATTCACGGTCAGAAGCTTCATGCATGCAAGCTAACCGGACCCGCCTCAAAGGTTCTACCCCTTAACCCGCGAGAACCCCAAGAGTGTCTTATAGTCGCCACATGATCGAAGCCCGCCACCTCCGGGTGCTGCGCACCGTGGCCACCACCGGTTCCTTCTCCGCGGCCGCGCGGGCACTGGGATGCACCCAGCCGGCGGTCAGCCAGCAGATGAAGGCGCTCGAAGCGTCCGCCGGCACTCCGCTGATCGTCCGCACCGGCCGTGAGATGCGCCTCACCCAGGCCGGTGACGTGCTCGTACGGCACGCGACGGGCATCCTCGCCGGGCTCACCGCCGCCGAGGACGAGATCGCGGCCATCGTGGGGCTGCGGGCCGGCCGGGTCAGGCTCGCCTCGTTCCCCAGTGGCAGCTCCACCCTGGTCCCCACCGCGCTGGCCGCGCTGCGCGCCGCCCACCCCGGCACCCGGGTCTCCCTCGTGGAGGCCGAGCCGCCGCGCTCGGCGGGCATGCTCAGGGACGGCGACTGCGAGGTGGCGCTGGCGTTCCGGTACGGCGGCTCCGCCGCGGAGTGGGACGGCCTGGTCGTGAAGCCCCTGCTGGTGGACCGGCTCGTCGGCGTGGTCCCCGAGGGCCATCCGCTGGCGGGCGCCGCGTCCGTCGCACTCGGCGATCTGGCCGGCGAGTCGTGGATCGCGGGCTGCCCGCGCTGCCGGGAGCAGCTCGTCGACGCCTGCGCGAGGGCCGGGTTCACACCCAGGATCGACTTCGCCACCGACGACTACCCGGCCGTGATCGGCCTGGTCGCGGCGGGTCTTGGCGTGGCCGTGCTGCCGGAGCTGGCGCTGCGGTCCGTCCGTACGGAAGGTGTCAGGACGCTCGCGCTGGAGCCGTCCGTCGAGCGGGAGGTCGTCGCGCTCACCCTGCCGGACCTCGCGCACGTGCCGACCGTCGCCGCCACGCTGGACCAGTTGGTCCTGGCGGCGGCACGCTGAGGCGCGGCGCGGGCGCCGCGCGCCTCGGGGCCGCGGTTCGCCGGGTCGGCCCCGGCCGCATGCAGGAACGTTTCTTCGGTGTCGGGGTGCGACGGTCAGTCGGCGTGGTGGTCGTGGCGGTCGTGCTGGTCGTGGTGATCGTGCTGGCCGGCGTTGCCGTGGTGGTTGTTCGCGCTGTGGGGTGAGGGCGACGCCGAGACGAGCCGGGTCCGCGCCCGCCCCATCAGTTCCTCGCGCTCGTCCTCCGTCAGCCCGCCCCACACGCCGTACGGCTCCCGCACCGCCAGTGCGTGCGCCGCGCACTCCGCGCGGACCGGGCACCTCATGCACACCTCTTTCGCCGAGTTCTCACGCGCGCTTCGCGCCGCGCCCCTTTCCCCCTCCGGATGGAAGAAGAGCGAGCTGTCGACGCCGCGACAGGCCGCGAGGAGCTGCCAGTCCCACAGATCTGCGTTCGGTCCGGGAAGGCGGGAGAAATCTGCCATTGCTCATGTCCCCTTGAAACCGTACTGAAGCGGATACGGGCCGATCTTCCGATCTCACAACGACCGTACATCTACTATCTAAGTAGATGTAAATATGACTCATGGTGAATCTAGCGTCAGACACCATCAAAAGTGAAGAAAAGCCGCTAAATGGGGCATGGCTAGGGGTGAACGCCAGGCGGTCGGGGCCGCTCTGTTGCGTGCGCGAGTCCTCACAGGGAGTGTCGAAGTCGGTCGTCCGACCCGTAACTCTTTCGAGTGACCATCGTTGAATGTGCGAGGCGGTTGAGAGAACGAGCGATCGGGCACATGTCCGAGAGCGTCAATCGCACAGGTGACGATATGTACTCAGCCTGGAGGCCCAAGGTGACGCGCATCAGCTGCGGAGGACGGTCATGACATCCGTCCTCGTCTGCGACGACTCCCCGCTTGCCCGAGAGGCGCTCCGCCGCGCGGTCGCGACCGTGCCCGGCGTCGAGCGCGTGACGACCGCGGCCAACGGCGAGGAAGTCCTCCGCCGCTGGGGCGCCGATCGGTCGGACCTGATCCTGATGGATGTCCGGATGCCCGGCCTCGGGGGTGTCGAGACGGTCCGCCGGCTCCTGTCCGCCGACCCGGGCGCCCGGATCATCATGCTCACGGTCGCGGAAGACCTGGACGGGGTCGCGCTCGCGGTCGCCGCGGGTGCCCGGGGGTACCTGCACAAGGACGCCTCACGCGCCGAGTTGCGCGCGACGGTCACCCAGGCGCTCGCGGACCCGACCTGGCGCCTCGCGCCGCGCCGGCTCCGCTCGGCCGAGATGGGCGCCGCGCCCACGCTCACCGCGCGCGAGATCCAGGTGCTCGAAGGCATGAGCCACGGCCGGTCCAACGCGGAGATCGGGCGTGAGCTGTTCCTCTCCGAGGACACGGTCAAGACGCACGCGCGCCGGCTCTTCAAGAAGCTCGGAGCCTCGGACCGCGCCCACGCGGTCGCCCTCGGCTTCCGCTGGGGCCTGGTGCGCTAGAACGCCTCCTCCTAGGACGTGTCCTCCAAGACGTGTCCTAGGAGGCGCCGCCGCCTCGTGGACAGGGCCCTTACGGGCGACAAGCCCGGTGCGAGCGGGGCAACGTACGGCCGTACGCCACCGTTTCCCGCGCCATGCCGCATCCTTGAAGATGTGGAGTTCCTCGGGGACGAGTCGGACGAGCGCGAGGGGAGGGCGCAGGGGATGAGTTCTGCCGCACCTGCTCATAACGCTTCGGTGCACAACTACGGACGCGGTGCCACTGATCAGGAGCCGTCAAGGCACCATGGACCGATGCGCGATGACGAGACCACGGTGATCGGTGCGCTCGTTCATCGTGCTGTCGACGGCGACGAGCAGGCCACGCATGATCTCCTGGCCCGCGTCCACCCGCTCGCACTGCGCTACTGCCGTACGCGGCTGAGCCGGCTGCCGGGCGACGCGCGTCATTTCACCGAAGACCTCGCGCAGGAAGTCTGCGTCGCGGTCCTGATGGCCCTGCCGCGCTATCGCGACACCGGCCGCCCCTTCGAGGCGTTCGTCTTCGCGATCGCCGGGCACAAGGTCGCCGATCTCCAGCGGGCCGCCATGCGGCACCCGGGATCCACGGCCGTCCCGTCCGACGAGATGCCCGAGCGTCCCGACGACTCGCTCGGGCCCGAGGAGCGGGCACTGCTCAGCAGTGACGCCGAATGGGCCAAGAAACTCCTGGCCAACCTCCCGGAGAACCAGCGCGAACTGCTCGTCCTGCGGGTGGCGGTCGGACTGACCGCCGAGGAGACCGGCCAGATGCTCGGGATGTCCCCGGGCGCGGTACGGGTCGCCCAGCACCGCGCCCTGAGCAGACTGCGCGCGCTGGCGGAACAGTGAGCGTGACGGCGACCGCGCGCGCAGGCGGAACAGTGAGCGTGACAGCGAGCACGCGGTGGCCGTGGAATGAGACGTCCGCGCGGCCCGTTAGCATGGACATCCGCACCGATCAAGCCATCTGGGGAAGGTGTCATGACTGCATACGTCGACGGAGTGCCTGAGAAATTCGCGACGCTCGGGCTGACATACGACGACGTGCTGCTGCTGCCGGGCGCCTCGGAGGTCCTGCCGAACCAGGTGGACACCTCGTCCCTGGTCTCCCGCAACGTCCGTGTGAACATCCCGCTGCTCTCCGCCGCCATGGACAAGGTCACCGAGGCCCGCATGGCGATCGCCATGGCGCGGCAGGGCGGCGTCGGCGTGCTGCACCGCAACCTGTCCATCGCCGACCAGGCCAACCAGGTCGACCTGGTCAAGCGCTCCGAGTCCGGCATGGTCACCGACCCCATCACGGTGCACCCCGACGCGACGCTGGCCGAGGCCGACCAGCTCTGCGCCAAGTTCCGGATCAGCGGCGTCCCGGTCACCGACCGCGCGGGCAAGCTGCTCGGCATCGTCACCAACCGCGACATGGCCTTCGAGTCAGACCGCGGCCGCCAGGTGCGCGAAGTCATGACCCCCATGCCGCTCGTCACCGGCAAGGTCGGCATCTCCGGCGTAGATGCCATGCATCTGCTGCGGCGCCACAAGATCGAAAAGCTGCCGCTGGTCGACGACGCGGGCATCCTCAAGGGCCTCATCACGGTCAAGGACTTCGTCAAGGCGGAGAAGTACCCGAACGCGGCGAAGGACGGCGAGGGCCGGCTGCTCGTCGGCGCCGCCGTCGGTGCCAGCCCCGAGGCGCTGGAGCGCTCGCAGGCGCTGGTCGCGGCCGGGGTCGACTTCCTGGTCGTGGACACCTCGCACGGCCACAACAGCAACGCGCTCAGCTGGATGTCCAAGATCAAGTCGAGCGTCCCGGTGGACGTCATCGGCGGGAACGTCGCCACGCGCGACGGCGCGCAGGCGCTGATCGACGCGGGGGTGGACGGCGTCAAGGTAGGCGTGGGCCCCGGTTCGATCTGTACGACACGCGTGGTCGCCGGTATCGGCGTCCCGCAGGTCACGGCGATCTACGAGGCCGCGGTGGTCTGCCGCGCGGCGGGCATCCCGGTCATCGGCGACGGCGGCCTCCAGTACTCGGGCGACATCGGCAAGGCGCTGGCCGCCGGTGCCTCCACCGTCATGCTGGGCAGCCTCCTCGCGGGCTGCGAGGAGTCCCCGGGCGAGCTCCAGTTCATCAACGGCAAGCAGTTCAAGTCGTACCGCGGCATGGGTTCGCTCGGTGCGATGCAGTCGCGCGGCCAGGGCCGTTCGTACTCGAAGGACCGCTACTTCCAGGGCGACGTGTCGGCGGACGACAAGCTGGTGCCCGAGGGCATCGAGGGCCAGGTGCCGTTCCGCGGCCCGCTCGGCGCGGTGCTGCACCAGCTGATCGGCGGGCTGCGGCAGACCATGGGGTACGTCGGCGCGGCCTCCATCGACGAGATGGAGCACAAGGGCCGGTTCGTACGGATCACCGCGGCGGGCCTCAAGGAGAGCCACCCGCACGACATCCAGATGACCGTCGAGGCGCCGAACTACAACCAGCACTGATCATTGAGCGTGTCCCTGAGGGGCGGGTCCGGTTCCGGACCCGCCCCTCACGGGTGCGTCGGGGATACTGGACCGGCAGACGTAGAGGGAAAGGCCACACATCGTGACTGAGATCGAGATCGGGCGCGGCAAGCGCGGCCGCAGGGCGTACGCGTTCGACGACATCGCCGTCGTCCCGAGCCGGCGCACCCGGGACCCGAAGGAGGTCTCGATCGCCTGGCAGATCGACGCCTACCGGTTCGAGCTGCCGTTCCTGGCCGCTCCGATGGACTCCATCGTCTCCCCGGCGACGGCGATCCGGATCGGTGAGATGGGCGGCCTGGGGGTGCTCAACCTGGAAGGCCTGTGGACCCGTTACGAGGACCCGCAGCCGCTGCTCGACGAGATCGCGGAGCTGGAGGAGGCGACCGCGAACCGCCGGCTCCAGGAGATCTACGCCGAGCCGATCAAGGAAGAGCTGATCGGCCGGCGCATCAAGGAGGTGCGGGACTCCGGGGTGGTCACGGCCGCCGCGCTCTCGCCGCAGCGCACCGCGCAGTTCTCCAAGGCCGTGGTGGACGCCGGGGTCGACATCTTCGTCATCCGCGGTACGACGGTCTCCGCCGAGCACGTCTCGGGCGCGGCCGAGCCGCTGAACCTCAAGCAGTTCATCTACGAGCTGGACGTCCCCGTCATCGTGGGGGGCTGCGCCACGTACACGGCGGCGCTGCACCTGATGCGTACGGGCGCGGCGGGGGTGCTGGTCGGCTTCGGCGGCGGCGCCGCGCACACCACCCGTAACGTGCTGGGCATCCAGGTTCCGATGGCGACGGCCGTGGCGGACGTCGCGGCGGCGCGGCGGGACTACATGGACGAGTCCGGCGGCCGGTACGTGCACGTCATCGCGGACGGCGGGGTCGGCTGGTCCGGCGACCTGCCCAAGGCGATCGCGTGCGGCGCGGACTCGGTGATGATCGGCTCCCCGCTGGCGCGCGCGTCGGACGCGCCGGGCAAGGGCCACCACTGGGGCATGGAGGCCGTCCACGAGGACGTGCCGCGCGGCAAGCTGGTGGACCTGGGGATCGTCGGGAGTACGGAGGAGGTCCTGACGGGCCCCTCGCACAGCCCGGACGGGTCGATGAACTTCTTCGGCGCGCTGAAGCGGGCGATGGCGACGACGGGGTACAGCGAACTCAAGGAGTTCCAGCGCGTCGAGGTGGCGGTGGGGGACTCGCAGCACCGCCGTTGAGGCGTCCGCCGGGGCCGTACGACCAGACGACCGGATGAAGGGGCTTGCCCGGACCGATCTCTCGGTCCGGGCAAGCCCCTTTTCGTCGTACGTCCTTAGGAGGCGGCCTTCTTGGCGCCCGAGAACGCCGCGAAGGCGGCGATCGCGAAGAAGAGGAAACTCACGGGGTCCGCGTCTTCCTTCCACGCCTCGGTCAGCAGACCGAAGTGGTCCAGGAGGACCTCCGTCGTGCCGAGGTTGACCTCCTTGGCGAGGAGGATCGCGAGACCGAAGATCTGGCCGAGGTAGACGGCGCCCAGGGACAGGGCGGCGGCGGCGACAGGCAGGACCGGGTTGGGGCCGCCGACCTTGCCGGCGGCGAGGCCCACGAGGTAGCCGACGCCGATGGCGAGGAAGCCGATCTCGCGCTCGATGGCCCCGACGATCCCCCCGTAGACACCGGCGGCGACCAGAGCGGCGCCCAGGGCGGCCGCGAGGCCGAGGCCCACGTTGTTCCGCACGGGCGGCGGCGGGGCGAACGGCGCCTGCGGGACGGCGCCTTCGGCGAACGGATTGCCGGGTGGCGGAACGGACTGGCTCATGGTGAGAATCCCCCCAGGGAAGTGTCGTGCGCATGACGTGCACACAATGGCCCTGGACAGTAGCAGTCAGGTCCGACACTCCCCCGGCCTTTTGAGAGCCGGTACGCGGCCTCCGCTCGGGTTCAGATACCGAGGTAGTGGCTCACCGCGTGCTCCACCTGGGCCAGTTCGTACCTGTCCAGGTAATGCACGGGGTCGCCGTGGATGAAGCTGACGTCGATCGTACGGATCTGGTCGACGAGGAAGCGGGTCGACGTGCCCGCGATGTCCAGCTCCGGGCGGAAGATCGCGGGTTGGGCACTGGTCGAGGTCGGGACGATGGTGGCCACGCTCCAGGGCATGGCGCTGGGGCTGAGGACCAGGCCGTACCGCCTGCCGCGCTGCTCGTGGCCGCGCTTGGCGTTGCCCAGGTCCACCCGGTACACGGCGCCCCGGATCACCAGGCGTTCTCGTCAGAGACGTCCTCGTCGGACAGCCGCTCGGCGTCGGCCTGCGCCTGGGTGAGCCACGCTTCCCGCTCCAGGAGGCGCAGCGCGCGGCGGATGACGTCACTGGTGCGCTCGCCTTCGCGCATCGCGGTACGGATGATGCGTTCGTCCTCGGCTGTGGGCCGGAACCCAATGGTCGCTGCCATGGTGTCGACTCTACGGCCCGGCCAAGCGCCTGTGCAACAATTGTTTTACGCCGTGGAAGTCGTTGCTGAGGGTCACAGCCGGTATGCCGCCCCCGCCGGGCTCGCCCCCCGGGTGTCCAGGAGCAATTGCGCCTTCACCGCGAGGCCCTGGAGGTCGTACGTGCGGTGGTGCTGGAGCAGGACCGTCAGGTCCGCGTTGGCCGCCGCCTCGTAGAGCGAGTCCGCGCGCGGGACCGGGACGTCCCGTACGCGCCAGTCGGGGACGTACGGGTCGTGGTAGCTGACCGCCGCGCCCAGGTCCATCAGGCGGCAGGCGATCTCGGTGGCCGGTGAGCTCTCCTGGTCGGCCAGGTCCGGCTTGTAGGTGACGCCCAGGAGCAGCACGCGCGCGCCGCGCGCGGACTTGCCGTGTTCGTTCAGGAGGGTGGCGGAGCGCTGGATGACGTACTGCGGCATCCGCGTGTTGATCTCCTGGGCCAGGCCCACCATCCGCAAGGGGTGGCCGGGGGTACGGCCCGCGTGCGGGAGGTAGCTGGGGTCCATCGGCACGCCGTGGCCGCCGACGCCGGGTCCCGGGCGGAACGCCTGGAAGCCGAAGGGCTTGGTCTCGGCGCAGCGGATGACGTCCCAGAGGTCGACGCCGAGGTCGTGGCAGAGCACGGCCATCTCGTTGACCAGGGCGATGTTGACGTGCCGGAAGTTCGTTTCGAGGAGTTTGACGGTCTCGGCCTCGCGCGGACCTCGGGCCCGGACGACCTTGTCGGTGAGGCGTCCGTAGAAGGCGGCGGCCGATTCGGTGCAGGCGGGGGTGAGGCCGCCGATGACCTTGGGTGTGTTGGCGTAGCCGTGGGTGCGGTTGCCCGGGTCGATCCGGCCGGGGGAGTACGCGAGGTGGAAGTCGCGTCCGGCGCGGAGCCCCGAGCCCTCTTCCAGGACGGAGCGCAGGAAGCCCTCGGTCGTGCCGGGCGCGGCGGGGGACTCCAGCAGCACGGTGGTGTTGGGGCGCAGCCGGGGCGCCAGGGCGCGGGCCGCGTCGCCGATGGCGGTGAGGTCCGGGGTGCGGTCCGCCCCGAGGGGGGTGGGCGCGCAGATGACGGCGGTACGGACCCGGCCCAGCTCGGTCGGGTTCGTGGTCGGCCGGAAGCCCCCCGAGAGCATCCGGCGGATGTCGGAGGCGCTCAGCGAGCCCTCGACCGGGGGGTGGCCCGCCGCGAGCCGCGCGACGGGCGTGGGGTCGGTGTCGTA
The DNA here is from genome assembly GCF_044744165.1 of Streptomyces sp. NPDC087420. NCBI lineage: Bacteria > Bacillati > Actinomycetota > Actinomycetes > Kitasatosporales > Streptomycetaceae > Streptomyces > Streptomyces sp. NPDC087420. The sequence continues at coordinate 303,319 of NZ_JBIUXU010000008.1, forward strand.
GCCGATGGTGTCGATCCCGGCGGCTACGGCGGCCTGGGCGAGGGGCAGGCCGAGATGGCCGAGTCCGATGACGGCGAGATCTGCGGGCATGGCGGTGGCCGCCCTTCCCTTAACCGGAGTGGACAGTGAACGCAACCCGTGTGGACAGAACGGGCAGGCGCACTGTCAGACTAGGCGTAAATATGACCGATATGCGGCATTGCGGGGCCCGGGAGTGCCGGGTTTTCCGGGGAGCCGTGTGGCCGTCGGCCGGCGTTGTCCACAGGCGGTGGCTGAAGTCCTGGTCTGCGGACAGAATCGATCTGTGGGCCCGGTACCGCCGGGCGCGCGGTCCGACCACGCGGGGGACGACGGGAGGCAGCGGTGAAAACAGCGACACTGGGACCTGCGGAGCGCGCCCAGGCGCTCGCGACGATGGCCGAACGCGAGCTGGACGTGCTGGTGGTGGGCGCGGGGGTGGTCGGAGCGGGGACCGCGCTGGACGCGGCGACCCGCGGTCTGTCGACCGGCCTCGTCGAGGCCCGGGACTGGGCGTCCGGCACCTCCAGCCGGTCGAGCAAGCTGATCCACGGCGGCCTGCGCTATCTGGAGATGCTCGACTTCGGCCTGGTACGGGAAGCGCTCAAGGAGCGCGGGCTGCTGCTGGAGAAGCTGGCGCCCCACCTGGTCAAGCCGGTGGCCTTCCTCTACCCGTTGCAGCACAAGGGCTGGGAGCGGCTGTACGCGGGCTCGGGCGTCGCGCTGTACGACGCGATGTCCGTGTCGTCCGGGCACGGCAGGGGCCTGCCGACCCACCGTCACCTCTCCCGCCGGCACGCGCTGCGGGTGGCGCCCTGTCTCAAGAAGGACGCGCTGGTGGGGGCGTTGCAGTACTACGACGCGCAGATGGACGACGCGCGGTACGTGGCGACCCTGGTCCGTACGGCGGCGACGTACGGCGCGCAGGTCGCCAGCCGGGCCCGCGTCGTCGGCTTCCTGCGCGAGGGCGAGCGGGTCGTCGGCGCGCGGGTGCGGGACGTGGAGGGCGGCGGGGAGTACGAGATCCGCGCCAAGCAGGTGGTGAACGCGACCGGGGTGTGGACGGACGACACCCAGGCGCTGATCGCCGAGCGCGGGCAGTTCCACGTCCGCGCGTCCAAGGGCATCCACCTGGTCGTGCCCAAGGACCGCATCCACTCCTCGACGGGCCTGATCCTGCGCACGGAGAAGTCGGTGCTGTTCGTCATCCCGTGGGGGCGCCACTGGATCGTGGGCACCACCGACACCGACTGGGACCTGGACAAGGCCCATCCGGCGGCCTCCAGCGCCGACATCGACTATGTGCTCGAACACGTGAACGCGGTGCTGCGGACCCCGCTCACCAGGGACGACGTCCAGGGCGTGTACGCGGGCCTGCGCCCGCTGCTCGCCGGTGAGTCGGACGCGACGAGCAAGCTCTCGCGCGAGCACACGGTCGCGCACCCGGTGCCGGGCATGGTCGTCGTGGCCGGCGGCAAGTACACGACGTACCGGGTGATGGCGAAGGACGCCGTGGACGAGGCGGTGCACGGTCTCGACCAGCGGGTGGCGGAGTGCGTCACGGAGGACGTGCCGCTGCTCGGGGCGGAGGGATACCACGCGCTGTGGAACGCGCGCGCGAGGATCGCCGCGCGCAGCGGCCTCCACGTCGTCCGGGTCGAGCACCTCCTGAACCGGTACGGCACGCTCACCGAGGAGTTGTTGGAGCTGATCGCCGCGGACCCCGGTCTGGGCGAGCCGCTGACCGGCGCCGAGGACTATCTGCGGGCCGAGGTCGTCTACGCCGCCTCCCACGAGGGGGCGCGCCATCTCGACGACGTCCTGACCCGGCGGACCCGGATCTCCATCGAGACGTTCGACCGGGGCACGCGCAGCGCGCGGGAGTGCGCCGAGCTGATGGCGCCGGTCCTCGGCTGGGACAAGGACCGGGTGGAGCGGGAGGTCGAGCACTACGAGAAGCGGGTGGAGGCGGAGCGGGAGTCGCAGCGGCAGCCTGACGACCTGACGGCGGACGCGGCGCGGCTGGGCGCTCCGGACATCGTGCCGATCTAGACGGTGTCCTGGGGAGTCCGGTGGAGCGGACGGAACTGAGGGAACGTCCGTTCCGCCCTCGAACAAGGCTCTGACCTGCCGGGTGATCAATGCAGCCGGGGGTAGTGGCATGGTGTGGGTCCCTCACCGTGTCCTTCCCCCGGTGGACGGCGGACCCGGGATCAGTGGTGGTCCCGGAGTGAGGGACAATGAAGGCTCTGCCAGGGCGCGTTACGGCATCGCGTGTGCGGGTGGCAGCCGCGGGCCGGGATCAGGGATCGCAGAGGGGACGCATGTCGGAGGCGGAGCAGTCGCGGGACACGGCGCAGGAGCCCCAGCGGGACGAGACCGAGCGGGACGAGGCTGGTCGGGACGAGGCTGGTCGGGACGCGGAGAAGAGCGCCGACGGGGCCCCCGAGGGGCGCCTGCTCGCGGGCAGGTACCGGCTCGGCGCCGTCCTCGGGCGCGGCGGCATGGGCACGGTCTGGCGCGCGCTCGACGAGATGCTCGGCCGTACGGTCGCGGTGAAGGAGCTGCGTTTCCCCACCAGCATCGACGACGACGAGAAGCGGCGGCTCATCACGCGCACCCTGCGTGAGGCCAAGGCGATCGCCCGGATCCGCAACAGCGGCGCGGTCACCGTGTTCGACGTCGTGGACGAGGACGACCGCCCCTGGATCGTCATGGAGCTGGTCGAGGGCAAGTCCCTCGCCGAGGCCGTCCGCGAGGACGGTCTGCTGCCGCCCCGGCGCGCCGCCGAGGTGGGACTCGCCATCCTCGACGTGCTGCGCTCCGCCCACCGCGAGGGCATCCTGCACCGCGACGTGAAGCCGTCGAACGTGCTGATCGCCGAGGACGGGCGGGTGGTCCTCACCGACTTCGGCATCGCGCAGGTCGAGGGAGACCCCTCGGTCACCTCGACGGGCATGCTCGTCGGCGCCCCCTCGTACATCTCGCCCGAGCGCGCCCGTGGCCACAAGCCGGGGCCCGCCGCCGACCTCTGGTCGCTCGGCGGTCTGCTGTACGCGTCGGTCGAGGGCAGCCCGCCGTACGACAAGGGCTCGGCGATCGCCACCCTCACCGCGGTGATGACCGAGCCGCTGGATCCGCCCAAGCACGCCGGTCCGCTGACGGACGTCATCTACGGCCTGCTCGACAAGGACCCCGAGCGGCGGCTGGACGACAGCGGCGCGCGGGCGCTGCTCCAGGCCATCGTGGACGCGCCCGAGCGCCCCGTGGAGCCCGAACCGGGCGCCGAGGCCACCCGGGTGGTCCCGCTGCCGCCCGTGCCGGGCCGGGAGAAGCAGTCCAAGCAGTCCAAGCAGGCCGGACTGGCCGGCGCCGCGGGAGAGGCGTCGGGCGCACGCGGCGGGCTGCGCTCCACCGTACGAAGCGCGTCGGCGGGTCTCGGACCCGCCCCCGTGCCCGCCGCCGCGCCGCTCGCCCCGTCGCGGCCCGCCCCGCCGCGTGCCTCGCTCACCGACGTGGTGCCCCGGCGCACGCTGATCATCATCGGGATCGTCGCCGTGCTCGCCGTCCTGGGCACGATCCTGGCCGTCTCCCTGGGCGGCGGCCCCGACGGCGGTACGGACCAGGGCAAGGACGGCGCCGCCTCCTCCGCCGGGGCCGCGTCCGGCGACGGCGCCACCGGCGACGACGGCAAGGACACCGGCCAGGACCAGAGCGCGGAGCCGAACGGCGGGAACACGGCCGACACGAAGCCCTCCGGGGACACGGCCGACTCCGCCGGTTCCTCGGACGGCAAGGGCGGCGAGGGCGACAACGGCGGCTCGGAGGACAACTCCGGCTCGTCGGACGGCGGCAAGGACAGCAACAAGGGCAAGGGCGGCGGCGGGGAGATACCGGGCGGATACGTGACGGTCACGGACACCCAGTTCCACTTCACGATGGCGATGCCCAAGGGGTTCAAGAAGCAGTCCATCGCGGGGGAGAACTCCGGCGGGAAGTACAGCCTCGTCAGGGACGGCCTCCCGCGCGTCCAGGTCGACTACACCAGCAGCCCCGGCGCCGACGCCAAGGCCGCGTGGGTCCAGCAGCGCCAGGCGATCCGGGGCGGGATCTCGGGCTACCAGGACCTCGGCATCGAGAACGTCTCGTACAACGGCTATCCGACGGTCGCCGACTGGCAGTGGCGCGAGACGGTGAACGGCCAGCGGATACGGGTCCTCAACCGGGGCTTCAAGGTCGACGGCGGCCACGGGTACGCGATCCTGATCCGCTGCAAGGACAGCGAATGGGACGGCGCGGAGTGCAGGACGCTCCGTGAGACGGCTTTCAAGACCTTCAAGCCGAAGGACTGACGGGCCGCCAGGCGGGCAATCTCTCTTGGAGCAGCACGTTCGTGGTGTCAAGGCGGCCTGTTCGGCCTGCGGGATCAAAACGTTCCCGTACGGGTTGCCGCGACCCTGCGGCGCGTTTGCCCGCGGCCACGTATCGTGAGAGGTCGCGAACCGTACGCATCCACAATGAGCCGGTAAACGACCGGAATTGGCGGTTTCGTGGGTCTCCGAGACCGTTCGCGGGTCTCCGGGACCGGGAGACGGCACGTGTGTGGGGAGGCGCTGTGGACGACTACGCGGGACGGGTGCTGGCCGACCGCTATCGCCTTCCCCTGCCACCGTCGGACGAGTACGAACTCGCCGAGACCCGCGCCTTCGACACGTACAGCGGCCAGGAAGTCCTGGTGCGGCAGGTGCCGTTGCCGGAGGTCGTGGAGGCGGAGGTCATCGACGCGGACGGCGGCGCGGCGCCCCGGCGCGCCTCGGGGCGGGAGCCGCGCAGGCCGACCGACCCGGCGGTGCGGCGGGCCATCGAGGCCGCGCAGAGCGCCGCGCAGATCCCCGACCACCCCCGTCTCGACCAGGTCTTCGACGTGTTCGCCGAGTCCGGGTCGCTCTGGATCGTCAGTGAACTGATCGCCGCGCGCCCGCTGGCCGCGCTGCTCGCCGAAAGGCCCCTCAACCCGTACCGGGCGGCGGAGATCGCCGCCGACGTGCTCACGGCGGTACGGGTGCTCCACGGCCACGGCTGGACCCACCGCAACATCACCGCGCGCACGGTGCTCGTCTGCGACGACGGGCGGGTGGTGCTGACCGGGCTCGCGGCGGGCGCGGCGGAAGAGGCCCTCTGCGGGTACGCGCCGGTGCCGACGGCGCCCGGCGTGCCGGGCATGCCGGTCCCGCCGGAGCCCGCCGGGGAACAGCCAGGCGCGCCCTGGGAGGCCGGGCACGACACGCGGACCGAGGATCCCCCGGCGCACGAGGTGCCCGGTCCCGATCCCCAGGATCCCGAGCCGGCGGATCCCGGGCCCGTGGGTCCCGGATTGCCGGGGCTCCCGCGCTCGGAGCAGGAACAGTCCGGTTACGGGTACGGCGCGGTGGCCCCCGAGCTGCCGGGGCAGACGGCCGGGGTGCCGTACGGCGGGTCCTCCGGGACGTCCGGTGCGATGCCACGGCCCCAGCACGGCACGCCGGGGATACCGGCGCCCTACGGAGGCCAGCCGGCGCTTCCCGGCGGCAGCGCGTCCGGAGACATCCGCGCGGCGCGGGCGGGCGCGATCGCCGCGTACCGCGCGGGAGCGCGGGCGGCGGCCCGCGTCACGGAGGAGCAGCAGCGCGCGGCCGACACGGGCCCCGTGCCCGTCGCCGTGCCGAGGCAGCCGGGCGGCGACGGCCCCGGCCAGGACTGGTGGGCGCAGCCGCCGCGCACGGACGAGCGCTACCGCGCGGACGCGGGCGCCGCCGTCGCCGACAGCGACGACTACGCCTCCGACGACGAGGACGACAACGACGACCCGCCCCCGCCGTACCGCGCGGAGCTGGCGGGCACCTGGCGCGACGGCCCGTCTCCCTGGAACGATTCCTCGGGCTCGATCCCGGCGGGCGGCGGCAGCCCGTACGGCCCCCACTCGACGGGCCCCTTCGGCCCGGGCACACCGAGCGGCCGCGCGGGCGGCCCTGGCGCGGACCCGGCGTCCGGGGACGGACGCGACGGGCGCGACGGATCGTACGGGTCCGGTGGCGACGGAGCCCGGCAGTTGCCCGGCGGCAGCCGGCCCGCGCTGCCCGCCGGTGGCAGTGGTACGCCGGGTGTGGCCATGGCGCGCGGCGGGGACTCGCCGTACACCGGTCCCGGCAGCGGGAGCTGGCAGCCCAGCGGGGCCCGCGACGCGCTGCGGGCCGACGCCCAGCGGCACTCCCCGCACCTCCCCGCCGTCACCGGCCAGGCCGCCGCCGGGCGGTGGGACGACGTCGTGGCGAGCGGTTCCGTACCGGCGTACCGAGGCCCCGCCACCCCCCTCGCCGCCGAGCGGGCCCGTCAGGCGCGGATCGCCATCGTCGGCGCCGTCACCGAGCGCTGGGCCCCCGAGCAGGCCGGGCCCGTACACGAGAACTGGCAACTCGCCCCGCCCATCGGCCCCTCCACCGACCTCTGGGCGCTCGGCGCGCTCCTGTACCGCGCGGTGCAGGGCCACGCCCCGTACCCGGAGGAGAGCGCCGTCGAGCTGGTCCAGCTCGTCGTCGCCGAGCCGCCCGCCTTCGCCGAGGAGTGCGGCCCGCTGCGCCCCGTCGTCGAGTCGCTGCTCCGTCAGGACCCCACGGAGCGGCCGGACTTCGAGGAGCTGCGCGGCTGGCTGCGCTCGCTCGTACGGTCCGCGCCGGAGCCGGAAGCGGGTCTGGACGTCGTACAGGTGCCGTCCGTGGACGCCAAACTGCCCATCAAGCGCCGCCGGGGCGAGCTGGTGCGCAGGCGCCGCGGCGGGCTGACCGGCGGGCGTCACCGGCACAAGAAGGGCAAGGAGCGCGCGGCGAAGGACGGCGGCAGGTCCGCCGTCGCGCCCGAGCAGCGTGACGAGTCCCGGCAGGAGCAGCCGGAGAGCCGGTACGAGAGCGACGGCTACCAGAACGAGCGCCACAGCGAGCGGCAGAACGAGCGCCAGAGCGGCCGGCTCCAGAACGACCCGTACCGCAACGAACGCCCGCAGTTCGTCCGGCAGCAGTTCGACCGCGAGGAGTACGAGACAGAGGAGCTGTACGACCGGTCGTCGCGCTCCTCGCGCGGGCCCGGGAACCGCACGCCCCGTTCCCTCGGCCGCACCCTGCTCCTCCTGATACTGCTCCTGCTCGTCGGCGCCGTCGTCTTCGCCGTGATGTTCATGCCCAAGGCCGACCCGCAGCAGGGACAGCGGGGACAGAGCGTCGGCGAGGCGAGCACCACCCCCTCCGCCGGGGCGCCCTCGCTGGACCCGCGGCCGTCCGGCACGGACAACTCCGGTACGGAGAAGGCGGATCCGCCCCCGAAGAAGACGACGCCCCCCGCCTCGGGCCCCGCCGTCGATCTCGCCAAGGGTTACGCCCTGCGCAAGGACCCCGAGGGCTTCCAGATCGCCGTCGGGGAGAACTGGCAGCGCCGCCCCATCAACGACAGCGGCCAGGTCCGTTACGTCGGCGGCGACTTCACGCTGATCGTCGTCCCCGGCCGGGACTCCGTCGCGGACAACGGCGCCGACCCGATGGTCTACCAGCGCGAGAAGGAACGGGAACTCCAGCCCTTCCGCGACTCCTCCTGGTCCAGCGCCTCCGGGCTGCGGCGGATCGACGTCGGCCGGCAGGCCATGGCGGAGGGTCAGTTCACGTGGACGGACAACAACGGCCGTGAGGTGTACGTACGCAACCTCGCGGTGGTCATAGCGGGCCGCTACCACGTCATCCAGGTCATCGGCCCGGACAGCCAGCGGGACCGCGTCAGCGAGATGTACCAGCAGGCCACGTCCGCGTACCAGGTGACCGACTGAGCCCCACGGGTGCCGTGAAGAGGAGGCCGGACCGGCCGGCACGGCGCCCCTCGGGGCCTCCGGACCGGCCGACACGGCACCCCTCGGGGTCTCCGGACCGGCCGACACGGCACCCCTCAGGGCCTGTTGTCCACACCCGGCGCGCGGGCCCCCGGCGTCACAGTGTCGTCTCCGTCGGCCACCCGAGGTTCCCCGCGCGCACCTCCCCTCCGTAACCTGGGGGCAAGGAACAGGGCGGGGGACGTGGAACACTCACAGGGAACGGGCGCGGAGACCGGCGCCGGACTGATGCTCGCCGGGCGGTACCGACTGGGCGAGTGCATCGGCAGCGGCGGTATGGGCAAGGTGTGGCGCGCGCACGACGAGGTGCTCCACCGCACGGTCGCGGTCAAGGAACTGACCGCCGGACGGTACGTCAACGAGGCCGACCGGGCCGTACTGCACCAGCGCACCCAGAAGGAGGCCCGGGCCGCGGCCCGGATCACCCACCCCGGCGTGGTGACCGTGCACGACGTCCTCGACCACGACGGCCGGCCCTGGATCGTCATGCAGTACGTGGACGGCCCCTCGCTCGCCGACGCCGCCAAGGACGCCGGGCGCATCGACTGGCGCGAGGCGGCCAGGATCGGCCTCCAGGTGCTGAGCGCGCTGCGCGCCGCGCACGGCGCGGGAGTGCTGCACCGCGACGTGAAGCCCGGCAACGTACTGCTCGCGCGGGACGGCCGGGTCCTGCTCACCGACTTCGGCATCGCGGCGATCGAGGGCGACGCCACGATCACCAGGACCGGTGAACTGGTCGGCTCCATCGACTACTTGGCCCCCGAGCGGGTCCGGGGCGCCGACCCGGGACCGGCGTCCGACCTCTGGTCGCTGGGGGTGACGCTCTACACCGCCGTGCAGGGCGTCTCGCCGTTCCGCCGCACCTCACCGCTGGCGACCATGCAGGCCGTGGTCACGGAGGAGCCGCCGCGCGCCGACCGGGCCGGAGAGCTGGGGCCGGTGATCGCCGCGCTGCTGGCCAAGGACCCGGCGGTACGGCCCGGAGCGGCCGAGACCGAGATGATGCTGCGGGAGGTGGCGGCGGGGCGGACGTCCGCGGGCGAGCAGGTGTACGTACCGACGCAGACGACCGCCCAAGTGCCGCGCCCCGCACCGGAATCGGGCGGGCCTGCGCCTGCCGCCGCGCCGGACGGGCCGACCGGTCCCACCGCGTACTCCTTCGGGCCGCCGCTCCCCGCCGAGGCCACCCCACCGACCGGATCCGGGATGCCTCCCGGGTCGCACCCTCCGTACAGCACGCCCACCCCCGCCCGGCGGCCGGGCCGGAGCCGTACTGTGGTTGTCGCGCTTGTGGTCGCCGCCGTCCTCGGCATCGGCGGCGGATTCGCCGCGCTCAAGTTCGGTGGCTCCACGGACGGTTCGGCGGATCCGGGGCCCAGCGCCTCCAGCGGTTCCGGGGGGACCACCTCCGGCCAGACGCTCAACGGCGGTGACACGGACGGGAACGCGCAGGAGACGCGGGACCCGAAGAAGCCACAGAAGGACCCGACCGTCCCGGCCGGCTGGCACCGCGTCGAGGACCCCGAGGGGTTCAGCCTCAACGTCCCCGACGGCTGGGAACGCCGGATGGACGGCAATCAGATCGACTACACGCCCGACGGCGGCGACCACTTCATCCGGATCAGCGTCGACACCCCGCAGTTCCGGGATCCGTACGCGCATCTGCTCGACCTGGAGGACCAGTTCAAGAAGCGCGCCACGTACGAGAAGGTCAGGCTGGAGCCGAACACGTTCCGGGACCAGACGCTCTCCGCGGTCTGGGAGTTCACCTGGAACGAGGAGCAGGGGCATCCGGGGCCCCGGCACGCCATCGACCAGATGTACTACTCGGACAGCGGCGAGACGGAGTACGCGATCTACATGTCGGGTCCCGAGGAGGACTGGGAAACCACCCGACGTCAGTTCGACGCTGTGCTGCGCAGCTGGGAACCCCCGGCCGAGGAGACTCCGTAACCACCCCTTGACTGTCACGGCTCTGCATCCGCTCCGTCGTTACGATGGCAACGGCCCGCGCCGTTCGCCAGGATGGGCGCATGGGCAACGACGGGGGACGGGCGAACGAGCCCACCAGTTACGGACTTCAGCCGCCAGGTGCGCCGAACGCGGCACGTGTCGGTCAGGCGCGACACGTACCGCCGCGGGCCGGCGGGGTGCCAGCCCCCGTACGAGCAGGGGGTGATCCGGCCGTGGGCCGGGTGCTCGGCGGCCGGTACCGGCTCGTCTCCCGCCTCGGACACGGCGGCATGGGTACGGTCTGGCTCGCGCACGACGAGGTCGTGGACCGCGATGTGGCCGTCAAGGAGCCGCGCGTTCCCGACCACTTGGGGGAACGTGCGCGCGACCTCGTGTATCTGCGGATGCAACGGGAGGCGCGGTCCGCCGCCCGGATCGACCACCCCTCCGTCGTCACGATGCACGACGTGGTGATCGAGGACGCCAAGCCGTGGATCGTGATGGAGCTGGTGCGCGGCCACTCCCTCGCCGACCGGTTGCAGGAGGGCACCCTCGACCCGCGCGAGGCGGCCAGGATCGGACTCGCCGTCCTGGACGCCCTGACCGCCGCTCACGAACAGGGCGTCCTGCACCGCGACGTCAAGCCCGACAACGTCCTGCTGGGGCGCGGCGACCGGGTCGTGCTCAGCGACTTCGGCATCGCGCAGGTCGAGGGCGAGCAGGGGCTGACGGAGACGGGATCCTTTGTCGGCTCGCCCGAATTCATAGCTCCTGAGCGGGTGTTGGGGCAGCGCCCGGGCCCGGAGTCGGACCTGTGGTCGCTGGGGGTCGTGCTGTACGCGGCCGTCGAGGGCATGTCCCCGTACCGCCGCTCCAACACACCGGCGACCCTCCAGGCCGTGCTCTCCGCCGAACCGCAGACACCCGCGCGCGGCTCGGGACCGCTGGGCACGCTGGTGATGCGGCTGCTGCGCAAGGACCCGGCGTCGCGCCCGGACACCGCCGAGATCCGGCAGATCCTCGCCGAGGTGTCCCGGCCGCCGGTGGCCGCCGCCCCGACCCGGGTCGTGGACGGCCCCGCGCCCCCCGCCGTGACGGGTCTCGCGGCCTGGGTGCCCCCCGTCCTGCACCGCAACCGCCCCGCGCGGTACGGCCTGGGCGCCGTCGCCGTCGCCGTGGCCGCCGCGCTCGTCCTGCTCCTCGCCGACCCCTTCGGCGGCGGCGAGCTGCCCGCGGGGTGGGGTCTCCGCGCGGAGAACGAGATCCTGCGCGCGAAGATCGCCGTACCCGAGGAGTACCAACGCGCGGAGGACGGCGCCGGGAGCGCGCTCACGAACGTGACGTACTACGACCCCAGCAACGTCTTCCAGGTCTTCGCGGAACGCGTGCGCCCCGACGCGGACAACGAGGCCCTGAAGCCGGAGGCCGCTGCCTGGAAGGCGTACTACGCGCGGGGCGGCGACAGTGGTACGGAGATCAAGGACGCGGACGTCACCACCAAGAACACCGCACACCAGGGCAGGAAGGGCTTCGAGACCGTCGTCGACTACACCGAGTACAGCGCGTCGGGCGACGACCCGTACCGCTACCGCTGGCACGAACTCGTCCTGCCCGGCAAGGACGGCTTCTACCTGCGGCTGCGGGTGTCGATGCCGGCGGAGGGCGCGGCGGTGAAGGACGGCGAGGAGCTGTACGCGCGTGTCCTGGACCACTTCGACATCCAGGGCCAGAAGTCCACCTGAGGACAGGGGAGATGCCATGGGAAAGTTTTCACATGAGCATCGGCCGCACCTCCCGCGCCCCCCGTATCGCCGCACCGGCCGCACTGGCCATCGCTGCCGCCCTCTCCCTGTCGGCCTTGTCGGCCTGCGAAGCCGACGGGCCGGGGGGTGGCGCCGGGACGGACGGCGCGGTGGGCGCCGACGGCGTCTCGGTCGTCCCGAAGGGGAAGCGAGTCCTTCCCCACGCGCTCAAGGGCGAGACACTCGACGGGAGACAACTCGACATCGCCGGCAGCAAGGGGCAGGTCGTCGTGATCAATGTCTGGGGCTCCTGGTGCCCGCCCTGCATCGCCGAGGCCCCCCATTTTGTGGAGGTCGCGAAGGAGACCGAGGGCAAGGGCGTCGCGTTCATCGGGATCGACACCCGCGACCCCAGCCGGATCCCCGCCCTCGCCTTCCAGAAGGACCTCGGGATCCCGTACCCGAGCCTGTACGACCCGACGGGCAAGCTGATATTGAACGGGTTTCCCAAGGGCACCCTCAACCCTCAGACGCTCCCCTCCACGATCTTCCTCGACCGCGACGGGAAGATCGCGGCACGCGCACTGCGGGCGATCAGCGCCGACACCCTGCGCGAGGTGATCGACCCGCTGATCGCGGAGAAGTGATCAGGGAGAAGTGGTCCCGTGGGGCCCCGGCGGGTGTGGCGGAAATTAGTTACCGTCGGGTATCCAAAGGGTGGGGGTGCGGCATACTCTCGCCCCCATGACCGACTCGCAGGCCTCCGCCGCCCTCGGGACCAACCCCGTCGCCCCCGCCCCGGCCGGTGCGCGTACCGCCGTCGACGTGGTGACGCCCGAGGTGATCGCCCAGTTGACGCACGGCGTCGTCGGGGCCGGGTGGACGGCGGGGCACTGCCCCTTCACCGGGGAGAAGCTGGCCGATCTGCCCGAGTCCACGCCCGAGGACGTCGCGACCGCCTTCGCGCGTGCCCGCGCGGCGCAGCCGCTCTGGGCCGCGCTTCCCGTGCGGCAGCGGGCCGCCGTGCTGCTCCGCTTCCACGATCTGGTGCTGGAGCGGCAGGCCGAGGTGCTCGACCTCATCCAGCTGGAGACCGGCAAGGCGCGGCTGCACGCGCACGAAGAGGTGCAGGGGCTGGCTGTGGAGGCCCGGCACTACGGGCGCAACGCCGTGTCGTATCTGCGGCCCCGGCGCCACACCGGGGTCGTACCGACCCTGACGAAGGTCACCGAACTGCGCCGGCCCCGGGGGGTCGTGGGGCAGATCGCGCCCTGGAACTACCCGCTGGAGCTGTCGGCCGGGGACGCGCTGCCCGCGTTCGCCGCCGGGAACGCCGTGGTGATGAAGCCCGACACCGAGACCGCGCTCACCGCCCTGTGGGCCCGGGACCTGCTGATCGAGGCCGGGTTGCCGGCCGGTGTTTTTCAGGTTGTCCTCGGTGAGGGTCCGGTCATCGGCCCCGAGATCGTCAAGCACGCGGACTACGTCTCCTTCACCGGCTCTACCCGTACCGGCCGCGAGGTCGCCAGGGGCGCCGCCGACCGGCTCATCGGCGCCTCGCTGGAGCTGGGCGGCAAGAACGCCATGCTGGTCCTGCGGGACGCGGACGTCGAGAAGGCCGCGGCGGGAGCGATCCGGGCCTGTTTCTCCTCCGCCGGCCAACTCTGCGTCTCCATCGAGCGGTTGTACGTGCACGAGTCGATCGCCGACGAGTTCGTGGAGCGGTTCGCCGCCCGGACGAAGGCCATGCGGCTCGGCAACTCCCTCGCGTACGGCGCCGACATGGGCTCGCTCGCCGGGGAGAGCCAGCTCAAGACGGTCACCCGCCATGTCGAGGAGGCCGTCGCCAAGGGCGCCAGGCTCGTCGCGGGCGGGGTGGCCAGACCCGACGTCGGACCGTACTTCTACGAGCCCACCATCCTCGACGGGGTCGAGGCGCCGATGACGGTGTGCGCGGAGGAGACCTTCGGACCGGTGGTCTCCGTCTACCGCTTCGGTGACGAGGACGAGGTGATCGGACTCGCCAACTCCACGGTGTACGGCCTCAACGCGAGCGTGTGGACGAAGGACGCCCGCCGGGGGCACGAGGTCGCGGCGCGGCTGCGGACGGGCACGGTCAACATCAACGAGGGCTACGCGTCGGCGTACGGGAGCGTACGGGCGCCGATGGGCGGCATGAAGGACTCGGGGCTCGGCCGGCGGCACGGCTCTGAGGGCATCCTCAAGTTCACCGAGGCGCAGACGGTCGCGCAGCAGCGACTCCTGCCGCTGGGACCGTCGTTCGGGATGGACGACGAGAAGTACGCGGCGCTCATGACCCGGAGCCTGCGGCTGATGAAGGCGTTCCGCCTGCGTTGAGTTGAGTTGAGAGGACCATGCGGTGGATGACGGTGTGGACGAGAGTTTTGACTACGACGTGATCGTCGTCGGGTCCGGCTTCGGCGGCGCCGTCTCCGCCCTGCGGCTCACGGAGAAGGGCTACCGCGTCGGTGTCCTGGAGGCCGGCCGCCGCTTCACCCGCGCGACCCTCCCCAAGAACTCCTGGGACGTCAGGAACTACCTCTGGGCCCCCGCCCTCGGCCTCTACGGCATCCAGCGCGTCCACCTCCTCGGCCATGTGATGGTCCTGGCCGGCGCGGGGGTCGGCGGCGGCTCGCTCAACTACGCCAACACCCTGTACGTGCCTCCCGCCGCGTTCTTCGAGGACCCGCAGTGGGCCTCGATCACCGACTGGGAGGGCGAGTTGAGGCCGTACTACGACCAGGCGCGGCGCATGCTCGGCGTCCGGCTCAACCCGACCGTGACCCCCTCCGACGTCCACCTGAAGGCGGCGGCGGAGGCGATGGGAGTCGGCGACACCTTCCATCTCGCCCCGGTCGGCGTCTACTTCGGGGACGGCGAGGACGCGGACGGTACGGTCACGGCGCGGCCGGGAGCGACCGTGGACGACCCGTACTTCGGCGGCGCGGGCCCCTCGCGCCGCGCCTGTGTCGAGTGCGGCGAGTGCATGACGGGCTGCCGCCACGGCGCGAAGAACACCCTCAACGAGAACTACCTGTACCTGGCCGAGCGGGCCGGGGCCGTCATCCACCCCATGACCTCGGTCGTCGCCGTCACGGAGGACCCGGCCGGCGGCCACCACGTCACCACCGTCCCGACCGGCGCCCGGGGCAGGCGGGCGCGGCGCGCGCGTACCGTCCTGCGCGCCCGGCAGGTGGTGGTCGCGGCGGGCACGTACGGCACACAGACTCTCCTCCACACGATGCGGGACGAAGGCCTGCTGCCCCGGATCCCGGCGCGGCTCGGCGAGCTGACCCGCACCAACTCCGAGGCCCTGGTGGGCGCGCAGACCGACAACCGGCGCTACCGCGCGCGACACGGCGCGCCCCGGGCCGACTTCACCCGGGGGGTCGCCATCACCTCCTCGATCCACCCGGACGCCGACACCCATGTGGAGCCGGTCCGTTACGGCCGGGGCTCCAACGCGATGGGCGTGCTGTCCGTCCTCCAAGTCCCTCACAGCGAGCGGCGGGTGCGCGCGTGGCTCGGCAACGCGGCCGCCCACCCGGTCCAGTTGCTCCGCTCCCTCTCCAATCGCCGCTGGTCGGAGCGGACGATCATCGGGCTCGTCATGCAGTCGCTGGACAACTCCCTGACCACGTACCGCAGGCCGGGCGGCGTCGGCAAGGGATTGCTGACGGCCCGTCAGGGGCATGGCACGCCCAACCCGAAGCAGATACCGGCGGCGGCGCGGGCCGCCCGCCTCCTCGCCGTGGAGATCAACGGCTTCGCGGGCAGCAACGTCGGCGAGCTGATGGGCACCCCGCTCACCGCGCACTTCCTGGGCGGCTGCGCGATCGGCGCCTCGCCGGACGCGGGGGTCATCGACCCGTACCACCGGCTGTACGGACACCCGGGCATCTCGGTGGTCGACGGCTCGGCGGTCTCGGCGAACCTGGGCGTCAACCCGTCGCTGACGATCACGGCCCAGGCGGAGCGGGCGATGGCGCTCTGGCCCAACAAGGGCGAGCCCGACCCGCGTCCGGAGCAGGGCGCGGCGTACGTGCGGCAGACGGCGGTCGCGCCCCGGTCACCGGCGGTCCCGGCGGAGGCGTTCGGCGCGCTGAGACTGCCGTTCCTGGAGGTGCCGAAGGTGCCGCCGAAGAAGGCCTGAGGCGGGCGTGGGTACGCCCAAAAGGCGCTGCACCCCCCTCCGAGTGCAGCGCCTCTTTTGGCAACGCATGCATGACCTGTGACACGACGGAATGGTTGTCGTCCCGTTCACAGAAACTTTAAGTGTCGTACGTCACATCGCTGGGCCCCGGCGAGGACCCGCCCCAGAGGGTGAGGGGGGCGGAACGTACAAGGCGCGAATCCGAACGTACAAGGCGCGAATCCGAACGTACAAGGCGCGAATCCGGGAGGCCGGCCGGCGCCGGGCGTCCCCGGGCCGGCCGGCCTTCGGTGACCGGGCTGCTGTCCCCTGCCTACCGGTCACGTACGCCGGGGCGCGGTCCCACGGCGTGCCGCACGGCACGCCACACGCCCCAGCAGAGCCACGCGTGGAGTCAACTCTTTCCTGCTCGGCCCGCCCCTGGGTGGCACGGACGCACGGTCCAACGAAGTCCCGTACGGCCCGGTCACGCGCCGTACGGGTGAGGGTGTGCCCGAACGCGTATACGACGGGCGGATGCGGCCGGTACGGCCCTCGGACGCGGCCCTCAGATGCGGCCCCGGCTCAGCTCCAGCAAGGTCATCGCCAGCGCCGTACCCGGCCTGCCCAGCGCGTCCCTGTAGCGGCCGAGGATCTCGTTCTCGCGGGACAGGTGGATCCGCCGGCCGCCCGAGGACATCCGGGCCCGCTGGACGGCGGCGGAGACCGCCATCCGCTCCTGGACGAGGCCGATGATCCGGTCGTCCAGCGCGTCGATGCGTTCCCGCGCATCCCCGATGAGATCCGCCGCCTCGGGGGTCCGGGCGCCGGTGGTGTCCGTGCTGCCTGTGCTCTCCACGGAGGGAGCGGCGGAAGGGGTGGTGGGGTTCGTGATCGTCATGGGGTCCTCGTTCGGGTCCTGCCCCCGCCCGCACGGCCCCGAACGCGACAGACGCCCCGGAGCCTGCCGGCCCGGGGCGCCTGGGAAGTCGCTTGTCAGTTCAAGCAGCACGACCATGGCAGCCGGACGGGCCGGTGCCATAGGTAAAGAAGGTCGAGTGCTCGCGCATCCGCACAGTATGGACCGGGGGCGCCCCGGTCACCACGAGCGGGCCGGATCGTGAGACGGACGCGGGGCGGCGGCGGAGCCGGGCGGACGGGCGGAACGGGGTCCCGGGGCCCCGTTAGAATCGAGGGGAAATCGAGGGGAACCAGACCCCGCGCTCGTCACCGCCGGAAGGCCGCCCGTGCCCGCAGCACCCCCCGCCGCCGCCCCCGACGTCGTTCTCGTCGTCGACTTCGGCGCGCAGTACGCCCAGCTCATCGCCCGCCGTGTCCGCGAGGCCCGGGTGTACAGCGAGATCGTCCCGTCCACCATGCCGGTGGCCGAGATGCTGGCCAAGAAGCCCAAGGCGATCATCCTCTCCGGCGGCCCGTCCTCCGTGTACGCGGAGGGGGCGCCGCGTCTCGACCGCGAGATCTTCGACGCGGGCGTGCCCGTCTTCGGCATGTGCTACGGCTTCCAGCTGATGGCGACGGTCCTCGGCGGGACCGTCGACAACACGGGGGCGCGCGAGTACGGCCGTACCCCGCTGCACGTCTCCAAGACCGGCTCCACGCTCTTCGAGGGCACCCCGGCCGAGCAGCCGGTCTGGATGTCGCACGGCGACGCCTGCTCCGCCGCCCCCGAGGGCTTCACCGTCACCGCGTCCACGGACGTCGTGCCGGTCGCGGCCTTCGAGAACGACGAGAAGAAGCTCTACGGCGTCCAGCACCACCCCGAGGTGATGCACTCGACGTACGGCCAGCAGGTCCTGGAGCACTTCCTCTACCGGGGCGCCGGCATCGAGCCGACCTGGACCACCACCAACGTCGTGGACGAGCAGGTCGCCCTCATCCGTGAGCAGGTCGGCACCAAGCGCGCCATCTGCGGGCTGTCCGGCGGCGTGGACTCCGCCGTCGCCGCCGCCCTCGTACAGAAGGCCATCGGTTCCCAGCTGACCTGCGTGTACGTCGACCACGGCCTGATGCGCCAGGGCGAGACGGAGCAGGTCGAGAAGGACTTCGTCGCCGCGACCGGCGTCCAGCTCAAGGTGGTCGACGCCCAGGAGCGCTTCCTCGGCGCGCTCGCCGGGATCTCGGACCCCGAGCAGAAGCGGAAGATCATCGGCCGGGAGTTCATCCGGGTCTTCGAGCAGGCCCAGGCGGAGATCGTCGCGGAGGCGGGCGCCGAGGGTGAGGACGTCGCGTTCCTCGTCCAGGGCACGCTCTACCCGGACGTCGTGGAGTCCGGCGGCGGCAGCGGCACCGCCAACATCAAGTCGCACCACAACGTCGGCGGGCTGCCCGACGACATCGAGTTCCAGCTGATCGAGCCGCTGCGCAAGCTGTTCAAGGACGAGGTACGGATGGTCGGCCAGGAGCTGGGCCTGCCGGACGAGATCGTCCAGCGCCAGCCGTTCCCCGGCCCCGGGCTCGGCATCCGGATCGTCGGCGAGGTCACCAGGGAGCGGCTCGACCTGCTGCGCGCGGCGGACGCCATCGCGCGCGAGGAGCTGACCCTGGCCGGTCTCGACCGGGAGATCTGGCAGTGCCCGGTGGTCCTGCTCGCGGACGTGCGCTCGGTGGGTGTGCAGGGCGACGGCCGGACGTACGGACACCCGATCGTGCTGCGGCCCGTCTCGTCCGAGGACGCGATGACCGCCGACTGGACGCGGATGCCGTACGACGTACTGGCGAAGATCTCCACCCGCATCACCAACGAGGTCGCCGACGTCAACCGCGTGGTCCTCGACGTGACGAGCAAGCCGCCGGGCACCATCGAGTGGGAGTGAGCGGGGAGTGAGCGGGGCGGGAGCGGTGCCGCCCGGCCCCGCTCCCGTACGGTCCGCTTGCGCCCTTCCGCCCCGGTGGGACGATGAGGACATGAGTGATCCCAACGCACCGGTCATCGACGAGTTCCGCGCGCACCACGGAGTGCTGGGCGGTCACTTCGAGGGCAAGCACCTGCTCCTGCTGCACACGGTCGGCAGGAAGAGCGGCAACGAGCGGGTGACGCCCCTGGTGTACGCCACCCACCACGGCAGCCTTCTGATCTGCGGCACCCTGGGCGGGGCACCGAAGGACCCGCAGTGGGTGGCCAACACCGCCGCCGCGGACGAGGTGACGATCGAGATCGGCGAGCGGACGCTCCGGGCGAGGCGCACGGTCGTACGGCCCTCGGATCCGGAGTGGCCCGAGCTGTACGGCGTATGGGCGGACTACTGGCCGGACGCGCACGAGTACCAGAAGAAGACCTCGCGCCGGTTCCCGATCGTGTCCCTGGATCCCATCCACGACTGATCAGCGCGCGGACAGCGATGGGAGCAGCTCGCGGACAACAGTCAGCGGACAGTCATGGGAGCAGCTCGCGAAAAGTCATGTGATCAGCCCGGGTACAGCAGTGTGATCAGCCCCCGGACGGCGGCAGGTCCTCCGGGTCCATCGTGAAGTCCGCGAAGTCGAAGCCCGGCGCGACCACACACGTCACCAGCACGGGCTCGTCCCCGGCCGGCTCCGCCGACTGCCACGCCCCGGCCGGCACCAGCAGCTGCGGCCGCTCGCCCTTCTCCACGGCCGGCCCGAGCAGGTGCTCCTCGGCGCCCGACGGATCGTCCTGTGTCCCGCCGATGTACAGCCGCAGCGGCCCGCCCCGGTGCCACAGCCACACCTCGTCCGAGCGCACCCGGTGGCGGCGCGACCGCTCGCCGGGGTGCAGCAGGAAGTAGATGCCGGTCGCGTGGGCGCGCGGTCCCGGATAGCCGTCGGGGGTGGCCGACCCGGTGGTCCGCCAGGTCTCCTTGAACCAGCCGCCCTCCACGTGCTTCTCCAGACCGAGCAGGGCGACCAGCGGTGAGTTGTCAGTCATGACGCCCATTGTGTCCCGCGGCCACGGCCGCACCGTGAACAACGTGACCGTCTCGTCACCCGTACCGACCGGCCCGAGGGCGCACCCGCGCCCCTTTGTGCGGGACAATTCCCAGGCGTTGCAGGGAAGTTCATTGCAGGGAAGTTCACCCCCGGGGAAGGGCGGCGTTCGGCGTGGCGGTGCAAGAGGCGAGACAGGGCGCGCACGGCGGAGGCTGTACGTGCGGTGATTGCCCGCACGGAGCACGCGAGGGCCACCGGCGGGCCGTGGCCGCGTTCCTGGCCAAGCGCGACGAACTGGCCGCCGGGCAGGGGCTGCCCGCCGCCGTCGCGCACTCCGCCGGGGCCTCCAGGCAGTGGGTCTCCGACGAACTCACCCAGTCCGCCCGCGCGGTGGCCGACCGCAGCCGCGAGGCGGGCGACGCCTGGCTGCACTCGGTCTGGCTGCGCACGCTCCAGGTGGTCTGGGGTGCCGTGGTGGTCCTCGTCCTGGCGCAGACCGCGACCGCGATAGGCGCCGGCTGGACCGGTGCCCGTACGGCCGGGCTGCTCGCGGCCCTCGTGGTCGCCGGGCTCCTGACGGCCGCCGCCCGGCTGCACCGCGCCCGGGGCGGCCTGCTCGCGCCGCTGATCGGCGAGGACAACCGGCTCTCCACGTCCCGTACGGTTGCCTCCGCCTGGGTGCTGTTCGTCGTCTTCGCCGTCCTCGTCCTCGCGCTCCAACTCGCGGGCGCGTCCGGGACGTCCCGGCGCGACGGCCTGATCGCCGGACTCGACCTGGCCCGGGGCGCGGGCCTGGTGACCGTGCTGGCCGTCGTGTGCGCCGTCGCCGTCGTCGTACGGCACGTCGTGTCGTCGCGGGTCCTCGGCCGGCGGCTCCAGAAGGTACGGGCCGAACGGCCGCGCCTGGCCGACCTGCTCTGCGACGACGCGGGGCGCGCCAGTTTCACCGACGTCCAGTACGCGCTGCTCAACGCGGTCGCCGTGGTCTTCTCCGCCGTCCTGCTGGCCCGGCGGCCGGGCCAACTCCCCGACCTGCCCTGGGCGCTCGCCCTGCTCGCCGCCGTCTCCGCCGCCACCTACTTCGCGGGCAAGTACGCGGAGGGCGGCCGGCCCGTCATCCTGTCGGTCGTCCGGGCCCGGGAGGCCGGGGATCTGGACGCCCCCATCCGTACCGGCGACGACATCGAGATCCGCGGCGCCGGATTCGTACCCCCGGGCGCGGGCACCCCGGACCGGCTGGCCGGCATGGTCGTCAGGATCGGCGCGGTCCACGTACACGTGCCGCTGGTGCCGGTGCCGGGCGGCTTCGCCAACCCGTCGGACACGACGCTGACCGTGCCTGTTCCGGTGGAGGTGGAGCCCGGTACGGTCGACGTGCAGGTCGTGACAGCGGCCGGGGTGGAGACCAACCGGGTGAGCGTCGAGGTCATGGACTGAGCCGTCTCGCGGGGGTTTGTTCCCTGACCGCTGAGTGCCGGGCGCGTCCTGTGCGTATGCATGTGCGAGGCGCGCACGGACATTCGTCCCTGCGGCGGCGGGACAGGGAGAGGCGGGACCGGCGATGGCACACAACTACCGGACAGAGAGCTACGGACGGATCGGCGGCATCGGCACGGGAGGCGGCGGTGACCGGCCCGGCGGCCTGAAGGAGCTGGCGACGCGGCACGCGCTGCTGCCCCTCCGGCTCTTCCTCGGCATCACGTTCATCTACGCGGGCATCGACAAGCTCACCACCAGCGGCTTCTTCGCGGCGTCCGGGGCCGGTTCGGTCGGCGAGATGATGCACGGCGTACGGGACAGCGCGGCCATACCCGCGCTGGTCGACCTCGCCCTCAAGAGCCCCTCGGGATTCGGCTACGCGATCGCCCTCGGTGAACTCGCCGTGGGCCTGGGCACGCTGTTCGGCCTGTTCGGGCGGGTGGCCGCGCTCGGCGGTGCCTTCATCTCGCTGAGCCTGTGGCTGACCGTCAGCTGGCAGAGCACCCCGTACTACTACGGCAACGACCTCGCCTACCTCATGGCCTGGCTGCCGCTCGTACTCGCCGGCACGCCCACGTTCTCGCTGGACGCCGTCCTCGCCGACCGCCGGCGCCGCATGAGGTAGTCGACCAGGGCCACCACCCCGGCCACGAAGAAGCCGCAGAAGAGGACGGGGAAGACCGCGAACCACGGGACCGGCCAGGCGCCCGCCGCGTCGCCCGCGTAGGCGACGGCCGCGCCGAGCACCGTCACGCCCGCGACCAGCCGTCCCGGCCTGAACTCATGACGCCGTCCCGGCCTCGGCTCATGACGCGGCACGGGTCACCTCCACCTGTCCGAAACCGACATAGACGTCCAGCACGATCGTGCCGGCCGGGTCCGCGCCGGCGCGCGGCGCGAGCGTGCTGCTCTGTTTGTTGCCGAGGGAGATGTCCACGTCGTTCGGCGGCTGCCCCGGCAGCCTGAGGTCCCCGAGCCCGGCCTCGGCCCGCACCACCACGGTCGCCCCGCCCGGGACGAGCACCTTCAACTGCCCGGCGCCGACCTCCGCGTGCGTACGGACCGTCCGCCCGGCCGGGACGGCGAGGCGGCCCAGATCGAGTGTGCCGACCCCGGACCCGAGCTGGTAGCGGGGCTGTACGACGCCGTACGAGGCCGGTGTCCACGTCTCGCGGCCCCACTCCGTGCTGATGTCCTTGGGGATCGAGGCGGACGCGGCGAGCAGTCCGCCCGTGACGACCGCGAGGAACAGCGTGCCCAGGCCGGTGCGGCCCAGGAACGCGCTCACCGCGAGCCCCGTCCCGAAGACCGCGAGGGCCGCCGACAGGCCGATCTGGAGGCTCGTACCGAGGGGCTGGATGTTCCAGGACAGGCCTGTGCCGAGCCCGCCCGCGATCAGCGCCAGCAGGAAGACCGCGCCGCCGATGCCGCGCGGACCCGGGGGGCCGACGGGGCGGGACGGGGCCGGGGCGTCCTGGCCTGGCCTCCCCGGTGGCCAGGGGGCCTCGGCCGCGCCCTCCGGGCCCCACAGATAATCGCCGCCGCCCGGACCGGTGGTGCCGTCCTTCACGATCGGGTCCCGCCACCAGGAGGGACCGCCGGGCGACGGCGGAGCCTTGGTCTCGGGCGGCGCCTCCGCCACCGCGTGTACCGTCGCCGGGTCGAGCGGGCCGCCGGCGGGCGCGGCCCCCCGGCGGTGCCGGGACCAGACCGCCGAACCGGCGACCGCGATCGAGAGCATCGCCGCGAAGCCGAGCGTCCCGCCGTTGCCCAGCATCGACAGGAACAGCCCGCAGCCGATCAGCGCGAGCAGCACCGCGATGAGCGAGGCGCCGTCGACCCGTCCTGACAGCAGCCTGCGGCCCTCGTTCTCCTCCTCGCCCTCCTGCGGGATCAGCAGCCAGGCGAAGCCGTAGAAGATCAGACCGATACCGCCGGTCACCGACAGCACCCCCACGACGATCCGGAAGATCACCGGATCGACGTCGCAGTACCGCCCGAGGCCCCCGCACACCCCGGCGAACACCTTCTGGCGGGGGCTGCGGGTCAGGTGCGGGCCGGCCGCCGTGGCGGAGGACTCCGGGGCCTCCGGGGATCCGGGGGACTCCTGGGCGCCCGGAGAGCCCGTAGAGCCCGGAGAGCCCGGGGGGGACTCGGGGGGCGCGGGAGGCGGCTGGGGCGGCGGCGGGGTCATAGCTCCATGGTGACCGCGCGCGCCCCGTGCCTCCACCCGCCCCGACCCTGGCCTCTCCCTGATATTCGCGGCGGGTCTCTCCGCCGGGTACGGCTCGGGCCGCTTCCGGGCTCAGGGTCGGCTCAGGGTCCTGTCAGGGACCCGACCCTGATGCCAGGAGCCGCGCCGCCGTGTGACCATCAAAGGCATGCCGGCCGCCCCGCCCCGCTCCGCCCCGCCCTCGTACTCCCGCGCCCCCGCGCCGGAGGACCAGCCGACGCGCAAGCTCTACCGCAGCGCCGACGGCCGGCTCCTCGGCGGGGTGGCCCGCGGGCTCGCCGGGCACATGGGGCTGCCGGTCGTGTGGGTACGGCTCGTCTTCCTCGGCCTCTTCTTCGCCCAGGGACTCGGCGCGCTGCTGTACGCGGTCTTCTGGATCGTCGTCCCGCTCGGCGTCGGCGGTACGGCGACCGAACCGCGCTCGCTCTTCGAGACCAGCCCCGACGGCCGGCGGCGGCTGCGCAAGCCCGACAAGGGGCAGGTCTTCGCGCTGATCGCGTTGCTCATAGGCGCCGGAGTGTTCATCGGCAACGTCAACCTGGGCCGCAACCACGCCGACCGCTACATCTGGCCCACCCTGCTGATCGGCGCGGGTGTTGTCCTGGTCTGGCGCCAGGCCGACAACGCGCGCCGGGCGCGCTGGACCGAGGTCGGCCGCCGCCGCAGGCTCCTGCAACTGGCGCGCGGCTTCGCGGGCGTGGCCCTGGTCGGCCTCGGACTGGCCGTCTTCATGGTGGTCAGGGGCGCGGCGGCCCAGCTCGGCAACGTCCTGACCGGCGCGATCGCCGTCGTGGCCGGGGTCGCGCTGCTCCTCGGGCCCTGGCTCGTCCGGATGACCCAGGACCTGTCCGAGGAACGGCTGATGCGGATCCGCGCCCAGGAGCGCGCCGAGGTCGCCGCGCACGTCCACGACTCCGTCCTGCACACCCTCACGCTGATCCAGCGCAACGCGGAGGAGCCCGGCGAGGTCCGCAGGCTCGCCCGCGCCCAGGAGCGCGAGCTGCGCGCCTGGCTCTACAACCCGGAGGGCACGGGCAAGGAGGAGGCGGACGAGCCGGTCACCCTCGCCGACGCGGTGAAGCGGACGGCGGCGGAGGTGGAGGACTACCACGGGGTCCCGATCGAGGTGGTTGTGGTCGGCGACTGCCCGCTCGACGACCGGCTGGCCGCGCAGATGCAGGCCGCGCGCGAGGCCATGGTCAACGCCGCCAAGTACGGGGGCGACGGCGGGGCGGTGCAGGTCTTCGCGGAGGTGGACGGGCGTACGGTCTTCCTCTCCGTACGGGACCGGGGACCCGGATTCGACCTGGACGCGGTGCCGGACGACCGGATGGGCGTGCGGGAGTCGATCATCGGGCGGATGCAGCGGCACGGGGGGACGGCGCGGCTGAGGGCGGTGCCGGACGGGGGCACGGAGGTCGAGCTGGAGATGGAGCGGGCGGACTGACGGGGGGACAGGGCGCGGCGGCGGGACCGTACCGTACGGATGAGGACACGAAGCAGGGCGACGGCGAGGGGACAGGGACGATGAGCAGCGAAGGCGTACAGGCCGAAGGCACCGCGGGGACGCCGGGGGGTCCGGCGGAGGGCGGCGGCGGGCGGCACGCGCGCGTGGTGCTCGTCGACGACCACCGGATGTTCCGTACCGGAGTGCAGGCCGAGATCGGCCGCACCGAACAGACCGGTGTCGAGGTGGTCGGCGAGGCCGCCGACGTCGACCAGGCGGTCACCGTGATCACGGCGACCCGCCCCGAGGTCGTCCTGCTCGACGTCCACCTGCCGGGCGGCGGCGGTGTCGAGGTGCTGCGCCGCTGCGCGCCGCTGATGGCGGCGGCCGAGAACCCGGTGCGGTTCCTGGCGCTGTCGGTGTCGGACGCGGCGGAGGACGTCATCGGGGTGATCAGGGGCGGCGCCCGCGGCTACGTCACGAAGACGATCACCGGTGCCGACCTGGTCGACTCGATCTTCCGGGTGCAGGACGGCGACGCGGTCTTCTCGCCCCGGCTGGCCGGGTTCGTCCTGGACGCCTTCGCGTCCTCGGACGCGCCGCCGGTGGACGAGGACATGGACCGGCTGACGCAGCGGGAGCGGGAGGTGCTGCGGCTGATCGCGCGGGGGTACGCGTACAAGGAGATCGCGAAGCAGCTCTTCATCTCGGTGAAGACGGTGGAGTCGCACGTCTCGGCGGTGCTGCGCAAGCTCCAGCTGTCGAACCGGCACGAGCTGACGCGGTGGGCGACGGCCCGCCGGCTGGTCTGAGGACCGGCCGCGCGTCCTGAGGTTTTGTGTTCGATCAGTCCGAGCACTGCCACTGGGTGACGTATGCCCGCCCTCCCGCGTCCAGCAGGACCCCGCGGATGCATTCGCCGGGCTCGGTGTCGAGGTGGCCGCCCAGCGCGGCGACCCCGTCGCGCGTGCGCCGCGTACCGAACCAGTCCGCGAACGCGGTGAGGCGGTGGTCCTTGCGCTGGTAGCCGAGGCGTACGGCGAGTTCGGGGCCGCCGTTGTGCTGGACGTACCGGGTGGTGAACCCGCCCTCGCCCCCGATGGGCCCCTCGATGCACAGGCGGCCCCCCGAGAGATCGCCACAGCCCCGGGGGGTGACGCCCACGGGGGCGAGGACGAAGAGCGCGCCGACGCCGAGGACCGTGGCCCGCACGGCGGCTTTCCGTCCTCGGCGTGTCACACGTATCACGGCTTCCCCTTCACGGGCTCACGGACCGGTTCACGGGCTCATGGGCTCACAGACCGGTGGGCATCCGCGCTCATCGTGACCCGCGGACGGGGGA
Source organism: Streptomyces sp. NPDC087420 (assembly GCF_044744165.1). NCBI lineage: Bacteria > Bacillati > Actinomycetota > Actinomycetes > Kitasatosporales > Streptomycetaceae > Streptomyces > Streptomyces sp. NPDC087420. The sequence continues at coordinate 329,501 of NZ_JBIUXU010000008.1, forward strand.
GCGGCATCCCGGCGGGGGCCAGTCCGGCGACGGCGGGGCGTCCGGGGGTGCGGCGGGAGGTGCCGGGGGGCCTGGCGGGCCGCGCTACACGGGGCGGGTGGCGCCGGCGAACGGCATCTGGTCGATCGGGGCGATCCGGACGTTCGTGCCGGTCCGGGGGGCGTGGATCATCTTCCCGTCGCCGATGTAGAGCCCGACGTGGCTGATGCCCGAGTAGAAGAACACCAGGTCACCGGGGGCGAGCTGGGAGCGGGGGACACGCTGTCCCGCGTTGATCTGGGTGTACGTGGTCCGGGGGAGGGAGACGCCTGCCGCACGCCAGGCGGCCTGGGTGAGCCCGGAGCAGTCGAAGGAGCCGGGGCCGGTCGCGCCCCAGACGTACGGCTTGCCGATCGCCGCGTACGCGAAGGCGACGGCCGCGGCGGCGCGGCTGCTCGGCGCCTTCGTGGCGGGGCGGGACGCCGAACGGTCGGCACGGGCGGGGGCGCCGTCCCCCCGCGCGGACCCGTCCGTGCCGTACAGCACCGGCTGTCCCTGTCCCTGTCCCTGTCCCGCCGTCTCCTGCTCGGCGTACCGGGCGCGCTCCTGGGCGGTGAGCGTCTCCAGGAGGTCCTCGGCGGCGGTGAGGCGCTTCTGGACGGTGGTCTTCTGCGCGGCCACCTCGTTCTGACGGGCCTTGAGGTCCACCAGCCGGTCATCGGCCCGGGTCCGTAACTCCGCGATCGCCGCCAGCTCCTTGCGGATCCGCGTGACCGTCGAGGCCTGGTGCGCGGCGGTCCGTTCGGCGAGGGCGGCGGCCTGGAGGAACGTGTCCGGGTCCGAGCTGAGCGCGAGCTGCACGGTGGGGGTGAGGCCGCCGGCCCGGTACTGGGCGGTGGCGATCGAACCGAGCGCCTCGCGCGAGGTGTTGAGCCGCTCCGTCCGCCGGCTCGCCTCGTCACGCAGCTCGTTCAGCGCGTCGCGGGCGTCGTCGGCCTTCTCCTTCGCCCCGTTGTACTTCTCGGTGGCGGCCTCGGCCTGCTCGTAGAGCCTGTCGACCTTCGACTTGACCTGAGCGGCCGTCAGGCGCGGTTCCGCGTGGGCGGATCCGGCCGAGGCGCCGGCCGTCGCGGTCGCGGCGCCGGCCAGGGCGAGGGTGGCGGCGGTACGACCGGCGGGGCCGGTGAGCGGGCGCTGTTTGTGTTTCCGGTGCGCTGCCACGAGGGCGTCCACTTCCTTACTGGTCCAACATCGCACGTTTGGGGCCGTGCGGGCCGGGTGGCGGGGGTCGGCCACCTGGAGAAGGACGCTAGGTGAAGGTCACGGCGCGGTGTCGGCAAGGCGGGAATTGGCAGCGGGTGAACGTTTTGAAGCGTTTTATGTCCGTACGATCTGCTGCACGCGCCCCTCTTTCGATCAGGACCGGACGGACCGGGAGGACCGGACGGCTCGGGAGGAGCGGACGGCCCGGGAGGAGCGGGTAGAGCGGAAGGAGCGGGTGTCGCGGCCGGACCCGGTGGCGCGGTCCCGTGTCGCGGCCTTCACGGTGGCGGCAGCTGAGTGTTGAGCCGGTCGGCAGGCACGTGCTCGATGCGAGTCCAGCCCCGCCAGCCCCGCTCCTCCAGGATCGCCAACAGCCGCGCGGCGCTCGGCGAGGACTCGACCACGGTCGTGTCCAGCAGGTCGACGAACTGGTCGTCGATGGTGTCGTCGCCACCCACCTCGCCGGCCTCCACAGCGCGAATCATCAGGCGCTCCATGATGTCGGCGACCTCGACGATCCGGGGGTCGTCGGCGGACCAGTCGAGTGCCCCGCTGAGAAGGCTGTAGAGCTTCACCATGTCGGGGTCGTCCAGCTCCTCGTGCTTCTTGGCGATCACGGAGTCGATCAGTTCCGGCACCTGGGCGGCGATCATGATCCAGGCGTCCCGCTCCCTCTCGATGTACCGCTCCTCGACGCCGAGCCCGCGCACCCGGTCGAGGTAGTCCACGACGCTCCGCGGGAGCGCCAGGTGCTCTCCGGCGGCGAGCCGGGTGAGCCGGCCGCGGGTGTCCTTCAGCCGCCGGATCTCGGCGCGCAGATCCTTGTCGATCTCCCGCACGCCGTCGGCGAACTTCTCCGGGCCGGCGTCGAGGAGTTCCTGCACCCTGGCCAGCGGCACGCCGGCATCGGCCAGGGTGCGGATCCGGATCAGCCGCACGACGGCGCCGGCGTCGTAGGTCCGGTAACCGGACCGGTCGCGTTCGGGCTCCGGCAGCAGACCGATCCGGTGGTAGTGGCGTACCGCCCGCACCGTCACCCCGGCGTACGCCGCGAGCCCGCTGATGCTCGGCGAACCAGCGCACCGGGCCTGGCATGGTCTCCGTGGGCACGAAGGCCGAGCTGATGAACGGCAGGAAGATGAGCGGGTAGGCGAACGCGCCCGCGCCTTCGACCGACGCCGCTGAGAGCCCGGGAATCACGGCGATCCAGGTCAGCGCCAGGGTGAACAGAAACAGGATGCCGGCGACCGCGAGCCATTCGAGCACTCCGGCCCCCGTGCGGAAGCCCATGAGCAGCGCGACGCCCACGACGATCACGAGCGAGATCAGGTTGGCGACCAGAGAGGTGAGGACGTGTGCCCACAGCACACCCGACCGTGCGATCGGCATGGACTGGAACCGCTCGAAGATTCCGCTCTTCATGTCGGTGAAGAGCCGGTAGGCGGTGTAGGAGATGCCTGACGCGATGGTGATCAGCAGGATGCCGGGCAGCAGGTACGTCACGTACGAAACCGACCCGGTGTCGATCGCGCCGCCGAACACGTAGACGAACATCAGCATCATGGCGACCGGCGTGATGACGGTCGTGATGACGGTGTCCATGCTGCGTGTGACATGGCGCAGGGTCCGCCCCGTGAGAACAGCGGTGTCGACGAAGAAGTACGCGGTCATGTCGGCCCCCTAGCCGTTCGTGCCGACGGCGTCGCTCTTGCTGTCGGTCTTGTTGCCGCTCTTGTTGTTGTCCTTGCTGTCGTCCTTGTTGTCGCCGCCGATGAGCGCGAGGAAGATCTCCTCCAGGGTCGGCTGCTTCTCGACGTACTCGACGGTGGCGGGCGGGAAGAGCCGCTTGAGCTCGGCGAGGGTGCCGTTCACGATGATCCGCCCCTGGTGGAGGATCGCGATCCGATCGGCCAACTGCTCGGCCTCCTCCAGATACTGCGTGGTGAGCAGCACGGTCGTGCCCTGGCCGGCGAGTTCCTTGACGGCGCCCCACACCTCGATGCGCGCCTCGGGATCGAGCCCAGCCGTCGGCTCGTCCAGGAAGATCACCGACGGCTCCCCGATGAGGCTCATCGCGATGTCCAGCCGGCGGCGCATCCCACCTGAGTACGTGGACACCTTCCGCGGGCCGGCGTCGGTCAGCGAGAAACGCCTCAGCAGGTCGTCCGCGATCGTGCCCGGGTCCTTGAGGTGGCGCAGCCGGGCGACGAGCACGAGGTTCTCCCGGCCACTCAGGATCTCGTCGACGGCCGCGAACTGCCCGGTGAGACTGATGGATTCCCGCACCCGCGCCGGTTGTACGGCCACGTCGAAGCCATGGACGTCGGCCGTCCCCGCGTCGGCCTTCAGGAGCGTGGCGAGGATCCTCACGGTCGTGGTCTTGCCCGCCCCGTTGGAGCCGAGCAGGGCGAAGATGATGCCCCGCGCCACGTCGAAGTCCACGCCGCGCAGCACGTCGAGTTCCCCGTACGACTTCTCCAGACCCCGCACGCGAATCGCCGGAGCGGCGATCGATTGGGTCGCCATGGTCATCTGCCTCCTTCGCGGAGCTTCCGCCCGACTGTGCGGAAGCTCCTGCGGGAAGGATGGAGGGTTGACCCTGCGTCAAGGTCAAGCCGGCGCCGGCCACGGCAGCCCGGCGGGCTCCGTCAGGCGGGGCGGACGCTGCCGTGGATGGGCAGGTAGTAGATCGATTCCTCGCGGACGTTGGCGCCCGGCTCGGGGGCGTGGATCATCATGCCGTCGCCGGTGTAGATCCCGACGTGGCTGATGTCGTCGTAGAAGAAGACCAGGTCGCCGGGGAGCAGGTCCTGGGTGGTGATGTTCGTGCCCGCGCCCACCTGTTCCCAGGTGGTACGGGGCAGGTCCACGCCCGCGACCCGCCAGGCGGTCTGGGTGAGGCCGGTGCTGTCGTACGAGCTGGGGCCGGTGGCGCCGGACACGTACGGCTTCCCGATCTGTGCGCGCGCGAACGCCAGGACCTTGGCGGCCTTGGTGGCGTACGTGCTGTCGGGGGCGGGCGCGGGGGTGGCGACGAAGGGGGTGGTGAGGGTGACGGGGCCGGGCTGGGCGGGGACGGCCGGCAGGAGGGGGGCGAGCGGGGCGAGGGGCGGCTGGAGGGGGGTCTGCGCCTGCGCCTGAGCTTCCAGGAGCTGCTGCGCCTGCACCTGCTGGGCCAGCACCTGGTCCTGGGCCTCCTGCGCCTCTGCGCGGGCCTGGGCGTCCAGCTGGGCCTGTGCCGCGCGGGCCTGGGCCTGGGCCTCCGCCTGTGCCCGGGCTTCCGCCTGTGCGTGGGCCTGGGCCTGTTGGGCTTGCGCCTCCAGCTGCTGGGCCAGCTGTGCCTGTGCCTGCTGTTCCTCGCGGAGGCGTGCCGCCTCTTCCTGGGCCTGTACGTCCGCCAGGCGGCGCGCCTCCTCGTCCTGCGCGCGTTCCAGCGCGGCCAGCCGTGCCGTCTCCTCCAGGACCAGCCGCGACAGCAGTGTCCGGGCCCTGACCAGCTTCTCCTGGACGGTCAGCTTGCTGAGGCGCAGCGCCGCCTGGGGCTCGGCGCCCTGCGCGCGGGCCGGCGTCCGGTCCGGGGCTGCCTGGGCCGGTACGGCCCGCGGTGCCCGCGTCGGCTGCGGGGGAACGAGCCGCTGCGGCGCGGACTGCGGGGGGACGAGCTGCGGTGGGACCGGCTGCTGGGGCACGAGCTGGGTCGGTGCCGGCTGGACCGGGGCGGGCCGGGGGACCTGGGGGCCGTCGGCGTACGTCATCGCCGCGGCCGGCCGTATCGCGTCCCCCTGGCGGGGCGCCGCGCGGCGCGGCTGCTGACGCGGCGCCTCCCGCGCGGCCCGCGTCTCCCCGGTGGTCTCGGCCGCCGCCTCCTTGGACCGGGCGGACTTGGCCGTCTTCGCGGTCTTCGCGGGCTCCTTGGCCTGCGTGTACTGCCGCGTCGTGCTGCCGGCCTGGCGGTAGAGCGCGTCGACCTTCTTCTGCACGTCCTCCACGGACGGCTGCGACACGGCGGAGGGCGCGGCATCGGCGCTCTGGGCCGAGAGGAGCGTGACAGAGGCCAGCGCTGCCGTGGTGAGCCCGACGGCGGGGGAGGTGGAACGGACTCCGCCGGTGCCGCGGGACTTGCGATGCGATGCCAAGATCGGCATTCCTTCCGGTGGACCGCAGAGGGACATGCGGAGTGCCTGGTCAAACACGCTAGCCAAAGTGTGGCGCTCATGTGAAGGACGATGGCCGATATGCCCGATACATTTTCGTGACCTTTGCGACGGCGACCGCATGAAGTGGGCGCGAGTCGCTTTTCGAGAAGTGTACGATTACTTTCGGTGACTGTTCGACCGCCGGACGCGGCGGAGTTCCCCCGGGCGGACGCGCGCTGTCCGTGCGGCGCCAGGGCCTGGAGGCCGCCCTTCGGGCGACGACGCGAGTGGTCGGACAGGCCCTAGACTCGAAGGGCGATGAGCAGCCTCTTTGACGACAGCTTCCTGGCGGACCTCCAGCCCTCCGGGGACGAGCATCCGCCGCCGCCCGAGGACCAGGACCGGCAGCAGCCGGAGCCGATCCCCGACGACCTCTTCGGAGGTGTGTTCGACGTGCCACCGCCCCGCGACCCGTACCACCGTGACGGTGCCCCGCGCACGGTCGTGGACCCGGCCACGCTGCTCGAAGGGCTCAACGAGGAACAGCGCGCGGCCGTCGTGCACACCGGTTCCCCGCTGCTCATCGTGGCCGGGGCCGGATCGGGCAAGACCCGCGTCCTGACCCACCGGATCGCGCACCTGCTGGGCACCCGCAGCGTGCACCCCGGCGAGATACTGGCCATCACGTTCACGAACAAGGCCGCGGGCGAGATGAAGGAGCGGGTCGAGCAGCTCGTCGGCCCGCGCGCGCGGGCCATGTGGGTGCTGACCTTCCACAGCGCGTGTGTACGGATCCTGCGGCGCGAGTCCAAGAAGCTCGGGTTCACCTCGTCCTTCTCGATCTACGACGCCGCCGACTCCAAGCGCCTGATGGCCCTGGTCTGCCGTGATCTGGATCTGGACCCGAAGCGGCATCCCCCGAAGGCCTTCAGCGCCCAGGTCTCGAATCTCAAGAACGAGCTGATCGACGAGGAGACCTACGCCGACCGGGCCGCCGGCGGCTTCGAGAAGACGCTCGCCGAGGCCTACCGGATGTACCAGTCGCGCCTGCGCGAGGCCAACGCGCTGGACTTCGACGACATCATCATGACCACGGTCCACCTGCTCCAGGCGTTCCCGGACGTCGCCGAGCACTACCGGCGGCGCTTCCGGCACGTCCTGGTGGACGAGTACCAGGACACGAACCACGCGCAGTACACCCTTGTACGGGAGCTGGTGGGCCCCTCCGGCGAGGGCGACGACCCCGCCGAGCTGTGTGTGGTCGGTGACGCCGACCAGTCCATCTACGCCTTCCGGGGCGCCACGATCCGTAACATCCTCCAGTTCGAGGAGGACTACCCCGACGCGAAGACGATCCTGCTGGAGCAGAACTACCGCTCGACGCAGACGATCCTCAGCGCGGCCAACGCGGTCATCGAGCGCAACGAGAGCCGCCGGCCCAAGAACCTGTGGACCAACGCGGGCGCGGGCGCCCTGATCACCGGCTATGTCGCCGACACCGAGCACGACGAGGCTCAGTTCGTCGCGGAGGAGATCGACAGGCTGACGGACGCCGGCGACGCCAAGGCGGGCGACGTCGCGATCTTCTACCGTACGAACGCGCAGTCGCGTGTCTTCGAGGAGATCTTCATCCGGGTCGGCCTGCCGTACAAGGTCGTCGGCGGTGTGCGGTTCTACGAGCGCAAGGAGGTCCGCGACGTGCTGGCCTATCTGCGCGTGCTGGCCAACCCCGAGGACACGGTGCCACTGCGCCGGATCCTCAACGTGCCCAAGCGCGGCATCGGGGACCGCGCGGAGGCGATGATCGACGCGCTCTCGCTGCGGGAGAAGATCACCTTCCCGCAGGCGCTGCGGCGCGTGGACGAGGCGTACGGCATGGCGGCCCGCTCGTCGAACGCGGTCAAGCGCTTCAACACCCTGATGGAGGAGCTGCGTACGGTCGTGGAGTCCGGCGCGGGACCCGCGACGGTCCTGGAGGCCGTGCTCGAACGGACCGGCTACCTGGCGGAGTTGCAGGCCTCGACCGACCCCCAGGACGAGACCCGGATCGAGAACTTGCAGGAACTGGCCGCGGTGGCCCTGGAGTTCGAACAGGAGCGGGCGCAGGCCGAGGGGGCCGCGGCGGCGGACGCGGCGGCCGGTGACGGGGCGGCGGGTGACGGAGCGGGCGGTGACGGAGCGGGCGGTGACGCGCCCGGCGGTGTGCCGGCGGCCGCCACGACCGGCACGCTCGCGGAGTTCCTGGAGCGGGTGGCCCTGGTCGCGGACTCCGACCAGATCCCCGACGAGGATGTGGACGGCTCCGGTGTCATCACGCTGATGACGCTGCACACGGCCAAGGGCCTCGAATTCCCCGTGGTGTTCCTGACGGGCCTGGAGGACGGCGTCTTCCCGCACATGCGGGCCCTCGGCCAGGTGAAGGAGCTGGAGGAGGAGCGCCGCCTCGCGTACGTGGGCATCACGCGCGCCCGCGAGCGCCTCTACCTGACCCGGTCCGCCATGCGGAGCGCCTGGGGGCAGCCCGCGTACAACCCGCCGTCGCGGTTCCTGGAGGAGATCCCGGGACACCACCTGGAGTGGAAGCGGACGGGCGCGCAGATCCCGGCGGGCCCGACGTCCGGGATCACGTCCTCGCTGTCGTCGGGCGCCGCGCGCTCCCGGTCCGGCGGCGCGTCCGGCTTCGCCACGCGGCGTACGGCCGACAAGCCGGTGATCGCACTGGTGGTGGGGGACCGGGTGACCCACGACCAGTTCGGGCTCGGCACGGTCATGGCGGTGACGGGGACGGGCGCGGACGCGCAGGCGACGGTCGACTTCGGGGACGAGAAGCCCAAGAGGCTGCTGCTGAGGTACGCACCGGTCGAGAAGCTGTAGGGGGCGGTAGCGGGCTGTAGGGGCGAGGAGAGCCCCGCGCCTGACCCCGTCGGGGTTGGGCGCGGGGCTCATGACCTACTGCTTGTCCGCTCTGACTCTCTGACGCTCTCGTGCTCTACCGCTCTACTGCGGGTTGAGGCCGTGGCTCTGGAGCCAGGGCAGCGGGTTGATCGCCGCGCCGCCACCGGGCCGTACCTCGAAGTGCAGGTGGGGGCCGGTGGAGTTGCCCGAGTTCCCCGAGTAGGCGATGACGTCGCCCGCCTTGACGGTGCCGGAGCGGAACTTCGTACTGCTGAGGTGGCAGTACCACGTCTCCGTACCGTCGGGGGAGGTCACGATGGCCATGTTCCCGTAGGCCGAGTTGTACTGCGTGCGGACCGTGCCGTCCGTCGCGGCCATCACCGGCGTGCCGTACGCGACGGGGAAGTCGATCCCGGTGTGCACGGACATCCAGTTGACGCCGGCCTGGCCGAAGTAGGCGCTCAGTCCGTGCTGCGACACGGGGAGGGCGAACTTGGGCCGCGCCGCTTCCTTGCGCGCCGCATCCTCCAGGCGTTTCTGCTTCTCCGCCTCCTGCCGGGCCGCGAGGTCGATGCGCTCCTGCGTACGGCTGGCGCGGTCGCCGAAGTCGCGGGCGTCGGCGCTCATGGCCGTGACCTGGCTGTCGACCTGCGCGTTGGCGGCGGCGATCTTCTTCGCGGAGCTGACGTCGGCGGCCTGGGTGGAGACCGTGGTGTCCTGCTTCTCCTCGCCGGCGAGGTCGCCGACGGAGGCGGCGGCGATGCCCGCGACGCCCATGACGCAGACGGAGGGGACCGCGACGGTGAGGAGGGCGGAGCGCTTGGCGGGGGTACGGCGGCGGCCCCGGCTGCCGTTGCCGCCGCTCGCCGGGCGGCCGACGGGGCGCGGGGTGAGGACGATCGCGGGCGCGGTCATGGTCTCTTCCATGTGCACGCCGTGCGGGGCGGACGCGGACTCCGCGAGCGGATCGCTGTCGTCCCCGGCGCCGTCCTGGAAATCCTGGCTGTCGGGGCTGGGGCTGTACGGCGTGTCGTGGCCGTACGCGGCGTCCGCCTCGTACGCGGTCCCGGGCTGGTACTGCTCCTCGGGCTGCTGGTACGGCGTCCCGTCCTGGTACGCGGCCTCCGGCCGGTAGTGCTCGTCGGCCTGGAAGGGTGTCTCTGCCTGCTGGAGCGGTGCTTCAGGCTGCTGGAACGGCGTCTCAGGCTGCTGGTACTGGGTTTCGGTCTGCTGGTACGGGACTTCGGTCTGCTGGTACGGGGCTTCCTGCCCGTTCCACGCCGTGGCGTCGTACGCGCCGGTCTCGTACACGGGTGCCACCCACTGGGCGGTCGCGTCGTACCCGTAGGGCTGACCGGCCTGCAAGGCGCTGACGTCGAACTGCGCCGTCGCGGGGTGGCCCTGGGGGTCGTAACCGAAGTTCCCGGTCGCGAACTGCCCCGAGGTGTCGCCCCCGTTCAGGGGGTCCTGCTGGGCCGGCGGATTCGCCTGGTTCCAGGCGTCCGCGTCCCACTGTCCCGTGGTGTCGTACTGCGGCGCCGCGTAGGCGTCGTACGTGACCGTGCCGACTCCGGCCGTACCGACCGTCTGGTGGGCACCCGAGTCCCACTGGGTGCCGTCGTACTCGCCGGTGGCCTGGGGGGTTTCGTAACCGCCCGGCAGGTTGCCGAAGAGAGGGTCGGTCTGGAAGCTGCCGTTCTGGTACCCGTCGTGCGTGGTGTACCCGGCGTTGGTGTGCTGGTCGTTCACCAACTTCTCTCTCGCCTCGGCAGCAGAACCTTCCGGGGGCCGGCCCTGATGGTGCGTCGGAATCCCGGAGCAAAGCAATGGCCGCGACTGTACCCGGCGGTATGCGACGCCGACAATCTTCGGCAAGTTTTAGGTTTCGCGGAAACGGGCATTCGGCCGTGTTTCGGGGGAGGGCGGGCACAGCTTTGGCCCTACGTTCGAGGGGTGTTCGAGAAAAACGGGGAACGCGGCGGCTTCCTGACCGCGTTCGCTCGCCGCTCGCCGCTCGCCGCTTCCCGCTTCCCGCCCACGCCTCGCCTCAGGCGACGGACGAGTCGCCGTCCTGACCGCCCGACGCCCGGTTGGCTTTCGCCCCCGCTTCGAACTCGTCCGACTCCAGGGCGTGTCGGATGCCGGACACGACCGCCGGGTGGACGGGCAGGGCGAGATGGCCGACGCCGGTGACGCGGACGTTCCGGCTGAGGAGGTCGGGATGGGCGAGGCGGGCCGCGCCGATCGGTGTCATCAGCTGGTCGAGGTCGCTCCAGAAGCTGACGAACCGGGTACGGCAGCCCGGGGCCGGCCGCCGCAGCTCCTCGATCAGGGGCGAGCCCGGCCGCATCTGCCGTACGACGGGGTGGGCGCTCATGAGGGGCGCCACGGCCGTGCCCTCGTGCGGGGTGCCCAGGGTGACCAGCGTCCGTATCCGTGTGTCGCCGCCCAGGCACTGCGCGTAGTAGCGGGCGATCAGGCCGCCGAGGCTGTGTCCGATGACGTCGACCTGGGCGTGCCCCGTGCGGGCGCAGATCTCCTCGACGTGCCGGCCGAGCAGCTCGGCGGCGGCCCGGACGTCGCAGGTCAGCGGCGAGTAGTTGAGCGAGACGAGGTGGCGCCAGCCGTGCCGCGAGAGGGAACGGCGCAGGAGGAGGAAGACCGAGCGGTTGTCGATGAAGCCGTGCAGCATCACGACGGGGGGCCGCGAGCGGCCCTCGGTGGGGAGCTGTGTGGTCCCGGGCGTCAGGTCGGCGGCGCGGCGCTCCTGGGCGATTCCGGTCGGGTACAGGATCAGATGCCCGGTGAGGATGGCCAGGTCGAGGGTGAGGGCCCGCAGCAAGGGCTGGAAGGGGATCTGCGGCAGTGACCGGAGCGATCCGAGTGGTCCGAGCGGCCCCAGCGGCCCGAGCGGCAAGGAGAAAGGCAACACCCTCATGGCCGACCTCCCGAACGACGCGCGGGGCCCCACCTGTGATTTCCCCCTCGCGGGCCTTCGCGAAACGGCCGGGTGCGGGATGCTGGGGATAACGTTCGTTCACTACTCCGGGCCTTGGCGGCCGCGGGGACCCGTGCCAATGACGGCACAGTCGGTTGTGGAGGCAGTGATGGGTGTGACCGATCCGATCCGCGTGGTGGTGGCCAAGCCGGGTCTCGACGGACACGATCGCGGGGCCAAGGTGATCGCGCGTGCGCTGCGCGACGCCGGCATGGAAGTCATCTACACCGGGCTCCACCAGACCCCCGAACAGATCGTGGACACCGCGATCCAGGAGGACGCCGACGCGATCGGCCTGTCCATCCTCTCGGGCGCCCACAACACCCTCTTCGCGAAGGTCATCGACCTGCTGGGGGAACGGGACGCGCTGGACATCAAGGTCTTCGGCGGCGGCATCATCCCGGAGGCGGACATCGGCCCCCTGAAGGAAAAGGGCGTGGCGGAAATCTTCACACCGGGCGCGACGACCACGGCGATCGTGGACTGGGTCAACGCGAACGTCCGCCAGCCGACGGGGGCGTGACGCCCTGTCGGGCGGGGGTAGGGGTGTCGGCGGCGCGGGGCTGGCGGGGCCGCCGGTGGCATGGGCCCGGTGGCCTGGTGGCCGGCGGGGACGCCAGTCGCATTGGCCGGTGGCCCGGTGGCCCGTGGCCCGGTGGTGGGACGTTGGTCGCGACGGCCGGTAGGACTGGGGCTCGGTCGTCCCGTAGCCCCGTAGCCCCGTAGCCCGTAGCCCCGTAGACCCGTAGATCGGTGGCCCGGTGGCCCGGTGGATGGACGCCGGGTGCGATGCCCAGCGGCCCGGTGGGCGGAGACGGGCGAGGGCCGCCGGCCGGTGTCCGGTGGCGCGGTGCGGCCGACCGGCCGCCGGCCGCGACGCCCAGGAGCTGGTGCCCCCGTGGGCCCGACGCTCCGGCCGGTGGCCGGACGCCGTTGGCAACTACCGGGGGCGGCGGTCCGGTGGGCGGTCGTACGGGCCCGGTGGCCGACGGGCGGTCGTGGTCGCTGGCGGCCCGCCGTGGCGGGCGGCTTTGTCGACGTCCTGGCCCGGCTGCGGGCCGGCGCCGACGCGCTCCCGCAGAAGCAGGACTTGGGCGGTCGCGGGTCGCGACCGGCGACTGGCGACCGGCGTCAGACCACCCGCCACTCCCGACAGGCCTACGGGCCGCTGGGCCGCAGGCTTCCACGCGCGGCGACCAGCGACCCGCGACCGCCCAACGGGCCATCGCACACGCCACCCGACAGGGCGTAGGCCCCACCACCGCCACGCCGGGTGGCCGAGATCGCCTCAGCCCACCGGTCACCACAACCGGCCTCCGCCGTCCGGCCACGGGTCATGGCGCACCTATCGGGGCCAGAGACGCCGGGCTCCGCTCGCCGCGACCGCCGACCGACGCCCGACCACTCCCCGACCGGCCTGCGGCCCACCGGACCGCTATGACCGGCCAGCGGGCCGGTGGCCAGAGCTACCCAGCCAGGCGGCCACCGGCCACCGGGCCCCGCGCGCCGCAACCCACCACCGCCCGAAGGGCAACCGCACACACCACCCGACAGGGTGCAGGCCCCAACCACCGTCACGCCGCGCAGCCGAGAATGACTGGGCCCACCGATCGTCACAACTGGCCTCCGCCGTCCAGCCACGGGCCATGGCGCACCACCCATCGGAGTCAGAGGCGCCGGGCCCCCCTCGCCGCGACCGCCGACCGACGCCCCACCGGTCTGCGGACCGCTACGACCGGCCACCCGGCCGGTCGACAGGGCGTAGGCCCCCACCACGTCACGCCGCGCAGCCGGGAATGACTGGGCCCACCGGTCATCACAACCGGCTTCCGCTTTCCGGCCACTCGCCGTGGCGCACCCCCATCGGGGCCGGGGTCGCAGGGGCCACCGGTCGTCGCGACCGCCGACCGACGCCCGACCACTCCCCGACCGGCCTGCGGACCACCGGACCGCCTGGCCAGAGCTACCAGGCCACGCGGCCACCCGCTTCCCGGCGTCGGCGGTCGGCGGTCGGCGGTCGCGGGGATCGGCCCTGCGCACCCGGCCCCGGTGGGTGGTGCCCTGCGGCCCGTGGTCGCCGGGCGTCGGCCCTGCGACCGGGCCCGGCGCCCCTGGCGCCGATTGGCGGTGTGCCGCAGCCCGTGGTTGCACGCCGGTTGCGATGGCCGGTGAGGCTGAGGCGGCTCAGCCGCGCGGCGCCACGGTGGTGGGGTCCTGCGGGTCCGTCGGGGTGGCTGCGGACCCGGGGGCGGGCGGGGGCGGCGTCAACTCCGCTTGCATGGTGGCGCGCAGGCGGAGCGTGGAGACCAGGCGCTGGAACGCCTCGGACCAGTAGCCGCCCGCCCCCGGGGACGCGGTCTCGGATTCGTCCGGGGTGGCCGTGAGCAAGTCCAGGCGGCTCGCCTCGGCCGGGTCCAGGCAGCGCTCGGCGAGGCCCATGACCCCGCTGAAACTCCACGGGTAGCTTCCCGCCTCCCGGGCTATGTCCAGCGCGTCGACCACCGCGCGGCCGAGCGGGTCCGCCCAGGGCACCGCGCAGACGCCCAGCAGCTGGAACGCCTCCGACAAGCCGTGCGCCGCGATGAACGCCGCGACCCACTCCGCCCGCTCCCCGGCCTCCAGCGTCGCCAGCAACTTGGCCCGCTCCGCGAAGGACGACGTACCGGGTCCGGTCGCCGGCGATGCGGAGGGCGGGCCGAGGAGCACACGGGACCAGTGGGCGTCGCGCTGGCGGACGGCGGCCCGGCACCAGGCCGCGTGCAGTTCGTCCCGCCAGCCGTCCTGGACGGCGAGCGTGACGATCTCCTCCGGAGGCCGGCCCCCCAGCCGCTCAGGCCAGACGGCGAGCGAGGCCGCCTCCACCAACTGGCCCAGCCACCAGGACCGTTCGCCCCGGCCGGCGGGCGGCACGGCCACCACACCGTCCCGCTGCATGTCCGCGTCGCATTCGTGCGGCGCCTCGACGGCGATCGTCGGCCCGTCCCCCGTACGGTCCAGGCTCACGCAGGTCGCCGCCCGCGCCGCCATCCGGCCGGCGAGCGCGGAGTGCGGCAGGGCGGAGAGCAGTTCGGCCGCGGTGGAGCGGACGTTGCGGCTGCGGTCCGACAGCGCCTGCTCCAGGAACGGTTCGTCCGCCCCCGACAACCCCGTACGCAGCGAGTCGAGGAACATCAGCCGGTCCTCCGCCCGTTCGGTCGGCCACGTCGAGGCCAACAGCTCCAGCGCCGCCTCGGGCCCCTCCGCCCGTACGGCTCCGAGCAGGGTGACGCGCTCCACGAACAGGCCTTCCTGCCAGAGCGCCGCGACGGCCTCCGGGTCGTGCACGTCCGGCAGCGCCGAGCCGCCCGGCGCGCCCCGCAGGGCGAACTTCCAGTCCGGATTGAGCCGCGCCAGCCAGAGCCCGCGCGGCCCGGCGAACTTCAGGGCACCCGGCCGCAGGTCGGTACGGGCCCGCGCCGCGTCGAGCAGCGCCGGCAGTACGGAGGCGGGCGCCCGGTAGTCGTACGCGCCCGCCGCGGCCAGCCACTGGGGCAGCAGCTCGGTGAGGTCCGGCGCCGTACCGCGCCGGCCTCCCGCGCCCGCGGGCGCCGCCCGGTCGGCGAGCAACTGCACCAGCCGCTGCCGCGCCGGCTCGGGCAGCGGCCTGCGGGTGTCACGGGGCGCCGGTTCGGGACGCGCCGCCGCACGCGCGGGAAGCAGCCCCGCCCGGCGGCGGACGGTGTGGAAGGCGGCGGAGTCCAGCAGCGCGGTGGGCGCGTCCTTGCCGGGGACCAGGATCCCGGCGGGCGGGGTACGGCGGTCCGTACCGAGCAGCGCCGAGACGACGAGGTCCTCCCACGGCGCCCCATGCGCCTCCGGGACGGCCGAAGCCGCCCCGCCGGCAGCGGTGTTCGTACGGTCCGAGGCGGCGCTGTGCGTACGGTCCGAGGCGGCTGGGGTGTCGGTCATCGGGTCCTCCATCGGGTCCTCCGAACGGGCTTGGCAAGAAGGGACGGTGGCGGATGGGGCGGGGTGGGCTCAGACGGGTGAGGTGGGTGGCTGGAGATCGGCCGGGTGAGGTGCGGCGGGACGTCATGGCGCGGGACGCGACGCGCTCCTGCGGCGGGAAGCGGTGGCGACGGCTGCGAGGCGCCCGTGCCGCCGGGAGCCGTGCCGCCGGGAGCCGTGGCGCGGGGTGCGAGGCCGCCGGTGCGGCGGCAAAACGGGTCGCGGGACGCGAGGCCCCAGTGAGGACCTACCGGCTGAGACCGGGTCAGCCATCGCCGTACGCGGTCGAGGTTCGGCCTGGCGCGGTCACGCAACCCGGCCCCGCCCGGCGACCCCGCCCCGCCCCGTCACGTCAGCGCGACCGTCCCCGTCGCCTCCGGCGACCACGCCGCCAAGGGGTGGAACCCCCGGTGCCCGCACTCGCCGAAGACCGTGACGGGGCCGCCTCCGGAGAGCGCGGCCAGCTTCCACAGGCCCGGCCGTGAGAGCGTCGCGGGCGCCAGGGGCAGCGCCGATTCGCCGTCCGCGTCGGCCACCTGCCAGCCGCCGCCCGCGTCCGGGACGGGTATGACACCGGTCAGCGTCACCGGCCAGGACTCCAGCCAGGGGTCCTCCCGCAGCGCCGAGCCGTACGCGGCCAGCGCGTCGGACGTGGAGCCGCCGGGCGGCGGCCCGTCCACCGGCGCCGGCGCGCCGAACTGCTCGCCCCAGTCGGCGCGCAGCTGACCCGCGCCCCCGTGCGGCGTGACCTCCGCGTCCAGCACCGCGCCCACCGGCAGGGACAACTGCGGGGACCTGCCCGCCGCCCCGAAGGACAGGACCAGCGCCCAGCGCCCGGAGCCCCGGCCGTGGAGCCAGACGCGGCGGGTGACGACCTTGCCGTCCGAGGTGTCGTACTGCGCCAGGACCAGCCAGTGGTCCCGCACCGGCGCGCCGGACGACGGCGACGGGAGACCGATCCGGGTACGGACCGTCGTGGCCAGAGGCTCCGGCACCCCGTCGAGGCCCAGCCAGCCCACGTTCAGCAGATGCAGCAGCGACGACTCCTCCAGCAGTCGCGCCGGCCAGCCGGGGCCCGATCCGGGGATCGCGCCCAACTCCCGCACCCGGCCCGCCAGACCGGGCGCCTGCGCGTCGACCATCCGGGCCGCCGTCTCCTCCCACAGCCCGTACCCCGCCTGCTCCGCCGGGGCGAGACCGCCCCGCAGCAGATCCGCCAGCCGCCGCTCCAACTCCACCGCCCCCGCCGTGATCCGCCCCGCCCGGCGCTCCGCCCTGCGCCGCGCCGCCTCCGGATCGGCGGCCTGCGCCGCCCCGCCTCCGGCAGGGCTCCCCTCGTCGCCGCTCCGCTTCCCCCGGGCGTCGAGCCACTCCCGCGCCCAGTCCGGCGCCTCGGCCTCCGCCACGGCCGTCTCGTCCGCCGCCCGGAGCAGCAGCAGCCCGAGCGCGTGCTTGCACGGGAACTTCCTGCTCGGGCAACTGCACTTGTACGCGGGGCCCGTGGTGTCCACCACCGTCCGGTACGGCTTGCTGCCGCTGCCCTTGCACAGGCCCCACACCGCCCCCGCGGCGCTGCTCCCCGCCTCCGACCACGGCCCGGCCGTGCCCAGCTTGTTGCCCGCCTTGCGTGATGAGTCGTCAGGAGCCAGAGCCAGCACCTGTTCCGTCGTCCAGCGCACCCCCGCTTTATTCATGTGTACGACGGTAGAACCCCCCACTGACAATCCGTCTGACCTGCGGATTCGTAAGCCGGGAAGCATCCGTGCTTTGCCTTCTCTTTGCTATCGTGGTGGCTCCGCACGACCCAGGCCCACCAGGGGGACCCTTGATGAACCGCACCGTCCGCGCCCTTGTCACCACCGCCGCCGTGACCGGCCTCGCGTTCGGCCTCGGCGCCTGCTCCGAGGCCGCGGACCGGGTGGACAAGGCCGTCACCGACGAGGTGGACAAGGCGGTCACCGACGAGGTCGACAAGGCCATCAACCAGGAGTACCAGGTCACGTACGAAGTGACCGGCACGGACGTCGACTCGATCGATTACCACGCGAGTGGCGGCACGGCGACCGAGCCCAAGATCGAGACGGTCGACAAACCCACCCTGCCGTGGAAGAAGACGGTCACGCTCAAGGGCATCATGCCGCCCGGCGTCATGCCGATCGCGCTGGAGGTGGCCGGCGCCGAGGTGAAGTGCACGATCACCTACAAGGGCAAGGTCATCAAGGAGGCCGAGGGAGCGGGCACCGTCGCGGCCGGCGGCTGCATCGCGGTCTCGCCGATCGTGCAGTGACCCTGCGGTAGGCGGCCGTTACCCCTCTGACCAGCAATGACCAGCGGCGACCCTCGATTGTCAGTGCCGTGGTGCACGGTGGAACCCACACCCGGTCCATCGATCTGGAGGGGGATCCATGACCGTGCCCGAGACCACGGACACCACTGGCGGAGAGGTCCTGCGACCGCACGCCGAGCACGCGTTCGCCGGCGAGCTCAGGGCGCTGGCCGCGGCCGACGACCGGCCGCGGCCCGCCCGTTGGCACCTGTCGCCCTGGGCCGTGGCCCTGTATCTCCTCGGCGGCACGCTCCCGGACGGAACGGTGATCACGCCCAAGTACGTGGGCCCGCGGCGCCTCGTGGAGGTCGCGGTCACCACGCTCGCCACCGACCGGGCGCTCCTGCTCCTCGGCGTGCCGGGCACCGCGAAGACGTGGGTGTCCGAGCACCTCGCGGCGGCCGTCAGCGGCGACTCGACCCTGCTCGTGCAGGGCACGGCGGGCACGCCCGAGGAAGCCATCCGGTACGGGTGGAACTACGCGCAGCTGCTCGCCCACGGCCCGAGCCGTGACGCGCTCGTCCCGAGCCCGGTGATGCGGGCCATGTCCGAGGGCATGACCGCGCGCGTCGAGGAACTGACCCGTATCCCCGCCGACGTACAGGACTCGCTCATCACGATCCTGTCCGAGAAGACACTGCCGATCCCCGAGCTGGGGCAGGAGGTGCAGGCGGTCCGCGGCTTCAACCTGATCGCGACGGCCAACGACCGCGACCGGGGTGTCAACGACCTGTCGAGCGCCCTGCGCAGGCGCTTCAACACCGTGGTCCTGCCGCTGCCGGCCACCCCGGAGGCCGAGGTCGACATCGTCTCCCGGCGCGTCGGCCAGCTGGGGCGCTCGCTCGACCTGCCGTCCGGACCCGAGGGCATCGACGAGATCCGCCGGGTCGTCACGGTCTTCCGTGAACTGCGCGACGGCGTCACGGCCGACGGGCGCACCAAACTCAAGTCCCCGTCCGGAACGCTCTCCACGGCGGAGGCGATCTCGGTCGTCACCAACGGCCTCGCGCTCGCGGCGCACTTCGGCGACGGCGTCCTGCGCCCCGGCGACGTGGCGGCCGGCATCCTCGGCGCGGTGGTCCGTGACCCGGCGGCGGACCGGGTGATCTGGCAGGAGTACGTCGAGACGGTGGTCCGGGAGCGCGACGGCTGGAAGGACTTCTACCGCGCGTGCCGCGAGGTGAGCGCATGACGGCCCGGGGGCCGCTGCTGCTGGGGGTCAGGCACCACGGGCCCGGGTCCGCGCGGGCGGTGCTGCGGGCGCTGGACGCGGCGGCGCCGGGGGTGGTCCTCGTCGAAGGGCCTCCCGAGGGGGACGCGTTGGTGGCGCTCGCCGCCGACGAGGCGATGCGACCGCCGGTCGCGCTCCTGGCGCACGCCGTGGACGATCCCGGGCGCGCGGCCTTCTGGCCGATGGCGGAGTTCTCGCCCGAATGGGTCGCCCTCCGGTGGGCGCTGGCCCATGACGTACCGGTCCGCTTCATCGACCTGCCCGCTGCCCACTCACTCGCGCTCCCCTCCGAGGACGGGGACGGACACGCGGACGGGGAAGCGGAGGGAGGCGGCGGAGAAGGAGAAGAAAAAGCAGGGGGTACGGGGAGCGGCGACAGCGGCGGGCTCCGGATCGATCCGCTCGCCGTGCTCGCCGAGGCCGCCGGGTACGACGACCCCGAGCGGTGGTGGGAGGACGTGGTCGAGCACCAGGGCCCGGGCCGTACGGGTGACCCGTTCGCGCCGTTCGGCGCGGTCGCCGAGGCCATGGGCGCGCTGCGCGAGGAGTACGGCTCCGGAGGGGAGCGCCGTGACCTCGTCCGCGAGGCCCACATGCGCGTCCACCTGCGCGCCGCGCGCAAGGAGTTCGGGGACGACCGGGTCGCCGTCGTCTGCGGCGCCTGGCACGTCCCCGCCCTCACCGGCCCGTACACCGCCACCGCGGACCGCGCGCTGCTCAAGGGACTGCCCAAGGTCAGGGCGGAGATGACGTGGGTGCCCTGGACCCACCGCAGGCTCGCCCGCCACAGCGGCTACGGCGCCGGGATCGACTCGCCCGGCTGGTACGGGCACCTCTTCGCCGCGCCGGATCGCCCCGTGGAGCGCTGGCTGACCAAGGTCGCCGGTCTGCTGCGCGACGAGGACCGGATGGTGTCCTCCGCCCACGTCATCGAGGCGGTACGGCTCGCGGAGACCCTCGCCGTGATGCGCGGCCGCCCCCTCGCCGGGCTCACGGAGACCACGGACGCGATCCGCGCCGTGATGTGCGACGGGTCCGACGTGCCGCTCGCGCTCGTCCAGGACCGGCTTGTTGTCGGGGACGTCCTGGGCGAGGTGCCCGACGCGGCGCCCGCCGTGCCGCTCCAGCGCGACCTCGCCAGGATCCAGCGCATGCTGCGCCTCAAACCGGAGGCGCACGAACGCGAGGTGGACCTCGACCTCCGTAAGGAGACCGACGCGGCGAAGAGCAGGCTCCTGCACCGGCTGCGGCTCCTCGGTGTCGGCTGGGGCGTCCCCGGCGCGGGACGGGGGAGCACCGGCACGTTCCGGGAGAGCTGGCGGCTGTGCTGGGAGCCCGAGCTGTACGTGAAGGTCGCGGAGGCCGGCGTCTGGGGCACGACCGTGCTCTCGGCCGCCACCGCCAAGGCCGAGTCCCGGGCGGTGTCGGCGACCGCGCTCGCGGAGGTCACCGCGCTGGCCGAGGAGTGCCTGCTGGCCGAACTGCCGGACGCGCTGCCCGTCGTGATGCGCGCCCTCGCCGACCGCGCCGCCCTCGACGCGGACGTCGGCCACCTCGCCCAGGCACTGCCCGCCCTGGCCCGCTCGCTGCGGTACGGGGACGT
The DNA here is from genome assembly GCF_044744165.1 of Streptomyces sp. NPDC087420. NCBI lineage: Bacteria > Bacillati > Actinomycetota > Actinomycetes > Kitasatosporales > Streptomycetaceae > Streptomyces > Streptomyces sp. NPDC087420. The sequence continues at coordinate 349,919 of NZ_JBIUXU010000008.1, forward strand.
ACGGTCCACGGACACCGCCGCGCTCGGCGAGGTCGCGGCGGGGCTCGCCGAGCGCGTCTGCGTCGGCCTGCCGCCCGCGTGCGCCGGGCTCGACGCGGACGGCGCGGCCCAGATGCGGACCCACCTCGACGGTGTCCACACGGCCATCGGCCTGCTCCCCGCCGTCCGGGACCGCGATCTGGCCGCGCGCTGGGGAGCCGTCCTGCTCAAGCTCGCCGGGCGGGACACGATCCCCGGCGTCATCCGGGGGCGGGCCGCCCGCCTGCTGCTGGACGACGGCCGGCTCCCCGAGGACGAGGCGGCCCGCTTCATGGGACTCGCGCTGTCCCCCGGCACCCCGCCGGCCGACGCGGCGGCCTGGATCGAGGGCTTCGTCGGCGGCGCGCCCGGCGGAGGCATGCTCCTGGTCCACGACGCGCGCCTGCTGGGCCTGGTCGACACCTGGCTGACCGGCGTCCCCGCCGAGGCGTTCACGGACGTGCTGCCGCTGCTGCGCCGCACGTTCTCCGCGTACGAACCGGGCGTCAGGCGCACGCTGGGCGAGCTGGTCCGGCGCGGCCCCGCCGCCGGCCCGGCGACCGGGACGGCCGCACCGCACGAGGCGGCCGCCCCCGGCTTCGCCGCCACGCTCGACGCGGCACGCGCGGACGCCGTCCTCCCGGTGCTGCGCCTCCTGCTGGGGCCGGGCGCCGGACAGATCGACGTACGCGAGCGGGCCCGTGTACGCGAAGAGAGCCACGTACGGACCCAGGCGCACGTACCGGAACTGGACCACGCGACGACGGAAGGGAATCGATGACCACGGACCGTACGGAATCCGCCATCGACGAGCGGCTGCGCCGCTGGCGCCTGGTGCTCGGCGGGGACGGCGCGGACGGCACCGGCTGCACCCTCGCCGGCACGGACGCGGCGATGGACGGCGCGCTCTCCGCCCTCTACGGCTCCCGCAGGGCCGGCGGCTCCGGGGGCGCCGCCGGCGGCAGCCGGTCCGCGGGGCTCGGGGCGTCCGCGCCGTCCGTGGCCCGCTGGCTGGGCGACATCCGTACGTACTTCCCCAGCTCCGTCGTCCAGGTCATGCAGCGTGACGCCATCGACCGGCTCGGGCTCTCCGCGCTCCTCCTGGAGCCGGAGATGCTGGAGGCGGTCGAGGCCGACGTCCACCTCGTCGGCACGCTCCTGTCGCTGAACAAGGCGATGCCCGAGACGACGAAGGAAACGGCACGCGCGGTCGTCCGCAAAGTGGTCGAGGACATCGAGAAGCGGCTCGCCACCCGCACCCGCGCCACCCTGACCGGCGCCCTCGACCGGTCCGCGCGGATCAACCGGCCCCGCCACCGGGACATCGACTGGGACCGCACGATCCGGGCCAACCTCAAGAACTACCTGCCCGAGCACGGCACGATCGTCCCCGAGCGCCTCATCGGGTACGGACGCGCCTCACAGGCGGTGAAGAAGGAGGTCGTCCTCTGCATCGACCAGTCGGGCTCGATGGCCGCGTCCGTCGTGTACGCGTCGGTGTTCGGCGCGGTCCTGGCCTCGATGCGCACGCTCGACACCCGGCTCGTCGTCTTCGACACCGCCGTCGTGGACCTCACTGATCAACTGGACGACCCGGTCGACGTGCTCTTCGGCACCCAGCTCGGCGGCGGCACGGACATCAACCGCGCCCTCGCCTACTGCCAGGCCCGGATCACCCGCCCCGCCGACACCGTGGTCGTCCTGATCAGCGACCTCTACGAGGGCGGGATACGGGACGAGATGCTCAAACGGGTGGCGGCGATGAAGGCGTCGGGGGTGGAGTTCGTCGCGCTGCTCGCGCTGTCCGACGAAGGCGCCCCCGCCTACGACCGGGAGCACGCGGCGGCCCTCGCCGCGCTCGGCGCGCCCGCCTTCGCCTGCACCCCCGACCTGTTCCCCGACGTGATGGCGGCGGCGCTGGAAAAGCGCCCGCTGCCCATCCCCGACATGGCGTAGGGGGCTCTGTGACAGGTATCACCGCTCAGGTGCGATCCGCGATTTAGGGACCTACCGCCCACGGGGATAACCTGCGAGACGGACATGCCGCGTACCGGACAGCGTGTACGCCTCCCTCAGTGACAGCGCAGTCACGTTGCCCTTCGCGGCACGCCCACGCCGACAACGAACCCGCGATCACCAGGCTGCGGATTTCAGAACACAAAGGGACGGACACGCGTGGACCTGTTCGAGTATCAGGCGAGGGACCTCTTCGCCAAGCACGGTGTACCGGTGCTGGCCGGTGAAGTCATCGAGACGCCTGAGGCGGCCCGCGGGGTGACCGAGCGTCTCGGCGGCAAGGCTGTCGTCAAGGCGCAGGTCAAGGTCGGTGGACGCGGTAAGGCGGGCGGCGTGAAGCTCGCCGCGGACCCGGACGAGGCCGTCGAGAAGGCGGGCCAGATCCTCGGCATGGACATCAAGGGCCACACGGTCCACAAGGTGATGCTGGCCGAGACCGCGGACATCGCGGAGGAGTACTACGTCTCCTTCCTGCTCGACCGCACCAACCGCACCTTCCTCGCCATGGCCTCCGTCGAGGGCGGTGTCGAGATCGAGGTCGTCGCCGAGGAGAACCCCGACGCGCTCGCCAAGATCCCGGTCGACGCCTACGAGGGCTGCACCGCGGAGAAGGCCGCCGAGATCGTCGCCGCCGCGAAGTTCCCGGCCGACATCGCGGACCAGGTCGCGGACGTCCTCCAGAAGCTGTGGACCGTCTTCATCAAGGAGGACGCGCTCCTGGTCGAGGTCAACCCGCTGATCAAGTCGGGCGACGGCAAGATCATCGCGCTGGACGGCAAGGTCTCGCTCGACGAGAACGCCGACTTCCGGCAGCCCGACCACGAGGCGCTGGAGGACAAGGCCGCGGCGAACCCGCTGGAGGCCGCGGCCAAGGCCAAGAACCTCAACTACGTCAAGCTCGACGGCCAGGTCGGCATCATCGGCAACGGCGCGGGTCTGGTCATGTCGACCCTCGACGTCGTCGCGTACGCCGGTGAGGCCCACGGCGGCGTGAAGCCGGCCAACTTCCTCGACATCGGCGGCGGCGCGTCCGCCGAGGTGATGGCGAACGGCCTGGAGATCATCCTCGGCGACCCGGACGTCAAGTCCGTGTTCGTCAACGTCTTCGGTGGCATCACCGCCTGCGACGAGGTCGCCAACGGCATCGTGCAGGCCCTGGAGCTGCTGAAGTCCAAGGGCGAGAACGTCGAGAAGCCGCTGGTCGTGCGCCTCGACGGCAACAACGCGGAGCTGGGTCGCAAGATCCTGTCCGACGCCAACCACCCGCTCGTGCGGCGCGTGGACACCATGGACGGCGCGGCCGACAAGGCCGCCGAGCTCGCCGCAGCAGCGAAGTAAGGACGAGGGAAACCACAACCATGGCTATCTTCCTCACCAAGGACAGCAAGGTCATCGTCCAGGGGATGACTGGCGCCACGGGCATGAAGCACACGAGGCTCATGCTCGCCGACGGCACGAACATCGTCGGCGGCGTCAACCCCCGTAAGGCCGGCACCTCCGTCGACTTCGACGGCACCGACGTACCCGTGTTCGGGTCCGTGGCCGAGGCCATCGAGAAGACCGGCGCCGACGTCTCCGTCGTCTTCGTCCCGCCGGCCTTCGCGAAGGCCGCCGTGGTCGAGGCGATCGACGCCGAGATCCCGCTGGCCGTCGTGATCACCGAGGGCATCGCGGTGCACGATTCCGCGGCGTTCTGGGCGTACGCGGGCGTGAAGGGCAACAAGACCCGGATCATCGGCCCGAACTGCCCCGGTCTGATCACCCCCGGCCAGTCCAACGCCGGCATCATCCCGGGCGACATCACCAAGCCCGGCCGCATCGGTCTTGTGTCCAAGTCCGGCACGCTGACCTACCAGATGATGTACGAGCTGCGTGACCTCGGCTTCTCGTCCGCCGTCGGCATCGGTGGCGATCCGGTCATCGGTACGACGCACATCGACGCGCTCGCCGCGTTCGAGGCCGACCCCGACACCGACCTGATCGTCATGATCGGCGAGATCGGCGGCGACGCCGAGGAGCGCGCGGCCGACTTCATCGCGAAGAACGTCACGAAGCCGGTCGTCGGCTACGTCGCGGGCTTCACCGCGCCCGAGGGCAAGACCATGGGCCATGCCGGCGCCATCGTCTCCGGCTCCTCCGGTACGGCCCAGGCGAAGAAGGAAGCCCTGGAGGCCGCGGGCGTGAAGGTCGGCAAGACGCCGACCGAGACCGCGCAGCTGGCCCGCGCGATCCTCGCGGGCTGATACGGGGGGCTACGGGGGCTGACACTCCCGAGGTCGCCGGACGGGCGGGAAAGCCCGTCCGGCGACCGGGGCGGGCGCGCGTCCGCCCGTGCGCGCCCCGCCTCAGAGGGCCAGCGGTACCAGCCGTTGCGGTCCGCCGAACGGTGTGTCCTGCAATCGGTCCCGCAGGGCCAGGTCCTCTTTGCTCCACGCCTCGGGACCATTCGTGACCGGCACCCCGCCGACCGGCTGCGGGGCCGCCAGCGGCTCCCAGTACCGGGTCGGCGCGGTGGCCAGCGTGAAGCCGGTCGCCCCCACGATCAACGCCGTGAAGGCGATCGCCGTCCGCGTCCACAACCGGGCGCGGCGCTCCGCACTCCTCCGTACCGCCCGCGCCGGAGGGATCGCCGGCGGGGTCACCGCCCGCGTGAGCGCCCCCAGCCGCCGGTGCAGCGCGTCCGGGTCCGCCAGCTCGGGCAGCCGGTCGGCCACCGCCTCGCGTGCGTGCAGCAGCCGCCGTGCCGTCCCCAGCGTGCTCGCCTCCGTCTCCGCCGCCGTCTCCGGCAGGTCCAGGCCCAGCCCGTCGTACAGCATCAGGACGCGGCGGTACTGGGGCGGCAGCTCCAGCAGCGCCTCGCGCAGCGCCCGTCCGTCCCGTCCGTCCCGCTGACCGGTGATCAGGTCGGGGCGCCGGTGGACGCGGCGCAACCGGTGCCAGGGCGACAGGGCGTACTCGTACGCGGCAGCCCGTACCCATCCCGCCGGATCCCGGTCCACCGCGACCTCGGGCCAGCGCCCCCACGCCTGATGGAAGGCGCGCTCGACGGACTCCTGGGACAGGCCGCGCCGTCCGGTCAGCAGATACGTCTGTCGTACGAGGGAGGGCGCGGTGTGGGTGTACAGCGCGTCGAAGGCCTGGGCGGGCGTGAAGGGGGCGGCCCCCGCCGCCTCCGTACCTGCGTCATGGTCCTCTGGAGAACGGGTGAAAAAGTACATAAACATATATTGAGCGACACCACGGTCATTAGCTTGTTACCCGGATAAAGCGCGTGTCGTTGGCAGCATGGCGCCGTGACCCAAGTGACCGATCGCAGCACGACGTTGTCCTCGGCCTCGGCGGCGGAACGGGGCCGGGCCGCCGCGCTGACCGCGTCCTTCCTCCGCGGAGCCATCGCCGCGGGCCTCGGCCTCGGGGCGCTCGCCGTGCTGGTCATGGCGATGTGGATCACCTCGCCGTACCCCGACAGCGGCGCCCGCGGCGCCCTGCGCGTCGCCGCCGCGCTCTGGCTGCTCGCGCACGGCGTCGAGCTGGTGCGGCCCGACACCATGTCAGGGGCTCCCGCCCCGCTCGGCGTTGTCCCTCTGCTGCTCGTGGCCCTGCCGGTGTGGCTCACCCACCGCGCGGCGAAGGACGCCCTCGAACCGGAGGAGGGCAGGCCGCAGCTCACCGCGCTCGGAGCCGTGGCCACCATCTCCGGCGGATACCTGCTGGTCGGCGGCGCCGTCGTGTTCTACGCGTCGGGCGGACCGCTCACCGCGCATCCGCTGCGCGCCGCGCTCCTGCTGCCCCTGGTGACCGTGCTCTCCTCGACCGCCGGCGCGTGGTCGGGCAGTGGCCGGCCGGTCGGCCCCCTGCCCCTGTGGCTGCCCGCAGGGGTACGGGAACGCCTCGTCCGTACCGTCTGGGCACCGCGCGCCCGCCGCAGGACCGCCGTCGCGCTGCGGGCCGCCGCCGCCGCGGTCCTGGCGCTGCTGGGCGGTGGGGCACTGCTCGTCGGGGCGTCACTGGTGTGGCACGGGGGTGCGGCGCAGCTGTCGTTCAGCCAGCTCGCGGGGGACTGGTCGGGGCGGTTCGCCGTCCTCCTGCTGGGGCTGGCGCTGGTGCCGAACGCCGCCGCGTGGGCCGCCGCCTACGGCCTGGGGCCCGGGTTCGCGCTCGGTACGGCGGCCACGGTCACCCCGCTGGGGATGACGGGCACCCCCGCGCTGCCGTCGTTCCCGCTGCTCGCCGCCGTGCCGGAGGGGCACGGGACACCGCTGCACTGGGCGGCGGCGGGGGTGCCGGTGGTGGCGGGGGTGGTGGTGGCGTGGTTCACGGTACGGGTGGCGGCGCCGCCCTTCTCCGTACGGGAGGAGGCGTGGAGCCTGCGCGCGACGGCGCTGACGGCCGCGCTCGGGGGTGCGCTGGGCGCGCTGTTGACGGGGGTTCTGGCGATGGCGGCGGGCGGGCCGCTGGGCACCGCGGACCTGGCCGTGTTCGGACCCGTGGGGTGGCTGACGGGGCTGGCGGCGCTGGGGTGGCTGGTGGGGGTGGGGGTGCCGGTGGCGGTGGTGATCAGGGCGTGGCGGCTGCGGGAGCGGCGGGTGAAGGCGGAGGTGTCGGACGCGCCGGTCGCGGGGGTCGTCGGCGGGGAATCCGGGGGCTTGGAATCCGGGGGTGGGGCCGTGGTGTGGTGGGCACCTTGGCGCCGGACGGCCAGACCGGTGGTGGCGCCGGCCGAAGGGAAACAGGCCGAGAAGGACGAGGCGAAGGAGAACGGTAAGGCCGATGGGACGGGGACCCCCGCCGAGCCGGTCCCTGACCTGGAGTCGTACGACGTCCTACCGGCCGACGCCTGGCACGACCGGGGGACGCGGGAGGCGCGGTGGGCCGCGATCAAGGACGCGTCGGGCGGCCTGATGGCCGACTTCCCGGCCGTACCGCTGCTGCCACCGCCCCCGGAACCCGAGCCCGTAACGCCCTCGGAGCCGCCCTCTGTGGAGGAGGACGGCTCCGAGGAAGAGGGACGCGAACGGATCCCGGTTCAGGACGCGAAGGCCGGCCCGGCACCGGAAGCGAATCTGGAGCCGCTGCCGCTGCCGCAGCCGGATCCAGGCCCAGACCCGGGCCCGGATCCCGGTCAGCCCAGCGTCACTCCTTGACGCCGAAGATCGAGCGCAGTGAATCCGGCAGGTGGCTGTTGCAGGACAGCCGGGCCTCCTGCGTCAGCGAGTCGTTGACGCACGTGTAGTAGTCGCGGTACGCGAGCTGTACGGAGAACGTCACCGCCACGATCGCCAGCGCCAGACCGGCCGTCACCAGGCCGCTCACCGCCGCCGTCTTCTGCTGGCGGTTCGGGTTCGCCGCCGCGCCGGGCGCGGGGGTCTGCGCCGAGGCAGCGGGACGCGCCGGGGTCGTGTCCGTACGGAAGGCGGCGCCGGGGCCCGAGGCGGCGGAGCCGTCGGTCGCCGGCGGCCGCGGCTTGTTGCGCAGGGAACTGATGCCCCAGTAGACGCCCAGCGCCCCGAGCAGCAGCGCGATCTCCGAGAGGTCGAAGAGCGCGAAGAAGAAGGCCCACATGCCGGAGAGCAGCGCGTAGCGGGCGCGCCGCTGGACGGGGTCGGTCGGGTCCCAGCGCAGGCCGCCGCGGCCTCCCTCGGAGCCGTCCTGGCGTCCGTTCCCGGGGCCTTTCTGCTCGTTCTGCCCGTTGCCCTGATTCCCGGGACGGCTCCCGAAGCCGCCCGAGGAGCGGCCGGGCTGGCGGCTGCTCCACTGGCTGCCCCAGCCGCCGCGGTCGCCCCGGTCGGAGTCGGACCCGTCGTCCGGCGAACCGCCGTTCTCGGGCAGGCGGGGCTGCCACGGCTGGTCGGGCCGGTCGGCGGGCGGCGGCGCGAAAGGATTGTCGTCGGAGGAACCGGAGGAACCGGAGGAACCGGAGGAACCCGTCGACCCGGAAGATCCTGAAGACCCGTCCGATCCCGATCCCGATCCCGAGGCGGAGTCGGAAGGCCCACCCGACCCCTGAGAACCGCCCGGAGCCCCCGAGGCCCCTGTGGAAGAGGACTGGCGTTCCCGTGGCAGCAGCACCGGCCCAGTGGGCGGCGGGAGGTGGAGTGCCGTGCGGCGGCGTCGGTCCTGCATCTGGTGAACGTCTTCCCCTCAGACCCAGCGCGCGGGGGTCTTGTGTCGTATGGGCCGTCCCGGAGACGGAACCCTGTCCCCAGACGCTACCTCCCGGCCACGCCCCCGTCCCGTGGGGGCCGCTCGGTGTGCCGGTATCGTTGCTGACGGTCGGCTCCTTCGTAGAGTTCCCCGTATCGGGGATCGTGACTCGTTCGTACGACCACACAAAGCCGCCGACCACACCGGCCCCGCACGCTCGGCGAGGCCGTGCCCGCTTCCAGAAAGGCGCCCACCGTGGCCTCCCTGCCCCCCACCGGTCTGCCTCCCACCGGCCGGCCGGCCCGGCTCGTGGTCCTGGTCTCGGGTTCGGGTACGAACCTCCAGGCGCTGATCGACGCCATCACCGCCGACCCCATGGGTTTCGGGGCGCGGATCGTGGCCGTCGGCGCCGACCGCGACTCGATCGTGGGACTGGAACGCGCGGAGCGCGCCGGGGTGCCCACCTTCGTGTGCCGCGTGAGGGACCACGGGACGCGCGAGAAGTGGGACGCGGCGCTCGCCGAGGCGACCGCCGCGTACGAGCCGGACCTGGTGGTCTCGGCCGGCTTCATGAAGATCGTGGGGAAGGAGTTCCTCGCGCGCTTCGGCGGCCGGTTCGTCAACACCCATCCTGCTCTGCTGCCCAGCTTTCCCGGTGCCCACGGCGTACGCGACGCGCTCGCGCACGGCGTGAAGGTGACCGGCTGCACCGTCCACTTCGTCGACGAAGGCGTCGACGAGGGCCCGATCATCGCGCAGGGCGCGGTGGAGGTCAGGGACGAGGACTACTCGGACGACGGCGTCGCGCTCCATGAGCGCATCAAGGAAGTCGAGCGACGCCTGCTCGTCGATGTCGTGGGGCGTCTGGCCCGGCACGGCTACCGCATTGAGGGACGAAAGGTAACGATCCAGTGACCGCCGAAGGTACGAAGCGGCCGATCCGCCGCGCGCTGGTCAGCGTCTATGACAAGACGGGCCTGGAAGAGCTGGCCCGTGGACTGCACGAGGCCGGGGTCACCCTGGTCTCCACCGGTTCCACCGCCGCGAAGATCGCCGCCGCCGGGGTGCCGGTCACCAAGGTCGAGGAGCTGACGGGCTTCCCCGAGTGCCTGGACGGGCGCGTCAAGACACTGCACCCGCGTGTGCACGCCGGCATCCTCGCCGACCTGCGGCTCGACGCGCACCGTGAGCAGCTCGCCGAGCTGGACATCGAGCCGTTCGAGCTGGTTGTCGTCAACCTGTACCCGTTCCGGGAGACGGTCGCCTCGGGGGCGACCGACGACGAGTGTGTGGAGCAGATCGACATCGGCGGCCCCTCGATGGTGCGCGCCGCCGCCAAGAACCACCCGTCCGTGGCCGTCGTCACCAGCCCGGAGCGGTACGGGGACGTCCTCGCGGCCGCACAGGACGGCGGGTTCGACCTGACGACCCGTAAGCGGCTCGCGGCGGAGGCGTTCCAGCACACGGCCGCGTACGACGTGGCCGTGGCGTCCTGGTTCGCCGCCGACTACGCGGCCGTGGACGCGGAGGCCGACAGCGGTTCCGCCGCGGACCGCCTGCCGGACTTCCTCGGAGCCACGTACCTCCGTAAGAACGTGCTTCGTTACGGCGAGAATCCGCACCAGCCCGCCGCGCTCTACACCGGCGCCGAGGGCGGCGGCCTGGCCGAGGCCGAGCAGCTGCACGGCAAGGAGATGTCGTACAACAACTACACGGACACGGACGCCGCGCGCCGTGCCGCGTACGACCACCCCGAGCCGTGTGTCGCGATCATCAAGCACGCCAACCCGTGCGGGATCGCGATCGGCGACGACGTGGCCGAGGCGCACCGCAAGGCACACGCGTGTGACCCGCTTTCCGCGTTCGGCGGTGTGATCGCCGTCAACCGCCCGGTGTCCGTGGAGATGGCCGAGCAGGTCGCCGAGATCTTCACCGAGGTGATCGTCGCCCCGGACTACGAGGACGGCGCGGTCGAGGTGCTGGCCCGCAAGAAGAACATCCGCGTGCTGCGCTGCGCCGACGCGCCCACGGCTCCGGTCGAGGTCAAGGTGATCGACGGCGGGGCGCTGCTCCAGGCCACCGACCGCTTCCAGGCGGCGGGCGACGACCCGGCGAACTGGACGCTGGCGACCGGCGAGGCGCTGTCGGCGGCGGAGCTGGCCGAGCTGGCCTTCGCGTGGCGCGCGAGCCGCGCCGTCAAGTCCAACGCGATCCTGCTCGCCAAGGGCGGGGCGTCGGTGGGGGTCGGCATGGGTCAGGTCAACCGTGTCGACTCCGCGAAGCTCGCGGTGGAGCGGGCGGGGGAGGAGCGGGCGCGCGGCGCGTTCGCCGCGTCCGACGCCTTCTTCCCCTTCCCCGACGGGCTGGAGATCCTCCTGGAGGCGGGGGTCAGGGCCGTGGTGCAGCCGGGCGGGTCGGTCCGTGACGAGCAGGTGGTCGAGGCGGCGCGGAAGGCCGGCGCGACGATGTACTTCACGGGGACGCGCCACTTCTTCCACTGACGTTCGTCCACTGACCTTTTCCGCTGAGTGACTCTCCGTACGACGAAGGCCGCGCTCCCGGTAGGGGAGCGCGGCCTTCGGTCGTCGCGTGATGTGGCACTAAGGCGCTTGGTTCGCCCGCCATGCGATCAGTTGGACTTGATGACCAGCGACGAGCAGACCTTGTCCGCGAGCGTCTGGTTCTTCGAGTCCCACAGCGGCCACAGGAAGCCGATGTAGCAGATGACGCCGTCGAGGAAGTGGGCGAGACGGCGGACGAACGCCATGCCGATACCGAGCGGCTGGCCGTCGGCCTCGCGCAGCAGACGGATGTTCAGGGCCTTCTTGCCGATGGTCTGGCCGGTCTTGCCCTCCTGGATCAGCTGCCAGATGGCCACCGCGAAGACCGCGCAGATCCCGAGCAGGCGCAGGAAGGTGCCGAAGCCGCCACCGATGGCGGCACCCGCGAAGACGATGATGTACGGCACGAGGAGGACGAGTCCGTCGACCAGGGTGCCGAGGACACGCGCGCCCCAGCTGGCGAGTTCCGGCGTGCCGCCGTATCCGGGACCCTGCGGGGCGGAGTAGGGCGCGGGGCCGCCGGGCGCGGGGTAGCCGTACCCCTGCTGCGGCACGCCCTGCGGGGCCTGCTGGGGGTAGCCGTAGCCCGGCTGGGGCGGCTGACCGGGCTGACCGGGCTGGCCAGGCTGACCGGGCTGCTGCCCGTACGGGTTCTGGGGGTCGCCGAAGCTCATTTGGGGACTTCCTCCGTTGGATGCGGGACGGTGCGGGTCCGCGCGGAGGAAACGGTGGTTCATAAGCGGTCCGGCCCCCCGCACTGCCCGCTGTGGTGCGCCGATCATGCTGGTAGGACTGTCCTCTTTTTGTCCAGTCGGTATCCGTATGCGTTGTGCAAGTGCAACCTGGGCGGATCCGTGACGGCCGGACCGGGACCCGAATTGGAACAGGGACGGGTCCATCCGCGAGGATGGGGCCATGACCGCCCAGATTCTCGATGGCAAGGCCACCGCAGCCGCGATCAAGTCCGACCTGACCGCCCGCGTGGCGGCCCTCACGGCGCGGGGCGTCCTGCCCGGCCTGGGGACGCTGCTGGTCGGGGACGATCCGGGCAGCCGGTGGTACGTGAACGGCAAGCACCGCGACTGCGCGGAGGTCGGCATCGCGTCGATCCAGCGTGAACTCCCCGACACCGCGACCCAGGAAGAGATCGAGGCCGTCGTCGCGGAGCTGAACGCGAACCCCGAGTGCACGGGGTACATCGTGCAGCTGCCGCTGCCCAAGGGCATCGACACCAACCGGATCCTGGAGCTGATGGACCCTTCCAAGGACGCGGACGGGCTGCACCCGATGAGCCTCGGCCGGCTGGTGCTCAACGAGACCGGCCCGCTGCCGTGCACCCCGTACGGGATCATCCAGCTGCTGCGCCACCACGGCGTCGAGATCGCGGGCGCGCACGTGGTGGTCGTCGGACGCGGCATCACGGTGGGGCGCTCGATTCCGCTGCTCCTGACCCGTAAGTCCGAGAACGCGACGGTGACGCAGTGCCACACCGGCACCCGTGACCTGTCGGCGCACCTCAGGCAGGCGGACATCATCGTGGCGGCGGCGGGCGTGCCGCACATCATCAAGCCCGAGGACGTGAAGCCGGGCGCGGCCGTCCTCGACGTCGGCGTCAGCCGGGACGAGCACGGCAAGATCGTCGGCGACGTGCACCCCGGGGTCGCCGAGGTGGCCGGCTGGATCTCGCCGAACCCCGGCGGTGTCGGCCCGATGACCCGCGCCCAGTTGCTGGTCAACGTGGTCGAGGCGGCCGAACGCGCCGTCGCCGCGGGCTGACCGGGTCCGAACGGGAAAGGGGCACCCATGGGTGCTGGTACGAGCGCGAGTGACACGCCGGAACCGAAAGGTGTACGGCAGGCCGTCGCCGTGGAGCCGGGTGCCACGGGGGCGGCGGAGGCCGCCGTGCTGGGCCTGGCGGAGAAGGAGGCGGCGGCGAAGGCCGGCTCGGACGCGGGGGTGGCCCCGGACGCCGTTGTTGACGCGGGCGTGGACCTGGACGCGGGTGCGGTCACGGATGTTGACGCGGGCGGGGGCGCCGACGTGGACGCGGACGCGCGCGCGGATCAGGGTGCCGACGTTGACGCGGACGTCGCTCCGCGTGTGGGCGCGAGCGAGGACGCGCGTGCGGACGCCGACCCGGACGCGGCTGCCGTACCCGGCGAGTCCGACGGCACCAACGACCCCGGTCCGGACGACGACTCCGAGTCGCGGCGCTTCCCCGCCGTCACGACGGACACCGCCCGGCCCGAGGGCGGCGGCCGGGCCGCGCCCCCGGACGCGCCCGCGCCCGCCCGGCAGTGGCCGCTGCTCAGCGTCCTCGGGACCGTCGGCCTCGGGCTCCTGGTCGTCGGCACACACCCCTTCGACGAGGCGTTCCGGATCGGCACGATCCTCATCGGCGTCGCGCTGATCGGCGGCGCCGTCCTGCGCCGTGTCCTGCCGTCCGTCGGCATGCTCGCCGTGCGCTCGCGCTTCACCGACATGGTCACGTACGGCCTGCTGGGTCTGGTGATCATCATGCTCGCGCTGATGACGCAGCCCAAGCCGTGGCTGGAGATCCCGTTCCTGGAGGACATCGTCCACTCGACCGTGCCGTAAGCCGTGCGGGCGTAAGGCGTGTGGAGCGGCCGGTTGTACGAGAACGGCGCTCGTCCCCTCCCCCGAGGGAGGACGAGCGCCGTTCGTCTGTGTCCGGGGGCGTTTCCCCCGCAGACATCAGCGTCATGGACGCGTCGGAGGGGATCAAGGGTTGCCTGCCGCCTGTGGCAGGGAGGTGACGATTCCGCCTTGCGGTGTCCGTAGGCGCACCGCGTCAAGGTCGTGAGCCGTGCCACAAAGGGGGCGGCGATCCAGGGGCGCCGGGGTCCGATAGCCTGACCGCTGGATATCTCTTCACGTCAAGATTCGCATCGGGGTTGAGTCCGGAACCCCGACCGGCGCCGGGGAGATGTCCCGCACCAGGGGCAGGGACCCCCGCCACCCAGCTGTCTTACGGAGATCGCCATGACCCGCACTCCCGTGAATGTCACCGTCACCGGCGCGGCCGGCCAGATCGGCTACGCGCTGCTCTTCCGCATCGCCTCCGGCCATCTGCTCGGCGCGGATGTGCCGGTCAAACTGCGTCTCCTGGAGATCCCGCAGGGTCTCAAGGCCGCCGAGGGCACGGCGATGGAGCTCGACGACTCCGCGTTCCCGCTGCTGCGCGGCATCGAGATCACGGACGACCCGAACGTCGCCTTCGCCGGCGCCAACGTCGCGCTGCTGGTCGGCGCCCGCCCCCGTACCAAGGGCATGGAGCGCGGTGACCTGCTCTCCGCCAACGGTGGCATCTTCAAGCCGCAGGGCAAGGCCATCAACGACAACGCTGCGGACGACATCAAGGTCCTCGTCGTCGGCAACCCGGCCAACACGAACGCGCTGATCGCCCAGGCCGCCGCCCCGGACGTACCGGCCGAGCGCTTCACCGCGATGACCCGCCTGGACCACAACCGCGCGATCTCGCAGCTGGCGCGGAAGACCGGCGCGGCCGTCTCCGACATCCGCCGCCTGACCATCTGGGGCAACCACTCCGCCACGCAGTACCCGGACATCTTCCACGCGGAGATCGCCGGCAAGAACGCCGCGGAGACCGTCAACGACGAGGCGTGGCTGGCCGACACTTTCATCCCGACCGTCGCCAAGCGCGGCGCCGCGATCATCGAGGCGCGTGGCGCGTCCTCGGCCGCGTCCGCCGCCAACGCCGCCCTCGACCACGTGTACACCTGGGTCAACGGCACCGCCGAGGGCGACTGGACCTCCATGGGCATCCCGTCGGACGGCTCCTACGGCGTGCCGGAGGGCATCATCTCGTCCTTCCCCGTCACCACCAAGGACGGCGTGTACGAGATCGTCCAGGGCCTGGACATCAACGACTTCTCGCGGGCGCGGATCGACGCCTCGGTGAAGGAGCTCCAGGAGGAGCGCGACGCCGTCCGTGAACTCGGCCTGATCTGATCGGCCCGATCTGATCGTCACGACATCGAGGCCCCGATCCGCCGACATACCCGGGCGGATCGGGGCCTTGTGTCTTCCCCGGCGTGACCCCGCGCACTTTCGGACACCGAAACCGCATGCTTCCGGCCCCTTGGGGCAGGCGCCCCGATCGCCAGTTCTCGCTGGTGGAGGACGTTCTGTGAGGGAAGGCAAGACGCGACGTGTCGGCACAACAGACCATTCATGTGGGCGGGGAGTGGCGTGAAGCCGTCTCCGGTGCCACACGCGACATCCTCGACCCCGCCGACGCGACGGTTCTCGCCGTGGTGTCCGAGGGCGGGACCGAGGACGCGGACGCGGCGGTCGCCGCGGCGCGTACGGCGTTCGACGAGGGCCCCTGGCCCGGGACCCCGGTCGCCGAGCGGGCCGCGCTGCTGCGCCGTACCGCCGATCTGCTGATCCGCAACCGCGAGACCATCGCGCTGCTGGAGAGCCGGGACTCCGGGAAGACCCTGGAGGAGGGCCGCGTCGACGTCGAGTGTGTCGCCGACACCTTCCGCTACTTCGCCGACCTGGTGATGAACGAGAGCGGCGGCCGGGTCGTCGACGCGGGCTCGGACACCGTCCACAGCGTGGTCGTCCACGAACCCGTCGGCGTCTGCGCGCTGATCACCCCCTGGAACTACCCGCTCCTCCAGGCCAGCTGGAAGATCGCACCGGCCCTCGCCGCGGGCAACACCTTCGTCGTCAAGCCCAGCGAACTCACCCCGCTCACGACGGTCGACCTCATCGACCTGCTCGCCGAGGCCGGCCTGCCCGCCGGGGTCGCCAACCTGGTCACCGGTGCGGGCGCCACCGTCGGCGCCCGGCTCGCCGAACACCCCGACGTGGACCTGGTCTCCTTCACCGGCGGCCTGAGCAGCGGTACGAAGGTGATGCAGGCGGCGGCCCCCGGCGTGAAGAAGGTCGCCCTGGAGCTGGGCGGCAAGAACCCGAACGTCGTCTTCGCCGACGCCTGCGCCACGGACGAAGGTTTCGACACCGCCGTCGACCAGGCGCTGAACGCCGCCTTCATCCACAGCGGCCAGGTCTGCTCGGCCGGCTCACGACTGATCGTCGAGGAATCGATACGCGAGCGCTTCGTCGGTGAACTGGCCCGGCGCGCCCAGCGCGTACGGCTCGGGCGCGGCACGGAGAAGGACGTGGAGTGCGGACCGCTCGTCTCCGCCCAGCAGTTGGCGAAGACGGAGGAGTACGTCGCCTCCGCGCTCGCGGAGGGCGCGGTCCTGCGCTCCGGCGGCAAGCGTCCCGAGCCCTCCGGCGTCCGGTCCGCCGACGGCTACTTCTACGAGCCGACGGTCCTCGACCAGTGTCATCGCGGGATGCGGGTCGTACGGGAAGAGGTCTTCGGGCCCGTGCTGACCGTCGAGACCTTCCGCACGGAGGACGAGGCCGTGGCCCTCGCCAACGACACCGAGTACGGCCTGGCCGGCGGTGTCTGGAGCGCCGATCCCGGCCGGGCGCGGCGGGTCGCCGGGCGACTGCGGCACGGCACCGTGTGGATCAACGACTTCCACCCCTACCTCCCGCAGGCGGAGTGGGGCGGCTTCGGCAAGTCCGGCATCGGGCGGGAGCTGGGGCCCGCCGGGCTGGCCGAGTACCGCGAGGCCAAGCACATCTACCAGAACCTCGCGCCGCGGCCCGTGCGCTGGTTCGCCGGCTGACGGGCGGCCCGGTCCGTACCCCGGAATCCCCCATTTCCGTGCTTCGGTCCGAATTGGCATCTCCCGTTTTGGCGTTCCCACGCGTCTACCTCATGTAGGCCTCCCCACCACGCCACCACCCCCACCACCTCAGCACCCCCACCGCATAAGCCCCCCACCGCGTTGGCTCCCCACGCCACCGCAGCAGAGGAGTACAGCAGCCATGGGATCCACGGCCGAGTACGACTACGTCGTCGTCGGAGGCGGCACCGCCGGATCGGTGATCGCCTCCCGCCTCACCGAGAACCCGGACGTCACCGTCGCCGTCATCGAGGGCGGCCCCTCCGACGTCGACCGCCCCGAAGTCCTCACGCTGCGCCGCTGGATGGGCCTGCTGGGCGGTGAGCTGGACTACGATTACCCGACCACCGCCCAGCCACGCGGCAACTCGCACATCCGGCACAGCAGAGCCCGGGTGCTCGGCGGCTGCTCCTCGCACAACACCCTCATCGCCTTCAAGCCCCTGCCGTCCGACTGGGACGAATGGGCGGCGGCGGGGGCTGCCGGGTGGGACGCCGACGCGATGGACCCGTACTTCGCGCGGCTGCGGAACAACATCGTGCCCGTCGACGAGCGGGACCGTAACGCGATCGCCCGCGACTTCGTCTCCGCCGCGCAGGAGGCCCTCGGCGTCCCGCGCGTCGAAGGCTTCAACCGGCAGCCGTTCTATGAGGGGACGGGCTTCTTCGACCTCGCGTACCACCCGGAGGACAACCGGCGCTCGTCGGCGTCGGTCGCGTACCTGCACCCCTTCCTGGACCGGCCCAACCTCCATCTGTTCCTGGAGACCTGGGCGTTCGCGCTGGACTTCGACGGCACCCGGGCGCAGGCCGTGCGCGCCTGGACGAAGGAGGGCGACGAGGTACGGGTCGCGGCCCGGCGCGAAGTGGTCGTCTGCGCGGGCGCGGTGGACACCCCGCGGCTGCTGCTCCACTCGGGCGTCGGGCCGCGCGCCGACCTGGAGAAGCTCGGCATCCCCGTCGTCCACGACCTGCCCGGCGTCGGGGAGAACCTGCTGGACCATCCCGAGTCGGTGATCGTCTGGGAGACGGACGGGCCGATCCCGGAGAACTCGGCGATGGACTCCGACGCGGGCCTGTTCGTCCGGCGCGACCCGGAGAGCCAGGGCCCCGACCTGATGTTCCACTTCTACCAGATCCCGTTCACCGACCACCCGGAGCGCCTCGGGTACGAACGCCCCGAGCACGGCGTGTCGATGACCCCGAACATCCCCAAGCCGCGCAGCCGCGGCCGGCTCTACCTGACGAGCGCCGACCCGGCGGAGAAACCCGCCCTGGACTTCCGGTACTTCACCGACGAGGACGACTACGACGGCCGCACTCTGGTCGACGGCATCAGGATCGCCCGCCAGGTGGCGGCCGCCGACCCGCTGGCGAAGTGGCTCGTACGGGAGGTCTGTCCCGGCCCCGACATCACCTCGGACGACGAGCTGAGCGCGTACGCCCGGGCCTGCGCGCACACCGTCTACCACCCCGCCGGCACCTGCCGGATGGGGGCCGCGACCGACGAGCTCGCCGTGGTCACCCCGGATCTGAGGATCCGCGGGCTCGACGGCATCCGCGTCGCCGACGCGTCCGTCTTCCCGACGATGCCCGCCGTGAACCCGATGATCGGGGTCCTGATGGTCGGCGAGAAGTGCGCGGAACTGCTGACCGAGCCGGATCCCCGAGCAGCCACCGACCGAAGGAGCCCGACCCGATGAGCCAGAGCACCCCGACCGGACCGGCCGCCTCCGCCACCCCTTCCGAGCTCACGGCTCCCTCCGGCCTCACCGCCCCAGCCGGCTCGCGCGCCTCCGCCGATTCCGCCACCTCCGCCGATTCCGCCACCCCCGTCTTCGCCGTTCGCGGCCTGTGGAAGGTCTTCGGCCCCAAGGCGCACCGTGTGCCCGGTGACCCCGATCTAGGCGCGCTCACCCCCGCCGAGCTGCGGGAGAGCACCGGCTGCACCGCCGCCGTACGGGACGTGTCCTTCGACGTGCGCAAGGGCGAGGTCTTTGTGGTCATGGGCCTGTCCGGGTCGGGGAAGTCCACCCTCGTCCGCTGCCTGACCCGGCTCATCGAGCCGACGGCCGGCGCCGTCGCCATCGACGGAGAGGACGTCCTGTCCATGGACAAGGGCCGGCTGCGCGAGTTGCGCAGGCACCGCGCCGCCATGGTCTTCCAGCACTTCGGACTGCTCCCGCACCGCTCGGTCCTCGACAACGTCGCCTACGGCCTGGAGATTCAGGGCATGGGCCGCACCGAGCGGCGGGCGAAGGCCGCCGAGGTCGTCGGCAAGGTAGGTCTCGAAGGGCTGGAGGACCGCAGGCCGGGACAGCTCTCCGGCGGTCAGCAGCAGCGTGTCGGACTGGCCCGCGCGCTCGCCGTGGACCCCCAGGTCCTGCTGTTCGACGAGCCGTTCAGCGCGCTCGACCCGCTGATCCGCCGCGACATGCAGGAGGAGGTCATCAGGCTGCACCGCGAGGAGGGCCGCACGATGGTCTTCATCACCCACGACCTCACCGAGGCACTGCGCCTCGGCGACCGTATCGCGCTGATGCGCGACGGCCGCATCGTGCAGCTGGGCACCCCGGAGGAGATCGTCGGCCGGCCCGCCGACTCGTACGTACGCGACTTCGTCCGTGACGTCCCGCGCGAGCAGGTCATCACCGTCGGCGCGGCCATGCGGCGTGTGCGGACGGGGGACTCGGAATCGGGTCCCGCGCTCGCCCCGACGGCCACCGTCTCCGAGGCGATCGAGGCCGTCGCCCGGACCGGCGAGGCGTCGGCGCGGGTCGTCGAGCACGGGCGGCTGGTCGGGATCGTCGACCGGGAGCGGCTGCTGGGGGTGGTGGCCGGGACGGCCGCCGGCCCCGCGACCGGCCCGGGCCCGGGCTACGGAACCGGTCAGGCGGTCGCGTGATGGCCACCGCCGCCGCGTCCTCCGGCTCCGGATCGGGCTCCGCCTCCGCCGCACCGGGCCGCGGGCTCTCCGCCGCCCTGACCAGGCGCGGGCTCGGCAAGGCGCTGCTGCTCGCGGCCTTCGCCGCCGTCCTCGTCCCCCTCGCCCTCACCCGCTGGCCGGGCACCCCCTGGCCCGCCGCCCTCACCGTCGACCTGACGGGCCCGCTCGGCAGCGCCAGCGACTGGATCATCGACAACCGGGACAGCCACCCGCTCTTCCTCTACTTCTTCGGCTACATCAGCAACGGCGTCGTGCTGTCCGTGCGCGGGGTGTACCTGCTGCTGCTCGGCATCGGCTGGGCGGGCGTCACGGCGCTGGCCGGGCTGATCGCCTGGCGGGTCGCCGGGGTACGGCTCGCACTCACCGCGGCCCTCTCGTTCGCCGTCTGCGGACTGCTCGGCATGTGGGTGCCGACCATGCAGACGCTCGCCCTGATGGTGGTCGCGGTCACCGTCTCCGTGGCGCTCGGCGCGCTGCTCGGCCTCGCCGCCGGGCTCTCCGACCGGCTTTACCGCGCCCTGCGGCCCCTGCTCGACACCATGCAGGTGCTGCCCGCCTTCGCCTATCTGCTGCCCGTCGTGCTGATCTTCGGCATCGGTGTCCCGGCGGCGGTGCTCGCCACCGTCGTGTACGCGGCTCCGCCGATGGCACGGCTCACCGCCCTCGGACTGCGCGACGCCGACGGCGGCGTCATGGAGGCCGTGGCCTCGCTCGGCGCGACCGGCCGCCAACGGCTCCTCACCGCCCGGCTGCCGCTCGCCCGCAAGGAACTGCTGCTCGGCCTCAACCAGACCATCATGATGGCCCTTTCGATGGCCGTCATCGCGTCCGTGATCGGCGCCGGGGGCCTGGGCGACCGGGTGTACCAGGCGCTGGCCTCGGTGGACGTCGGCGCGGCCCTCGCGGCCGGGCTGCCGATCGTGCTGCTAGCCGTGGTGCTCGACCGAACGACCGCCGCCGCCGGGTCCGGGACCGCCGCGGGCAAGGACGCCGCAGCACGGCGTGGCGGGTGGCTCCGCTGGGGCGCCGTGGCGCTCGCCACCGCGGCCGTGGTCGCCGTGGGCCGGCTCGCCGACCGGCTCACCTGGCCCGAAGGCTGGACCGTACCGATAGCGGATCCGGTCAACACCGCCGTCGGCTGGATGACCGACCACCTCTACTCCGGCGTGCCCGTCGTCGGCGGCACCGCCGACTGGGCCGGGCATTTCACCACCTGGATCCTTGATCCGGTACGGGGCGGCCTCCAAGCCCTGCCCTGGTGGTCCCTCCTGCTGATCGTCGCCGCGCTCGCCCTGCTCATCGGCACCTGGCAGACCGCCCTGACCGCCGTCCTCGCCCTCGCGGCGATCGGTGTCCTCGGCGTGTGGAAGCCGTCCCTGGACACGCTGTCCCAGGTACTGGCCGCCGTCGCGGTGACGCTGGTCATCGGCTTCGCCGCCGGGATCGCGGCCGCCCGCAGCACCCGGGTGGAAGCGGTGCTGCGCCCGCTGCTCGACGTCTTCCAGACCCTCCCGCAGTTCGTCTATCTCATCCCGGTGGTCGCCCTGTTCGGCGTCGGCCGGGCCCCGGCGGTGGCCGCCGCGGTCGTCTACGCGCTGCCGGCCGTCGTACGGATCACCACACAGGGACTCCGGCAGGTCGACCCGGCGGCGATGGAAGCGTCCCGCTCGCTCGGCGCGACCGGCACCCAGCAGCTGCGCAAGGTCCAGCTGCCCTTGGCGGGACCCGCGCTGCGGCTCGCCCTCAACCAGGGCGTGGTGCTCGTGCTCGCCGTGGTCATCATCGGCGGACTGGTCGGTGGCGGGGCGCTCGGATACGACGTCGTGTTCGGCCTCGCCCAGGGCGATCTCGCGACCGGGCTGGTGGCCGGAGCGGCCATCGTCTGCCTCGGTCTGATGCTCGACCGGGTGACCCAGCCCACCGAACGACGCCAGGCCCGCACCAGGAAGGAGGCCTGACATGAAGCTGACCCGTACGCGTACCCGTACCCGGACGCGCACCTCTGGCCGTATCCGCACCCACCGCGCCGCCGCCCTGGGGACGCTGCTCGCCCTCCTCACCGGCTGTGGCGCCGCCGACATGACCGAGCAGGCGTCCCCGTACGCCAACGCGCAGGGCTCGAAGACCGTCACCCTCTCCGTCCAGTCCTGGGTGGGTGCCCAGGCCAACGTGGCCGTGGCGGCCTATCTGCTCGAACACGAGCTGGGTTACCGGGTGGACACCGTCCAGGTCGACGAGATCCCGGCCTGGGACGCCTTGAGCCAGGGCCGCGTCGACGCGATCCTGGAGGACTGGGGCCACCCGGACCAGGAGAAGCGGTACGTCACCGACAAGAAGACGATCGCGCCGGCCGGGGACCTCGGGGTCACCGGGCACATCGGCTGGTTCGTGCCCACGTACTTCGTGAAGCAGCACCCGGACGTCACCGACTGGCGCAATCTCAACAAGTACGCGGACCAGTTCCGTACGGCGGAGAGCGGCGGCAAGGGGCAGCTGCTCGACGGCTCACCGTCGTACGTCACCAACGACAAGGCGCTGGTCAGCAACCTGGACCTCGACTACCAGGTGGTCTTCTCCGGTTCGGAGGCGGCGCAGATCACCCAGATCAAGCAGTTTGCCAAGGAGAAGAAGCCCTTCCTCACCTACTGGTACACACCCCAGTGGCTCTTCGAGAAGGTCCCGATGACGGAGGTGAAGCTGCCCGCGTACAAGGACGGTTGCGACGCCGACCCCGCGAAGGTGGCGTGCGCGTACCCGAACACCCCGCTCCAGAAGTTCCTCAATGCGGACTTCGCGAAGACCGGCGGCAGGGCGGCCACGCTCCTCAAGAACTTCTCCTGGACCACCGCCGAACAGAACGAAGTGGCCCTGCTCATAGCCGACGAGGGCCTCTCGCCCGAGGACGCGGCGGCTCGGTGGGTGAAGACGAACGAGCGGACCTGGCGCACCTGGCTGTCGGCGAAGTGACGGAGTAGCGGACCGGTAACAGCCCTGCCGCAGGCGGGTCCTGACGGCCGGTCGGTGACGTCCGGCGTGGCACGGTGGAAGACATGACCAACCTTGCCAAGGGTGCCAACGTCCCGCTGCCCACCACGGCGTTGCGCGCCACCCTCACCTGGCGACCCGGTCCCGGCGTACCGGACGTGGACGCGTCCGCACTCGTGCTGGACGGACGGCGGCGGGTGCGGGGCGACGACGACCTCGTCTTCTACAACCAGCCGGCCCATCCGTCGGGGGCGGTCGTTCGCGGGCCGGGACGGCCGGGCGAGGAGTCCCTCGGTCTCGACCTGGGGCGGGTTCCGGCCGAGGTGGCGTCGGTGGTGCTGGCGGCCTCGGCGGACGGGGGGCCGTTCGGCCGCGTTCCCGGCCTGCGCCTCCAGGTGACCGACGCGGGTACGGGCGCGATGGTGGTCGCGTTCGACATCGGCGACGCGACGACGGAGACGGCGTTCGTCTTCGGCGAGGTGTAGCGGCGGGCGGGGGGCTGGCGGTTCCGGGCGGTGGGGCAGGGGTACGCGTCAGGACTGGCCGGTCTGGCGACGGACTTCGGGGTGGCGGTCTCGGACGAGCAGCCGCCCGCGCCCGCGGGGCCCTGGTCGCCGAGTCAGGCGGCGCCCTCCCTGCCGGCGTCCTCCCCGCCGTCGTCGCGGCTCAAGAAGCGGCGGCTGATCTCCATGGAGAAGCGGCTGGCCGACGAAGGCCACGGCGAGCTGCTCTCGTATACCAGGAAGGCGGCGGTGAGCCTGGAGAAGCACGGCCTGGGCGAGCACACCGCGCGGGTCGCGCTCTGCCTCGACATGTCGGCGTCGATGTCCGACCTCTACGAGTCGGGCCAAATCCAGGCCCTCGCCGAACGGGTCCTGGCGCTGGCCCTGCGCTTCGACGACAACGGTGAGGTCGATGTCTTCCCCTTCGCCACCTTCGCGGAGGAGGCGGGCGGCATGGGACTGGCCGACTACCGGGGCCGGACCGGTGTGCTGCACCAGGAGGCCGACGTCGGCGGCTCGACCGACTACGGCGAGGCGATGCGCCTGGTGCGCGGGCGTTACGCCGGCTCGGCGGACTTACGGTCCGCCCCGCTGCTCCCGGACGCGGACGCGGGGGCGGTCGAGCCGCCGGTGTTTGTCATGTTTGTCACCGACGGCGCGACCAGTGGGCCGGAGGCGGCCCTGGAGCATGTGCGGTCGTCCAGCTACGAGCCGGTGTTCTGGCAGTTCATGGCGATCGGGGAGCCGGACGAGTTCGAGTTCCTGGCGGAACTGAGCGCGCGGCCGGGGCCGTACCTCGACAACATCGGGTTCTTCTCCGTGCGTGACCCGGGCGAACTGACGGACGAACAGCTCTATGACCTGCTGTTGGCGCGCTACCCGCGCTGGCTGGCGGCGGCGCGTGGCCGGGGGCTCACACCGTGACCCGCCGGCCCCGGCGACACGCACGTACGCGAGGTGGATGCGGCCGGGGCCTGGGCCGGAGCTGGTCGGTCAGGCCGGTTCAGCGCTTCCCGTCGGAGCGCTTGCGGTGCAGCGTGAACTTCTCGAACACCGACAGGTCGCCGTCCGGCTTGTTCACGTTGTAGTACGTGACGTGCAGGGTTGTCGTGTCACCGGCGTGCCGGCCGGGGCCGACGGTGAACGACGCGAAGCCGTACGGGTGGTCGACGTCGCGGACGCCCGTCCAGACGGCCTGCTCCTTGACGTACGTCGACGTGCGCTTGGAACCGGCCGGCGCGGACGCCGACACCGCCGTGATCACCTTCGCGGTCCCGTCCTTGAAGAAGGACTGGTTGGTCGTCCCGGAGACCCCGCCGCCACCGAGGATCATGTGCACGGTGCCGTGCGTGGTGTCGATGGCGTCCGTCGCCGACGACACCGGGTTCGGGGTGAGCGTCTCGCTGCCGGAGACCACCCCGCGAACGGCCAGGGAGCGCTCGTAGTTGTGCTCGTGTCCGCACAGGACGAGGTCGACGCCGTACTTGTCGAACAGGGGCCCGTACTTCTGCCGCAGCCCGAGGTCCGCGCCGTTGGCGTCGGTGGAGCTGATCATCACCTGGTGCATGGCGACTACCACCCAGTCGATGTCACGGGAGGAGCGGGCGGCCCGCAACTCCTTCTCCAGGAAGGCGAGCTGGCGGCCACCGGAGTAGCCGCTGATGTACACGTCACCGCCGTCCTGGAGGGCGTTGTCGTCGTTCTGGAGCACGATCACCCGCACCGAGCCGGCGGTGAACGCGTACCAGAGGTTGTCGAGTTCGGCGTCCGTCTCCGTGGAGGGCAGGTCGAAGTACGTCTGGTAGGCGCCGAGCCCGATGGGGCCATTGGCCTTCTCGATCTCGTGGTTGCCGGCCGCCGGCATCCACGCCCGGAAGCGCGCGGAACGGGTGTTGTTGGTGAAGAAGTTGTTCCAGGTCCGCACCCGGTCGACGTCGAGATTCGCGTAGCAGAGGTCGCCGTTGAGCAGGTGGAAGAGGGGCGCCACCTGCTCGATGCCCGTGACGATGTCCTTGGTGGCGGGGGTCGAGTTGGCGTCCATGATGCTGGTGCCGTCGGCCGACCAGGTCACCTGGGGCGCCGACTGGTCGCCGAAGCTGGTGAAGGTCAGCGGGGCCCGCCCGCGCGGCGCGGTCCTGAACACGGCGCTGTCCGGGGTCGCCCCCTCGTGCGAGGCCATGTACACGTAGTCCGTACCGGGCTTGAGGCGGGACAGCTCCGCGTGGTGCACGTACACGACCCGGCCGGACTTGCCGTCGGTGTACGTACGGGTCTTTGCGGCCGTGCTGGAACCGAAGCCGTGCTCCGGCGTCCCGTACATCACGCGGGGCCGCTTGACCGGGCCGTCGGTGAGCCAGGAGACGACCATCTGGCTGCTGGGGTCGGCCCCGAAGGTCAGGTGCAGGCCCTGCACCGGCGGCGCGCCGCCCGCGTCGGCCGTCGGGTGGAAGGCGGGGGAGCCGAAGGACGTGTCCGCCGCGGCCGGGGTCGCGCCCAGCAGCGGGAGCGCGGCGGCGCCGGCGCCGGCCGTTCCCAGCAGGCCCAGCGCGTGGCGGCGGCTGAGTCCGTCGGGCAGGTCCGCCGAATCGTTCGATGTGGCCATCGTTGTTCCTTTCGGGGGCGTTTCGGCAAGCACGCGAACACTCGTCCGCGTCTGCGACCGCCCGATGAACACGACCTTGCGCACGCACGACAAAACGCGCCGCAGCCTTCCGGTCACAAAACAGAGGGAGTTGACCCCATTCGTCTCCCGCCCTCGTCAGCCCGCGGACACGCCCCAGCCCCGCAGTTGGTCCGCGATCCCCCGGACCGCCGCCACCGCCCGGCGCTGGAACTGCGGGCCGAAGGTGACGCGCGTCGCGCCGAGCCGGCCGCACTCGGCCACGGCCGGACCGTCCGGCGTCGCGAGGGCGTTGACCGGTCCTCCGACCCCGGCGCGGACGGCGGCGAGTGCCGCGGCCGGCGCGGTGATCGGGTAGACGCAGTCCGCGCCGGCCGCCACGTACAGCCGGGCCCGCGCCACCGCCTCGGCCGGATCGGCGACCCCGCAGAGAAAGGTGTCGACGCGCGCGTTGACGAAGAGGTGGCCGCCGGCCTCCGCCCGTACCTCCGCCAGCCGGTCAGCCTGCCGCCGCGCGTCCTGGAGGACACCGCCCGACGAGTCCTCCAGGTTGCAGCCCACGGCCCCGGCGTCCAGGAGCCGGGCCACCAGCTCCTTGGGCGCCAGGCCGTACCCGTCCTCGACGTCCGCCGAGACCGGTACGGAGACGGCGCGCGTGATCCGCGCGATCGCCGCGAACATCTCGTCCGCCGGGGTCGCGCCGTCCTCGTACCCGAGCGAGGCCGCGACCCCGGCGCTCGGCACGGCGAGCGCCGGGAAGCCCGCGTCCGCGAACGCCCGGGCACTGGCCGCGTCCCAGGGGCCCGGCAGGACGAGCGGGTCACCGGGGGCACGGTGGTGGTGCAGGGCGCGGAAGGCCGTGGCTGAGGCTGTCATCGGGGCTCGTACTCCATGAAATGGCGGCGATACGGCGATACGGGGATACGGCGATACGTGTGCCGGGTCAGCTCTTGAGCGAGCCCGGCGTGTAGTGGCCCGGGACCGCCCGGGTCGCCACCGAGAACCGGTTCCAGCTGTTGATCACGGTGATCGCCGCGATCAGGTGGGCCAGTTCGGTCTCGTCGAAGTGCGCGGCGGCCCTCTCGTACACCGCGTCCGGTACAAAACCGTCCGTCAGGACGGTGATCGCCTCGGTCAGTTCGATCGCCGCGATCTCCTTGGGCGTGTAGAAGTGCCGCGACTCCTCCCACGCGCTCAGCTGGATGATCCGCTCCACCGACTCGCCGGCCGCCAGCGCGTCCTTCGTGTGCATGTCCAGGCAGAACGCGCAGTGGTTGATCTGCGAGGCATGGATCTTGACCAGTTCGAGGAGGGTGGGGTCGACGCCCTGCCGGGCCGCCGCGTCCAGGCGGACCATGGCCTTGTAGACCTCGGGTGCGAGCTTCGCCATGGCCAGTCGGGGCGTGTGCTCGGCGGCGTACGTGTGGGTGTGGGCGGTGGTCCCGATTGCTTCACCAGTCGTCATGCCTACGACGATAGGCGGCGGGTGGCACAGGCGTATGGTCCACTTCCATGACGGATTCCTGGGCCAATACGGCACCCGGCGAGGCGCGCGACGCGCCGGACCACCACACCGTCCTCGGCGCCGACCTCCACCTGGAGCTGCGCGGTCCCGGACTGCGCACCGGCCTCATGGACGCCCTGCGCGAAGCCGTCCGCACCGGCAGGCTCGTCCCCGGCGCCCGGCTGCCCTCGTCCCGCTCCCTCGCCGCCGATCTGGGCATCGCGCGGAACACCGTCGCCGACGCCTACGCCGAGCTGGTCGCCGAAGGCTGGCTCACCGCCCAGCAGGGCTCGGGCACCCGCGTGGCCCGCCGCGCCGCGCCCCGTACACCCGCGCCCGCCGCGCCCAGGACCCGCCCCACCCACCGCAGGGCCACGTACAGCCTGATGCCCGGCGCCCCCGACCTCGCCGGATTCCCCCGCGCGCAGTGGCTCACGGCCGCGCGCCGGGCGCTCACGGACGCGCCCCACGAGGCGTTCGGGTACGGCGACCCCGCCGGCCTGACCGAGCTGCGTACCGTCCTCGCCGACTACCTCGCCCGGGCGCGCGGGGTGTACGCGGCCCCCGAACGCATCGTCATCTGCTCCGGCTTCTTCCACGGACTGACGCTGCTGGGCACGGTCCTCCGGGCGCGCCGGGTGCGCGGGGTGGCGGTCGAGTCGTACGGCCTGCGTGCCCACCGGAAGGTGCTGACGGACGCGGGCCTCCGCACGCCCGCGCTGCCGCTGGACGGGTACGGCACCCGGACCGGGGAGCTGGCGGGTGTACGGGACGCCGGGGCGGTGCTGCTGACCCCGGCGCACCAGTTCCCGACCGGTGTCGCGCTCCACCCCGACCGGCGGGCCGCCGCCGTCGACTGGGCGCGCGCGACCGACGGGCTGATCCTGGAGGACGACTACGACGGGGAGTTCCGCTACGACCGCCAGCCCGTCGGCGCCCTTCAGGGCCTCGATCCGGAGCGGGTGGTCTACCTCGGCACCGCGAGCAAGTCCCTGGCGCCGGGGCTGCGGCTCGGCTGGATGGTGCTGCCCGAGGGGCTGGTGGCGGAGGTGACCGCGGCGAAGGGGGAGGTGGACTGGGCGTCGAGCGCGCTGGACCAGCTCACGCTCGCGGAGTTCATCGCCTCGGGCGCGTACGACCGTCATGTCCGCTCGATGCGGCTGCGCTACCGGCGCCGCCGCGACCAGCTCGTCGAGGCGCTGGCCGGGCGGCCTGACATCCGGGTGACCGGCATCGCCGCCGGGCTGCACGCCGTGGTCGAACTTCCCGTGGGCACCGAACGGTCCGTGATCGAGGCGGCGGCCTGGCAGGGGCTCGCGGTCAGCGGTCTGGCGCGCCTCCGCCACGACACGGCGGAACCGGGACCGGACGCGCTGGTCGTCGGGTACGGAACGCCGCCGGTCAGCGCGTGGGCGGGCGCGCTGGACGCGCTGTGCCGGGCGCTGCCGTGACCGCCGATGTCGTGAAAAGTGTGGTGACAGCGCGAGGCCCCGAGCCTAAGATCTTCGGTACGGCATCGCGTGTCGGTCACCGTCCGGGTGAGGCATGGAGGTAGCCCGTGAGTTGCCTTATGGAGGCAATCCACTGTGTCGGTCCAGCTGAATCACACCATCGTCCACTCCCGTGACAACCGGGAATCCGCGACCTTCTTCGGTCGCGTCATGGGGCTCGAGGTGGGCACCGAGTGGGGCCCGTTCATCCCCGTCGACCTGAGCAACGGCGTCACCCTCGATTTCGCGACCATCCCCGCGGAGTCGATCGTCACGCAGCACTACGCGTTCCTGGTCACCGAAGAGGAGTTCGACGAGATCTTCGGCCGTATCCAGGGCGAGGGACTCACGTATTACGCCGATCCGCACCGCAAGCACCCCGGCGAGATCAACCACAACGACGGCGGGCGCGGTGTTTACTTCCTCGACCCGGCCGGTCACGCCCTGGAATGCATTACGCGCCCGTACGGCGGGTTCGTGAACTAGGCCTCCGGGTGCCCCTCTTGGGGCAGGGCCTAGGCTGGGCGGCGGTTCGATCGACAGTTCGTACGGACGGGCCTGTGTACGGTTCCGGAGCCGGGGCCGTACACGGGCCCGAGTCCGTATCCGAGGGGGAGGACGGCGCATGGCGGCGCGGCAACGGAGACTGAGGTCGAGCGGGGTGGTGCTCGGCGGCATGGGGATGCTGGCGCTCACGCTCACCGCGTGCGGTTCGGATCCGGACAAGCGGTGTGTGGACCGCGTGACCCACGAGAAGCTGCCGAAGTACGAGTGCGACGACGACGGCCGTGGCGCGTACTACTACGGCGGCTCGTTCAAGAACGGCAAGGCCCAGGGCGGCAGCTTCGACAAGTCGGCGGTCGACCGGGGCGGCTTCGGCCACTCCGGCTCCGGCGGCGGCTGACCGGCGCGCCGGCCGGCCCGGAAACCGCTGATGAAACGTCACACCGTCACGCCCCGTCCCGGCTGGCAGCAGACCGTCGAGGAACAGGGCGTCATCTATCCGCTCACCCGTCACCCGGACGGGTCCCTGCGCCCGTACTGGGACGAAAGCGCCTACTACAGCTTCACGCTCCCCGAGGTCGAGGCGCTCGAAGAGGTCGTCGAGGAACTGCACACGATGTGCCTGGGCGCCGCCGCGCACATCGTGGAGCACGACCGGTTCGCCGACCTCGGCATCACCGATCCCCGGCTCGCCGCGCTGATCGCCGAGTCCTGGCGCCGCCGCGCCGAACTGCCCACCGTCTACGGCCGGTTCGACCTGCGCTACGACGGTACGGGCCCGGCCAAGATGCTGGAGTACAACGCCGACACCCCCACCTCGCTGGTCGAGGCCGCCAGCGCCCAGTGGTTCTGGATGGAGGAGCTCTTCCCCGGCGCCGACCAGTGGAACTCCCTCCACGAACGGCTCGTCGACGCCTGGCGCAACCAGGCCTCCCTCCTGCCGCCCGGCCCCGTGCACTTCGTCCACTCCGACGGGGACGAGCTGGGCGAGGACCTGATGACGGTCGCGTACCTCCGCGAGACCGCAGCCCAGGCCGGCCTCGCCACCGAGGCGCTGTCCGTCGAACGGCTCGGCTGGGACCGGCTGTCCGGCCGCTTCGTGGACGAGCGGCTGCGGTTCGTCCGCAGCTGCTTCAAGCTCTATCCGTGGGAGTGGCTGACGACCGACCGGTTCGGCCCGCACGTCCTGGACACCCTGGACAACGGGGGCGGCACCGGCACCACCTGCTGGATCGAACCCGCCTGGAAGATGCTCCTCTCCAACAAGGCGCTGCTCGCGATCCTCTGGGAACTCCACCCCGGCCACCCCCATCTCCTGGCCGCCTATCTCGACGGCCCCCGCGAACTCGCCGACAAGGGCGGCTACGTCGCCAAACCCCTGCTCGGCCGCGAGGGCGCGGGCGTCACCCTCCACGAACCGGGCGGCCCGCCCGCCACGCCCGACGAACCCTCCTGCTACCAGGAGCTGGCGCCCCTGCCCGACTTCGACGGCAACCGCGTGGTGCTCGGCGCCTGGGTCGTGGAGAACGAGGCGGCGGGGCTCGGCATCCGCGAGTCGTCGGGCCCGGTCACGGACGAGTACGCCCGCTTCCTGCCCCACGTGATTCTCTAGACGCCGGATCGGGGCGGCCGGCGCGCCGTCCGCCGTACCCGCGCTATTCCGCGAGTACGGCCCTGAGCTGGTCGAGCCCCCAGTCCAGGTCCTCCTTGCTGATCACCAGCGGCGGCGCCAGCCGGATCGTGGAGCCGTGCGTGTCCTTCACCAGGACACCCCGGTCCATCAGCCGCTCGGAGATCTCCCGGCCCGTGCCCAGCGCCGGCACGATGTCCACCCCGGCCCACAACCCCCGCCCGCGCACGGTCTCCACGGCCCCGCCGCCGGCCAACAGCCCCAGCTCCCGGTGGAGATGGTCGCCCAGCTCCGCCGCCCGCCGCTGGAACTCCCCGGTCTCCAGCATCGCCACGACCTCCAGCGCCACCGCGCAGGCCAGTGGATTGCCGCCGAACGTCGAACCGTGCTCGCCGGGACGGAAGACCCCCAGCACCTCCGCCGAGGACACCACCGCCGACACCGGCACCACCCCGCCGCCCAGCGCCTTGCCCAGCACGTACATATCGGGCACCACCCCCTCGTGCTCACACGCGAAGGTCTTCCCGGTCCTGCCGAGGCCCGACTGGATCTCGTCCGCGATGAAGAGCACGTTCCGCTCGCGCGTCAGCTCCCGTACCCCCGCGAGGTAGCCCTGCGGCGGCACCAGCACCCCCGCCTCGCCCTGGATGGGCTCCAGCAGGACCGCCACGGTGTTGTGGGTGATCGCGGCCTCCAGCGTGGTGAGATCGCCGTACGGGACGATCTCGAAGCCGGGGGTGTACGGACCGAAGTCCGCCCGCGCCTCGGTGTCCGTGGAGAAGCTGATGATCGTGGTCGTCCTGCCGTGGAAGTTGTTCCCCGCGACGATGATCTTCGCGCGGCCGTCCGGCACGCCCTTGACCTGGTACCCCCACTTCCTGGCGGTCTTGACCGCCGTCTCCACCGCCTCCGCGCCCGTGTTCATGGGCAGCACCATCTCCATGCCGCACAGCTCCGCCAGCCGCGTACAGAACTCGGCGAAACGGTCGTGGTGGAACGCCCGCGACGTGAGCGTCACCCGCTCCAGCTGCGCCTTGGCCGCGTCGATCAGTCTTCTGTTGCCGTGACCGAAATTGAGCGCCGAATACCCGGCGAGCATGTCGAGGTAGCGCCGCCCCTCGACATCGGTCATCCACGCGCCGTCCGCCGACGCGACGACGACGGGGAGCGGGTGGTAGTTGTGCGCGCTGTGGGCCTCCGCCGAGGCGATGGCGTTCTCCGTTGTCGACACGGGTACTCCGTTCGTCCGGGACAGCGTGTCCGGTCGTCTGTGACGGTCTTCCGTGACGGGGTCGTCCGGGACAAGCTGTCCGGCGTAAGCAGGGACAACCTCCAGTTTCTCCCGTCACATGCCACGAGGGCCACGAAACCTCCGTCCCGGCGTGCCCCGGCCGCGGAACCTCTAGGCTGGGCCGTACCGTACGGCGACTGGCGAACGCGGAACTGACCGCGGGGGAGCCGTGCGGTGCCACACGTACGAGGTGCCGTCCGCCTGGGCGCCCCGGGACAACGACCCAGCAGCGGATCGCCCCGGAGGACGCCATGACACCCACACCCCGCCATCCCGCACTGTCGGCCACCGACCCCGACCTGGCCGCCCTCGTCGGCGCCGAGGAGCGGTTGCAGGCCGAGACCCTGCGGCTGATCCCCAGCGAGAACTACGTCTCGTCGGCCGTCCTGGAGGCCTCGGGCACCGTCCTCCAGAACAAGTACAGCGAGGGCTACCCCGGCCGCCGCTACTACGAGGGCCAGCAGGTCATCGACCAGGTCGAGCGGCTCGCCGCCGACCGCGCCAAGGCGCTCTTCGGCGTCGAGCACGCCAACGTCCAGCCCTACTCCGGATCGCCCGCCAACCTCGCCGTCTACCTGGCCTTCGCCGAGCCCGGCGACACCATCATGGGCATGGCCCTGCCCATGGGCGGCCACCTGACCCACGGCTGGAGCGTCTCGGCCACCGGCAGGTGGTTCCGGGGGGTCCAGTACGGCGTGCGCCAGGACACCGGCCTGATCGACTTCGACGCGGTCCGCGAACTGGCCCTCAAGGAGCGCCCCAAACTGATCTTCTGCGGCGGTACGGCCCTGCCCCGCACCATCGACTTCGCCGCCTTCGGCGAGATCGCCCAGGAGGCCGGCGCGCTGCTCGTCGCCGACGTCTCCCACATCGCCGGCCTGATCGTGGGCGGCGCCCACCCCTCCCCGGTGCCGTACGCCGACGTCATCTCCACGACGACCCACAAGACCCTGCGGGGCCCGCGCGGGGCGATGCTGCTGTCCCGGGAGGAGCACGCCAAGGCCATCGACAAGGCGGTCTTCCCCGGCCTCCAGGGCGGCCCCCACAACCAGACCACCGCCGCCATCGCGGTCGCCCTCCACGAGGCGGCCCGCCCGTCCTTCCGCGAGTACGCGCACGCGGTCGTCGCCAACGCCCGAGCCCTCGCGGACGAGCTGCTCGCCCGTGGCTTCGACCTCGTCTCGGGCGGCACGGACAACCACCTGGTCCTGATCGACCTCACCCCCAAAGAGGTCCCCGGCAAGATCGCCGCGAAGGCGCTCGACCGCGCGGGGATCGTCGTCAACCACAACACCGTCCCGTACGACACCAGGAAGCCCTTCGACCCCTCGGGCATCCGCATCGGCACCCCTTCCCTCACCTCCCGCGGCCTGTCCACCCACCACATGGCGACCGTCGCCGACTGGATCGACCGGGGCGTCGCGGCGGCTGCCGAGGGGAACGAGCCCGCCCTGACGGCCATCCGCGCGGAGGTGGCCGCCCTGATGTCCGCCTTCCCGGCCCCGGGCCTGCCCACCTAGGGCGTGTCCGCGAAGTGGCGTCTGGCCCGCGGCGCCTGGCACGCGCGCTCGCCGCGTTGTCGGACCGGGCGGGTACGTCCAGTACACGCTCGGTCCTCCGCCTTGCGATCGCACGCACCAGACGCCGCGGGCCACGCCCTTCGGGCGAACGACGCCACTTCGCGGACACGCCCTAGCCCCGGCCCCGGTGACCCCCGGCGCCCGGTCGATCCACGCCGCCGGTCGGTACGGCCCCGGCTCAGACGTCGAGGAGCCGGCGGCGCGGGCCGTCGTCCCGTATGTCGTTCCGGGTGAAGGGGCGGCGCGGCAGGCGGGCCGCCAGGGGGCGGATCGCCAGGCCCATCGTCATGCCCATGGCCAGAGCCGGTATCGCCCACCACCAGGCGAACCCTCCCGCGTCCACCGTCACGGCCCCCGCCGTGGGCCGCCCCTTCCCGGCCGCCGGGGGGACCGAAGGGGCGGCCACCGCGTCGTAGGCCACCTTCGGTCCCATCACGCCCAGTTCCACCAACAGGGCGTGCAGGGCGGCCGGGTCGTCCGCCCGGTGCCAGCGGCCCTCCCCTGAGTCCGGTGAGTCCGGCTCCGCGAACCGTGACTCCGTCCGGATCCAGATCAGCGAAGGATCCGGACTCGCGAACACCCGGTCCACCCGCCAGGGACTCACGTCGTGGGCCATCCAGACCACATTGATCTGGCGCAGCCCCCTCACCCCGTCCAACGACGACGGCCGCTTCTTCGTGCCCGTCGGGGAAGCCGCCGTACCGCCCCCGGCCCCCACCTCCTTCATCAACCGTGTGTACGCCTGGTCGACGTACAGGAGCGAGGCCGTCTCCGCGCTCTCGGGTGAAGTGATCAGCACACTCGTCGGACCGCCCGCCAGCGCGCCCGGCGCGCAGACCCAGACCAGTGCGAGCGTGGCCAGCAGCGCGGCCGACCGCATGAGCATCCGCATCTCTTCCCCCCTGCCGACGCGGCCGACAAGCCGTACGGACCGTCCGTACCGCGTCCGCGTCACCTCCTTTACACCGGCCGAGCCCACCAGGTTCCCCTTCTCAACCGACGGGTTCTCAACCGACGGGTTCTCAACCGGCCGGTTCCCGGCCGACCGATTCCGCGACGGTCCTCGCCCGCTGAAGCGACGTCACTCCCTCCAGCCGCAGCGTCAGCCGTTCGCCGTCCACCGCCGTGTCCTCGATCGCCGGCTCCCACAGCAGCGTGGGGCCCGCCATCCGCACCGACTCCGTCCAGCCCGCCCCGCCCGCGTCCACCAGCCGGAACCGCAGCTGATGCGGCCGGTCGAACCAGAGCCCGGTCGCCGCGCCCGGCAGGTCCACCCACTGCGGCATGACGCCCACCCGCTTCACGAAGCCGATGTCCAGTGACGCCCCGAACTCGTCGAGCCGTATCGTCCGCTCCCGGTCCGACCAGCACAGGCTGACCACGAACCGCCCCTCCGTCGCCTCGGCCACCGACACGACGTCCGGGCGGCCCAGCTCCCCAGGCACCTTCGGGGTGAAACCGGCCCGGCGCGCCGCCTCCGCGGACGTCACGGCAGGACCGCAGTCCGGCACCCGCGCCGAAGGCGCGCCCGGATCGGCGGACGCGCCCGGGTCGTACCGCACCTCGACCCCGCCGAATCCGAACCAGTCCACCACCGCCGCCCGCACAGGCGGCGTCAGCGCCAGCACCACCAGCAGCCCGGAGAACCCGGCCGCCAGCACCGGCCACCGGCTCCGCCGTGCCGGATGCCGCCCCCGCCCCCGCCGTCTCCGTCCACCGGAGACCGGCGTGGGCGGCGGGACCGCCTCGGCCAGCAGCTGGGCCAGGACCCGCTCGGCCATCGACTCGCCGTCCACCTCGGGGATCCGCAGACCGCGCCCCAGCGCCCGCAGTTCCTCAGGCAGCCCGTCCTCCGGCGCCCTCCCGCGCTTCTCCCGACCGGTGCGCCCGGTCCGACCGGTGCGCCCGGTGCGCCCGGTCCGCCCGGTCCGCCCGGCCCGGTCAGCCCGGTCAGCCAGGTCACCCCGCTCGGCCTCGTCGTCCTGCTCCTCATCCACGTCCCTCACCCCCTTCCGGCACCGGCATCGACACCGCCACGATCCGGCCCAGCTTCGTCAAGGCGC
Organism: Streptomyces sp. NPDC087420; assembly: GCF_044744165.1. Lineage (NCBI taxonomy): Bacteria > Bacillati > Actinomycetota > Actinomycetes > Kitasatosporales > Streptomycetaceae > Streptomyces > Streptomyces sp. NPDC087420. The sequence goes on from NZ_JBIUXU010000008.1 coordinate 385,530, forward strand.
GGTTCAGCCGGGACTTGACCGTCCCCCGGGGCCAGCCCAGCGCCTCCGCCGTCTCCGCCTCGTCCATCTCCAGCAGATACCGGTACGTCACCACCTGGCGCTGCGACTCGGTCAGTCCTTCCAGCGCCGTCACCAGCAGCGCCCGCCGCTCCCCGGCCACGGCGGCCACCGCCGGATCCGCAGATTCCGGTATCAGCGGCTCGGCGCCCAGCAGCATCGCCTCCCGCCCGGCGACGGCCCGCAGCCGGACCGCCGAGCGCACCGCGTTCCTCGTCTCATTCACGACAATCCGTATCAGCCAGGGCCGGAACGGCGCGCCGTCCCGGAAGCTCCCCAGCGACCGGTACGCCTTGAAGAACGCGGCCTGCACCACGTCCTCCGCGTCCGCCCCCGCGCCACAGGCCACCGCGGCCCGCAGCGCCACGGCCGTATGGGCGCGCACCAGCTCCGCGTACGCCTCCGGCTCACCGGAGCGCACACGCGCGATCACCGCAGCCTCATCCGCAACCGTCAGGGTGCGGCCCCCCTCCAGGGTCCCCTCCCGAGTGCTCACACCGTTGATACACCGGCCGCGGCACATCGGTTCCAGGTACCTGGAAGATCGGTTCCCGGCTCGTCGGAGATCCGTTGCGGAGCTGTCGGCACCACCTGAGACAATGATGAGCATGGCTTCTGACCGTCCCCGCGCTCTCTCCGGTATCCAGCCCACCGCCGGTTCGTTCCACCTCGGGAATTACCTCGGTGCCGTCCGCCAGTACGTCGCCCTCCAGGAGACCCACGACGCGTTCTACATGGTCGTGGACCTGCACGCGATCACCGTTCCCCAGGACCCGGCCGAGCTGCGCGCCAACACCCGCCTCGCGGCCGCCCAGCTCCTCGCGGCCGGTCTCGACCCGCAGCGGTGCACGCTCTTCGTCCAGAGCCATGTGCCCGAGCACGCCCAGCTCGCCTGGATCATGAACTGCATCACCGGCTTCGGCGAGGCCTCCCGGATGACGCAGTTCAAGGACAAGTCCGCCAAGCAGGGCACGGACCGCGCGACCGTCGGGCTGTTCACGTACCCGATCCTCCAGGTCGCCGACATCCTGCTCTACCAGGCCGACGCCGTCCCGGTCGGCGAGGACCAGCGGCAGCACGTGGAGCTGACCCGCGACCTCGCCGAGCGGTTCAACTCGCGCTTCGGCCCGACCTTCAGGGTCCCGGCGCCGCACATCGTCAAGGAGGTCGCGAAGATCTACGACCTCCAGGACCCCACGATCAAGATGAGCAAGTCGGCGTCCACGCCCAAGGGCCTGATCAATCTGCTCGACGAGCCCAGGGCGACCGCCAAGAAGATCAAGAGCGCGGTCACCGACACCGGCACCGAGATCACCTTCGACACGGCTGCCAAGCCGGGGGTGAGCAATCTGCTCACCATCTACTCCACGCTGACCGGCGTCACGATCGCGGATCTGGAGCAGAAGTACGAGGGCAAGGGCTACGGCGCGCTGAAGACGGACCTGGCCGACGTCATGGTCGACTTCGTCACACCGTTCCGCGCGCGCACCCAGGAATACCTGGACGACCCGGAGACGCTGGACTCGATCCTGGCCGAAGGCGCCGAGAAGGCCCGTACGGTTGCGGGGGAGACCCTCGCCCAGACGTACGACAGAGTCGGTTTCCTGCCCGCCAAGCACTGACGCGGAGAGCGGGGCCGGTCGCTCCGCGCGACGGCCGGCCCGGCGCCCCGGCCCGGCGCCCGGCGCCGCCCGAAGTCGTGACATCCCGACCTCGGGGGGTGCTGGTCAGCCGGGCGGTACGACCGTCACACTGACGGGCGGCACCGCCCTCGCGCGACCCGCGCGAACCCGCACCACCACCCGACACACACGGACTGAGGAGAACGACGTGGGGACCGTAACGCTCGGCGTTTCGATCGCGGTCCCGGAGCCGTACGGCAGTCTGCTCCAGGAGCGGCGTGCGGCCTTCGGCGACACTGCCGCGCCCGGCATCCCCACGCACGTCACCCTCCTCCCCCCGACCGAGGTCGACGCGGCGGGACTGCTCGCGATCGAGGCGCACCTCGCCGCCGTCGCGGCGGCCAGCCGGCCGTTCCCGATGCGGCTGTCCGGCACGGGGACGTTCCGCCCGCTCTCCCCGGTCGTCTTCGTCCAGGTCGTCGAGGGCGCCTCGGCCTGTACCTGGCTCCAGAAGCGGGTACGGGACTCCTCGGGGCCGCTCGTACGGGAACTCCAGTTCCCGTACCACCCCCACGTCACCGTGGCCCACGGCATCGCCGAGGAGGCGATGGACCGCGCCTACGAGGAGCTGGCCGACTACGGGGCGCACTGGAGCTGCACCTCCTTCGCGCTGTACGAGCAGGGCGCGGACCTGGTCTGGCGCAAGCTGCACGAGTACGCGTTCGGCGGGGGCGGGGAGATCTCGGGGGTGCCCTCGCAGAGCACCCCCGTGGACCGGCACGCGCGCTCCCTGCGGCCCTGAGAGCCGCAAGGACGCTCTTAGACCGGCAGCCGCCGGAACAGCGGCCTCGGCAGGTGCCGCAGGGCCGACATCACCACCCGCATCGCCCCCGGCACCCACACCGCCTCCGAGCGCCGCCGCAGACCCAGTTCGATCGCCAGCGCGACCGCCTCCGGCGTGGTGGCCAGCGGCGTCTCCTCCAGGCCCGCCGTCATCTTCGACCGTACGAACCCGGGCCGCACGATCATGACCTGCACCCCCGTGCCGTGCATCGCGTCGCCCAGCCCCTGGGCGAACGAGTCCAGGCCGGCCTTGCTCGACCCGTAGATGAAGTTGGCGCGCCGCGCCCGCTCGCCGGCCACCGACGACAGCACCACCAGCGAGCCGTGCCCCTGCGTCTGGAGCGCGCCCGCGCACACCAGCCCGGCCGAGATCGCGCCGGTGTAGTTGGTCTGCGCGACGCGCACCGCCGCGAGCGGCGCGGCCTCGTCGTGCGCCTGGTCGCCGAGGACCCCGAACGCCAGCAGCACCATGTCGATGTCGCCCTCCGCGAAGACCTTCCCCAGGGTCTCCTCGTGCGAGGCCGGGTCCAGGGCGTCGAAGTCGACCGTACGGACGTCCGCGCCCAGCGTGCGCAGGCCGTCCGCGGCGCTCTCCAGGTCGGGGGAGGGGCGGCCGGCCAGCCAGACCGTACGGGTGCGCCGGGCGATCATCCGGCGGGCGGTGGCCAGGCCGATCTCGGACGTGCCTCCGAGGATGAGCAAGGACTGCGGGATACCGAAGGCGTCCTTCATCGGGGATCTCCTTAAGAGGTGAGAGGAAAAGCGGGTGTGGTGCGGGAGCGTCAGAGACCCAGCCGCCGTGCCAGGTCGGACGTGAAGACGGACCGCGGGTCCAGCCCGGCCCGCAGCGCGCGGAAGTCCTCCAGGCGCGGATACATCGCGGTCACCAGGTCGGGCCGGAGCCGCGCGTCCTTCGCGAGATAGACCCGGCCGCCCGCCGTCGCGACCTCCTCGTCCAGCTCGTCCAGGAACGAGCCGAGGCCGCTCAGCCCGACGGGGATGTCCAGCGCCAGCGTCCAGCCGGCCATGGGGAACGACAGCCACCCCGGATCGCCCTCGCCGAAGCGCTTGAGCACGGCGAGGAAGGACGGGCAGCCGCGCCGCGCGATGCTGCGTACGATCCGCCGCAGCGTCTCCTCCTGCCCGTACCCGACAACAAACTGGTACTGGACGAAGCCGTCGCGTCCGTAGATGCGGTTCCAGTGCGGCACGCCGTCGAGCGGGTGGAAGAACGAGGACAGGCGCTGGAGTTCCCCGGTCCGCCGCCGGGGGGCCCGGCGGTACCACAGCTCGTTAAAGGCGCCGACCGTGGTGCGTCCCAGGAGTCCTGACGGTAGGTGGGAGGGCGCGGCCGGCAGCTGCGCGGGCCGGAACGTGAGCGGGCGCCGCCGCGCGCGTGCCGGGAGTGCGTCCAGGGGCGCGTGCTCCCCCCGGGTCAGTACGGCGCGCCCCAGCGCCGCCCCCCGGCCCCGCGCGAGCAGGTCGATCCAGGCGACCGAGTACCGGTAGCGGTGGTCGGTCGCCGTGAGCCGCGCCAGCAGGTCGTCCAGGTCCGTGGCGCGTTCCGTGTCGACGGACATCAGCGAGGTCGCGACCGGAAGGAGCTGGACGGTCGCCGAGAGGATCACCCCGGTGAGTCCCATCCCGCCCGCCGTCGCGTCGAAGAGCGGGGTGCCGGGGAGGACCGTACGGATCTCGCCGTCCGCCGTCAGCAGGTCCAGGGACCGTACGTGGCGGGCGAACGAGCCCGAGACGTGGTGGTTCTTGCCGTGGATGTCGGCGCTGATCGCCCCGCCGACCGTCACATAGCGGGTCCCGGGGGTGACCGGCACGAACCACCCCAGCGGCAGCAGCACCTTCATCAGCGTGTGCAGGCTGGTCCCCGCGTCGCAGACGACCACCCCCGCCTCCGCGTCGATCGTGCGGACGCGGTCCAGGGCCGTCATGTCGAGGACCGAACCGCCCGCGTTCTGCGCCGCGTCGCCGTACGCCCGGCCGAGCCCCCGGGCGATCGAACCGCGGCGCCCGCAGTCGCGTACGGCGGCGGCGGCCTCCTCGTAGGAGCGGGGACGTACCAGCAGAGCGGTGGTGGGGGCGGTACGGCCCCAGCCGGTCATGGAGACGGCGGTATCGACAGACATGGCGGTATCAACGGACGCGGCGGTATCGACAGACATGGGGGTGACCGTATCGCCCCATACCTCATTCTTTGTCGCCTTTGGTGCAATGCCTGAGGGAACTCGTATGAATGGGTGGTCGGGGGAGTGCCGGAGGACGGCACACCGAGATCACCCCTGATCCGTCCGCGCTTCCGGGGGACCCGGACGCTGGTTTGCCCATCCGGGGGTACATCTCCTCCATGGACTGGCTGAAAAATCTCCCCGTCATCGGCCCGTTCGTCGCCCGATTCCTGCGTACGCACGCCTGGCGCTCGTACGAGACGCTCGAACGGGTGCACTGGACACGGCTGGCGGCGGCGATCACGTTCATCAGCTTCGTGGCGCTCTTCCCGCTGCTCACCGTGGCCGCCGCGATCGGCGCCGCGCTGCTCAGCAACAGCCAGCTCCACCGCGTGGAGCGCAGCCTCACCGACCAGGTGCCCGGCATCTCCAAGCAGCTCGACGTCAACAACCTGGTGGCCAACGCCGGCACGGTCGGGGTGGTCGCCGGCCTGCTGCTCCTGTTCACCGGCGTCAGCTGGATCACCGCCATGCGGGACTGCCTGCGGGCCGTCTGGGAGAAGGACCACCTTGACCAGGGCAACCCGTTCGTGGTCAGGGCCAAGGACGGCGTGGTCCTCATCGGCCTCAGCGCGGTCGGCCTCATCTCGCTCGGCGCCTCGGGATTCGGCTCCACCGCCATCGGCTGGACGGCCCGGCACCTGGGCATCTCCCAGGACGGGGCGGGCGGCATGCTGCTCCAGGCCGCCGCCGTCCTGACAGCCGCCGTCGCCGACTTCCTGATCCTCCTGTACGTGCTGACGCTGCTGCCGCGCGTGACCCCGCCCCACCGCCGGCTCTTCGTCGCCGCGGCGATCGGAGCCGTCGGCTTCGAACTGCTCAAGCTGCTGCTCGGCGGCTATCTGACAGGGGTGGCGGGGAAGACCATGTACGGCGCGTTCGGCGTGCCGATCGCGCTGCTGCTGTGGATCAACTTCACGGCGAAGCTACTGCTGTTCTGTGCGGCGTGGACGGCGACGGGGAGCAAGCGGGACCTGAGGAGGGAGAAGGCGGAGGCCGACTGGGCCGAGAACGGGGAAGGCCGCCCCCTCAAGAACGGGGAAGCCGGGGGCTCGACGGCCAGCGGCGATTGACCAGGTATCCGGCGCCCGCCAGCAGCACCACCACCCCGCCCACCACGGCCAGCGCGATGCCCATCCCGCTCGTGCCGCCCTTCGAGGCGCTCACGGCCGCCGCGGGCGCGTGCGTCTCGGTGGCCCCCGGGGCCGGCGTCGGGCTGCCGCTGGGCGCCGAGGCGTTCGTACGCGCCGACTTCGGCGGCACCAGCTCCCCGACCGGCGTGACCTTGCCGGTGGCCGCGAAGCCCCAGTCCAGCAGCCGCGCGGACTCCTGGTAGACCGCCTGGCTCTCCTCCGAGGACGGGTTCATGACCGTGACCAGCAGCACCTTGCCGTTGCGCTCGGCGACCCCGGTGAAGGTCGAGCCGGCGTGCGAGGTGTAACCGTTCTTCACCCCGGCGAGACCCTTGTACGAGGAGACCCCGTTGGCGCCCGTCAGCAGCCGGTTGGTGTTCTGGATCTCGAAGGTGTCGCGCTTGGGCTGCCCCTTGGCGTCCTTCTCCGGCTTCTTGCCCTTCTTGACCTTCGTCAGATCGCCGGGGAACTTCGCCGACTGGGTGGCGCAGTACTCCCGGAAGTCCTTCTTCTGGAGCCCGGAGCGGGCGAAGAGGGTGAGGTCGTACGCGCTGGAGACCTGGCCCTTCTCGTCGTACCCGTCGGGCGTCACGACGTGTGTGTCGAGCGCCTGGAGTTCATCGGCGTGCTCCTGCATGTCCTGGACGGTCTTCTTCACGCCGTTGTTCATGGCGGACAGCACGTGCACGGCGTCGTTGCCCGAGCGCAGGAAGACGCCCAGCCACAGGTCGTGGACGCTGTAGGTCAGGTTCTCCTTCACGCCCACCAGGCTGCTGCCCTCGCCCATTCCGGCGAGGTCGGCGGCCACCACCTTGTGCTCCTGGTCCTTGGGCAGCCGGGGCAGCAGCGTGTCCGCGAAGAGCATCTTGAGCGTGGAGGCGGGCGGCAGCCGCCAGTGCGCATTGTGCGCGGCCAGGACGTCGCCCGTCTCGGCGTCGGCGACGATCCACGACCGGCCGCTGAGCTTCTTGGGCAGGACGGGAGCACCGGGCCCGAGATCCACCTGCGTACCGGCCCGGCCGAGCCTGGCCCCGCCGACCGTGGACATCGCGGCCGGGGGCGTGGGCGACTTGCTGGCACTCGGCCCCTTGGTCGCGCTGTCCGCCGACGCGGGTACGACGGTCAGAACAGGCAGCAAGGTGGCGGTGAAGACCGTCAACGCGGTCTTTTTCAGAGCGGGCACGACCGAAAACGTACAGGGCGCGTCCCGCGAATCCGACACCGACGGGGGGAACCGCAGCGTCCGGCCCTCTGTGCCGCGCGGCCCGGCTTCCGTACCCCGCGTCGTCCGGCCCTCCGTACCCCGCCGCCGTCCCCGGAACAGCGGCGACGATACTGAATCCATGAAGCTCAGCCGCCGCGTGTCCTGGTTCCTGCTCGCGTTCGGGGTGTGGAGCTGGTTCATCTGGATCACTTTCGTCAAAAATCTGTGGCAGGACGCCAGCGGCCTGGCGTTCGACGGCGCGGGGGACCCGACGGCCTACTTCTGGGTGCATCTGGTGCTCGCCGTCACGTCCTTTCTCCTGGGGACGGCCGTGGGGACGATCGGGTTCCGGGGCGTACGCGCCGTACGGCGGGAAACAGCCACGCCCGCGCCGGAGGCCCGTATCCCCAGCTGACCGGGGTGATCGCCCGTCAACTGACCATCCTCCGCCGACCGGCCCCGGCCCGCACGCCCGCGCGCACGCCCGGCAGACTGTCGCCCAGGGCCGCATGGCCCTGCCGCCCCCGAGGGGCGGACGCAGGAAGTGCGGACAACAGAAGCAGGGGGCCGTCCGTGGTCGTCGTGGTCGTTCTGGTGGTGCTGGTGGTGGTCGCCCTGGTGGTGGCGGCGCACTGGTATGTGTGGCGGCGGCTCGTGCGGGACACCGCGCGGGAGGGCGGCGTGGCCCGCCGGGTCGGGACCGCCGCCGCGTTCGTCCTGCCGGTACTGGCCGTGGGAGCGGCGACGGTGGGCCGGGTCGGGGCGCCGTTCTGGCTCCAGCGGATCGTCGCCTGGCCGGGGTACCTGTGGCTCGCGGTGCTGATGTACCTGCTGCTGGCGCTGCTGGTGGGCGAGGCGGTACGGCCGCTCCTGCGGCGGTACGTGGACGGCCGCGCACAGGCCGTGGACGGCGAGGGGGGCTCGCGGGCGGGCGCTCGCGCCGGGAGTGACGTACAGCCGCACACGAAGACCGAGGCCACGGAGCCGGCGGAGCAGCCTGCCACCGCGTCCGCCGGTTCCGGCGGTTCACAGACAGGGGCCGTCATAACCGGCCAGGCCCCGCCCGCAGCCGCCGTCCCCTCGCGCCGCCTGTTCGTCTCCCGCGTTGTCGCCGGCGCCGCCGCGACCGCCGCCGCCGCGACCGTCGGGTACGGCACGTACGGCGTCCTGCGCGGCCCCCGCGTCAAGCGGATCACCGTCCCGCTCGCCAAGCTGCCGCGCGCAGCGCACGGGTACCGCATCGCCGTCGTCAGTGACATCCACCTCGGCCCGATCCTGGGCCGCGCCCACACCCAGCGCATCGTCGACACCATCAACTCCACCCGCCCCGACCTCATCGCCGTCGTCGGCGACCTCGTGGACGGCAGCGTCGAGGATCTCGGCCCGGCCGCCGAGCCGCTCGCCGGTCTGGAGGCACCGCACGGGGCGTTCTTCGTGACCGGAAACCACGAGTACTTCTCGGGCGCGCAGGAGTGGGTGGACCACGTCAGGGAGCTGGGGCTGCGGCCCCTGGTGAACGAGCGTGTGGAGATCGCGGGCTTCGACCTCGCCGGGGTCAACGACATCGCGGGCGAGAGCGAGGGCGACGGGCCCGACTTCGCGAAGGCCCTCGGCGACCGCGACCGGGACAGGGCGTCCGTACTCCTCGCGCATCAGCCGATCGTGATCCACGACGCCGTGCGCCACGGGGTCGGCCTCCAGCTCTCCGGGCACACCCACGGCGGCCAGCTGTGGCCGGGCAACTACCTCGCGGAACTGGCCAATCCGACCGTGGCGGGTCTGGAGCGGTACGGCGACACGCAGCTGTACGTGACGCGGGGCGCGGGCGCCTGGGGCCCGCCGGTCCGCGTCGGGGCGCCGTCGGACATCACGGTCGTGGAACTGGCTTCGCGCCAGGCCTGAGACCGTCGTACGCCCCTGCGCGGAGGTCAGCGCCCTTGCGCGGAGGTGAACGCTCCTGCGCGGAGGTGAACACCCCTGCGCGAGGGCCGGCGCCCCCGCTCGGAGGCCAGCGCCCCCGCTCGCAGCTCAGCGCCGCTTCCGCGCGGACGCCGCCTCCGCCATGCCCGGCAGGAAGTCCGTGAACAGCTCGTGCACCTCACGGACCAGCGGCCGGAGCACCCGGAAGCGGGAGAGCGAGACGCCCCGGGTGGTGAGCCGGGCGCCGCGCTCGGCCAGCCGGCGGCTGCGCTCGCTGCCCTCCGAGCGGTCGAACACCCAGTACAGGACCAGTCCCATCTGGGAGAGCCACATCAACTCGGGCAATATGCCGACCAGTTCGTCGGCGACCTTCGCCTTCGACCCGGCGAGCACCTCGCGGTGGACGGAGATGGCCGCCTCGCGGGCGGGCTCCGACTCGGGGGAGAAGGGGCTGAGCGGACTCTCGGGGTCGGCCGCGTTCTTGAAGAACTGCGCCGCGAACTCGTGGTACGGAGCGGCGATGTCGAGCCACGCCAGCAGCACCCCGGTGAGCCGCGCCTCCAGATCGGTCTCGGTGTCGAGCACCGGCCGGACCGCCGCGCGGTGTTCGGCGGCGATCCGGTCGTAGAAGCCCTGGACGAGGTGTTCCTTGGACGAGAAGTAGTAGTACGCGTTGCCCACGGAGACCCCGGCCTCCTGCGCGATGGCCCGCATCGTCGTCTTGTCGTACCCACGCTGCTGGAACAGTCGCAGCGCGGTCTCGAGGATGAGCGTGCGGGTCTGCTCGCTCTTGGGCGCCTTGGCGTCCTTCTCGTCCTTCTCGTCCTTCTTCTCGTCCTTCACAGTGACCGAGCCTAGTGCGACGCCGGGGGCGCTTCGCACCCCGAGGCCGCGTCGCAGGGAGCGGCGGTCAGCCGCCGGTACTTCGCCGCCGCCAGGACCGTGACCCGGGCGAAGGGAGCGCCGGACGGGGTGGCGAGCCAGTGCGCCTTGGCGCGGTGTTCGGCCAGCGCCCAGAGGCAGACGATCCAGGCGGCGGTGGAGCGGTAGACCTGGCCGCCGTCACCGATCACGGTGATCTCCTCCAGGGTGCCGGAGTGGTCGAGACCGGGGAACCGCCGCCGCGCCTCGGGCGAGGCGGCGGGGACCAGGTCCAGCGGTACGAGCGCGCGCTGGCGCAGGAGCCAGTGCCGCAGATGGACACAGAGCGGGCAGTTCGCGTCGTACAGCACGGTCAACCCCCGTACGGCCGTGTGTGCGTGAGAGGTGCCCATGGCCGGTCAGGCCCCGGCCGGCGGAGGTGTCGGCGCGGTCGGCGCCGTCCAGGGGGAGGGGCCGCCGGTCCAGCCCTGCGGGGGTACCGGCGGGATCTGGTCACGTTCCATGATGCCGCGCCGCCGGATCCGGTTGAGGACGTACACGTTGGCGAGGTGCATGCCGCCGAGCACCAGCAGGACGACGCCGACCTTCACAGACAGCGCCTCGAACAGCTCACGCGTGTTGCCGATGTTGTCGCCCCCCTTGAGATAGAGCGCGACAAAGCCGAGGTTGACCAGGTAGAAGCCCACCACCAGAAGGTGGTTGACGGCTTCGGCGAGCTTCTCGTTGCCGTGCAGCACATCGGCGAGGAACACCCGCCCCGCCCGGCTCAGTGTCCAGGCGACCCAGACGGTCAGCGCTCCGCTGATCGCCAGGTAGACCACATACGCGACCACAGTGAGGTCCATGCCCCACCCTCCTCTTGAACGTGTTCAAAAGCTCTTGTCGTGGACTGTAGCCTCAATTTTGAACATGTTCAAGACGAGCCGATCCAGCCGTTCGCAGCGAGTGTTGACATCGGTGTCACGGGGGCGCGGCAACAGGAGCAGACTGGAGCGATGGCATCCGTATCCCGCGATCGGGAGGGGCACGTGGAGGACGAACAGCTCCCCGTAGACATGCGCAAGCGCCTCTCCCTCCGCACGGCGCAGGTCGACCTCGCCCTCCACCACTTCGGCGTGGCCGGCGCGAGCGCGCGCGTGATCCTCGTCCTGGACGCGTCAGGCTCCATGGCGGGGCTCTACAGCCGGGGCACGGTCGCCGACCTGGTGGAGCGCGTGGCCGCCCTCGCCGCGCGCCTGGACGAGCGGGGCGGGACGCGGGCCTGGGCGTTCGCGTCGAACCCGGCGAGGCTCCCGGACGTCGACCTGGCAGGCCTGCCCGAGTGGCTGCGACTCCACGTACGCGTAGGGCAGTTCCGCCTCTTCGGCCGCCCCAGGAGGCCGCGTCGCGGGCTGCCGCCGGGTCAGACGGACATGCGGATGGTCGGCATCCAGAACGAGGAGCACAAGGCGATCGCGGCGGTCCGCGCGTACGTACGGGACAATCCGGCCCCGGTACCCACCCTGGTCCTCTTCTTCTCCGACGGCGGGATCCACCGGAACCGCGAGATCGAGGCCGAACTGCGCGCGTCCGTGGAGGAGCCGGTCTTCTGGCAGTTCGTCGGCCTTGGCCACTCCGACTACGGAGTCCTGACCCGCCTCAATACCCTCCCCGGCCGTCCGGTCGACAACGCGGCCTTCTTCACGGTGGACGACATCACCCGCACGTCGGACGCCGAACTCTACGACCGCCTGCTGTGCGCATTCCCCACCTGGCTGACGGCGGCCAACCGCGCGGGCATCGTCTGACGACGGACCCCACCTGGCCGTACCGTGAAGAAGTGACCGAACACCTTGGGGAGAAGCTTCGCCGGCTGCGGAAACTGGGCGGGCTGACGCAGGAGGAACTGGCGGAGAGGGCCGGTGTGTCCGTAGACGTCATCCGGCAACTGGAGCAGAAGCGGAAGGGATCCGCGCGGCTGCCGACCCTCCACGCGCTCTCCAAAGGGCTGGGGGTGGAACTGACGTCCCTTCTCGGCGACCCGCCCGGCGTACCGTCCAACGGGGAAAGCGATCCGCCCCAGATGGTCGCCCTCCGCCGCGCCGTCATGCCACCGCTCTTCGCCCCGCCGCCGGAGCCCAGCGGGGCCGAGACGCTGACCGTCGAGCTTCTCCGGGCCGAGATCGCGGACGCGTGGACGCTGTACCACGACGCGGAGTTCGGCCGGCTGGTGGAGATCCTGCCCGGCGTCATCGCGGACGCGCGCCAGACAGCGGGCACCGGTACCGACGACGAGCGCGCGGCGGGACGGGCGGCCCTGGGCAAAGCCCTCCAGCTGGGCGGACACCTGTCCATCCGCATGGGCAAGACGGACCTGGCCCTGGCCGCCCTGGAGCGCGCCATGACGGCCGCGGACGCCTCGTCCGACCCCTTGCTCCCCCCGATGATCGCGAACAGCGTCGCCTGGGCCTACCAGCGTCAGAACCGCCTGGACGACGCGATCGTCGTAGCCCGCCACGCGGCCGACCGCGTGAAGCGTGACCACTTCGACGACGCGGAGGGCGTCAAGGTGTGGGGTGGCCTCACGATGTCCGCCGCGACCAGCTACGCGCGCGGCAACGACTACGCACGCGCGGACGAGAAGGAGGCGGAGCGCGTCGGCAGAATGCCGGTCACCGAGGACAACCGGATGGTCAGCGTGTTCAGCAAGTCGTCGGTACGCATCGAACGCGTACGCCTGGCCGTTCAGTACGGCCGCCCGAAGGACGCGCTCGAACTGGCCAAGGGGATGCGTCTCTCGAAGGACACACCCCCGTCGTGGCGCACCTGGCTGCTGCTGGACGTGGCACGCGCCCACACGGACCTCGGCGACGCGGACGGCGCCCTCAAGGCGCTGGAGTCGCTGCGCCGCGTCGCCCCCACGTGGATGAGACACCACACCCTGGCCGTCTCCCTCGTGCAGGACCTCTGGGACCTGCCCGACCATCCCGCAGGCCTGCGCCCCCTCGCGGAATTCCTGGACGTCGCCGCCCAGCGTCGGAAAAGCGGGACGGTACGTCCGGTCGACTCGGCGATCAGTCGGCACCGACCGCGGAGCGATCCGCTCCCCGGTCAGTCGCAGGGGGGACGGGTTGCCGCACACACCGCGCCCCACCCGCGGCCCGTCACATCGAGCTGATCGAGCGCGCGTACGCGATCTGGCCCATGACCGCCTGGAACGCGCTCGGGTTGTTCGCCGGGATCATCGTCGAGTGGTGGACTCCGCCGCTCGTCACCGTCACCTGGATGAAGCCCGTGGTCGTGCGCTCCTTCATCAGCAGGAAGAGCAGGCCGATCAGGCAGAAGAGGAAGAAGACGATCGCCAGGACGATGGCGTGGGCCGGGATCTTCTCCTCCGTGCGGGACAGGTCCGTCGCGTTCCACACCGCGCCCCGCAGCGGCAGCGTCCCGGACGGGGTCACGATCGAGTCGCCGATGACCGTGATGTCGCCGATCGTCACCAGCGGCGTGCCGCCGTGGGCGGGGGAGGGGGCCATGGCCGCGCCCGGGTGCGGGTAGCCGTACGGGGGCGTGCCCTGGGGGTAGCCGTACCCCGGGGCGGGCGGGGGCGGGATCTGGCCGTCGGCGAGGGTCGGCTGGGGGAAGTCGTACTCCGGTGCGCCCGGCGGCTGGCCCGGGCCCCACTTGTACTCCCCGTCCGCGTACGGATTCGGCTCGGTCATCTCGCTCCCCGTTTCCCCTGTCGGTCTTTGAACCTGCTCTGATCCTGGCACAGAAGAGGCCCGCTTCTGTACGGAGTACGTACGGAAACGGGCCTCTTGAAGCCGTATCGCAACGACGGCCGCGAGGACGGTCGTGACGACCTCAGAAGCGACGCGTGATCAGCGCGCGCTTGACCTCCTGGATCGCCTTCGTGACCTCGATACCGCGCGGGCACGCGTCCGTGCAGTTGAACGTCGTACGGCAACGCCACACGCCGTCCTTGTCGTTGAGGATCTCCAGCCGCTGCTCGCCGGCCTCGTCGCGCGAGTCGAAGATGAAGCGGTGGGCGTTCACGATGGCCGCCGGGCCGAAGTACTGGCCGTCGTTCCAGAACACCGGGCAGGACGACGTGCACGCCGCGCACAGGATGCACTTGGTGGTGTCGTCGAAGCGCTCGCGGTCCTCGGCGGACTGGTAGCGCTCACGCGTCGGCTCGTTGCCGGTCGTGACCAGGAACGGCATCACGTCGCGGTATGCCTGGAAGAACGGGTCCATGTCGACGATCAGGTCCTTGAGGACCGTCAGGCCCTTTATGGCCTCGACCGTGATCGGCTTGGACACCCCCTCCTTGTTGGGCGAGATGATGTCCTTGATCAGCGTCTTGCACGCCAGCCGGTTCTTGCCGTTGATCCGCATCGCGTCCGAGCCGCAGATGCCGTGCGCGCACGAGCGGCGGAAGGTGAGCGACCCGTCCAGTTCCCACTTGATCTTGTGGAGACCGTCGAGGACCCGCTCCTTGGGGTCGATGTCGATCTGGAAGTCCTGCCAGGTCGACTCGGCCGAGATCTCCGGGTTGAAGCGGCGGATCCGGAAGGTGACCGTGATGAGGTGCGAGGCGGCGGAGGCCGCCTCGACCCGGTCCATGGTGGCTGTGGACATCAGTACTTACGCTCCATCGGCTGGTAGCGGGTCTGGACGACCGGCTTGTAGTCGAGACGGATGGACTCGTTGCCGTCGTCGCCGACCTCGCGGTACGCCATGGTGTGGCGCATGAAGTTCACGTCGTCGCGGTTGGGGTAGTCCTCGCGGTAGTGACCGCCGCGGGACTCCTTGCGGGCGAGCGCGGAGACCGCCATCACCTCGGCCAGGTCGAGCAGGTTGCCCAGCTCGATGGCCTCCAGCAGGTCCGTGTTGAACCGCTTGCCCTTGTCCTGGATGGACACGTTCAGGTACCGCTCGCGCAGCTCGCCGATCTTCTCGACCGCCGTCTTGATCGTCTGCTCCGTACGGAACACCATGACGTTCGCGTCCATGGTCTCCTGGAGCTCCAGGCGCAGCGCGGCGACCCGCTCCTTGCCCGTGGAGTTACGGAGGTGCTCGACCCGGTTGGCGACGAACTCCGCCGGGTTGTCGGGCAGTTCGACGAAGTCGTGCTTCGCGGCGTACTCCGCGGCGGCGATGCCGGACCGCTTGCCGAACACGTTGATGTCCAGCAGGGAGTTGGTGCCGAGGCGGTTCGCGCCGTGCACCGACACACACGCGACCTCGCCGGCCGCGTACAGGCCGGGAACGACCGTGGTGTTGTCGGCGAGGACCTCGCCCTGGACGTTGGTGGGGATGCCGCCCATGGCGTAGTGCGCGGTCGGCTGGATCGGGATCGGGTCCGTGTACGGCTCGATGCCCAGGTACGTCCGCGCGAACTCGGTGATGTCGGGCAGCTTCGCGTCCAGCTGCTCCGGCGGCAGGTGCGTGAGGTCGAGGTAGACGTGGTCGCCCTCGGGCCCGCAGCCGCGGCCCTCGCGGATCTCCGTGTAGATGGAGCGCGAGACGACGTCGCGCGAGGCGAGGTCCTTCATGACGGGCGCGTACTTCTCCATGAAGCGCTCGCCGTCCTTGTTGCGCAGGATGCCGCCCTCACCGCGGGCGCCCTCCGTGAGCAGGATGCCCATGCGCCAGATGCCCGTCGGGTGGAACTGGAAGAACTCCATGTCCTCCAGGGGCAGTCCGCGCCGGTAGCAGGCGGCCTGTCCGTCACCCGTCAGGGTGTGCGCGTTCGAGGTCACCTTGAAGAACTTGCCCGTGCCGCCGGACGCGTAGATGACCGACTTGGCCTGGAAGATGTGGATCTCACCGGTGGCCAGCTCGAAGGCGACCACCCCGGCGGACACCTTCACGCCGTCGACCTCGGCCATCAGCTGGTCGAGGACGTAGAACTCGTTGAAGAACTCCACACCCTCCTTGACGCAGTTCTGGTAGAGGGTCTGGAGGATCATGTGGCCCGTACGGTCCGCGGCGTAACAGGACCGGCGCACGGGCGCCTCGCCGTGGTTGCGGGAGTGCCCGCCGAACCGGCGCTGGTCGATGGTGCCGTCGGGCGTCCGGTTGAACGGCAGGCCCATCTTCTCCAGGTCGAGGACCGCGTCGATGGCCTCCTTCGCCAGGATCTCGGCGGCGTCCTGGTCGACCAGGTAGTCGCCGCCCTTGATCGTGTCGAAGGTGTGCCACTCCCAATTGTCCTCTTCCACGTTGGCGAGCGCGGCGGCCATGCCGCCCTGCGCCGCGCCCGTGTGGGAGCGGGTGGGATAGAGCTTCGTCAGCACGGCGGTACGGCTGCGCTTGGTCGACTCGATGGCCGCGCGCATACCGGCGCCACCGGCGCCGACGATGACTGTGTCGTACTTATGGATCTTCATGAGAGTCTCGTCAGCCCCGGTTTAACGGATGTTCGGGTCGAAGGTGAAGATCACCAGCGAGCCGAGGAAGATGGTGAACACCGTCGCGGTGTACAGGAGGCCCTTGAGCCACAGGCGCGTGGTCGTGCGCTCCGCGTAGTCGTTGATGACGGTGCGCAGGCCGTTCCCGCCGTGCAGCATCGCCAGCCACAGCATCAGCAGGTCCCAGATCTGCCAGAACGGGGACGCCCAGCGACCGGCGACGAACGCGAAGCCGATCTTGGTCACCCCGCCGTCCAGGACGAGCTGGATGACCAGGTGGCCGATGACCAGGACGACCAGCACGACGCCGGACAGCCGCATGAAGAGCCACGCGGCCATCTCGAAGTTGCCGCGGGTCGACTTGGGGGTCTTCCCGGTGCGCTGGCGCGGGGCCTCGATGAGCGGCGCCGGGTTGTCGGCGTCGTACAGGCTCGCGCCCTCGACGGGACTGATCGAGGCGGTGGTGTCAGCTGACATGGGTGGCACTCCCGAAGACTTCGCGTACGGCATGGCCGAGCACGGGATAGAGGGCGCCCACCATCAGGACCACCCAGATGCCGACGGCGGTCCAGAGCATCTGCTTCTGGTAACGGGGGCCCTTGGACCAGAAGTCCACGGCGATGACGCGCAGGCCGTTGAGCGCGTGGAAGAGAATGGCGGCCACGAGGCCGTACTCGAGCAGCGCGACGACCGGGTTCTTATAGGTGGCCACGACGTCGTCGTACGCCTCCGGGGAGACACGGACGAGCGAGGTGTCCAGCACGTGTACGAACAGGAAGAAGAAGATGAGGACGCCGGTGACTCGATGAGCCACCCAGGACCACATTCCTTCCCGGCCGCGGTACAGCGTTCCAGCCGGCACGGAAAAACCCTCCGGGAGCAAGGATCGGGGCCGGCCGCCATCTTCTACTCAATCAAGCACAGTGGTGTCGGTCGTACCCGGCCGGGTACGGTCCACCGGCCCCGGCCATCGTAGCGACGTATTTTCCGTGTCCTCGCCCGGGGTGCGCAGGTGTGATCAAACACCCAATCAAACGGCCACGGACGGGCTATCGGGGCAGGCCGATTTATTGGATACTGTATGCACATTCTCGCTGGATTCCCGCGGCCGGGCGATCAGCGCCGCAATTCGGGACCGTACGAGCCGGCGCAATTCATCGGCCGACACGGCCCGTTCGTGGTCGGGGTCGTGGGACAGGCGCGTACGGATCCCGCTCAGGACCTGGTCGAGGCGCTCCTCGGGGGCGTATCCGTCGAGGCTGATGACAAACGCGTGCCCGAAGCTGCTCTCGTACGCGGCGTGCGCGGCGCGCAGGGCGGTGCGCGCGGCCGGGGGCGCGCTGTGGAGCGGGCCGGGCGACGACTCGGCGGCGAGCGCCTCGGTCAGGTCGGCGTGCGAGAGGTCGTAACTGGCCTCGTCGGCCGCCGCGAACAGGGCGTCGAGGTCCGGATAGGGGCGGTGGGCGGCGAGCCGCTGGGCCCACCGGCGATTTCCGCAGCAGGTGAGCAGGGCGGCTTCGGCGTCACCGGCCGGGGCGGCGTTGAACCGGTGGAGGTCGTCGCGGGGGCCGGCGTGGGATGCGCTGGACAGCGTGGGCTCCTCGAACGCGGCCTGGAGGCGGGCGGCCTGACGGCATACGCATGAGCAGAGGCAAGGGCGGGTGCGGGGAGAGCGGGGTCGGGCGTGGGGAGACGGTCAGCGAGAAACAGGTCGTAGAGACAGACGTACGAAAGGGCGCGGTGGTTGTGCGGGAGGGGCGTGAAGTGGAAGTGGGGGATGTGCCCCCACGCTATCGACGGCCGGTGCGAAGAGTGGGACGGATGCGCGATTTTCACTCGGAAGGAAGAGTTTCGGCGCGCGTGATGGACGCCACCGTGGGACCTTCGGCTTAGATCTGGCCAAAGCGGGAGGTTTTCGGATGATACGGATAGCGCGAATGGCGCGGTTCGCGCGGCCGGCCCGGTCGGCGCGGTCGGCCCGGTCGGTTCCGTCGATACGGAGGAAGCGCGGCGCCCTGGCCGCCGGCGTGGCGGTATCGGTCGCTGCCGTCACCGTGGCGGGCTGCGGCTCCGGCAGCTCAGGCTCCGGTTCGTCCTCCGGGGCCCGTACGCCGTCGGCGTCGGCGCCCTCCCCGTCCGCCGCCTCCTCTTCCTCGTCCGTGGAACGCACCTCCGCCAGCTCCACGGCCCCGCCGTCCCCCTCCCGTACCTTCGCGCTCTCCTCGGCGCCCCGCGTCATCCCCTCCGTCCGGTCGCACGATGCGGCCCGCGGACCCGGCTGGCGGCCCGGCGCGAAGAGCGGGGTGGTCATCGCCACCGGCCGCGCGAGCGCCGGACTGGCCGACGAGGGCCGCCTGATCGCCCAGGAACTCAAGATCGGCTACCGGGGCGCGGTCGCCGCCCGTTCCGGCGACGTCGTCCTCGCCGTGTCGGGCAAGGGCGCGGCGGAGTCGTACACCGCGACCGTACGGAACAACCAGGTCCGGATCACCGGTCCCGGCCAGGCCGGGGTGTTCTACGGCACCCGCACCCTCAAGCAGTCGGTACGCGCGAGCGGCGCGATGCCGGAAGGGGTCGTACGGGACCGGCCCGACCGCGCCCAGCGCGGGCTGAACGTCGACATCGCGCGGAAGTTCTACACCGTGGGCTGGATCGAGGACCGGCTGCGCGAGATGGCGGACCTCAAGCTCAACCAGCTGGGCCTGCACTTCTCGGACGACCAGGGCTTCCGGATCGCCTCCACCACGCACCCCGAGATCGTCTCCGCGCAACACCTGACCAAGGGCCAGGTCCAGCGGATCCTCGCCCTCGCCGCCCGGCTGCACATCACCGTCGTCCCGGAGATCGACAACCCGGGCCACCTCGGCGCGGTGATCGCCCCGCACCCCTCGCTCCAGCTGCGCAACGTCAACGGGGTGGCCGCGCGCGGGGCCATCGACATCGCGCAGACCGCGTCCGCGCGGATCATCGACGACCTGCTGCGGGAGTACGCCGGGCTCTTCAAGGGGAAGATCTGGAACCTCGGCGCGGACGAATACCCGGCGCTGATGGTCTCGAACCCCCAGGCGTCGTTCCCGAATCTGGCCACCGCCGCCCGGCAGCGGTTCGGCGCGAACGCGCGCGTCCAGGACCTGACGACCGGCTGGACGAACGACCGGGCCGCCGTGATGGCCCCCTTCAAGCGCACGCTGCGGGTGTGGAACGACGGCATCTTCAGCGGCGGAGTCGTACAGGCGAACCCGAATCTGGAGGTCCAGTACTGGACGGGCCGCGAGATCGGGGCGCGCCCGCCGCTGGACTACCTGAACGCCGGGCGCAAGCTCGTCAACTTCAACGACGAATACCTGTATTACGTGCTGGGCCAGCCGAACAACTTCATCTACCCGACGGGGCAGCGGATCTACGAGGAGTGGACCCCGTTCGTCCTGCGGGGGACCACGGCGGTGCCGGCGCGGTTCTCGAAGCAGATCCTGGGCGGACTGCTCGCGATCTGGGGGGACTTCCCCAACGCGCAGACGCAGGACCAGGTGGCGCGGGGCATCAGGCTGCCGCTGAACGCGGTGGCGCAGAAGGTGTGGAACCCGGTGCGGCCGGCGCTGAGCTGGAACGGGTTCAAGACGCTGGCGGGTCAGGTGGGCACGGGCTGAGGGGGCGGCCGGGCCCGGCCGGATTCGTACGGCGCCGAATCGTTCCTCCGCCCGTACACCCCGCCAAGGGGTGCGGACATAACAGAACTTACTGTCATAACACCCCGACTCCCCAGACTCCAGGGTGACGTATTCCAGCCGTTCGGCGCAGTACTGGGCAGCAGTGGTCAGTACCGCGTCCACGACGGGAGACGTACATGAGCCTGGTGAAGCTGATCGCACAAGCCGATGAGCGCGGCCTGGCCGCGAGCGGGCTCGCCTGCCTCGACCGGTGTCTTCCCCTGCTCGCCGAGGAGCCGGACACCCTGCGACCGCTGTGGGCGGGCATCGTCAGCGGCGAGGGGGACTGGTCCGCGCGGCTGACCGAGACCAGGGACGTCCTGGACCAGGCCCTCGATGCCGGGGCCACGCCGAACGTCGCCACCGTGCTCGTACGGACCATGCTCGGTTCCGCGCCCTCGGACTGGGGGATCGAGTCGCTGCGCACCTGGGCCGACACCTGCTCCGTGGTCGCGCTGGAGATCCACCAGCGCTTCGACGTGGTGGGCGAGAACGTGAGCGCCGCCGCCGAGGAACGCCTGGCCCGCTGCCGCGAGGACGGCACGGGCGCGGACGGCGACGGTACGGACCCGGCCCTCGACGGCGTCGGCCCCCTCGTCGCGGGCGAACTGCGCCGCCAGATCCGCATCCTGGAAATCCTCGCCGACACCACGGACCCGGCGGCCCTGCGCCACGTCATGGACCTGTCGACAGAAGGCCAGCGAGTGCTGCGCGCGGTCGTCTCCCGCCGAGCCAGGTCCCGCGGCTGACCCGACGCGCGCCGCGCATCGGGGTCGAGGAGTATGTCGCGCGGGACCGGCGTTGGCGCCCTCGCGCCTCCGTGATTCCTCTATCGCAAAGATAGATCCCGGTCAACTTTAATTGAGGATTTCGCGTATCGAAGAGATTTTCGAGATGGCCCCATGGTGGCCCTGTCTCGCTAATCGGCGCGTATTCGTTTTTCTAACCAGAACCCAGACGTATATTTTTCGACACTTGAGTGCCATCGGTGATCGATAATGAAATATTATGATCGTTGGCTCTTTTTGGCTCTGGGCGGGCTTAAAGCTGTGGCAGGGTGGGATTTCCAAACGCCGCAGAATGAGCGAAAGAGGCACTTGGGTGAACTACCCCGCAAAGACTGACCCTTTCCCCTCCCCGGTTTCGGCGGAACGGCAACGTGTTTGGGTCGATGCTGCCCTAGCCACACCCGGCGTCAATACACCGCGCGCGGCTCTGGAGAACGCCGCCGTTTTCTTGGTCGATCCAGAAGGCACCCTGACCGACCAGAACGCTCCCGGCGACCGCACGCTCCGAGAAGGAGCCCTGCGAAGAGTGCGAACCGACGCGGGCGAAATGCTGATGGTCGAGGTCCACTTGCATGGGGTGGCCGGAATCGTCTGGGAACACAACGAGCGAATCAGTTCCCTCTGGCACTCTACAGCAGACCCCGCAGTTGGCAGTAGGACTCAGCGTTCACTTACCAGGGTGTTCCCTTGGGCTCGAGAGGGAAAAGATGTAAACGGCCAGTCCTATGCGGCCCTGATGAGCTATTCCCCCACTCGCGAGTGGCTGATGGCAAACGTGGAAGAGGCGTCCGACGAGCTGGACCGGCGAGATGGTCTGCGCTCCTATGATTTGAAGGAGGACCTGGTCCTCAATGGTCAACAAGAACCAGGTATGTTTCTCCCTCAACTCCACCGCCTCCAAGAAGAGCCTCCGCTCAACGATGACGGAAACCCCGCATACCCTGCCGAGTACGTGGGCTGGATGGCCGTTCGCGGAAATAACCGCACCAAGCGGCGCCAGGACATTTTCGGGCTGACGTCCGCTGAGGTTCTGGCCGGTGTCCCGGCGACAAAACTGGGTTTGAGCGGTGACGAGATCTTCTTCGACGCTCATACCTGGCTCGGCAAGCTGTCGGAACGCCTCAACCGGGAGCGTGCGGCGGCAGAGCGTGACGGCGACGAGGAAGACGCTGCGCGGCGCGCGACAAACGTGGCCGTCGTATCAGCTCATCTAGTGATTGGCTCACCAACGCCGGAGCGGATCTACCGGATCGTGCAGATGAGCAATCGTCGTGACCACGTTCACCCGCCTCTTGAGTTCGTTCCCAACGATCGCGGCCGGGCTCTGGGACGCAGCGTGCTCGGTGTGTACGTGGCCGAGGGGGTACTCGATGAGAAGGAATCTCAAATCCTCTCGGGACTGGCGCCCATCACGGACCTGCCTTCTCTCCCGGAGGACGCCACGATCGCGGAGCTTCGAGACCTCCGCTCCATGATGATCCTGCGAGAGCTTTTTCCGTCCGATCCGCACAAGAAACTGTTACTCCGTCGCGCTCTCAGTGAATCTCCTCCGTCGCAGCTCAGTAGTCCGGAGATCAACAGGCGGGCCCGCGCGTGGTCCGCTCTCACCTCGGAGAGTTACCCAGCCCCCTGGAATCCGCGTATCGCGGAGGTGTTCAACGCCGGGAGCGTCCGGGCCGGGCTCGAATTCTCCGGGCGTCCGCTGAGGGAGCTGCTGGCCGCTGCGGATTCGGACGACGAGGCATTCGAAGAGCTGGTGGCCTACAGGGCCGCGCACTGGCTGGCTGCTTTCGACATCATCGATGCCGATCGAGGGTCACTGGCCGGCCAAAAGACGGATGACGACGACGGAGCCAAAGCCGCGCGCGTCCGGCGTACGGTGAAGAACCACCTCAACGCCCTGCGGAACAACCGGGGCATGGCTGTGGCATTGCTCCGCGAACTGGCCGACGCCATGAACGACGGGGACCGAAAGCCTCGTCGGGTCAGCCGTTCCGGAAATTTGCTCATCGAGGATATGAACACAGCCTGGTTCGACCGAGAATTCCCGAAGGAGTCCGGAAAGCGACAGCAGAAGGTCCCCGCACCCCGGCAGAGTCAGAATTCCCCCCCGCCGCGGCCGCCGTCCGGCGGAGGCACCAACGAGGATCAGAGTGCGCCCGCGCCTTCGGAGCGCTCACCGTTGGTGGTGCCCGCGAACGGATCGAGTCCATCCGCACTCGCCTTACCGTTTCCGGCCATGTCGGAAACAGTCGAGTCGGCCGGTGAGCAGAGCCATCCTTCTGGGCCGGTACCAGCACCCGCTGTGCCTGTTCCCGGACATTCCGAAATCAGCTTGGGGGAATTGGTCGACAAAGCGGATCTCCTGACGAGGAATCTGCTGGAGGTCGCACGGCGCGCCCAGGAGGTGTTCGGCATGCTGCCGTCCCTGGCAGCGAAGGAAGGTGTAGCACGCCCGCTGGCGAACCGGGCGGGAAGCGACGTCATGCGGAACCTCGCGGAGGCGGTCCAGGAAGTCCGCGCTCTGCGCGAGGCCGGCGAGGACCTGGGAGGGCGAGCGGACCTGTAGGGGACGCCGGAGGATCTGCCGGAACGACGACCGGGACCGCCACCCCCCACAGGAGAGGCCCCGGCCGTCGTCCGCGGAGCCGCAGCACGGCCCCGTACTCCTACCAGCGCCATGGGTGCGTTTTCTGTCACACCGCATACCGCCAGGAAGTTGTTGCAGGTTGTACAAGTTATGGACGCGGGCCCCGGGCAGGCCGTAGCGTGCCGCACAGCGTGGGTCGACGCGGTGATGACCGGCCGCGATTTCAGGACAGGTTGTGGGAGTGCTGGGGGACGACGCGGAGCTGACCACCGCGGTGCTCGCGGCACAGGACGGGGACGAGAACGCCTTCCGTACTGTGTACCGCGCCGTGCACCCGCGGTTGCTGGGCTACATACGCACGCTCGTCGGCGATCTCGACGCCGAGGACGTGACGTCCGAGGCCTGGCTCCAGATCGCCCGCGACCTCGACCGTTTCGACGGTGACGCCGACCGTTTCCGCGGCTGGGCCGCCAGGATCGCCCGTAACCGCGCCCTCGACCACATCCGGATGCGCGGCCGCCGGCCCGCCGTCGGCGGGGACGAGACGGAACTGACCGGGCAGCCCGCCGAGTCGGACACCGCGGACGAGGCGATGGAAGCCCTGTCCACCGGCCGGACGATGGCCCTCATCGCCCAACTTCCCCAGGACCAGGCCGAGGCCGTGGTGCTGCGGGTTGTTGTCGGGCTCGACGCGAAGAGCGCCGCCCTGACCCTCGGCAAGCGGCCCGGGGCCGTACGGACCGCCGCGCACCGCGGGCTCAAGCGGCTCGCCGAACTGCTGGGCGCCGAGGAGGCCGACGGCATCGACGAGTTGGTGGGGCGAGGGCGGGGCGAGGGTGGGGGTGGTGGCGCGGTCGGCGGGCGGCGTTGTGAACCCGTCGCAGAAACCGCTTACCCCCGGAGCGGTGCCACGGCCGACGGCGCGATCGGTGCCGCCACCCGTACGACCGGGCGCGGCGCCGCAGGTCAGAGCGCGGGGCTCGGTATCGTCCCGCCGCAGCGCGGCAAACGGACGGGAGCTGCGGCGTCCGCGGGTGTGACGCATTCGCGCCTGCGGACGCTGAAAGACATGTGATGGCCGACGGGCGTGACCAGTGGCTCGACAAGGACGTGGCGGAAAGACTCCTGCGCGGTGAGCGGGTCGAGGCGGTAGACGGCCTCGATGAGGTCAGAGCGAAACGGCTTTCCGACACCCTGCGGGACATGGCGGACGTCACGTACGCAAACGATGCCGAACTCCCCGGGGAGGCCGCCGCGCTGGCCGCGTACCGCCGGGCCGCCGCGGCGCGGGCGGGCGGCGCCGGCGCGGTCGGGCCGCGTGCCGCTTCCCGCCCCGGCCCCGGTCCGGCGCTCGGGGCCGAGGCGTCCGCCGGGGCCGAGCCGTCCCTCGGAGGCGCGGCGGTTCAGGATCTGCCGGGGCCGACGGTACGGCTGGCTCCCGTGTCCGGACCCGAACGCGGGGTGCGGTACGGCGGCCCCCTGCGGATGAGCCTCGTCGCGACCCTCGCCGCCTGCGCCCTGGGCGGGATGGCCCTGGCGGACGGCGGGGGCGTACTGCACGCCGATCCCGGCAGCGGCCGGCACTGGGGCCAGGCGGAATCGGAAGCGGAGTCGCCGGAGTCGCCCCACCCGCTCGCCTCCGGCCGGTCCGACGGCGCCGGCGCGATGGGCGGCGGTTCCGGCCCGACCACCCCCGAGGCCTCGATGTCCCAAGGCGTCGCCACCGCGGAGGCGGAGGGCGAGAGCACCCACAGCGGCGAGGGCGCGGAGGAACCGATCGGCCCGGTGGGCAAGCATCACGACTGGTCCGTGGGAGCCCCTCGCGTCGAGGATTCCGCCTGGTACAGCAGGACGGTCGCCGCCTGCCTCGCCTACCGCGACGGTGAGATCGACCAGGCGCGCAAGGACCAGCTGGACCGGGCCGCCAAGAACCCCGCGCAGGCCCGGCGCTTCTGCGACTGGCTGCTGGAGGTCAAGGCCGCGAGGGACGGCGGCGGCAACGCGGACGGTGGCGGCAAGACCGGCAGCGGTACGGGAGAAGGCGGCGGTGCCGGCGACGGCAACGGCCAGGGAAACGGCAACGGCAACGGCGGCGGTCCCGTCGACGGTGCGCCGGGCGAGCCCACCGTCCATCCGTACGAACCCCACGTCCCCACGCACCCACCGACGTTGGGCCCCGGCTCGCCCACTCCGCCGCCCGAACCTCCCGAGACACCCGCGGACCCGTCCGCCACCCCCACCCCCACCTCGATCCCCTCGGAGACGCCGGCCCCTTCCGAACAGCTCTGACCTGCACGTTCTCCTGATCAACGATCAGGTGTGACGTTTTCGCGCGCCCCGGCGCAGTACTAGGTGAGCCGACTGGTCATCGGCCGCGCAACGAGCCGGGGTTCCCCCCGTACCTTCGGCTCAGCGCATCGGCGCGGGGGGGGCCCCGTGCCCCCCCCCCCCCCCCCCCCCACCCCTTTGGCCAAAACCCGCGGGCCCCCATAGCGCCGAAACCGGGGCCCCACTCGCGGGTGGGGGTGGTGGGGGGGGGGGGTTGGCACAAT
>NZ_JBIUXU010000008.1:411472-459521 GCF_044744165.1 Streptomyces sp. NPDC087420
TGCTGTTCGCGCGCGCCCCGGCCAAGTCGTCGGTGCGCCTAGGGCACTGCGCCCGGCAACGGCGGCCCCCGCCCCCCCCCCCCCCCCGCCCCGGGCGGGGGGGGGGGGGGCCCCCGCCCCCCCGGCCCCCCCCGCGCCACTCACTTTGCGCCTAAGCCGGCGAGCCCCTTTCGCGCCTAAGCCGGCGCCGCTCTCGCGGATGTGGTTGCTGTGGGTGGGGGTTGCTCAATTGATGGTTGCGGTCACTGCGCGGTGGTGTGCGGGACTACCAGTAGATGACTACCTTGTCGCCTGTTTTGACCTCGACGAAGAGGTCCGCGATCTTTGCCTCGTCCCGGACGTTGACGCAGCCGTGTGACGCGCCGCTGTAGCCCCTGGCCGCGAAGTCCGCCGAGTAGTGGACCGCCTGGCCGCCGCTGAAGAACATCGCGTACGGCATCGCGGTGTCGTACAGCGTCGAGACGTGGTGCCGGGACTTCCAGTACACCGTGAACGTGCCCTCGCGCGTCGGCGTGTACTCCGAACCGAAGCGCACATCCATCGTCGACACTCTCGTCCCGTCGACCATCCACGACAGCGTGCGGCTGTTCTTGCTGATGCACAGCACCCGCCCCTTCAGACACCGGGGATCGGGCTCCGCGACCGGCCGTTCCGTCGGCGGCCACAGTTCGGCGCCGGTCGGCTTCCGCGTCATCGTGAGCAGTTTCTGCCAGGTGACGCTGTCCGTCGTGCCCGTACGGGACAGTCCGCGCTTGCCCTGGAAGGACGAGACGGCCGTGGCGGTGAGCGTGCCGTAGTAGCCCGTCGGCGTGCGGTCGAAGTGGCCGATCTGCCGCAGCCTCGCCTGGAGTTCGCGCACCTGGTCGCTCTCGGCCCCGCTCGCCATCACCGTCCTCGGCTTCGCCGCGCCGGGCGAAGGGGTACGGGCGGAGGACGGCGTACGAGCGGAGGCGGAGGCGGAGGCGGAGGCGGAAGGCGATACGGAACCGGAAGGGGACGGCGCCGCGGTCGGCCGGGCGGCGGGGTTCTTCGACGGCCTGGGCGGCGCGGAGGGCAACGACGTACCGGATCCGGCCCCGGGAGTGGCAACCGCCCCCGCGCCGCCGCCCGACTTGCCGTCAGCACCGGCCGGCCGGCCGTCGGTCGGCTGCGCCGTACAGCCGACACCCACGGCCAGCACGGCCGCCGCCGCGAGCCCTCTGCGCAGTGCGGAGGTCCTGAGCATCTTCGCTCCCCTGTTTCTCCCTCTGAGTCATGAATTCCAGTGGCAACTCCCCGGAAAGAAACCGCTTCACACCCGGCGCGGTCCCTGGCCCCCGGAAGATTCCGGGCATGGCGGGCCCCGATGTTTGCCTCCCAGCGCCGATCATGGGGGCGGACAGCACTCATACGGACACAGAGGCCCCGGACCATGGCACCCGACCCCCACCCCGCCCGTTCCACCGAGAGCGGTCTGCCCATCGAGCCCGTCTACGGCCCCGCCGCCCTCGACGGCTGGGACCCCGCCGAGAAGCTCGGCGCGCCCGGCTCGTACCCCTTCACCCGGGGCATCCGCCCGACGATGTACACCGGCCGGCCCTGGACGATGCGCCAGTACGCCGGGTTCGGCACCGCCGCCGAGTCCAACGCGCGCTACCGGCAGCTCATCGCGCACGGTACGACCGGCCTCTCCGTCGCCTTCGACCTGCCGACCCAGATGGGCCACGACAGCGACGCGCCCCTGGCGAGCGGTGAGGTCGGGAAGGTCGGGGTCGCCGTCGACTCGGTCGACGACATGCGGGTGCTGTTCGACGGCATCCCCCTCGACCAGGTCTCCACCTCGATGACGATCAACGCGCCCGCCGCGCTGCTGCTGCTGATGTACCAGCTCGTCGCCGCGGAAAAGGGAATTCCGGGAAGCGCCCTGACGGGCACGATCCAGAACGACGTGCTCAAGGAATACATCGCCCGCGGCACCTACATCTTTCCGCCGGAACCCTCCCTTCGGCTGGTCGCGGACATCTTCACGTACTGCCGTACGGAAATGCCCCGGTGGAACACCATCTCGATCTCCGGCTACCACATGGCGGAGGCCGGCGCCTCGCCCGTGCAGGAGATCGCGTTCACCCTCGCCGACGGCATCGCGTACGTACGGACCGCTCTCGCCGCCGGAATGGACATCGACGAGGTCGCGCCCCGGCTCTCGTTCTTCTTCGTCTCGCGGACGACGCTGCTCGAAGAGGTCGCCAAGTTCCGGGCCGCCCGGCGGATCTGGGCGCGGACCATGCGCGACGAGTTCGGCGCGAAGGACCCGAAGTCGCAGATGCTCCGCTTCCACACCCAGACGGCCGGGGTCCAACTCACCGCCCAGCAGCCGGAGATCAATCTGGTACGGGTCACCGTCCAGGGCCTGGCGGCGGTCCTCGGCGGCACCCAGTCCCTGCACACGAACTCCTACGACGAGGCCATCGGCCTCCCCACCGAGCGCGCCGCGCGCCTCGCGCTCCGTACCCAGCAGGTGCTGGCGTACGAGACGGACCTCACCGCGACCGTCGATCCCTTCGCCGGTTCGTACGCCGTGGAGGCGATGACGGACGAGGTGGAGGCGGCGGCGGTGGCGCTGATGACCCGGGTCGAGGATCTGGGCGGGGCGGTCGGGGCGGTCGAACGCGGCTTCCAGAAGGCGGAGATCGAGCGCAGCGCGTACGAGGTGGCCCGGCGGACCGAGAGCGGCGAGCGGGTCGTGGTGGGGGTCAACCGCCACACCCTGGAGCCGGGGACGGACGAGGCGCCGTACGAACCCCTGCGCGTCGACCCGCGGATCGAGGCCCGGCAGGCGGCGCGGCTGGCGCGGCTGCGGGCGGAACGCGACGGCGCGGCCGTGGCGGTGGCGCTCGCGGACCTGCGGCGCGCGGCGGCGGGCACGGACAACGTGCTGTACCCGATGAAGGAGGCCCTCAAGGCGCGGGCGACGGTGGGGGAGGTGTGCGGGGCGCTGCGGGAGGTGTGGGGGACGTACGTGCCGACGGACACCTTCTGACGTCCGGCGTCCGGCTTCTGACCGGGGCTTCTGACCGGGTACGCGCGGTCGCCGCGAACCCGGATGCGTGCGTACGAACCGGTCTGCGAGACTCGCGCCCATGTTGGGTGTCACGGATCTGCCGACCTATCTCGTCGGCCTTGTGCTGATCGTCCTGCTGCCAGGACCGAATTCGCTGTACGTCCTCTCCGTCGCGGCCCGGCGCGGGGTCCGCGTCGGGTACCGGGCGGCCATGGGCGTCTGGTGCGGCGACACCGTGCTCATGGTGCTGTCCGCCGCGGGGGTCGCCTCGCTGCTCCAGGGCAACCCGCTGCTCTTCGGGATCGTGAAGTACGCGGGCGCCGGGTATCTGACCTGGCTGGCGGTCGGGATGCTGCGCGCGGCCCGGTCGCTGTGGAGGAGCCGCCACGAGGGGGCCGGCGAGGGGGCGGCGGGGGCGGCGGGGGAGCGGGACGAGGCGGGCGGTGCCGGTACGGCTCCGGAGGCGGTGGAGCGCCCGTACCGCAGGGCCCTGCTGATAAGCCTGTTCAACCCCAAGGCGATCCTCTTCTTCATCTCCTTCTTCGTGCAGTTCGTCGACCCGGGCTACGCGCACCCGGCCCTGTCGTTCGTCCTGCTGGGCGTCCTCGCGAACGTCGCCAGCGCGCTCTACCTCTCGGCCCTGATCTTCGGCGGCACACGGCTCGCCGCCGCCTTCCGCCGCCGCAAGCGCCTCTCGGCGGGCGCGACGACCGCGGCGGGCGCCCTGTTCCTGGGCTTCGCCGTGAAGCTCACGGTGAGCAGCGCGTAGGCCCGTCCGTCAGGGCCGGGTCATGGGGTGGTGGCCGTGGGGTTCGCGGTGAAGGCGGACGGCGGGGAGTCGGACGGCGGGGAGTCGGTCCCCGTGGGGGTTACGAGCACCGGCGGGGTCGCGGTCCGGCCGTTCGGGGCCGACGGGGCAGGGCCGGAGTCCTGGCTGACCGTGCCGAACATGGCGAAGGCACCGATGAGACCGAAGAGGACGACGGCTGTGGCCGCGCAGCCGAGCAGCAGCGTCCTGTGGCCGGATCCCCGTACTTCCCCTTCCCCCGTCCCCTCCACCACCGGGACCGGGGCCGGACCGGCCGACTCCACCACCGGGACCGGGATCGAGCCCGTCGACCTGGTCCCCAGCTCCGCCGCGACGATCTCCGCGGGCGGCCCCAGCCGCGCCAGGATGCCGCGTACCGCCTCCGCGTCGAGGTTCTCCACCTCGTCCATCGCCGCGTCGATGTGCTCCCGGATCTCCTGCCCCAGCTCCGTGCGGCGGTCCGCCGACAGGAACGCCGACGCGGTGTCGAGGCGTTGCAGGTACTCCGCGATGAGCTGATTCCGTACAGACGTCATCCGTGCTTCTCCCCGGTCTCCAGCAGTTGGTCCACGGCGGTCCGGAAGGGCGCCCACTCGGCGGCGAAGTCCGCCAGCGCCCGGTGGCCGGTGGAGGTCAGCGAGTAGTAGCGGCGCGGCGGCCCCGTCTCGGACTCGCGCCAGGAGGTGCTCACCCACTCCTCCTTGCGGAGGCGGGACAGGAGCGGATAGATCGTGCCTTCGCTGGTGACCAGCCCATGGGCGTCACACAACTCCCTGACCAGCTCGAAGGCATACTTCTCACCGTCGCGGAGCAGCGCGAGGACGCAGAACTGGAGCACCCCGCGCCGGAGTTGGCTGACTCCGGGGCGTGTCCCACCGACAGGTACCATGCAGTGCAAGGTACCTGTCGGTCTCCTGCCGGGCAACCTCCCCCACCTCCGGTCACCGGGCCGGGCGCCCTGTTATTTCCACTCCGGATCGTCTCGTTTGCCCCGCCGACGGGCCCAGTTCACCCAAGGGTCGTCCACGTTTCCTAACGTGTCGCCGACCCGCCATCTGTCAGCGGGACAGCAGACGCTTGGAGCAGGATGACAATGGCCCGCAACAGATGGCCGAGGGTGCGCAGCTCGGAGACCCCGGTCGTCGCACCCGACGGCACCGCAGACCAGGCCCGGATCAGGCCGACCGAGCTGGACGAGTGCCTCCGTGCCTGCGCCGTCCACAGCGGCAAGCTGGTCGCCGGCCTCGACCGGCGGCGCACGGAGCTCGCCGAGAAGCTCCGGCACGCGCTCGCCACCCACGCCCTCGCGGAGTCCGGCACGCCCGCCCGCGCCTCGTCGGCCGGCAGCGCCGCCGCCGCCCTGCTGCGCCGCGGCACCAGCGCCGTCGGCGTCTCGGGACCGGCCCTCGGCGGGGACCTGCTCGACGCGCTGCTCGCCGTCGGCAACAAGGCGCTGGAGTGCAAGTACGACGACGAGCTGAAGCTCGCCCTCCTCATCAGCGACACCGTGCTGACCCAGCGCAAGAACTCGCGCGCCGGATGGCGCCTGCGCGCCAGGACGCTGGAGGCGTTCGGCAACGAGTCCGCCGCCATCGAGGCGTACGACCGCTACCTCGCGCTCACCGAGGAGGACGGGTTCGGCGTCGCGACCAGGACCGCGGGCCTGCGCACCGGCCGCCAGTACCAGGCGCAGCTGCTGGCGCAGCTGAAGAGCGAGCGCCCCCGGTCCGCGCTGTACTCGCACGGCCTGCCCACCGACACCTGGGCCGAGGGCCTGGTCCTGCACGACCGCGGCGACTGGGAGCAGGCCGAGCTGCGGCTCATCGGCGCCCTGCTCACCATGGCCGGCGACGGCACCCCGGTGCCCGACCTCCAGGACGCGCTCGCGCACTACCTCGACCTGCGGATCTCGGTGAACGGCGGGGACGCATCCGAGCTGCGCGACCTCGTCGGCCTCTACGCCGAACAGCGCAGGAACCGCATGCGCGGCCCGGTCGCCGACCCCACCTACGGCGGTGTCGAGTGGCTCAGCCTCGGCGAGTTCCGCAACCAGATCGCCGGCAAGTCCATCTGCCTGATCGCCAACTCCCAGAGCGTCGGCCGCGGTTCGATCGGCCGGGAGATCGACGACTACGACCTGGTCGTCCGCTTCAACTCGTACAAGATCGACGCCCCGGCCACCGGCAAGCGCACCGACATCCACGTCTCGATCCACAAGCACAGCTTCAACTGGGACCAGAAGGTCACCACGCGGCTGATCTTCGGCGGGATCTCGGGCGACTGGAAGCACTCCGTGCGCAACCGCCTGGTCCCCGGCGCGCAGACGTACCTGGGCGACGAGTCGCTGCGCTGGCCGCTGCGCAACATCGGCCAGATCGGCGCGAGCGTCTGGCCGTCCATCCCCACCAGCGGCTTCAATATGCTCTGGCTGCTGGATTTCCTGGACGTCAGCCCGCGCCTCGACCTGATCGGCTTCGACTTCTACGAGAGCGGTGCGTACCGGCTCCAGGAGGCGATGCGCATGCCCATCACCTCCGTACACGAGTACACCACCGAGAAGGCGTGGGTCATGGAGCGTGCCCAGAGCGTGAACGACACGAGGATATCCCTGCGATGACCACCACCAGCTTCTCCGGCGTGGCCCCGGCCGACACCTCCACCAACGCGCTGACCGGCAAGCGGCGTATCGCCTTCGCCAGCTTCGTGGACGAGAACTACCTGCCCGGTTTCCTGGTGCTGCTGCGCAGCCTCGCGCTCTCCAACCCGGGCGTGTGCGAGGACTTCATCGTCCTGCACGACGGGCTGCGCCCCGCCTCGGTCGCCAAGATCCGGGCCCTGCACCCGCGGATCGACCTGCGCCGCGTCGACGCCGAGCGCTACGAGTCGTACGCCAAGGGCGACCAGGACAACTACCTGGTGCGCAAGGCGTACTTCATCCTCGACGTGTTCCGTATCCGGGACTACGACACCGTGATCACCCTGGACACCGACATGGTGGTCCTCGGTGAGCTGGGTGACCTGCTGAAGCTGCGCGACGGGCTCGCGGCCGTCCCGCAGTTCTTCTACGGGCAGCACAAGCTCAACAGCGGACTCCTGGTCATCCAGAAGGAGTACCTGAGCGACGAGTTCTGCGCCCGGATCGACGCCACGGGCCGCTCGGGCGACTACGAGCTGGACAAGCACGACCAGGGCATCCTCAACGCCGTCCTGGACGGGGACTTCGTCCAGCTCGACGCCCGCTTCAACTTCGTGAAGCGCCGGCTCTCCGGGGACCTGGAGGTGCCCGACGAGACGGCGATCCTGCACTTCACCGGCCGGCACAAGCCCTGGCAGGGTGGTGAGCAGGGGTACGGCAAGGCCGAGGACCGCTGGCGCGAGTTCGTGCTGTCGGACGCGGACTTCCACGCGGCGTACATGGGGCGCGGCGGCACCACCCACCACGACCTGCTCGTGCACTACGGCACTCCGCACGTCGCGCGCACCGGCGACGTGGAGAGCGCCCGCCGGGTCGCCCTCGCGCACATCGGCGCGGGCGAGTTCGAGGAGGCCGTGCGGGTGCTGTCCTCCGTGCACATCCCCGTCGACTCGTCCTGGCCGCACGAGGTGTACGGCCACGCGCTGATGAGCGTGTCCCGGTACGAGGAGGCCGAGGCGCAGCTGCTGCTGGCCACCGCGGCCCCCAACCGGGCGGCGACCGCCTTCTCCCGGCTGGCCCAGATCGCCTGGATCCACAACGACGACACCACCGCGCGCGACTACGCGATGGAGGGGCTGCTGGTCGACCCCACCCACCGGGCGAACCGGCTGATGCGGATCCGTACGTCCACGGTGCCGGCCCAGCGCGAGGGCGCGCCCGAGGACCAGCTGGCCCATGTGGCCTTCTACATGCCCCAGCAGGGCAACGCGGGCGACAAGCTGCTGCCGGAGTCCGTACGGCTCACCTTCGGCGAGGACACCGGAAACCGCCGCTGGCACTCGGTGCACGCCCACCGGCTCTTCGACGAGGAGGCGCTGGAGGGGGTCAACGCCCGGCGCGGACTGGTCATCGGCGGCGGCGGGCTGTTCATCCCGGACACCGCGCCGAACGGTAACAGCGGCTGGCAGTGGAACGTACCGGACGACCGCCTGAACCGGATCGACGTACCGATCGTCGTGTACGCGGTCGGCTTCAACGCCTTCGACGGCCAGTCCTACCGGGCCGCGCGCTTCCACTCCAGCGTGCGCCGGCTCGTCGAGCGCTCGGCCTTCTTCGGGCTCCGCAACCACGGCTCGATCGAGAAGGTCAGGGCGCTGCTGCCGCCCGAGCTCCAGGACAAGGTGCGCTTCCAGCCCTGCCCGACCACGGTCACCCGCCAGCTGGTCCAGGGCTGGACCGACCCCGCCGTACGCGAGAACACGATCCTGATCAACGCCGCGTACGACCGGGCCGGGCTGCGCTTCGGCCACGACTACGCGCACTTCCTGGCGGAGATGGCGAAGGCGATCCGGGCGCTGGGCGCGCACGCGGAGGTCAAGTGTGTGGCGCACTCGCTGGACGACGAGAAGATCGCGTTCGACCTGCGGCGCCAGCACGGCATCTCGCTGCCGGTGATCCCGATGTACGACTTCGAGAACGACGAGATCAGGGACCTGTACGCCCGTACGAAGCTGGTCATCGGGATGCGCGGCCACGCGGGAATGATCCCGTTCGGCTGCGGGACGCCGATCATCAGCCTGATCTCGCACCCGAAGATGACGTACTTCCTGTCGGACATCGGGCGGCCCGAGTGGGGGGTGTCCGTGCACGACAAGAACCTCGGCGCGGTGCTGACCGAGCGGGCCGTGGGTCTGCTGGACGACCACGCCGCGTCCGTGGCGGACGTGCACGCCCGGCAGCAGGAGCTGTGGAAGATCACCCAGGCGAACGCGTCCGACCTGCGGGTGATCCTGGGAGCGTGACGGCGGCGGGGGGGCGGGGGGGGGGGGGGGGGGGGGGCGCCCCCCCCCCCCGGCGCCCGGAGTTGTTCCTCGGGGGCTCCCAGGACTCAGTCCCCGCGCAGGACCGTCCTGCGCAGCTTCTTGGCCCGGCGCACCATCCGCCGCGCCGTCGCGTTGCGGGGCAGCCGCGCCAGCTGGGCCGGCACCCCGCCCGGCAGGCCGAGCCCGGTCAGCCGGCGCCGCTTGAAGTAGCGCCAGGTGCGCTCGTCCAGGTGCCGGGAGAGGTACGCCTCCGCCTCGCCCCGCAGCTCCGGGTATATCTGCGGCTGCATCGCGAAGCCCACGGCCGCCAGCAACCCCGGCAGGTGGGGGTCCGGGCGGTGGGTGCCCCGGTCGTCCAGCGGCGGCAGCAGCGCGTCCACGATGGTCACCGGCACCCGGTTGCTGTTCTGGTACGGGGCCAGCCGGTCCAGCAGGATGTCCGTGCCGACCCGCGCCACCGGCAGGCCGTAGAACGCGGACGCCGTGAACAGGGCCGTGGAGAAACACCCCACCACCAGCGCGGGCTTGATCCGCCGGAACAGCACCTCGGCGAGTACGGGGGAGTCGAGGAGGGTCAGTTCGACCCCGGCCTTCTCCGCCTCGCTCTCCAGCAGCCGCGACCAGACCGCGGGCGCGGCCGGATGCGGCTTGAAGATCACCCGGGTGTGCCCGAGGGCCGCCGCGCCCTTCACCATCCGTACGTGCAGCTCCTCCTCCTCGCGCTCGGTGAGGATGCCGAGCGCCGAGAGGTACTGGCCCAGGAGCAGGGCGGGAGCGACCGCCGGGGTCTCGAACTGCTCCTCCGCGTCGGCGAGTTCGTCCAGCACGCGGACGAACGCGTCCGTCGGCACCAGCTCCGGCTCGACGCCGAACTCGGTGAGGAGCCGGGGCGTGAGCCCCGGGACGAGATCGAGGTGCAGCAGCCTGCGCACCCGCCCGCCGATCAGCGGGTCGATCTTGGAGCGGGTGGGGCCGTAACTCATCAGACCGTCCGCGTACACCTCCATCGAGGCGCCGCCGAGGATCTGCGCGATGGCCTGCGCCGGGTTGACCTGGATCGATTCCACGATCAGCTGGAGGTCGTCGTCACCGAGCCGCCACGCGAGCCGCAGATGGCGCTCCCAGAGCGGCAGGTCGTCGGGCCGCGGCTCCCAGACGCCCGGGTGGAAGGGCGCGATGGTCTCGTTCCACGACACCAGGTCGTCGAAGCGGCCGCGCAGCCGCGCGAAGCCCGGCATGTCACTGACGGACGGGGTGAGTTCGGGCGTACCGGCGTTGTTGCTGACGACCAGCAGCCGGCGGCCGGCCGGGCGGAAGAGCCCCGCGTCGATCGCGGCGGCCAGCGTCGCGGCCCCGTACAGCGTGGAGACGCAGAAGATCTGCGTCGTCTCCCGCGCACCGGTCACATAAGGCGAGGTCACCATCACGCGGCCGCCTTCGCGGCCGACATGGATCGCTTGCCCAGGCGGCGCAGCCGCTCCGAGCGCTCGAAGTCCATCGAATCCAGTGCTTCTTTCAAGATGTCCTGGGGGAGCCGTTTCAGGGCGGCGGCGCTCAGGGAACGCAGCTTCTTCGCCACCGCCGGTTCGAACCGCTCTTTCGCCCCCAGGTGGTGGGCGATGATCGCGCAATAGGTGCGCACGGCCTTGGACAGGAAGCGGTCGGCGTCGGCGTCCTTCGCCGTCTCCTCGATCACCTCGTCGAAGGCCCGGATGAAGTCGAGCTGGCGTACGTCCCCGATCTGGGTGAGCGACGACGCCACCCCGCGCCGGTAGAACACCCCGAGCAGCCCGACGGCCGCGAACGACTCCGCCTCGCGGTGCAGCCGCCAGATCCACGGCCGGTCCTCGGCGGTGCGCAGCCCGTGCGTGAAGTGCACCAGGCCCCGGTCGACGATGCGGCGGTGGTAGATCCCCGCCCACGCGTAGGCGTAGTCGACGGACGTGGTGCGGTGGGCGGGCAGGATCGCGTCGCGCGGGTTCAGGACCTCGCCGCGCCGGCCGACCGGGACCCGGTGGACCGTACGGGCCCTGCCGGTGAACTGGACATGATCCGTACGGACGAAGTCGCAGCCCAGGGCCTCGGCGGCGGTCACCAGCTGGGAGTAGTAGCCGGGCGCCGCCCAGTCGTCCCCGTCCAGGAAGGTCACGTACTCGCCGCGGGCCGCGTCGATGCCCGTGTTGCGCGCGGTGGCCAGACCGCCGTTCTTCTCATGTCTGAGGAGCACCGCTCCTGGAAGATCACGCTCCGCCCGTTCGAGTATTTCGGGAGTTCCGTCGGACGAACAGTCGTCCACGAGGAGGAACTCGAAGTCCTCACGGGCGTTGGCCCGCAGGCTTCTCAGTGTTTCGAGGGCATATGTCTGCACGTTGTAGAACGGCACGACAACAGAGAGCTTGACCACCCGCGTCACGCTAGAGGGCGCCTGATCTTCCACGCTGACATTCGGGCGCACGGAAGGTGAACGACGAGTGGCGGAATGATGAATCCAGTCGCTTCTGTCCCCCTGCCCCCATTCGTAGAGGTGCTGTTAACCCTTTATTGCCGTTGAGTTGGGCTGACGAAGGGAATCACTTCCTAACGTCCAGGGCGTGCCATCACGTACCAGTCCAGCGGTCCGGGTCGCGGTGCTCGCCGACTCCGACACCCGGTGGAAATGGGGCGCGCTGACCGCGCGCCGCATCGCCCCGGAAGACCGCTCCGTCGAGCTCAGCGGGTTCCTGCTGCGCGGCCGAGCCACGCCCACCGCCCGACAGCTCGCCGAGGTCGGGGCGGACGCCGATGCCCTGCGCGAGATGACAGGTACCGCCTTCCTGAAGACCCTGCGCGAGGAGCCGTACGACATCGTCGTCCTGGCCCTCGTCGGCGGAGCCGTCCAGGCCATGCTCCACGGCATGGCGGCCCTCGGCCTGCCGGACCGGCCCCTCGTGGTCACCGGCTACGTCGGGGTCGTCTACGAGAAGCTCGCCGACGGACTGCTGCTGCGCCACGGCGCCGACGTCGTCCTCGCCAACTCCCGCTACGACGCCAAGCGGTTCCGCGAGGTGTACGAAGGGGTCGGCGCCGACGCCTCCTCCGTCACCGAGGCGGCCCTGCCCTTCCTCGCCGGGGAGCGGTACGTCCCCGAGGAGGGCCGCGACACCGTCGTCTTCGCCGCGCAGCCGTCCGTACCGGTGAGCCGCGCCGACCGTACGTACGTGCTCAGGCGCCTCGTCGAGCACGCCCGGCTGCACCCCCGCCGCGAGGTGCTCCTCAAGCTGCGCAGCAAGCCCGGCGAACAGACGACGCACATCGAGGAGTTCCCGTACCAGAAGCTCGCCGAACGGCTGCCCGGCGGCCTGCCGCCCAACTTCCAGCTGGTGTACGGGCACATGGGCGAGGTCCTGGACCGTACGGACCTGCTGGTCACCGTCTCCTCGACGGCCGCGCTCGAATCGCTGCACCGGCGCATCCCCACCGCGATCCTCACCGACCTCGGCATCCGTGAGCCGCTGGGCAACCACCACTTCATCGGCTCCGGATGCCTCGCGTCCTGGGACCAGCTGGACGGCGGCTACCGCCCGAAGGCCGACGTCGTCTGGGCCGACCGGCAGGGCGTCGCCGCCGACGGCGCGTACGAATCGGCCTTCGACCAGGCCCGCGCGCACGTCGCGAAGCTGCTCGCCGAGCCCGGACTGCCGCCGCTGCGCCCGTACTACACGACCACCACCGCACCCGGATACCTGCCGCCCCTGCTCGCCCGCTACCACCTGGCGGCCGACGGGACACCCCTCCCGGGCGTCAGGGCCGAGTCCAGCGACGACTCCCGGATGCGGCGCGCGGTGCGCGAAGCCGTACGGGGAGCGGCGCGCGGCGCCTACCGGCACGGCGTGCAGCGTGTGGCCCCCGTCATCCGCCGCATGGGCGAGCTGTGACCGGCCCGGCCGCGCACGCGGCCGACCACACGACGCAACGACCCACGGACCGCCCGGTGGCCGGCCCTCTGGACCCGTCCAAGGACCGGGCCCCGAACCGGCCCCTGGACCAAGGAGCACAGATGAACGCCGTCCTCGCCGTGATCCCCGCCCGCGGGGGATCCAAGGGCGTGCCCGCCAAGAACCTCGCCCCCGTCGGCGGAGTCCCGCTGGTCGTCCGCGCGGTCCGCGCCTGCCTCGCCGCCCGGCACGTGACCGACGTCGTCGTCTCCACGGACGACGCGGCCATCGCCGACGTCGCCAGGACCGCCGGCGCCGAGGTCGTGCTGCGCCCCGCCGCCATCGCGGGGGACACCGCGACCAGCGAGGCGGCCGTCCTGCACGCGATGGACGCGTACAACGCGATGCGCGGAGTCACCGCCGACGTGGTGCTGCTGGTGCAGTGCACCAGCCCGTTCATCACCGCGGAGGACCTCGACGGCGTCGTGTCGGCCCTCACCGAGGACGGCGCCGACTCCGCCCTCACCGTCGCGCCCACCCACGGCTTCATCTGGCGCGACGACCGCACGGGCAGCACCGAGCGCGACGGCTACGGCGTCAACCACGACAAGGCCAACCGCCCCCGCCGCCAGGACCGGCCCCAGGAGTACCTGGAGACCGGCGCCGCCTACGCGATGCGCGCCGCCGGATTCCGCGCGGCCCAGCACCGCTTCTTCGGCCGCACCGCGCTCGTCACCACCGACCCCGCCCGGGTCCTGGAGATCGACGACCCGCACGACCTGGCACGGGCCCGCGCCCTCGCGCCACTCCTCGACCCGGCGGCGCTGCCCGTCCACGACGACATCGACGCCGTCGTCCTCGACTTCGACGGGACCCAGACCGACGACAAGGTCCTCATCGACTCCGACGGCCGCGAAATGGTCGCCGTACACCGGGGCGACGGCCTCGGCATCGCCGCGCTGCGCCGCTCCGGGCTGGAACTGCTCATCCTCTCCACCGAGCAGAACCCCGTCGTCGCGGCCCGCGCCCGCAAACTCCAGGTCCCCGTCCTGCACGGCATCGACCGCAAGGACCTGGCGCTCAAGCAGTGGTGCGACGAACACGGCATCGCGCCCGAGCGCGTGCTGTACGTCGGCAACGACGTCAACGACCTCGGCTGCTTCGGGCTCGTCGGCTGGCCGGTGGCCGTCGCGAGCGCCCATGACGCCGTACGCGCCGCGGCGCGTGCCGTCACCACGACTCCGGGCGGCGAAGGGGCGATCCGTGAGATCGCCGCCTGGTTGCTGGGACCGGGACTCCACGTCCCGTCCCCGCAGGAGAAGACCCCCACGTCTCACGCTCTCCGCCCGAACGACACCCCCCACACGATCAACGCCCACGACAAGTAAGGACCCCTCATGAGCACCGACGCCACCTCCCGCCTGCGCACCCTCGGCACGCGGACCGCCGGCCCCGGTCGCCCCGTCTATGTCACGGGTGAGATCGGCATCAACCACAACGGCGAGCTGGACAACGCCCTCGCCCTGATCGACGTCGCCGCCGACGCGGGCTGCGACGCGGTCAAGTTCCAGAAGCGCACCCCGGAGATCTGCACCCCGCGCGACCAGTGGGACATCGAGCGCGACACCCCCTGGGGCCGGATGACGTACATCGACTACCGCCACCGCGTCGAGTTCGGCGAGGACGAGTACCGCACGATCGACGAGCACTGCAAGAAGCGCGGCATCGACTGGTTCGCCTCCCCGTGGGACACCGAGGCCGTCGCCTTCCTGGAGAAGTTCGACGTCCCCGCCCACAAGGTCGCCTCCGCGTCCCTCACCGACGACGAGCTGCTGCGCGCCCTGCGCGGCACCGGCCGTACGGTCATCCTCTCCACCGGCATGTCGACGCCGAAGCAGATCCGCCACGCGGTCGAGGTCCTCGGCAGCGACAACATCCTGCTCTGCCACGCCACGTCGACGTACCCGGCCAAGGCCGAGGAGCTGAACCTCCGCGTCATCAACACCCTCCAGGCGGAGTACCCGAACGTCCCGATCGGCTACAGCGGCCACGAGACCGGTCTCCAGACCACCCTCGCCGCCGTCGCCCTCGGCGCCGCGTTCGTCGAGCGCCACATCACCCTCGACCGCGCGATGTGGGGCTCCGACCAGGCCGCCTCCGTCGAGCCGCAGGGCCTCCAGCGCCTCGTCCGT
The DNA here is from genome assembly GCF_044744165.1 of Streptomyces sp. NPDC087420. Classification (NCBI taxonomy): domain Bacteria; kingdom Bacillati; phylum Actinomycetota; class Actinomycetes; order Kitasatosporales; family Streptomycetaceae; genus Streptomyces; species Streptomyces sp. NPDC087420. The sequence goes on from NZ_JBIUXU010000008.1 coordinate 426,386, forward strand.
GACATCCGCACGATCGAGGCGTCCCTCGGTGACGGTGTCAAGAAGGTGTACGAGTCGGAGCTCGGCCCGATGAAGAAGCTCCGCCGTGTCGCGGGCGTCGTCGCCGAGTCCACCGAGCCGGTCTCGGTCTGACGACCATGCCGACCCCCAGCGCGGGCAGCGCCCCGCACTCGCAAGCGATCGCGTTCGTCGAGAGCCCGGTCCAGCTGCTGAACGTGCTGGAGTGGGCCAGGACGGCCGTCGTCCTCGACGGTGACGGCGCCGCCGGACCCCGTGCCGGCGGTGCTCCCGCCGGCCGGGCCGACGCGCTCACCGTCGTCGTCCTGTCCCCGACCGACCCCATGTCGCGCGGCCAGCTCCGGCGGATGGCCGACCTGGCCCGCGACGAGGGGTTCACCGTGCGCTGGGAAGAGGCGCGGAGCGGGGCCGGGGCGCCGCTGCGGACCGTACGGCAGCTCACACCGCTGCTGCGCAAGGCGGACCGGATCGTGATCGGCGATCCGTTCTCCCGGTACGTACAGCTCCTGCTCACGCTCGTCCGCGGCAAGCGGCTGACGGTCGTGGACGACGGCACGGCGACCATGGAGTTCATCGGCCAGGTCGCCCGCGGGGAGCGCCTGGTGCGCTGGCACCGGCGCGGCAGCGGCCGGGGGCCGCGCGAGCTGGTCCTGGCACCGGTCACCGCGGCGGCCCGGCGGCGGCTCACGCCGTCCGCCGACCGCCCGGTGGAGGTCTTCACCTCGATGCCGGTGGACGAGGCGCCGGAGGGCATCGAGGTCACACCGAACACCTTCGAGTGGACGAAGGCCACCTTCGGCCCGCCGTCGATCACGGAGACGGCGGACATGGTGGGCACCTCGCTGGTCGAAACGGGCGTGGTGGACGTGGACCAGTACATCGCGGCGGTCATCTCGCTGGCCCGTACGCACAACGCGGCCCGCTACTTCGCGCACCGCCGCGAGAGCGTGGAGAAACTGCACCGCCTCCACGCGGACACGGGCCTGGAGATCGTCCGCCCCGACCTCCCCCTGGAACTGATCGCCCGCCGCGGCCCCATCGGCAGCACGGTCCTCAGCTTCCCGTCCACGGTGGTCCACACCCTGCCCCTGGCCCTGGCGGGAACGGGCGTACGGATCGCGGTCTGCGACATCGCCCCGGAATGGCTCAAGTCCTCGGCGTCCCCCCGGGCCCAGGGCTTCCTCTCAGGCGTCACCACCACAGCCAGAGACGTCCACCGCCTCTCCCGCATCCCGTCCCCGGCCTGACGGCCGCACACAACGAAGGCCCGCGTCGCCTCTTCCCACCAGGTGGCACGGGCCTCGTCATATCAGCGGGTCAGTAGAGGGCGGCCAGATCGACCAGGAGGACGTTAGGGCGCCCCGCCGCCGCTCGAGTCAGGTCCTGGTGGAAGCCGGCCAGGGAGAACAGGGCCAGGACCGAGCCCTCTGTGTCGTATCCCTGCGCGGACAGCAGCGCGCGGATGTGTTCCAGGCGGGCCAGATCGTGGGGGCCCCGGCGTTCGATCGTCGCCTTCGCCTCCCCGAGCAGCCGGATTCTCGCGCCGGGCTGTCGTGGGCGGCTGTCCAGGTCGAGTGCGAGGACGTCGACCTCGTGGGAGGTTCTGGCCGCCGGGTCGGGGACGACCGTCGTACCGATCGCCCCCGGCTCCAGGCCGGGGAGCACCTCGGCGAGGTGGTTCCCCGTCCACTGGCGTGCCAGCTCCTCGAAGTGCGGGCCGAGGATCTTGGACCGGAAGGTGGCGGACGACGTGTGCCACGCCTGGTCGGCGCGGCCGCGGTCGATCAGATCGGCCCGGGGGACGGTGATGAGCTGGTTGAACCGGATCACGGGATCGACAAGTTTGATGCTGGTGTGGCGGCTGCGGAGGATGTCCTCCTCCTTCACCACGTACCCGGAGCTTTTCAGGACGTCCAGGGGATGCGCCAGCGCCGTACGCTCCCTGCCGATCAGACCGCCGATCTTGGACGGGGAGGACGCGCCGCGGGCGAGGGCGGTGAGTACGTCGTAGTAGAGCGTCCTGCGGGTGATGCGCGGGTCCTCCCGCAGCAGGTATTCCGTTTCGGTGCGGGTGAAGACCCCGATGTCGGGGCTGAGGAGGTTCTCGATCACCCATGTGTCGAAGCCGCTCTCCGTGTCGGGCGTGCCGGTGGCCACCAGCTGCCGGTAGCCCGGGGCCCCGCCGAGCGTGGCGTGCACGCGCAGTGCCACGGCCGGGTCCTCGATCGACCACAGACGGCGCGCGGCCCGGTAGCCGAAGGCGGCGAGCCGCATGTCCATGGCGGCCCGCCCCCGGAGCGGCTGCGTGCCGGACAGCAGTTCGTGCATGACGCTCATGGCGGAACCGCACAGGATGATCCGGCCACGGACCGGACGGCCGACTCCGGACCGGGAGTCGTCGTAGAGCTTCTGGAGGATGCCGGGGATCTCGGGCGAGTGCTCCAGAAGGTAGGGCAGTTCGTCTATGACCAGCAGCGGGACGGTCGCCCGTTCGGCGACCTGGTCGAGTGCGGTGGCCAGGATCCGTTCCCAGTCCCCTATCTCCAGGCTCGCGTCCGGTAGCCCGGCGTACGCGGCGATGGCGTCCGTCGCCCGGCGCGAAGCGCTGACCCGGCCCTCCTCCCGCACCGCCGTGAGGTACAGGCCCCCAGCCCGCTCGGTCAGGGCTCGCAGGAGGAACGACTTGCCGTGACGTCTGCGGCCTGACAGCAGGCCGAGCCGCAGATGCGGGTCGTCGGCCGCCAGGAACTGGTTCAGGGTGCGCCACTCGCGGTCGCGGTCCAGCACCCGTGCGGGTTTGTCCAGCATCGCCTCGGTCGCCAATCCGTATAGGTGGACCTATACGGATCAGTATATGTGGAGCACTACGAGGGGGAGGTGGCGATGGGGGAGATGGCGATGGGGTTGCGGGAGGGCCGGTGGGGCTGGAGTGAGGGAGGGGAACGGGCCGCGCTACCCCACCCGCTCGTCTCACCATGCGGGCCGCCCGCCTGATTTTTGGCTGGGTGGCTGAAATTTTTGTTGATCGCTGGGTAGTTGACCTAGGAAGAGGCCTAATCTTCAGAAGGTGAACCACTTGACGTCCCGTGAATCAGATGTCCCCCCGGCCGGCGAAGCAGCGTTGCCCGGTGCGCTTCCCGAGAGTCTGCGCGCCGAGCTGATCGCGTTCCGCCGGGACATGCACATGCACCCTGAGCTGGGCAATCAGGAGTTCCGCGCCACCGCCGCGATCAAGCGGCGGCTGGAGCTGGCCGGGCTGGAGCCTCGGGTGCTGGGCAGTGGGACCGGGCTCATCTGTGACATCGGGGAGATCGGGGAAGCCGGCGGGGTGTCGGCGCAGGGCGTGCGGCCCGTGCTCGCGATCCGTGGCGACATCGACGCCCTGCCCATTCCGGACACCAAGGTGGGCGTGGAGTACCGCTCCACCATCCCCGACCGCGCCCACGCGTGCGGCCACGACGTGCACACCACCGCCGTCCTCGGCGCCGGACTGGTTCTCGCCGACCTCCACCGGCGGGGTCTCCTGCCGAACCCGGTGCGGCTGATCTTCCAGCCCGCCGAGGAGGTCATGCCCGGCGGCGCGCTCGCCGCCATCGACTCCGGCGCCCTCGTCGGTGTCGGCCGGATCATCGCCGTCCACTGCGACCCCAAGGTCGACGCCGGCCTCATCGGACTGCGGGCCGGACCCATCACCTCCGCCTGCGACCGGCTGGAGGTCGCCCTCGACGGCCCCGGCGGCCACACCGCGCGGCCGCACCTCACCACGGACCTGATCACCGCCATCGCCAAGGTGGCCAGCGAGGTGCCCGCGCTCCTCGCCCGCCGGGTCGACGCCCGTTCCGGGCTCGTCCTGACCTGGGGCCGTATCGAGTCGGGCCACACGGCCAACGTCATCCCGCAGCACGCGGAACTGTCCGGTACGGTCCGCTGCCTGGAGCTCTCCGCCTGGCACGACGCGCCGGACCTGATCCACGAGGCCGTCGACGAGGTCGCCGCGCTCCATCACGCCAAGACCCAGGTCACGTATGTACGGGGCGTCCCGCCGGTCGTCAACGACGCCGTCGTCACCGAACTGCTGCGGGACGCGCAGGCCGCCCGCCGCGGGTTGTACGCAATCGAGGACACTGAGCAGAGTCTCGGCGGCGAGGATTTCTCCTGGTACCTGGAGAAGGTCCCCGGCGCGATGGCCCGCCTCGGCGTCCGGCCGCCCGGCGACACCGCGCGGTACGACCTCCACCGGGGCGATTTCGACGTGGACGAGCAGGCGATCGGCGTGGCCGTGGAGCTGTTCACCGCCGCCGCGATGCTGGCCTGAGCAGGGGGTGTCCGGCCGTGGGGGGAGCGGATGTCCGGCCGCGGGTACAGCGGGTGCACGGCCCCGGGGAGCGCACGACTCCCCGGGGTGTCCGGATGGTCACCCGGGGTGCCCGCGCGGGTTCGAAGACGATCCGATAACGACTGGTGAACGTGTCTTTAACTGACATCTACGCGCGTTACGATCGGCGCGAAACCAGCGCCAACGGAGGCGCTTCGAGTGAAAGGGCCCCTCTCGTGCGCCGGGTATCCAAGATCGCTGTAGCGGGCATAGCCTCAGCTGCACTTGCCCTCACCGCCACCGCGTGTGGCAGTACGTCCGCCGACAAGGCCAAGGAGGACGCGGCCCCGTCCGGCTCGTCCTCCGCGAAGTCCGGTGTCAAGGTCGGTGTCGCCTACGACGTGGGCGGCCGTGGCGACCACTCCTTCAACGACTCCGCCGCGCGCGGCGTCGACAAGGCCAAGGCCGAGTTCGGCGGCGAGGCCAAGGAGCTGACGGCCAAGACCACCGACACCGAGGCCGACCGCGTCGACCGCCTGACGCAGCTCGCCGAGGCGGGCTACAACCCCGTCGTCGGCATCGGCTACGCGTACGCCAACTCGATGAAGTCGGTGGCCGCGAAGTTCCCCGCCGTCACCTTCGGCATCGTCGACTCGGTCGTCGACGCCCCGAACGTCGACAACATCGTCTTCACCGAGGAGCAGGGCTCCTACCTCGGTGGCGTCGCCGCGGCGCTCAAGACCAAGAAGGACCGCGTCGGTTTCATCGGCGGGGTCGACGTCCCGCTCATCAAGAAGTTCGAGGCGGGTTACGTCCAGGGTGTCCACGACACCAACCCGAAGATCAAGGTCGACGTCCAGTACCTGTCGCACGGCTCCGACACCTCCGGGTTCGCCAGCCCCGACAAGGGCAAGGCCGCCGCCCAGGGCATGCTCGACAACGGCGCCGACGTGATCTACAGCGCCGCAGGCTCCTCCGGCTCCGGCGCGATCGAGGCCGTCAACGGCACCAAGGGCGCCTGGGCCATCGGCGTCGACTCGGACCAGTACAACCAGGTCTCCCTGGCCAAGTACAAGAGCTCGATCCTGACCTCGGTCGTCAAGAACGTCGACATCGGCGTGTACGACCTGATCAAGTCGATCAACGACAAGAAGCCGCTGGTCGGCACCAACGCCTACTCGCTGGCCAAGGACGGCGTGTCGCTGTCCACCAGCGGTGGCTTCATCGCGGACATCCAGCCCAAGATCGACGCCGCCAAGGCCAAGATCGTGGACGGCTCGATCAAGGTCAAGACCACCCCGTGACCTGCTCCGGCGCCCGGTTCTCCACCGGGCGCCGGCTGAGCGTACGGGCCCGGTGAAAGTGCTCCGCCCCCTTTCGCCGGGCCCATAACGATGTACCAACTCTACGCGCGTAGGCGTGAGTTGACACGCTAGCGTCACCGAACGCCCCCCGCCCCAACGCTCCTTCTCCCGAGGAGAGTGCGCCATCAACGCGTCCAGCCCTCCCGCCGTCGAACTGCGCGGCATCACCAAACGCTTCCCCGGTGTCGTCGCCAACCGCGATATCGACATCACCGTTCGCAGAGGCACGGTCCACGCCCTCTGCGGTGAGAACGGTGCCGGCAAGTCGACCCTGATGAAGATCCTCTACGGCATGCAGAAGCCCGACGAGGGGACCATCACCGTCGACGGCGCGCAGGTCAGCTTCGGCAGCCCCGCGGACGCCATAGCCCGCGGCATCGGCATGGTGCACCAGCACTTCATGCTCGCCGACAACCTCACCGTCCTGGAGAACGTCGTCCTCGGCGGTGAGAAGCTCCACGGCATCGGCAACCGGGCCCGCAAGAAGATCCAGGAGATCTCGGACGCGTACGGCCTCGGGATCCGCCCGGACGTCCTCGTCGAGGAACTGGGCGTGGCCGACCGCCAGCGCGTGGAGATCCTCAAGGTTCTCTACCGGGGCGCCCGCACGCTCATCCTGGACGAGCCCACCGCGGTCCTCGTCCCGCAGGAGGTCGAAGCCCTCTTCGACAACCTGCGCGAGCTGAAGTCCGAGGGCCTGACCGTCATCTTCATCTCCCACAAGCTGGGCGAGGTGCTGTCGGTCGCCGACGAGATCACGGTGGTCCGGCGCGGTACGACGGTGGGCAGCGCCGACCCCCGTACCACCACCTCCAAGCAGCTCGCCGAGCTGATGGTGGGCAGCGAGCTGCCCTCCCCGGAGACCCGCGAGTCGACCGTCACCGACGTGCCCACGCTGAAGGTCGAGGACCTGAGGCTCACCGCGACCGACAGCGACGGAGTCGTACGCGACGTCCTCGCCGGCATCCGGTTCACCATCCACCAGGGTGAGATCCTCGGCATCGCCGGCGTCGAGGGCAACGGCCAGGCGGAACTCGTCGAGGCGATCATGGGCCTGCGCGACCCCGACGGCGGTGTCATCACCCTGGACGGTACGGACATCTCCCACGCGCCCACCCGCACCCGGCGCGAAAGCGGCATCGGCTACATCCCCGAGGACCGCCAGCGCCACGGCCTCCTGCTGGAGGCCCCGCTCTGGGAGAACCGCATTCTCGGCCACGTCACCGAGACGCCCAACTCCCGGCGCGGTCTCATCGACGGCAAGGCCGCCCGCCTCGACACCGAACGGATCGTGCGCGAGTACGACGTACGGACCCCCGGCATCGAGGTCACGGCCGGCTCCCTGTCCGGCGGCAACCAGCAGAAGCTGATCGTCGGCCGGGAGATGAGCCACCACCCCAAGCTGCTGATCGCCGCGCACCCCACCCGGGGCGTGGACGTCGGCGCCCAGGCCCAGATCTGGGACCAGATCAAGGACGCCCGCCGCGACGGCCTCGCCGTCCTGCTCATCTCCGCCGACCTGGACGAACTGATCGGCCTGTCCGACACCCTGCGGGTGATGTACCGGGGCCGCCTGGTCGCCGACGCCGACCCCGCCACCATCACCCCCGAGGAACTGGGCTCCGCCATGACGGGTGCCGCCACCGGCCACCTGGCGCACACCGTGCCCCCGCAGCGCTCGGGCGGAACAAGCGAAACAGGCGAAACAGGCGAAACCGCGGGAGAGGCCCGATGAAGAAGCTCACCTCCCGGCTGGACAAGGAGCGGGTGATCCTCGCGGTCGGCGCGCCCCTGCTGGCCCTGGTCGCGGCGCTCGTCGTCACCGCGCTGGTCATCCTCGCCACGGGCAAGAACCCGTTCGAGGCGTTCAACGACATGCTGTCGTACGGCTCCGCCAGCGACAGCCAGATCTACATCCTCAACAAGGGCACGACGTACTACCTCGCGGGTGTCGCGGTCGCCATCGGCTTCCGGATGAACCTCTTCAACATCGGGGTCGACGGCCAGTACCGCATGGCGGCCTTCGCCGCGGCCGTCGTCGGCGGCGCGCTGCACCTGCCGGCGCTCGTCCAGATCCCGGTCATCATCCTGGTCGCGATGCTCGTCGGCGCCATGTGGGCCGGCATCGCGGGCATCCTCAAGACCTCACGCGGGGTCAGCGAGGTCATCTCGACGATCATGCTGAACTCCATCGCCACCGCGATCATCGGCTATCTGATCCAGCCCGAGCGGCTCGGCCAGCTGGACGACGCGGGCACCCTGGTCTCCACCAAGCCCCTGCCGGAGTCGTCCTTCTTCTTCACCCTGGACATGGGCCCGGCCGGCCAGCTGTGGGGATTCATCGTCGTCGCCGCGCTCGCGGGCCTCGCCTACTGGTTCGTCCTCGGCCGTACCCGCTTCGGCTTCGACCTGCGGGCCGTCGGCCAGTCGGAGTCGGCCGCCGCCGCGAGCGGCGTCAGCGTCAAGAAGATGATCTTCACCAGCATGATCCTCTCGGGCGCCATGGCCGGCCTGATCGGCATGCCGACGCTGCTCAACGAGAGCCACATGTACAGCAACGACTTCCCGCTGGGCATCGGCTTCACCGGCATCGCGATCGCACTGCTCGGGCGCAACCACCCGATCGGCATCGCCCTCGCGGCCCTCCTCTGGGGCTACCTGGAGCGCACCACCAACCACCTCGAAGTGATCGGCTACGACAAGGAGATCCTCGGCGTGATCCAGGGCGTCATCGTCCTGTGCGTCGTCATCGCCTACGAGATCGTCCGCCGGTACGGCCTGAAACGCCAGCAGCAGCGGGTCGGCGCCGAACTCGCCGCCCAGGCGGCCACGACCCAGAAGCTGGAGGTGGCCCGATGACCGCCACGACGACCGACACCCCGCCTCCCACTCCCGCCACGCCGAAGGCACCGGCCGCCAAGCCCGCCCGGCGCAAGCTGACCCTCGCCCGGGTCCTGCTGATCGTCGCGGGCGGGCTGATCCTGCTCTCCCTCGTACGGATCCTCACCGGCGCCGACCAGCTCACCTCGGCGGGCCAGATCAGCGCCTCGCTCGGCCTCGCCGTGCCGATCGGCCTCGCGGGCCTGGCCGGCCTGTGGTCGGAACGCGCCGGAGTGGTCAACATCGGCCTCGAAGGCATGATGATCCTCGGCACCTTCGGCGCCGGCTGGATCGGCTGGCAGACCAACCCCTGGCTCGGCATCCTGGCGGGCATCGCCTTCGGTGTGCTCGGCGGCCTGCTCCACGCCGTCGTGACCGTGACGTTCGGGGTCGACCACATCGTCTCCGGTGTGGCGATCAACCTCCTCGCGCTCGGTGTCACCCAGTACCTCGCCAAGATCTTCTTCAACGCGGGCGAGGCGCAGACCCTGGGCGGCAACCCCAAGCAGTCACCGGCCGTCGACTCGGTCCCGGACATCACGATCCCGGGGCTCTCCGACGGACTCAAGTCGCTGGCCGACCATCACTGGTTCCTGGTCTCCGACCTCGCGGGCATCCTCGGCGGCGCGATCACCAACCTGTCCGTGCTGACGGTCTTCGCCGCCGTTCTCTTCGTGGGCAGCTGGTGGGTGCTCTGGCGGACCCCGTTCGGGCTGCGCCTGCGCTCCTGCGGCGAGAACCCGATCGCCGCCGAGTCCCTGGGCGTCAACGTCTACTCGTACAAGTACATGGCGGTCGCGATCTCCGGCGGCCTCGCCGGACTCGGCGGCGCGTTCCTCGCCACCGTGCCCTCGCACATCTACCTGGAGGGCCAGACCGGCGGCCGCGGTTACATCGGTCTCGCCGCGATGATCTTCGGCAACTGGCGGCCCGGCGGGCTCGCCATGGGCGCGGGCCTGTTCGGCTTCTCCGACGCGCTCCAGCTGCGCAACGGCGGCGAGACCGTGCACGCGCTGCTGCTCCTGCTCGTGGTGCTGCTGGTGCTGCTCGCCGCGTGGAAGGCGTACCGGAAGGCACGCTTCCAGGCGATCCTCAGCGGAGTCACCGCGCTGCTCATCCTGGTCTGGTACCTGGTCACCGACACCGTCCCCTCGGACTTCGTTGGCGCCACGCCGTACGTCGTGACGCTTCTGGTGCTGTCGTTGTCGGCCCAGCGGCTGCGGATGCCCAAAGCTGACGGTATGCGCTACCGAAGAGGACAAGGAAAGTGACGGCCGACGGCTCCGCGGGTACCGCGGACACGCCGGGGGACATCGACTGGACGGAACTGCGGTCCGTCGCGCGGGACGCGATGTCCCGGGCGTACGTCCCGTACTCCGGCTACCCGGTCGGCGCGGCGGCCCTCGTGGACGACGGCCGTACGATCAGCGGCTGCAACGTCGAGAACGCGTCGTACGGCCTGTCGCTGTGCGCCGAATGCGGTCTGGTCTCCGCCCTGCACCTGACGGGCGGTGGCCGGCTCACCCACTTCACCTGCGTCGACGGCGCGGGGGAGGTGCTGGTGCCGTGCGGGCGGTGCAGACAGCTGCTGTACGAGTTCGGCGGCCCCGAGCTGGTGATGGAGACCCCGGCGGGGATCCGCACGCTGGACGACATGCTCCCGCAGGCGTTCGGCCCCGGGCACCTGGCCTGAGCGCCGGCCGTGTGGGCCCGCCCGCCCGCCCCACCCCCTGACCCGGCCCCGCCGCCGCCGCGACCCGGCGGCGCCGGGGCCGCACAACTGCGTACGACCCGCCGGGGCCGCACAACTGCGTACGACCGGTGTGCTGCCGCACACCCACCGCACCACCCATCCCTCGCACACCTGTTGTGCCGAAAGGAACGCACGCCATGGACGTCATCTCCGTCATCCGCACCAAGCGGGACCGGGGCGAACTGAGCCCCGAGCAGATCGACTGGGTGATCGACGCCTACACCCGGGGCGAGGTCGCCGACGAGCAGATGTCGGCGCTGGCCATGGCGATCCTCCTCAACGGCATGAACCGCACCGAGATCGCCCGCTGGACCGCCGCCATGATCGCCTCCGGCGAGCGCATGGACTTCTCCGCGCTGTCCCGTCCGACGGCGGACAAGCACTCCACGGGCGGCGTGGGCGACAAGATCACCCTGCCGCTCGCCCCGCTGGTCGCGGCGTGCGGGGCGGCGGTCCCGCAGCTCAGCGGGCGCGGCCTGGGCCACACCGGCGGCACGCTCGACAAGCTGGAGTCCATCCCCGGCTGGCGGGCGCTGCTCTCCAACGCCGAGATGCTGCACGTCCTGGAGAGCACCGGCGCGGTGATCTGCGCGGCGGGTGACGGTCTTGCCCCCGCCGACAAGAAGCTGTACGCGCTGCGCGATGTCACCGGCACCGTCGAGGCCATCCCGCTCATCGCCTCCTCGATCATGTCGAAGAAGATCGCCGAGGGCACGGGCTCGCTGGTCCTGGACGTCAAGGTCGGCTCCGGCGCCTTCATGAAGACCGTCGAGGACGCCCGTGAGCTGGCGGCGACGATGGTGGGCCTCGGCAACGACCACGGCGTGCTGACGGTCGCGCTGCTCACCGACATGGATACGCCGCTGGGCCTCACCGCGGGCAACGCGCTGGAGGTCCGCGAGTCCGTCGAGGTCCTCGCGGGCGGCGGTCCGGCGGACGTCGTCGAGCTGACCCTCGCCCTGGCGCGCGAGATGCTCGACGCGGCGGGCCTGCGGGACGCCGACCCGGCGAAGGCGCTGGCCGACGGCTCGGCGATGGACGTCTGGCGCCGGATGGTCGCGGCCCAGGGCGGCGACCCGGACGCGGCGCTCCCGGTGGCCCGCGAGCACCAGGTGATCACGGCCCCCTCCTCGGGCGTCCTGACCCGCCTCGACGCGTACGGAGTAGGCGTCGCCGCCTGGCGCCTGGGCGCGGGCCGCGCCCGCAAGGAGGACCCGGTCCAGGCAGGCGCGGGCATCGAACTCCACGCGAAGCCCGGCGACCACGTCACAGCGGGCCAGCCGCTCCTCACCCTCCACACGGACACCCCGGAGAAGTTCCCGTACGCCCAGGAGGCCCTGGACTCCACGTACGACATCGCCCCGGCGGGCACGACATACGACCAGCGCCCGGTGGTGCTGGAACGTATCGCCTGACCTGCGGTTTCCCCGAACGGGTGAACGGGACCGGTGGACCTACGCCGGTCCCGTCCGCCATGCCGGCCGGGCGCCCGATGAGTTCTGACGGCCGTGGCGGTCTTTCTGGTTGTGGATGCCACGAAACCGATCGTTCTTGTTGTCTCGGGCCGGCTCGGGCCCGGTGACGTGCCCCGGTTGTGTGACGAGCTGGTCGCTCGGCTGCGGGGGAGCGGGGCCACCGAGGCGGTCTGCGACGTGCGGGAGCTGGAGCGGCCCAGTCTGGTCGCCGTCAACGCGCTCGCGCGGTTACAGCTCACCGCCCGGCGGCGCGCGGTCCGGTTGCGGGTGCGGGGGGCCGGGCGGGAGTTGCGGCTCTTGCTGGACCTGGTGGGTCTCGCCGACCTGGTGGAGCCGTATCCGGACCTGGACGACGATCCGTAGCGGGCGGGGAGAGGGGCGTATCCGCGTGGGCCGGGTCGTGCCGGCCGGCCCACGCGGATCCGGCGGCTACTCCTTCTCCAGCCTCGCCGGCAGGTCGAACAGCGGGAACCACCGCTCCGTGTCCAGGAACGAGTTGATGCCCGAGATCCGGCCGTCCACGATCTCGATGACCATCAGCGCCCACGGCGTATGCCCGTTGCCGTCCTCGGCCGGGTGGTAGTGCGCGAACGCCGGGGTGCCGTTGGCCACCGTCGGGATGAGGCGTGAGCCCCGGCAGACGGAGCCGACCCCGAGCATCCAGCCCACGATGTCGTCGTGACCCCGCAACCACAGGTCGTACGGCGGCATGGAGAGCGTCGCGTCCTCGTGGAGGAGAGTCGTCAGCGCCTTCATGTCATAGCCCTCGAAGGCCGTGACATAGCGCTCCAACAGCTCCTTCTGCTCGTCGTCCAGCGGATCCGCCGCGTCCGTGGACGCCGGCTCCGACTCGGCGATCGTCGCCCGCGCCCGCTGGAGCGCGCTGTTCACCGAAGCCACCGTCGTGCCCAGCAGCTCCGCGACCTCGCTCGCCTTCCACGCCAGCACCTCGCGCAGAATCAGCACGGCCCGCTGCTTGGGCGGCAGATGCTGGAGCGCGGCCATGAACGCCAACCTGATCGTCTCCCGCTCCACCGCCCGCTCGGCCGGGTCCGCCACCGAGGGCAGCACCCGGCCGTCCGGCACCGGCTCCAGCCACGTCACCTCGGGCCGCGCGTTGAGCTGGGCCTGGGCCACCGGCGTCGCGGCCGTCAGGTCCATCGGCCGCGCCCTGCGGTTGCCCGCGTTCAGCATGTCCAGGCACACGTTCGTCGCGATGCGGTACAGCCACGACCTGAGCGAGGACCTGCCCTCGAACTTGTCGAAGCTGCGCCACGCCCGCACCATCGTGTCCTGCACGGCGTCCTCGGCCTCGAAGGCCGAACCGAGCATCCGGTAGCAGTACCCCGTCAGCTCCGTCCGGTGTTTCTCCAGCCGGGAATCAAGATCCTCTGTTGTCGCGAGATCACTCATCGGGTCACCCCAGTCGCCCCCTTGGAACCAGTCCTTCGGAAGCTACCGCACCCCACTGACAATCGGCTCAGGTTCCGGGCTTACGGCCGTACACGAAGACGTCGTCACCGGTCTTGAGCAGCGACCAGTACTTCGAAGCCGCCGCCGTCGTCATGTTCACGCAGCCGTGCGAACCCGGCGGGTTCCACATGCTCACGCCCACCGAGTGGAACGCCTGGCCGCCGTCGAAGAACTGGCTGTACGGCATGGGCACGTCGTAGATCGACGACACGTGGTTCTTGTCGCGCCAGCCGATCTTCTTCAGACCGGTCCTGGTCTCGTACTTGTCGCGGCCGGTGCGCACCGGGACCGGTCCGTACACCAGCTTCTTGCCGTCCTGGATCCAGCTCAGCTGGCGCGTCAGGTCGACACACGCGATACGGCCCTTGTTGGTCGGGCACTTGCCGGCCTTGTTGGGCGTCTTGCCCGCGGCCTTCTGCTTGTTCATGAGGTCCATCACGCCCCAGGTGACGGGCCCGGCGTAGCCGATCGTCGGCGTGATGCCGTGCTTCGACTGGAAGGCGCGGATGGCCTTGCAGTCGGTGGCCGACTGCTTGCCGTCCACCGGCCGGCCGAGGAACTTCTCGACCTGCTTCTGGTTCGGCCCCGTACTGGTCGTACAACTCGCCGCCTGCGCGGGGGTGCCGCCCAGTGCCACGGTCAACGGCACCACCAGCGCGGCGATCCCCGCCGCGACGGCCCCTCTGCGTCCGATGCTTCCCATACGTCCCGCCCCGTCCGTCCTCGTACCTGATCCGAAATGGCTGTGTGCCGCGCCTTTTTGTAGCGCGTGTTCAGGGAGATAGACGGACGAACGGTACGCGTAGTTGCACGCCCCTGTACGCTGATTCGGTAACAGCGATGGCCGGTCCTCGGCGTCCTTGGCGGCCTCAGTGGCCCGCGAGCACCCGGCGCCGCTCCACCCGCGCGCACCGCGACCCGTACAGCGTGACCGACACGACGCCCAGCACCGCCAGCAGCCCGAGCGAGACCGTCGCCGCCCAGCCCCCCGCGTGGAAGGCGATCGCGCCCAGCGTGCCGCCCGCGCTGCTGCCCAGGTAGTACGAGGACTGGTAGAGCGCCGACGCCTGCGCGCGGCCCGACTTGGCCGTACGGCTCACGGACGACGACGCGACCGCGTGGCCCGCGAAGAAACCCGCCGTGATCAGCACCAGGCCGAGCAGGACGGCTGCGAGCGCGTCCGAGAGGGAGAGCAGCAGGCCCGCCGTGGTCGTGCCGACGGCCAGGTAGAGCGCGCCGCGCCGCCCCAGCCGCCCGACGAGCCGGCCGGCCGCCGCGGAGGAGACCGTACCGACCAGGTAGACGACGAAGACCGAGCCGACGACACCTTGGGGGAGGTTGAACGGTTCCGCCACCAGCCGGTAGCCGATGACGGTGTAGACGGCGCCGAACACCGTCATGAACAGCCCGCCGATCGCGTACAGCCGCAGCAGCAGCGGATCGGACAGGTGGCCCCAGATCGTCTTCGCCAGCGCCCTCGGGCTCAGCGTGCGGGACGTGAAGTTCCTGGCCCTCGGCAGCATCGCGCGGAAGATCATCGCGCAGGCGACCGCCAGCAGCCCGACCGCCGCCAGCGCCGCCCGCCAGCCCCACGCCTGGGCGACCCAGCCGGTGAGGATACGGCCGCTCATGCCGCCGATGCTGTTGCCCGCGACGAACAGGCCGATCGCGGCGACCAGCGCCTTCGGCCGTACCTCCTCGGCGAGGAACGCCATCGCGGAGGCCGGCAGCCCGGCCAGGGCCGCGCCCTGCACGGCGCGCAGCGCCACCAGCCACTCCAGGTTCGGCGCGAACGGCACCAGCAGCCCCACCACGACGGCGACCGCCAGCGAGGCGGTCATCAGCGTCCGCCGGCCGAAGCGCTCGGAGAGCGCGCTCAGCGGCAGGACGAAGAGGGCGAGCGCGCCCGTCGCCGCCGACACCGTCCAACTGGCCTGCCCCGCCGTGACACCGAAGTCCGTGGAGATCGCGGGCAGGAGGGCCTGCGTGGAGTAGAGGAGGGCGAAGGTCGCGATCCCGGCGGCGAAGAGCGCGAGGCTCATGCGGCGGTAGCCGGGACCACCGGGGGCGAGCTGGTCACCGGGGGTGAGCCGGTCGGGGGCGGACGGTGCTGCGGAGGCACCCGTGGTGACGGGTGCCTCGGTACTGACAGAAGGCATACGACGAACGTAGGCACCGTTCGCTCATGCGTCCAATGCATGGAATGGCGATAATCGATCCCATGGTGCATCAACCGAGATCAGACGGCACGCGGGACGGCGTGCGGGGCAGCGTACGAGACGGCGTACGAGACGGCGTACGAGACGGTACGCGGGACTCGCCGCAGGCCGGTCTGGACCCCGCGTCCTGGCCGGCCCTGCTCGCCCCGCGCCTCGCGTACTTCGCCGGGGTCGCCCGCCACGAGCACGTGACACGGGCCGCGCAGGACATGGGAGTCCCGCAGTCCACGCTCTCCCGGGCGATGGTCAGGCTCGAACAGGACCTGGGGATCACCCTGTTCGCCCGCAAGGGCCGTACGGTCTCGCTCACCCCCGCCGGCCGCGCGTTCCTCACCTCGGTCGAAGGGGCGCTCGCCGAAGTGGAGCGGGCCGCCGAGTCCGTACGGGCCGACGCGGATCCGGCCTCCGGCAAGGTCGCGTTCGGCTTTCTGCACACCATGGGCTCCGAGACGGTGCCCGGCCTGATCCGGGCCTTCCGCGCCGACCATCCCCGGGTACGGTTCCAACTCGTCCAGAACTACGGCGAGGCGATGATCGAACGCCTGCGAGCCGGGGACCTGGACCTGTGCCTGACCTCACCGGTGCCGGACGCCCCCGACCTGGTCGCCCGGCGGGTCGACGTCCAGCGGCTGCGCCTGGTCGTCCCCGACGACCACCGGCTCGCGGGCCGCAAGCGCGTCCGGCTGGCCGAGGCGGCGGACGAGTCGTTCGTCACGCTCGAACCGGGGTACGGGCTGCGCCGGATCACCGACGACCTGTGCGCCAAGGCGGGCTTCAAGCCGCGTGTCGCGTTCGAGGGGGAGGAGGCGGAGACCCTGCGCGGCCTGGTGGCGGCGGGCCTCGGCGTCGCCCTGCTGCCCCCTCCGGCGGTGGCCCGCCCCGGGGTGGTGGAACTGACGGTGACGGCACCACGCGCCGTACGGGAGATCGGCCTGGCCTGGCTGGACGGCCACCCGGACACCCCACCGGTGGCGGAGTTCAAACGCTTCCTCCTGTCCCGCCGGGGCCAGATCCTGCCGGACTGACGCGTCTGCCGCACTGACGCGCCTGCCGCACTGACGCGGCGGGGGCGGGGGACGTACGAGACGGCCGGGCGGGCCCTCAGCGTTCGGCGCGCCGCCTCGGGGTACGTGCCTCGGCGTCCGTGGATTCCCGGGTGCGTTTGCCGGCGGTCCGCGACGGGGGCTTCCGGCGCTTCGACTTCGCCGTACCGGAAATCGTGCCGGCCGTCCTGTCGGTGGTCCTGCGGACCCTCTTGCCGGTGTTCCGGGCGGTACGGGACGCGTCCCGGCCGGTCTCCTCGACGTCTTCGGCCCCCTCCTCGACGGCCTCCCCGGCTTCCTCCGCGAGGTCTCCGGTCTCCTCCCCGATGTCCTCGCCGACGTCCCCGACATCCTCGACGGCGTCCGCAGCCCCACGGCCGACATCCCCGGCCACCTCTCCGGCACCTCGGCCCACGTCGTGAACCGCCCCTCCGGCGCCTTCGCCCACTCCTTGAACGGCTCCTCCAGCACCTTCGCCCACGTCCCGGACCGTTTCTCCCGCGCCCCGGCCGACGTCCTGAACGGCTCCTCCGGCGCCTTCGCCGACGTCCTCCACCGCCTCGCCCGCCCCGTGACCCACGTCCTCCACGGCCTTCCCCGCCCCGCGTCCGACGCCCTCCACCGCGCCACCGGCGCCGTGTCCCACCTCTTCGACGGCTTCCCCCGCTCCCCGGCCGACGTGTTCCACCGCCCCGCCGGCCCCGCGGCCGAGTTCCCCGACCGCCTGCCTCGTGCCGGTGCCCACCTCCTGGACCGCGGACCCCACGCCCCGTGTGATCTGCTCCAGGATCTGAGGGTTCCGGTCGATCGTGGTCAGCACCCGGTTGAGAATCATGGCGACATGGTGCAGCCGGACCTTGAGTTGGGCCTGGGCCTCCACTCCCTTGATGTCGAGTTCCACCCGGCCCAGTTCCACGTCGGCCCCGACATTCAGCTTGAGCAGATCCAGCACCTCGGCCTGCAAGGAAACTCTTGCCCTGAGGTCTTCGACCTGGAGATCGATCTCCTCGATCTTCAGCACGGGCACGTCGAGATACACGTCGGGTGCTTCGTCGGCCATTGCCTCGTCCTCGGCGGCCACCTCGCCCTCGATCTCGTCGCCGTCGTCCTCGTAAGCCACGGCGTCGTCGGATTCGGCTTCCGTGTCATCCGATTCGCCATCCGGTTCGACATCGTCATACATCTCTTCGGACGGTTCTTCGGCGTACCCTGCGTCCTTCTCCATGCCGGCAGCACATCCTCGAATCTGGCCCATTTCCCCCTCCGGCAATGGTCGCACGATCCCTCGTCGCCCGGAGATTGTCGCTCTATGTGAGAAGGGGTCGCACTCTGCTCGGCTGAATGGCGTCGACCGTATATGCCACGCACACTGGAAGGAGTTCGTACGGGGGATGCCGGTGTGGACGCGGTCAGGCCCGTTCGGGCGCCGAACGTCAGAAACCGGACGTAGACAAGGCATTGGAAGGTGGCGTACTCGATGGAGGAGAACAACAAATACGCGCTGGGCGCCGCGGTCGTCGGTGGTTATGTGCTCGGCCGTACGAAAAAGGGGCGGCTCGCCCTGACTGCCGCGATGTACCTCACGGGCAAGCGAATGGGCCTCGCCCCGCGGCAGTTGATCTCCGGGGGAGTGAGCCGCCTCGGTGAGATCCCGCAGGTCGCGGAGCTCCAGGAGCAGGTGCGTACGGAAGGCGCCCAGGCGGCCCGCAAGGCGCTCACGTCCGTGGCGGGCCGGGGCATGGGATCGCTCTCCGGTGCGCTCGGCGGCCATGGCCTCGGCGGCAAGGGCGGCAAGGACGAGGAGGAGCAGGAGCAGGAGGGGGCCGAGGAAGAGTACGAGGACGAGTACGAGGAGGGGGAGCCGGAGGACGGCGACGAGGAGCCGGACGAGGCGACGGACGAGGCGACGGACGAGGAACCCGAGGAACCGGACGACGAGGACGAGGAGGCCGGGGAAGAGCCTCCCAGGCAGCGCCGGCACACCCGCTCCCAACGGCCGGAGCGGCCCGCGCAGAAGAAGCGGCAGCCCGCGCGGCGCGCCCCGGCGAAGAAGTCGGCCCCCGCCAGGAGGACAGCGGAGAAGAAGGGGGCCCCGGCCAAGAAGTCGGCCGCGAGGAAGAGCGATCAGCCGTCCAAGAAGGCGGCGAAGAAGTCGTCACCGCACGCCGACCGCCGGAGGTAGTCAGCCATGGCCAGGACCGAGCAAGCGATTGCCCATCTCGGCACCGTCGCCGTGGAGAAGGTGCGGGAGGAAATCACGGGCTTCGTCGGCGCCCAGGTGGGACATCTCGCCGAGAGGGCCGGGGACAAACTCACGAATATCACGGGTCAGTTGACAGAGATAGCGGAGAACGACGGGAAGCTTCCCTCGATCGGGACCCTGGTCGGGCTCGGCGAGTCGCCTGTGAAGACGCTGATCTCGAACAAGGCCAAGGACGTGAAGGACAACGTCGTCGACAAGGTGACCGGTGGCGGTGGGGGCGGCAAGGCGGGCGACACAAAGGTCACCAGTGTCATCGAGTCTCTGGACGTGGGCGTTCCGATCAGGACCGCCTATGACCACTGGACGCAGTACGAGAAGTTCGGGGGATTCACCAAGGGCGTGCAGAACGTCTCGATGGACGACGAGACGACAAGCCAGTGGAAGGTGAAGGTGGGTCCGTCGTCACGGAGCTTCGAGGCGACCGTTCTGGAACAGGTGCCGGACGACCGCATCGTATGGGAGTCGGAAGGCGCGAAGGGGTCGACCCACGGTGTGGTCACTTTCCATGAACTGGCGCCTTCGCTGACCAGGATCGTCCTTGTCGTCGAATATTATCCTGCGGGATTCTTCGAGAAGACCGGAAATCTCTGGCGTGTCCAGGGCCGTCGGATGCGCCTGGACTTCAAGCACTTCCAGCGGTACGTGACGCTCACCGACGAGGAGGCCGAAGGCTGGCGGGGCGAGATCCGCGACGGCGAGGTGGTCCGCAGCCACGAGGACGCCCTGGCCGACGAGGAGGACGAGTACGACGACGAGGCCCCGGACGATGACGCCGAGGACGAGTCGGAGGACGACGACGAACAGGCCGGGGAGTGGGAGGACGACGACGAGCCGGCGGCGGAGGACGACGGGGAAGAGGACGCGCGCTGAGTCCGTACGTCCGTACCGCCCCGCCCCCTCCCCGGAGGCGCGGAACCCTACCGCCGTAACGACCGCCCGAACCCCGCCGCCAGCGGCATCCGCAGGCCCAGCGGCGGCGGAGCCGCCAGCGCGTCCGCGACCGGGCGGGAGTAGGTGCGCGACAGCAGCGCGCCCAGGACGAAGTCCGTGGCCAGGGCCAGGACTTCGCCGTGGTGCTGGCGCAGCGCGTGGCCGTCCGAGTGGACCTCGAAGCGGCACGTGTCGCGATTGGTCTTCTTGGCCCGCTCGGCCAGCCGGTAGGAAAGCTCGGGATCGGTCCGCGCGTCGTTCGTGCCGTGCATGATCAGCACCTGGCGTCCCACGAGCTGCCGTACCGGCTCCTGTTCACCCGCCACGTCGTCCTCGGGCAGCCAGGGCGCCATCGCCAGCACCGAGTTGACCGCCGGATGACCGGCGGCCCGCAGCGCCGCCCGGCCGCCCATGCCGTGTCCGACGAGGCACACCGGCACGTCGCCGTACCGGCGCAGGACCTCGTCCGCCGCCCAGCGGGCGTCCGCCGCGAGCCGCGCGTCCACACCGTTCCAGCCGCGCAGGCCGTACCGCACGACATGCACCACCAGCCCCTCGCCCACCCCCGACCTGGCCAGCGACCGCGCGAGCGACAGCACCCCCGTGTGCGACACGAGGGAAGGCCGCCGGAGCGAGACCGCGTCCCCCTCGGGCAGGACAAGCACCACCCCGCCCGTCGCCGATCCCGTGGGCGGCGGCAGTACGGCCCGCCCCAGCCGCGCGTGCGGCTCCCCGCGACCCGACCGCCCCTGCCCGTCCCCACCCGCCATGCGCTCCCCCGGCCCGGGAACCACCCGCTGTCCCATAACAGAACAGTCTCAGAAGGACAGGTGTACTCCACCCGTCCGCACGGTCACTGTTACGTATCGACCCCCCGTGATCTACGCGCGTAGGCGCTAGAGTGCGGGGATGACGAGCCAGACCTTCCGTCCGCCCACAGCCGACCAGATCCGCCGCGCCCCCAAGGTCCTTCTCCACGACCATCTGGACGGCGGGCTGCGCCCCGGCACGATCATCGACCTCGCCCGCGAGGTGGGGTACACGTCGCTGCCCGAGAACGAGTCCGACAAGCTCGGCCTCTGGTTCCGCGAGGCCGCCGACTCGGGTTCGCTGGAGCGCTATCTGGAGACCTTCGCCCACACCTGCGCCGTCATGCAGACCCGTGACGCGCTCGTGCGGGTCGCCGCCGAGTGCGCGGAGGACCTGGCCGAGGACGGCGTGGTGTACGCGGAGGTCCGCTACGCCCCCGAGCAGCACCTGGAAGGCGGCCTCACCCTCGAAGAGGTCGTCGAGGCCGTCAACACGGGCTTCCGGGAAGGCGAGCGGCGCGCCCGCGAGAACGGCCACCGCATCCGCATCGGCGCCCTGCTCACCGCCATGCGCCACGCGGCCCGCGCCCTGGAGATCGCCGAACTCGCCAACGGCTACCGCGACTCGGGCGTCGTCGGCTTCGACATCGCCGGCGCCGAGGCGGGCTTCCCGCCCACCCGCCACCTCGACGCCTTCGAGTACCTGAAGCGGGAGAACAACCACTTCACGATCCACGCGGGCGAGGCCTTCGGGCTGCCGTCCATCTGGCAGGCCCTCCAGTGGTGCGGCGCCGACCGCCTCGGCCACGGGGTGCGGATCATCGACGACATCGACGTCGCCGAGGACGGCGCGGTGACCCTCGGCCGTCTCGCCGCGTACGTACGCGACAAGCGGATCCCGCTGGAGCTGTGCCCCAGCTCCAACCTCCAGACGGGCGCCGCCCCCTCGATCGCCGAGCACCCCATCGGCCTGCTGCGGAAGCTGCATTTCCGCGCGACGGTCAACACGGACAACCGTCTGATGAGCGGCACGAGCATGAGCCGTGAATTCGAGCTGCTGGTCGACGCGTTCGACTACGCGCTCGACGACATGCAATGGTTCACAGTCAATGCGATGAAATCAGCATTCATTCCTTTCGATGAACGACTGGCCATGATCAACGACGTGATCAAGCCCGGATACGCCGAGTTGAAATCCGAATGGCTGTTCAGGCAGACGGCTGTGACCAGCGAGTCCTCGGTCTGATTCACGGGAGTACGGGGATCGGGGCGCCACCGGGAACACAGAATTCCGGTGGTGCTCCGGTGTTTGCGGGCGACGCGCGCGCTGGCTACCTTGCAGAGCCGCTCACATTCCCCCTTCCCCAAGGACGAAAACCCAGATGAAGCAGTCCGCTGTCAAGACTCTCGGTGTCGCCGCCCTCGGTGCCGCCTTCGCCGTCACCGCCGCCGCGGGCAGTGCCTCCGCCGCGCCCTCCGTGCCCGACGCCGGCGGCGCGCTGGACCTCGTCTCCCAGACGCTTCCGTCGGAGGACATCGCCGAGCAGCTCCCCATGGGCGTCGACGGCGCGCTCCTCGCGGGCCGCAGCGCTCTCACCACCATCCAGCAGACGGCTCCGGTGGCCCTCGGGGCGATCCAGGCGGGCCCGGCCGCGGGTCTCCTCGGCGGTCTCCCGGTCAAGGGCGCCGCGATCTGAGGCTGAGCCCCCCGGGAGGCTGAAGCCCCCTCGGAGTCCGCGTACGCGAAAGGGGCGCACCCCCGTCGATCGGGGTGTGCGCCCCTTCCCGCCTGCCGGCGGAGGACCTTCTCCGCCGGGCGCCCGTCACCGGGCGGTCGTCTACCAGGCAGTTGTCGTCTTGGCCTGCTTCTCGCCGGGCAGAAGCACCCACAGCGCCAGGTACAGCAAGAACTGGGGACCCGGCAGCAGGCACGAGACCACGAAGATCACACGCATCGTGGTCGCGGAGGTGCCGAAGCGCTGAGCCAGCGCCGCGCACACTCCACCGATCATGCGTCCCTCTCGGGGGCGGACCAATGCGGCCATGATGAGCTCCTTCACGAGACCGTTCGGGAGTCTGTCCGTCGCAGCTCCCCTTCTCTCCATGGTGCGCCGGAGACGGGTTCCGCGCCTCGCTCTACGGGGCCACGCCGACCCTGGGAATCGTCGGGGTCGCCCCCTGAGACGCCTCCTCCCACGGGAGGGGCACCTGGTCATCCCCCCGTGACGAGGGGGTACGGGTGGGGTGGGGGCGCCTCCTGCGGCGCATCCGGGACCGGGTCGCCGGAACGACCGCCAGATGCGCGAGGGCCACCCCGGTCGTGTTCAGCAGCAGGGAGTCCACGTCGACCACCTGACCGGGCACCCCGGTCTGGAGCAGCTCGATCGCCAGCGAGATCAGCGCGCCCGCCGCGACCGTACGGGCCAGCGAGGCCCACGGGGAGACGGCCAGCCGGCCGCCCGCCACCGGCAGCAGCACCCCGAGCGGGGCCAGCAGGAGCAGTCCCTCGCCGATGCGGCGGAACGCCTCGACGGGACCGAGCGCGAGATCCGCCCTGATACCCGCGAAGGGTCGCAGGTTCGCCGCGGTGACCCACATGACATCGAGCGGGCGGAGCGTCAGCCACGCCACGACCAACAGATGCGTGACGAGGAGAACGAGCCCCGCCGTACGGATACGGATGACGGCACTGCCGTCCGGGCCTTGGCGCACGCATCCCAAGACGCCACGCCCGGGACGATCGGTTCCGCTCCGTACACGGGAACAACGGGGTGAGACCCGGATCACCCGGACCCGATCCGATGACTGTCCGTCCTAGGACGAGGGACGGTCCGTAGACGGACTCTCCGGGGCCCTCCTCCTAGGAGGACGGAGACGCGGTGACCGGGCCGAGGGTCGGTACGGACGAGTCCGGCCGGTTCTTCGTCTCCTCCGCGCACACGTACGCGCGCGGCGGATAGTCGCCGGGACCGCCCAGCACGACCTTCCCGTCCGTCGCCGCGCTCTCCGCGAACGTACAGACGATCTGCGCGAGCGCGGCCGCCGGCAGGTCCTCCGGCTGGCGGCTCAGCCGCAGCGTGCCCGCGGGGTCGGCGGAGCGCCCCGGGGAGACGGCGAGCGGCCCCCGCACCTCCGTGGTGAAACCGGCCTCACGCTCGGCGGCCGACGGCCGCGCCTGGAGTTCGTCCAGCAGCACCTGCGCGAGCCGCGCGCGGTTGTCGGCGTTCTTGTTGTCTTTCCCGTCCTGGATCCGCGCGGCGCGCTCCACCGACGCCAGCTCGGACGAGCACTCCAGATACACACGCACCGACAGCCCCGGTGTGGTCTGCGTGACCACGTCCTTCCGCGGCACCTCGCACGGCATCCGCGAGGGCGCGGGCCCGGCGTCCACCGGCACCGACGTGGTCCTGATCCCGCACGCCGTGGCGCAGAACGCCAGCGCGAGCACCCCCGCCAGCACCCCGCCCGTACGGCCCGTCCGGCTCACCCGTGTCACCCGTGTCACCCGTGTCACCGTACGTCGCCTTCCTCTCCCGTTTCCCGACCGAGGTCCCGATCCCGGTCCCGGTCCGCGTCCGCGGTCCTGGAGCCGTCCCGGGGCAGCCGCAGCACAAACATCGCGCCGCCGTCCGGCACATTCGCCGCCGTGATGTCGCCGCCGTGGATATGGGCGTTCTCCCTCGCGATCGACAGCCCCAGCCCGCTGCCCTCCGAGCGCGGCCGGGACGCGCTCGCCTTGTAGAACCGGTCGAAGACGTGCGGCAGGACGTCCTCGGGGATGCCGGGCCCGTGGTCCCGTACCTCGATCACCAGCTCCTCGCCCTCCGTCCGCACCGCCACCCGCACCGGCGAACCGCCGTGCTTGAGCGCGTTGCCGATCAGATTCGCCAGGATCACGTCGAGCCGGCGCGGATCCAGCCGCGCCACCATGCCGCGCTCCGCGTCCAGATCCACCGCGTCCAGCCAGGCCCGCAAGTCGATGCAGGCCGTCACCTGGTCGGCGACGTCCACGTCGTCCAGGACGAGCCGGGCCGTCCCCGCGTCAAAGCGGGTGACCTCCATCAGGTTCTCCACCAGCACGTTCAGCCTGCGCGTCTCGCTCACCACCAGCGTCACGGCCGGCGCGATCATCGGGTCGAGGCTGTCCGCCTCCTCCTCCAGGACCTCCGCCACGGCGGTCAGCGCCGTGAGCGGAGTGCGCAGTTCGTGCGACATGTCCGCGACGAAGCGGCGGCTGGACTCCTCCCGCGCGCTCATGTCCGCGACCTTCTTCTGCAACGACTCCGCGGCGTTGTTGAACGTACGCGACAGCTCCGCCAGCTCATCCGTCCCCGACACCCGCAGCCGGGTCGCGAACTTGCCCTCACCGAGCTGCCGCGCCGCCTCGCCCAGCCGCTGCACGGGCTTGAGTACGGTCGTGGCGGCGGCCTGCGCGAGCAGCGCGGAACCGACCAGGGCCAGGGCGGTGGCGATCCCCAGCGACCAGGCGAGCGAGTTGAGGTCGGCCCGCTCCTGGTCCAGGGACTTGTACATATAGCCGGTCGGGCCGCCGCCGATCACGCGCGTACCGCCCACCAGGTACGGCGTCCCGTGGCGCTCCGTGCGCTGCCAGAAGAGGTGGAAGGGGTACTTGTTCCCCGACGTCACCTTCTGCTGCCGGTTCACCGCGTTCTGCAACGAGGCCGGTACGTCGTCCAGCGTGAAGGTGTCGCGATCGGAGGCGCCCGCGATCGGCTTCCCCTCCGCACGCTCGCCGATCAGCAGGACGCTGTACCCGGGGCTGTCGCCCGCCATCTGCTCGGCGGTGCTCTGGAGCTCGCTCTGCTGCGGCCGCAGCGGCAGGTCCGCCGCGAGGTTCTGCATCTCCTGTTGGAAGTCCGTCAGGGCCGCGTCCTGCGTCCTGGTCAGGACCGCCTCGCGGTTGAGCCAGTACGCGATGCCCGACGCGGACACCGCAGCGGTCAGCGCGACCGCGCCGAAGACGACGACGAGCCGCAGCCGCAGGCTGGTCCAGCGCAGACTGGCCATGATCGCCTTCTTCGCGGCACTGCCGCGCGCGACCCGGCTCTCGGGCGGGCGGCCTTCTATCGCGCCGTCGTCCGCCGTACCAGCGCCTGTGCCGTCACGCACGCCGTCACCCACCGGACCGCCGTCCGGGCCGTGCCCCACCGCCACGCCACTCACGAAGGGGCGTCCAGCCGGTAGCCCACACCACGTACCGTACGGATCAGCGTCGGCGAGGACGGTACGTCCTCCACCTTCGCCCGCAGCCGCTGCACACACGCGTCCACGAGACGCGAGTCGCCCAGGTAGTCGTGCTCCCATACCAGCCGCAGCAGCTGCTGCCGCGACAGCGCCTGCCCCGGCCGGCGGCTCAGCTCCAGCAGGAGCCGCAGCTCCGTCGGCGTGAGCTGGAGATCCTCACCGTTCTTCGTGACCGTCATCGCCGACCGGTCGATCACCAGGGAGCCGAACGACGCGGAATCGGTCGACTCACGCTCCCCGCGCCGCAGCACCGCGCGGATCCGGGCGTCCAGCACCCGCCCCTGCACCGGCTTCACCACGTAGTCGTCCGCGCCGGACTCCAGCCCGACGACCACGTCGATGTCGTCGTTGCGCGCGGTCAGCAGGATGATCGGCAACTGGTCGGTGCGCCTGATGCGACGGCACACCTCGAAACCGTCGATCCCGGGCAGCATCACATCCAGCACGATCAGGTCCGGGCGCTGCTCGCGCAGCAGCTTCAGGCCGTCCTCTCCCGTCGCCGCGGTGGCCACACGGTGGCCCTGGCGTGACAACGAGAGTTCGAGGGCCGTGCGGATGGCGTCGTCGTCCTCGATCAGCAGCAGGAAAGGCACGGAGGTCATTCTGTCCCATGGGGGGACCGGAGTTCGACAGTTGGAGCGCTCCCACTGTTCCGGCCCTCTTTTACCGGTGCTTCCACCGGCACTTCGACCGGTACTTCACCGGTGCTCCACGACCCCTGTGACAGGCCTGTGACAGTCGGCGGACAGGTCCATGAAACTGCCCCGGCAATCTCATTGGCACAGGGAAAAGAACAGACTCCAACCGACGGGGGGCGCGAGATGAACGCACTGCACGGCACCACCTCAAGCGCAGTTGTCACGCGTCTCCACGACGTCACGCGGAGCACCGAGAAGTCCGGCGCCGTGAACGGGCGGGGGTGCGTGCGCGGCGCCGGGCGTCAGGTCAAGACCTCGTCCTACATGACGCTGATCGACGTGGTCGAGGGCGTCAACGGGGGTTCGGGCGACGGGGGAACGGCGTACGGGGAGGGCACGGGGGAACGGGTCCCGACGGAGAAGGAGAACGCGGAAGCCGCGTTCACCGCCTACGTCCAGGAGCGCCGCGCCTCCCTGTACGCCACCGCCTACCACCTGACCGGCGACCGCTTCGAGGCCGAGGACCTGCTCCAGAGCGCGCTGTTCTCCACGTACCGCGCCTGGGACAGGATCAGCGACAAGGCGGCGGTCGGGGGCTACCTCCGCCGCACGATGACCAACCTGCACATCAGCGCCTGGCGCAGGCGCAAGCTCAACGAATACCCGACGGAGGAGCTGCCGGAGACGGTGGGCGAATCCGACGCGATGCGCGGCACGGAACTGCGCGCGGTCCTCTGGCAGGCGCTCTCCCGCCTCCCCGAGACCCAGCGCACGATGCTCGTGCTGCGTTACTACGAGGGCCGTACCGATCCCGAGATCGCGGACATCCTCGACATCAGTGTCGGCACGGTGAAGTCGAGCATCTGGCGGTCACTCCGCCGGCTGCGCGAGGACCAGGTCCTCAGCTTCGGCCGTGACGAGGAAGAGTCCTTCGGCGAGCTGGTCGCCTGAGGGCAGTAGGGGGAGCGGGGCCCGTCGTCTCGGGGGAGACGGCGGGGAGTGGGGGGAAGCACGGGGAAAGGCGAAGCGGCTCGTACAGGTCCGGGGGGTCCTGTACGAGCCGCTTCGTCGTGCTTCGACGTGCCTAGGCGTACGGGGTGCTCAACGGCCGCCGGCGGTGGGGGCGGCCGTGGTCCTGGCGGGTGCGGTCACCGGTGACGGGAGGGCCACCGCCCCCATCGTGACGGCGGCTTCGATACGGCTCAGCGCCTCCGCCTTCGCGCACGGGTGGGCGCCCAGGGCCGCCTGGCGGGCCACGATGCCGCGTTCCGCGCGCATCAGGCGCCAGCCCCGGCGCAGCAGGAACGGGACCGACTTGCGCCCCTCGCGCAGGTCGCGCAGCAGACGGCGGCGGTACGTGGTCGAGGGGCGGCCCCGCAGGCAGAGCGCGTCCGCCAGGACGCCCAGCTCGCCGCAGCGGGCGACGATGTCGGCGGCGAAGATGCCCTCCGCGACGAACACCGGCGCTTGCCCGAGGCCGAACGCCTCCGTGTCCTCGCGTGAGCTGGTCGCGATCGAATAGACGGGGACGGTCGTACGGCCCGTACGGCACAGCTCCACGATCGCCGCGACAGCGGCGTCCGCGTCCCAGGACAGGGGCGAGTCCCAGTCGATGTCCGTACTGCCGGGGACCAGCGGGAGCGTCGGGTCGACGCCCTCCTTGTAGAAGTCGTCGAGACGCAGCACGGGCAGTCCCGTACGGGCGGCGAGGGACGACTTGCCGGAGCCGGAGGGGCCGGCGAGCAGCACGACCCGGGTCGGGTGCGGTTGGGGGCTCACGGGACACCAGTCTGGCGCATGGACCGACGGAGAGGATCCCCGGGGAGGGTTCGGGATGAATTGTTGGTGTCGGAGAGGGCCGGTCAACTACGCTACGTGTCATTCCGATTACGTACACCACTCGGCCAGGCAGGAATCCCCATGGCACGTCACGCAGCCCACACCTCTCCGCGCCGCGCTCTGCTGCGCGCCGGTCTGACCGTCACGGCGGCCGGCGCGGCCCTCGGCCTGGCGGGCGCGGCGGCCGACGCGGCACCGGCGGCGGCGCCCGTGGCCGCCTCGGACGACACCCCGCTGGCGGCGGCCGGGTCGGCGGCCGCGGCGGGCCTCACGGGGGCCCTGACGCATACGGCCGCCCCGCTCACCAGCCTCAAGTTGAACCCGCTGGCGGGCACGGGCGTGGACCCGCTGGACAACGCGGTGGGCACCCAGATCGCCGACTTCAAGCCGGTCTCGACGGCCCGCCTGACGGCCCCGGTCACCAGCGGCGGAGCGATCAAGGACCTGCCGGTGGCGGGCGCGGTGACGGGGCTGCTGACGGGCTGAGCGGGCAGGGGCGTACAGGACTGTGCCCGCCGTTCGACGGAACGGCGGGCACAGTCAGGTACAAGAGGGGCCTGTCGGCGCCACGCGGGTCAGTACGACGCGCCCGAGGTGCCCAGTTTGCCGGTGGGGTGCCAGACCGTCTTTGTCTCCAGGAACGCCGTCAGGCGGCGCGTGCCGGGGTCGGCCGTCCAGTCGTCGGTGCGGCGGCGCAGGACGCGCTTGACGTTGTCCGCCGCCGCGATCTCCAGTTCCTTGGCCAGGGCCTCGTCCGCGCCCGTCAGGTCGATGCCGTTGACGTCCTGGTGCGCGGCCAGCGGGGTCGCGATCTCCGCCGTACCGCCGGACAGGATGTTGACCACGCCACCCGGTACGTCGGAGGTGGCCAGCACCTCGCCCAGGGACAGCGCGGGGAGCGGGGAGGCCTCGCTCGCCACGACAACTGCCGTGTTGCCGGTCGCGATCACCGGGGCGAGGACCGAGACCAGGCCCAGGAAGGACGACGTCTGGGGCGCCAGGACCGTCACGACACCGGTCGGCTCCGGGGTGGAGAGGTTGAAGTACGGCCCCGCGACCGGGTTCGCGCCGCCCACGACCTGGGCGATCTTGTCGGTCCAGCCCGCGTACCAGACCCAGCGGTCGATCGTGGCGTCGACGAGCGCCGCCGCCTTCGACCGGGAGACGCCCTCCGACGCGGCGACCTCCTGGGCGAACTGGCCCCGGCGGCCCTCCAGCATCTCGGCGACGCGGTAGAGGACCTGGCCCCGGTTGTACGCGGTCGCGCCCGACCAGCCGCCGAACGCCTTGCGGGCCGCGACCACCGCGTCCCGCGCGTCCTTGCGCGACGACCGGGGGGCGTTCGCCAGCCACGTGCCCTTGGAGTCCGTCACTTCGTACACCCGGCCGCTC
Organism: Streptomyces sp. NPDC087420; assembly: GCF_044744165.1. Classification (NCBI taxonomy): domain Bacteria; kingdom Bacillati; phylum Actinomycetota; class Actinomycetes; order Kitasatosporales; family Streptomycetaceae; genus Streptomyces; species Streptomyces sp. NPDC087420. Next base: position 456,062 of record NZ_JBIUXU010000008.1, read on the forward strand.
TCGCTGCGGGGGAACGCGCCCCCGACGTACAGCTTGTAGGTCTTGAGGACGGACAGTCGCTCGTCAGACATCGAGGTATGCCTCCAGGCCGTGGCGGCCGCCCTCGCGGCCGTGACCCGATTCCTTGTAGCCGCCGAAGGGCGAGGTCGGGTCGAACTTGTTGAACGTGTTGGCCCAGACGACGCCCGCCCGGAGCTTGCCCGCGACCGCGAGGATGCGCGAGCCCTTCTCCGTCCAGATGCCCGCGGACAGGCCGTACTGGCTGTTGTTCGCCTTGGCCACGGCCTCCTCGGGCGTGCGGAACGTCAGCACGGACAGCACCGGGCCGAAGATCTCGTCCCGCGCGACGGTGTGCGCCTGGGTGACGTTCGTGAAGAGCGTGGGGGCGAACCAGTAGCCGGAGGTGGGGAGTTCGCACGCGGGCGACCAGCGCTCCGCGCCCTCCGCCTCACCCGTCTCCGCCAACGCGTGGATACGGGCCAGCTGTTCGGCGGAGTTGATCGCGCCGAGGTCCGTGTTCTTGTCCAGCGGGTCACCGATCCGCAGCGACGACAGGCGGCGCTTGAGCGCGTCCAGCACCTCGTCGTGGACCGACTCCTGGACGAGGAGCCGCGATCCGGCGCAGCACACCTGGCCCTGGTTGAAGAAGATGCCGGTGACGATCCCCTCGACGGCCTGGTCGACCGGCGCGTCGTCGAAGACGATGTTCGCGCCCTTGCCGCCCAGTTCGAGCGTGACCTTCTTGTCCGTACCGGCCAGCTGCCGGGCGATGGCCTTGCCGACCCCCGTCGAGCCGGTGAAGGCGATCTTGTTCACGTCCGGGTGCGCCACCAGCTCCGCGCCGGTCGAGCCGTCCCCGGTGATGATGTTCACGACGCCCTTGGGCAGCCCCGCCTGGCGGCAGATGTCCGCGAAGAAGAGGGCCGACAGGGGTGTGGTCTCGGCGGGCTTGAGGACCACGGTGTTGCCGGTGGCGAGCGCCGGGGCGATCTTCCACGCGAGCATCATCAGCGGGAAGTTCCAGGGAATGATCTGCCCGGCCACCCCGAGCGGGCGCGGATCCGCCCCGTACCCCGCGTGCCCGAGCTTGTCCGCCCAGCCCGCGTAGTAGAAGAAGTGCGCGGCGACCATCGGGAGGTCGAAGTCGCGTGTCTCCTTGATGGGCTTGCCGTTGTCGAGCGTCTCCAGGACGGCCAGTTCGCGCGAGCGCTCCTGGATGATCCTGGCGATACGGAACAGGTACTTGGCGCGCTCGGCGCCCGGCAGCACCGACCACTTCTCGAAGGCCTTGCGGGCCGCCCGGACGGCCCGGTCCACGTCCTCGGCCCCCGCCTGGGCGACCTCGGAGAGCACTTCCTCGGTGGACGGGCTGACCGTCTTGAAGACCTTGCCGCCGGCCGCGTCGGTGAACTCGCCGTCGATGAACAGGCCGTAGCTCGGCGCGATGTCGACGACGGAGCGCGACTCCGGTGCGGGCGCGTATGCGAATGCGTTCGTGGATGCCACGTTCTTGGATGCCATCTCTGCCTCAGTCCACCGTGACGTAATCGGGGCCGGAGTACCGGCCGGTGCTGAGCTTCTGACGCTGCATCAGCAGGTCGTTCAGCAGACTGGACGCGCCGAAGCGGAACCAGTGGTTGTCCAGCCAGTCCTCACCGGCGGTCTCGTTCACCAGCACCAGGAACTTGATCGCGTCCTTGCTGGTGCGGATCCCGCCCGCCGGCTTCACGCCGATCTGTACCCCGGTCCGCTCCCGGAAGTCCCGGACGGCCTCCAGCATCAACAGCGTGTTCGCCGGGGTGGCGTTGACCCCGACCTTGCCGGTCGACGTCTTGATGAAGTCCGCGCCGGCGATCATCCCGAGCCAGGAGGCGCGGCGGATGTTGTCGTACGTGGACAGCTCGCCGGTCTCGAAGATGACCTTGAGGCGGGCGGCGCCCGCGGCCTCCTTCACGGCGCGGATCTCCTCGTACACCTTGAGGTAGTGGCCCGCGAGGAACGCGCCGCGATCGATGACCATGTCGATCTCGTCGGCTCCCGCGTCCACGGCGTCCCGGGTGTCCGCGAGCTTCACGCTCAGCGAGGCGCGGCCGGCCGGGAAGGCGGTGGCGACGGAGGCGACCTTCACGCCCGAACCCGCGAGCGCGGCGACCGCTGTCGCGGCCATGTCCGGATAGACGCACAGCGCGGCTGTGGCGGGCGCGGTGCGGTCGGTCGGGTCGGGCCGGAGCGCCTTGGCGGCGAGCGCCCGGACCTTGCCCGGGGTGTCCGCGCCTTCCAGCGTCGTCAGGTCGATCATGGAGATGGCCAGATCGATGGCGTACGCCTTGGCCGTGGTCTTGATCGAACGCGTACCGAGCGACGCGGCGCGCGCCTCCAGGCCCACGGCGTCGACGCCGGGTAGTCCGTGGAGGAACCGTCGCAGTGTGCTGTCGGACGCGGTCGCGTCGGCGAATTCGTGGGTGGTGGTGGGCATGCTCACCAGAGGAGCATATCTACGCGCGTAGCGGTGTGTACAGCGTCCGTCGGCGTCCGGAGGGGAGCGTTCCCTAGATGTGACCGTGGCCTGGCCACGCTTTTCAGGACGTACGGCAGAATCGAAGGTATGACGAGTACCGACCAGCCCTCCGAGCCGACCTACGCCGACCGTGTCTACCGGTCCTCGGGCGGGATCGCGGGCGGGGTGATGCTGCTCCTGCTCTCCGTCTGGCTCGGCGGCGACGCGCTCATCAACGGCACGGGCCGCACGCCGTGGCTCGCGCTGGCGGGGCTGCTGCTGGTGGTGCCGCTCGTCGTCGCGTTCACCCTGCGGCCGGCGGTCTTCGCGGGCGAGGACCGGCTCCGGATCAGGAACCCGTTCCGGCTGATCACGGTGCCCTGGGCGGCCGTGAGGGACGTCCGGGCCGGGTACTCGTGCGAGGTGTTCACGGAGGACGCGGGCAAGTACCAGCTGTGGGCGGTGCCGGTCTCGCTGCGGCAGCGGAAGCGGGTGGCGCGGCGGCAGTCGCGGCAGGCGCATGACGATCCGCACAATATGACGTCCGTCACGGCGGATGTGAACGACACGAAGGCGCGGATGGCGCAGGCGGATCAGACGGTCGTGGAGCTGCGGGATCTCGCGGAGCGGGGCGGTTTGCGGGGCGCGGCTTCGGGGGAGCCGGTTGTGGCGCGGTGGGCGTACGAGGTGATTGCCCCTGCGGTGGCGGGGCTGGTGGTCTTGATCGTGCTGCTCGCGACGGGCTGACGGGCGGCTGCGTTTCGCCCGGTGGGCGTTGCTGTTACTGATTGTCCTCAATCGCCGGACGGGCTTGATTGTGCCCGCTGCGGGCCGGTTTTTGTCCGCGGGCCGGTTGCCGGGGGCCGGGCAGGGGCCGTGTCCTGCACTGCATGTTTTACGTCGCGTTCAGCAACTCCGAATCGCGTAACGGTCGCCATGCGACACAAAACACGCTTTACGTTC
>NZ_JBIUXU010000009.1:0-414918 GCF_044744165.1 Streptomyces sp. NPDC087420
TCCACACCAAACCCGGAAGGCCCTCACCCGTTCAAGATCCCACCGCAGTGATCACCATCACCGCACCCAACCTCCGTGGACAGAACACCTAGGGCGTGTCCGCCCGACCCTGGGCTTCCGCCCGTCCTGGGGCCTCGGGCCGGCCTTGACCCTCCGCCAGGTCCGGACCCTCCGCCCGGTCCGGACCCTCCGGCCGGTACGGGCCCTCCGGCCGGTACGGCGCTCCCGGCACCACCAACGGCGAGCCCGTCACCGGGTCCGGGACCACCACCGACTCCAGGCCGAAGACCTCCCGTACCAGTTCCGCCGTCACCACCGCCCGGGGCTCGCCCTCCGCCACGATGCGGCCCTCCTTCATCGCGACCAGGTGGTCCGCGTACCGGGCCGCCTGGTTGAGGTCGTGCAGGACGATCACGACCGTGCGGCCCTGTTCGTGGTTGAGGCGGCGTACCAGGTCCAGGACCTCCACCTGGTGCGCGATGTCCAGGAACGTCGTCGGTTCGTCCAGCAGCAGCAGGTCCGTCTCCTGCGCCAGCGCCATCGCGATCCACACCCGCTGCCGCTGGCCCCCCGACAGCTCGTCCACCGACCGGTCCGCGAGCGCCGTCACGTCCGTACGCTCCATCGCGTCCGTCACCGCGCGCTCGTCCGCGTCCGACCACTGCCGCCACCAGGCCTGGTGCGGCTGCCGGCCGCGCGACACCAGGTCCGCGACCGTGATCGCCTCCGGCGCGACCGGCGACTGCGGCAGCAGGCCGATCGACTGCGCGATCCGCTTCGTCGGGATCCGTGACAGCTCCTCGCCGTCCAGCAGCACCGCCCCGCCCCGGGGCTTCAACAGCCGCCCCAGCGCCCGCAGCGTCGTGGACTTGCCGCACGCGTTCGGGCCGACGATCACCGTCACCCGCCCGTCGGGGACGGCCAGTTCCAGCTCGTGGACGACCGTACGGTCCTCGTACGCGAGTGTCAGATCCCGTGCGACGAGCCTGCTCATGCGGTGCCTCCTGCGGTACGGCTTCGAACGATCAACCAGATCAAGTACGGCGCGCCCACCGCCGCCGTCAGCACCCCCACCGGCAGCTCCGTCGGCGAGAACAGCTTCCTGGCCAGCAGATCCGCCAGGACGACGATCACCGCGCCCATCAGCGCCGAGCACAGCAGCGGGATCTGCGCGGTACGGGTCACGCGCCGCGCGATCTGCGGCGCCAGCAGCGCCACGAAGTCCACCGGGCCCGCCGCCCCCGTCGCCACCGACGCCAGGACCACGCCCAGCAGCACCAGGCCGAGCCGGGTGCCCCCGAGCCGTACCCCCAGCGCCGTCGCCGTGTCGTCGTCCAGGGACACCGACCGCTGCGCGTACGCGGCCCACGCCATCGCCGGCAGCAGCGCCAGCAGCACCCAGCCGAGCGGCGTGGCCTCCTCCCAGCCCCGCCCGTTGAGCGAACCGGTCATCCACACCTGCGCCTGCTGGGCGACCAGATAGTCGCCCTTCGTCAGGAACAGCGTCGTCACCGACCGCAGCGCGATCGCGAACCCGATGCCGATCAGCACAAACCGCGTCGCGTGCAGCCCGCCGCGCCACGCGAAGACGTACACCAGCGCCGCCGCCGCGATCCCGCCGACGACCGACAGGTACGGCAGAGCCGCGTACGACGTGACGCCGAACGTCATCGCCCCCACCGTCAGCGCGCCCGCGCCCTGGCTGATGCCGATGATGTCCGGACTGGCCAGCGGATTGCGGGCGACCGTCTGGATCAGCGCGCCCGCGACCCCGAACGCCAGCCCCACGAACAGTCCCGTCACCATGCGCGGCAGCCGCAGCGTCCCGACGACCAGTTCGTCCGGCGACGGCTGCCCGAGGATCACCTTCAGGACTTCGGACGGCGGTACGAAGCTCTCGCCCACACTCAGGTACGTCACGCAGACGACCGCCAGCAGCACGGCCAGCCCCACCGCTGCCCCGGCCGCGCGCCGGTGCAGCAGGAACGATCCCCGTCCGGCCCGTACGAGCGCGTACCCGGCCGGGCGCGCCCCGCCCGCCCGGGGGCGGGCCTTCTCCACGACCGCCGTCATGCCGGCACCGCCTTCCGGCGTACGAGAGCGACCAGGAACGGCACGCCGAGCAGCGCCGTCATCACCCCCGCCGGGACCTCGCCCGGCGGGAAGACGATCCGGCCGAGCACGTCCGACACCAGCAGCATCACCGGGCCGATCAGCGCGGCCATCGGCAGCAGCCAGCGGTGGTCGGTCCCGACGATCGCACGGGCGATGTGCGGGACGGCGAGACCGACAAACGCGATCGGACCGGCCGCCGCCACCCCCGCGCCGGTCAGCACGGTCGCGCCGAGCCCGCCCAGGATGCGTACCGCCGCGACGTTCTGGCCCAGGCCCTTCGCCACGTCCTCGCCCAGGGCCAGCGCGTCCAGGCCGCGCGCCACGGACACCACCAGCACGGCGCCCAGCAGCAGGAACGGCCAGATCTGGTTCACCACGTCGGTGTCCCGTCCGGCGAGCGACCCGACCTGCCAGAAGCGGAACTCGTCCAGCGTCGCCGCGTCCGTGGTCAGCACCCCCTGGGTCACCGACACCAGCAGCGCGTTGATCGCGGCGCCCCCGAGGGCGAGCTTGATCGGGGTGGCCCCGCCCCGCCCACTGGACGCGATCGCGTACACCGCGACCGACGCCAGCGCCGCGCCCGCGAAGGCGAACCACACGTACCCCGAGAGGGTGTGCACGCCGACGACCGAGATGGCCAGGACCACACCCACCGAGGAGCCCTGGCTGATCCCGAGGATGCCCGGGTCGGCGATGGGGTTGCGGGTGATGCCCTGGAGGACGGTGCCCGCGAGGGCGAGCGCGGCGCCCACCATCAGCCCGATCAGCGTGCGCGGCACGCGCAGGTGCCGTACGACCTCGGCGTCGTCGCTGTGCCCGCCGTGCAGGAGCGCGTCGACCACGGCGGAGGGGGCGATGGCGCGGGCGCCCACCGCGAGGCTCAGCAGGACCGCGACGAGGAGCGCGACGACGGCGGCGGCCGTCCAGCCGATACGGCGGGTGACCAGGGCGCGTCTGGTACGGGGGGTCGGCGGGGCGGCGGCGGCCGGCATCGGAACCAATCGGGAGGCGTGAGGGGTGAGCAGGGGGCTTGGTGGGCGGTGGGCGGTGGCGGTGGGCGTAAGGATGGTTAGGCTTGGCTAAGTCTAAGCAGCCCTTTCCAGCCACCCACGGCCGGGCACAATGGCCCCCATGTCCTCCCTCACCCCGCCGCCCGCGCTCACCGTCGGCTTCGACCTCGACATGACCCTGGTCGACTCACGCCCCGGCATCCGCGCCGCCTTCCTGGCGCTCTCCGCCGAGACCGGCGTCCCGATCGACGCCGACCTCGCGATCACCCGGCTCGGGCCGCCGCTCGAACTGGAGCTGGCGCACTGGTTCCCCGAGGACCGGATCGCCGAAGTGGGCGACCGTTACCGGGAGATCTATCCCGCCTTCGCCATCGCCCCCTCGACGGCCCTGCCCGGCGCGCGGGAGGCCGTCGCCGCCGTCCAGGCGTCGGGCGGCCGGGCGATCGTCGTCACCGCGAAGTTCGAGCCGAACGCCAAGCTCCACCTCGCGCACCTCGGCATCGAGCCCGACGAGGTCGTCGGCTCGCTGTGGGCGGAGGCCAAGGCGGAGGCGCTGCGCGCGCACGGGGCGGCGGTCTACGTGGGCGACCACACGGGCGATGTACGGGGGGCCCGGGCGGCGGGCGCGCTCTCCGTCGCCGTACCGACCGGGCCGTGCGACGAGGCGGAGCTGCGCGCGGCGGGGGCCGATGTGGTCCTGGCGGACCTCACGGCGTTTCCCGCGTGGCTGCGTACCTACGCGGCCGGGGTGGCGGAGGCCGGGCCCGGCGCGGAGCCGGAAGCTGCCTCGGACGCGGCCTCGGAAGCCGCCGACCTGGCCTGACGGCGCTGGGCCGCCACCGAACGCAGCACCCCCGCGCCCGCGATGAGGAACCCGACACCCATCAGCATGCTGACGAGGTAGGCGGCGGTCGGGAACGGGCGGGTGTCGAAGAACAGGGGCGCCACGGTGGCCAGCGTGGCCACGGCGCCGACGATGAAGACGATCGCGCCGATCCGGACCAGGCCGTCGCCGGGGCCGGCCTCGTCCGCCGCGCCGGACGCGGGAGTGGCCGTGCGGGGTGCAGGAGTAGCAGTCACGCCACCAGGGTAGTTCCCTGCGGAACAGGAGCTGACAGGAACCGACCGGCAACGTCTTGTCACCGGCGCCTGGACCACTAGCCTTGGGGGTGGCGGGTCAGGCGACCCGCTGTAGTGCTATTCAGACCCGTTGCAGACCCGTTTTTCGCGCGCACCAGCGCACCGATGAGTACGAGGACGAGGACAGACGTGCCTACCGGCAAGGTGAAGTGGTTCAACAGCGAGAAGGGCTTCGGCTTTCTCTCCCGTGACGACGGCGGCGACGTCTTCGTTCACTCGTCGGTCCTCCCTGCCGGAGTCGACGCACTCAAGCCCGGCCAGCGCGTGGAGTTCGGAGTAGTCGCCGGTCAACGCGGAGACCAGGCGCTGTCGGTGACGGTCCTCGACCCGACGCCCTCGGTCGCCGCGGCCCAGCGCCGCAAGCCCGACGAACTGGCCTCGATCGTCCAGGATCTGACGACGCTTCTGGAGAACATCACCCCGATGCTGGAGCGCGGCCGGTACCCCGACAAGGCCAACGGGTCGAAGATCGCGGGCCTGTTGCGGGCGGTGGCGGACCAACTGGACGTGTGACGGGGCGGGAGCACCGGAGTGCACCACCCGCTCAGGCGAACCGCAGCGCGTCGTGGCGGAGGGGCGGTACGAGCCCCTCGGCCGCGGCGCGCGTGAGCAGCCCGCGCACCGCCGCGTACCCGTCCTCGCCGAGGTCGGCGGTGAACTCGTTGACGTACAGGCCGATGTGCTGGTCGGCGACCGCCGGGTCCATCTCCTGGGAGTGCTCCAGGACGTACGCCCTGGACACCTCGGGATCGTCCCACGCCATTCGTACGGACGTACGGGCCGCGTCCGCCAGTCGGCGGAGGGTCTCGTCGCCCAGCGAGCGCTTCGCGATGATCGCGCCGAGCGGGATCGGCAGCCCCGTCGTGGACTCCCAGTGCGCGCCCATGTCGGCGAGGCGGTGCAGCCCGTAGTTCTGGTACGTGAACCGCGCCTCGTGGATGACCAGGCCCGCGTCCACCTTGCCGTCCCGTACCGCCGGCATGATCTCGTGGAACGGCAGGACGACGATCTCGCCCACCCCGCCCGGGACCACCTCGGCCGCCCACAGCCGGAACAGCAGGTAGGCGGTGGAGCGTTCGCTCGGTACGGCGACGGTCTTGCCGGTGAGGTCGGTGCCCGGCTCCTTCGTCAGCACCAGCGGCCCGCAGCCCCGGCCGAGCGCGCCGCCGCAGGGCAGGAGCGCGTACTCGTCGAGGACGTACGGCAGGACGGCGTACGAGACCTTGAGGATGTCGAACTCGCCGCGCTCCGCCATGCCGTTGGTGATGTCGATGTCGGCGAAGGTGACGTCGAGCCCGGGCGCGCCGGGCACCCGGCCGTGGGCCCAGGCCTCGAAGACGAAGGTGTCGTTGGGGCAGGGCGAGTACGCGATGTCGAGCGGGCGGGCGGCTGTGGGGCCGGCCTCGGTGGCGGACTGAGGCTGTGACGTCATGACGACTCCTCGAAGACGGGGGTGAGCGCGGCGAACGCGTACCGCAGCGCGTCCATCGCGGGGCCGATCTCCCAGGCGTCCCGGTCGCGCGGACCGACCGCGTTCGAGACGGCCCGGATCTCCAGACAGGGGATCTCGTGCCCCGAGGCCGCCTCCGCGACACCGAACCCCTCCATCGCCTCGGCGGCGGCGCGCGGGTGACGGCGGGTCAGCTCGGCCGCGCGGGCGGCCGTACCGGTCACGGTGGAGACGGTGAGGACCGGCGCGAGGGCCACCCGGACCGCGGGATCGGCGGCCAGCAGCTTCGCCACCCGGCCCGAGAGCGCGGGGGCGGGGCGGTGGACCGTACGGCCGAAGCCCAGTTCGTCGACCGGCACATAGCCGTCGGGGGTCTCGGCGCCCAGGTCGGCGGCGACGATCGCGTCGGAGACGACGAGCGAGCCGAGGGGCGCGTGTGGCGCGAAACCGCCGCCGATGCCGGTCGAGACGACCAGGTCGTACGGCGGGTCGTACGTGGAGAACGCCAGCGCGGTCGCCGTGGCCGCCGCGGACGCGGCCGGGCCGACCCCGCCCACCAGGACGTCCACGACCGGTATCTGCACGGACGCCGGACGCGGCATGTACTGGGCGTGGCCCCGCAACTCGTACCCGCCCGTCATCTCCCGCAGCCCGAGGGCGGTGAATCCGGCGAGTCCGGCGACGACGGCGTCCGCCTCGGCCGCCACCGCCGTCACTACGAGGACGTGCATGGCGGGGGCCTCCGGCGGGTCGGCTTCGGCGTCCGGGACAGGGTCGGGAGGTCGGACAAGGGCAGGAGGTCTTCCTGAATCAGGAGGTCTGCCCGAGTCAGGAGGTTTCCTGAATCAGGAGGTCTTCTTGAAGGTGAAGTTCCACACGCCGCTGAACGACTTGCCGTCGATCTTCAGGAAGCTGACCTGGCGTGTCGTGGGCGCGGGCTGGCCCGTCTGCGGGTCGGGGGCGAAGAACTCGGCGCCCGTCATCGTGCGGTACGTCTTCTTGGTCGGCTCGTCGAAGACCGGCGTGCCGTCGACGATGACGGCCCAGCTGTGGTCCGCGATGGACGGCTCGACGCCGAGGTGGACCTCGTCGGTGGAGTTCACCTTGACGGTGTTCTCCGCCTTCCGCTTCACGCAGTTCAGGAGGTCCTTCTGCGCGATGGCCCTGCCGTCGTTGTAGCAGTTCGCCCCGCTGTTCCACGAGTCGTCGCCGACGGTCACGGTCGCGAGCGGCGTCGGCTTGTCACAGGCGGCGAGGACGAGGAGTCCGGCGGACACAGCGCCGAGGGCGACGCCGGCCCGGCGGCCCCTACCAGAGAAGAACGCAACGGTCATGGGCCGAAGGTTATCGGTCGCCGGAGTCCGCGCCGCGCCGGGGGCGGGCATGCCGGGCGGGCGCGGCCCCTCTCGTTACCCCTGCCGCCATTCCTCTCGTCACCCCTGCCGCCACTCCTCTCGTCACTTCTGCTGTCCGAGGTGCTGGGCCGGGGCGGGTCGCGACGTGCGGATCAGCCCCCGTACCGCCGCCAGCGCGCCGAGCCCCATGATGCCCGCGGCGACGGACATGCCCAGTGAGCCGTTCAGCGGCAGGGCGATGCCGATCGCGCCGCCCACCACCCAGGACATCTGGAGCAGCGTCTCGGAGCGCGCGAAGGCGGACGTACGGACCTCTTCCGGTACGTCCCGCTGGATCGTCGCGTCCAGCGACAGCTTCGACAGGGCCTGCGTGAGCCCCGCCACCGCGCCCAGCACGGCCACGGCAAGACCGCCGAAGAACACGGCGGCGAAGATCGCCGCCGTGAGGGCGAGCCCCAGCATCGTGGCGATGATCAGCTCGGGCCCGCGCGACTTGAGCAGCGAGCCCACCGCCGTACCCAGCGCGTTGCCCACCCCGGCCGAGACGCCCACGATGCCCAGGGAGACGGCGGCGCTCTGCCCCGCGAGGGGGTGCTCGCGCAGCAGGAAGGCGAGGAAGAAGGTCAGGAAGCCGGACAGGGCGCGGTGGGAGGCGTTCGCCTGGAGCCCGTGCAGGACGGAGGGCCCCACGGACCGCAGACTCGGTCGCTTCTCGCCGTGCCGTACCAGCTGAGCCTTCCGCTCGCCCTTCGCCGAGTCGACCTTGGGCGGCAGGGTGAACGCCAGGATCGTGCCGCCGATGAAGATCAGGCACGCGCCGTACAGCGGCCACTGCGGTCCGACGATCTGGAGTCCCGCGCCGATCGGGGCCGCGACACCGGTGGCCAGCAGCCCGGCGAGGGTCACCCGGGAGTTGGCCCGTACGAGGGAGAAGTTCGGGGGCAGGAGGCGCGGTACGACGGCGCTGCGGACCACCCCGTACGCCTTGGAGGCGACGAGTACGCCCAGGGCAGCCGGATACAGCTCAAGACCGCCGGTGGCCACGAACGTGGACATGGCGATGGCGAGGATGGCCCGGGTCAGCATGGCGGCGGCCATCGCGGCGCGCCGGCCGTGCGGGACCCGGTCGAGGAGGGGGCCGATGACGGGGGCGAGCAGGGTGAAGGGCGCCATCGTGACGGCGAGGTAGAGGGCGACGCGGCCGCGTGCCTCGTCGGTCGGTACGGAGAAGAAGACGGTCGAGGCGAGGGCGACGGTGATCATGACGTCACCGGCGCCGTTCACGGCGTGCAGCTCGATCAGCTTGCCGAGCCCGGACTCACCCGCTCCGTGCGCGTGGGTGGCCCTGCGGATGCCCCGCGCGGAGGCGGTGAACGGCAGGCGCAGGGCATGACCGACAGCCCGCCCCGTCTTGCGGAGCGGGCCGGCGTCGTCGGACGACCTTGCGGCTGCCACCCCGTCATAGTGCCCCACCCACAGGGGAAGCGAACCGATCCTGTCCATGACGGGGCCGTGACAGTGCCATGACGGAGGAGCGGGGGGTGTCACCGTGGGTGTCACCGTGGGTGTCACCGTGGGTGTCACCGTGGGGGCGGACGGTGTTCATCCGGTCACGCGGGCGGGCTTTGCCGGGGCGGGGCGGTGTGGTTCATGCTGAGGAGGCGTGGCTGATGCTGAGCCGGGGTGGCGCATGCTGAGCGGCGTGGCTCACGCTGAATCGGGGATTCCGGGCTGACGCGCCGAAAACTCTCGGAGTGGGCCGAAATTCGCCGCAACCCGCCTCCGGCCCGGCCCCGCCAGGGTTACGGCATTGTTGCGGTGTGGCTGGAAGTGCGGGAAAGACGGCGTGCAGGTGGGCGGGGGGCGAGAGAGGGGGTAGCGTGCGTAGCGCGCCACCGGCGGTTATTCTCGGCCGCGCGCCTCTTCGTCATCCCGCAGAATGGATGACGGTAGGTGTGCCCGGGAAGAGGTCGGGCGTGGACGTCGATGCGGCCCTCTGGTCCGCTCCGCCCTCGGCTCGTACATCGCTACTCGGCCGGCGCACCCGTGAGACGGCGTAGGAGAGAAGCGAGACCTGTGAGTGCTGCGACGACGCGAAGCCGAACCCCTGACCGTCTGTGCGCCGAGGCGGTAGACCTCGCCCGGTCGGCTGCCGAGGAGGCGGCCTTCCCCGGTGTTGTCGGGGAACATGTGACGGCGGTGGCGGACGGGGACAGGGTCGTCACCCACTTCTTCGAGTGCAAGGAGCCCGGCTACCGCGGCTGGCGCTGGGCGGTGACGGTCACCCGCGCGTCCCGCGCGAAGCTCGTCACGCTCGACGAGACGGTGCTGCTGCCGGGCCCGGACTCCCTGCTGGCACCCGAATGGGTGCCGTGGAGCGAACGGCTCCGTCCCGGCGACATGGGCCCCGGGGACCTGCTGCCGACCGAGGCGGAGGATCTGCGGCTGGAGCCCGGGTACAACGCGGAGGAGTCGGCGCCGCCGAACTCGGTGGTGGCGTCGGGGGTGACGCCGCAGAACCTGGCGGACCTGGTCGAGGCGGAGGCGCCCGAGTGGGCGCCGGATTCGGAGCGGCCGTCGGAACTGTCGCCGGAGTCGTCTCCCGGTTCGCCGTCCGGTACGGCGCGGGGGACGATCGCCGCGGTGGCGGAGGAGCTCGGGATGCGCCGGGCGCGGGTGCTGTCCCGGTACGGGCTGCACCTGGCGGCGGACCGCTGGGACGAGAGTTTCGGCGCGAAGACACCGATGGCGCAGGCGGCGCCGGCGCCGTGCGTGTCGTGCGGGTTCCTGCTGCCGCTGGCGGGTTCGCTGAGGCAGGCGTTCGGGGTCTGCGCGAACGAGTTCTCGCCGGCGGACGGGCATGTGGTGTCGCTGGCGTACGGCTGCGGGGGCCACTCGGAGGCGGCGGTCATGCCACCACCGCTGCGGCCGTTGCCGCCGGTGATGGACTCGATGGCGACGGACGCGTTTCCGCTGGGCCACTCGTAGGCGGCCTGGCGGCCGGGCTTTTTGTCCTCAATCGCCGGACGGGCTTGATTTTGCCCGCTGCGGGCCGGGTTTTTGGGTGCGGGTTGTTGCCGGGGGCCGGGCAGGGGTCGTGTCCTGCACTGCATGTTTTACGTCGCGTTCAGCGGGTCGTTTTAGCAACGTTCGCCATGCGACACAAAACACGCTCTACGTTCCGGACACGACCCCTGCCCGTCCCCCTTCCCGGCCCGCGCCAAAACAACCCGGCGCGCGCCGGCCGTCCCATGCGCCGCGTGCAGATGCCGGCGCAGCAAGACGCGACGGTCGGTCGCTTCACTCAATGCGTCCTCGCCTAAGGCGAGTTGTTCCGCCCACCACCAGTCGTCACACTCGCCGCAGTCGGCCGCTGGGAGGGATGGCGCGGAGGCCATGTCGACGGCTGCCGCAACGTTGCCCGCATGACGGCGCGGCGGGCTCTCGGGGTTCTTCAGAACGAGGGTCTCGCCGCGAGCCGCAAGGGTGTCGGCGCTGGCGACTTCGTATCTGCACTTCCGCGAGGAGATCCGGTCGCGCATGCCGACTCAGGTTGAGGCCGAGCGACTGGGGCTGTCGGTGGGGACCCCGGTGATTCTTGTGTGTCGTACCGCGTTCACCGCTGAGGGGCTGGCCGTTGAGGTCAATGAGATGACCTTGACTCTGCGTCGTACGTTCTGAAGTACGACTTCGACGCGTCGGTCAGGAGTCGCTGGTCATTCGCCGGCTGCTTCCCTGAGCCCGCCCCCGGGCGCCCGCCCCGCCACCCCGCGACGACGCGGGGAGGGGTTCGCGCGGTACCTTCGGCCGCGTAGGTCCGGTCAGCCGAAGAGTGGAGTCATGCCGTGGGCGTCAGGACGACCGAGGGGGTCGACCCGTTCGGGACGGGGCGGTTGCGGCGTGGGGTGCTTGATGCGTGGGGGGCCAGTCCCGCGCGGTTCCGGGAGGACGCCAACGCCGAGGAGGACCTCGCGCTCGGCGGTTACCGCGACCGGTTGGTTGTTGAGCTTGCTCAGAATGCCGCCGATGCGGCCAGTAGGAGGAGTGGGGGCGGGAGCGACGCGCAGGGCAGCGGGCGGTTGCGGCTTCGGCTCGTGGGGGGTGAGGGCGGCGCGCCCGCCGTGCTCAGCGCCTCCAATACCGGGGCGCCCCTGGACGCCGCCGGCGTCGAGTCGCTCAGTACGTTGCGCGCCTCCGCCAAGCGCGAAGGGCACGAAGGGGCCGTCGGGCGGTTCGGGGTCGGGTTCGCCGCCGTGCTCGCCGTCAGTGACGAGCCCGCCGTCCTCGGGCGCCACGGTGGCGTCCGGTGGTCGTTGGACGAGGCGCGGGAGCTGGCGCGCGAGGCCGCGCAGGGGAGTCCGGGGCTCGGTGACGAACTGCGCCGCCGCGACGGGCACGTACCGCTGCTGCGACTGCCCCTGCCCGCCGAGGGCGCGCCGCCCGAGGGGTACGACACCGTCGTTGTCCTGCCCCTGCGGGACGCCGCCGCGTTCGATCTTGTCGAGCGGCTGCTGGACGGCATTGATGATGCGCTGCTGCTGACTCTGCCCGGGCTCGCTGAGATTGTCATCGAGACGCCCGATGGAGAGAGGGTGTTGCGGCGGTCCGTCGAAGGGCCCTACGTCCACGTCGATGACAGTGCCGGCGGTGGGGACATCCATCGGTGGCGGGTCGTGAATCGGGATGGTGCCACCGCGCCGGAGTTGTTGGAAGGGCGGCCCGTCGAGGAGCGGCTGCGGCCGCACTGGGCCGTCACCTGGGCCGTGCCCGTCGACGAGGAAGGCGCGCCCGCCCGGCCCCGTACCGCCCCCGTCGTCCACGCCCCGACCCCCACCGACGAGCCCCTCGGCGTGCCCGCGCTGCTCATCGCGTCGTTCCCGCTCGACCCGAGCCGGCGGCACACCGCCCCCGGCGCGCTCACGGACTTTGTCGTCGGCAAGGCCGCCGACGCGTACGCGGAGCTGCTCGGTGGGTGGGAGCCCGTCTCCACCGGCACGATCGACCTCGTGCCAGGGCCGCTCGGCAAGGGGGAGCTGGACGGGCGGCTGCGGGCGGCGATCCTGGAGCGGCTGCCGCGTGTCGCCTTCCTCGCGCCCGCCGGGCCCAGCGAGGAGCTGACCGCGCTGCGGCCCTTCGAGGCGGAGGTGGTGGAGGGCGGGGGCGCCGACACCGTACGCGTACTGGCGGAGGTGCTGCCCACCCTGCTGCCCGCCGGGTTCGAGCGCCGCACCGAACTGCGCACGCTGGGCGTGGGCCGGCTGCCGCTGGGTGATGCCATCGACCGGATCGCCGGGGCGGAGCGCCCGCCCGAGTGGTGGCGGCGGTTGTACGAGACCCTCGCGGGCGTCGACCCCGAACGGCTGTCCGGGCTGCCCGTGCCGCTCGCGAACGGCCGGACGACGATCGGCCCCCGGCAGGTCCTGCTGCCGTTCCCCGACACCGAGGCGCCCGCCGATCTCGCCCGGCTCGGGCTGAAGGTCGCGCACCCCGACGCCGCCCATCCGCTGCTGGAGAAGCTGGGCGCAATGCCCGCGACTCCGCGCGCGGTCCTGACAACTCCCCAGGTACGCAACGCCGTTGCCGCCTCCATGGACGCAGGGGAGATCTGGGACGAGGACGCGGACACGCTGGACGCCGAGGAGCTGGCGGAGACCGTCCTGCGGCTGGTGCGGGACGCCGGGCTCGAACCGGGCGACGAACCCTGGCTGGCCGCCCTCGCGTTGACCGACGAGGACGGCGAGCTGGCGCCCGCCGGTGAACTCGTCCTGCCGGGAAGCCCGTTCGCCGCCCTCATGCGGGAGGACGAACTCGCCCTGTGCGACGGGGACTTGGCCGCCAAGTGGGGTGAGCAGCCGCTGGCCGCCTGTGGTGTGCTGGCCACCTTCGCGCTCGTACGGGCCACGGACGTGGTCCTCGACCCCGACGAACTGGAGCCCCGCGACGGGGACTTCGCCGAGCCCGACGACGCCGGGCTGCTCGACGCCGTGGACGTCTGGTGCGAGGACGTGCTCGACCGGCTGCCGGAGACGCCGGTGCCGCCGGTCGCCACCGAGATCGTGGCCGTGCGGGACCTGGACCTCGTGGACGACGACGCCTGGCCGCAGGCCCTCGCGCTGCTCGCCCGCCCGCCGCTGCGGGACGCGCTGACCCAGTCCGTACGGGTCCTGCTGCCCGACGGCACGACGGAGTCCGTACGGTCCTACACGGCGTGGTGGCTCCGGGACCATCCCGTTCTCGACGGCCGCCGCCCCGCCGGTCTGCGCGCGGCCGGCGGGGACCCGCTGCTGACCGGTCTGTACGACGCGGTGGACGCGTCGGGCTTTGACGACGCGCAGGTGTTGCAGGCGCTGGGGGTACGGACCTCCGTCGCCGCCCTCCTGGACGAACCGGGCGGCGCGGCCGAGCTGCTGGGCCGGCTCGCCGACCCGGACAGGACGGTGAGCGTGCCGCAGCTCCACGCCCTGTACACCGCGCTGGCGGACCTCGACCCGGACCAGGTGACCCTGCCGGACGAGCTGCGCGTGGTGATGGACGGTGAGGTACGGGTGGTCGACGCGGGGGACGCGGTGATCGCCGACGCGCCCGATCTGCTGCCGCTGGCGGGCGGGCTGGCGCTGCTGCCCGTCGCCCCTTCGCGTGCGGGGGAGCTGGCGGAGCTGTTGCAGGTACGGCGGCTGGGCGAGACGGTCCCGGCGGAGGTCACGACGGAGGGCGAGGAGCACGACGTACCGGAGCCGGTACGGGCCCTGCTGGGCGCGGGCACGCCGGAGACGTACGTCGAGCACGAGGAACTGGTCGCCGGGGGCGTCGAACTGGACTGGCGCCGCACCCCGGACGGCGTCGTGCACGCGGCGACGCTGGAGGGCGTCGCGGCGGGCCTCGCGTGGGCGGCCGGTCAGTGGCCGCGGCGGTTCGAGGTGGCGGCGCTGCTGGAGGATCCGTCGCGGACGGACGAGCTGGAGCGGGACCGCTGGTTCGACTGAGTTTCGGCCAAGTGTGGTGCGTACCCGGTCTTCGTAAAAGAATGACCATGGGTACAACCATTGGCCAGAGCTTCCGGTCTGGTCCTGCGAGTCACTCCAGACTCGCAGGACCAGTACTTGGGGAACACATGCGTATTCGTGCCACCGTCGTCGCCGCAGCCTCCGGCGCACTGGCGCTCTCCGCCTTCGCCGTCCCGGCCTCCCAGGCCGCGCAGCAGGACGGCGCCCACGCCGCGATCGCGCACCTGACCGGTGCCGCGCAGGACATCGCGAAGGACCACGCGGCCCCGGCCACGCCCTCGGCGAAGCGTTCGGCGCTCGCGGCGGCGGCCAACAAGCCCGCCGTGATCACCAAGGCCTCCGTGAACGGCGGCAAGCCGGTCGTCGTCACCGCGACGGAGACCAAGAGCAGGAAGGTGCCGTTCTCGGTCACCGCCACCGACGCGTCGGGCGTCGCGGTCGCCGTGGCCGGTCTCTGGTCGGGCACGAACGCCAACTCGTTCGACCCGGACGCCGACTCGGTCGCCTGCAAGGTGGTCAACAAGACCACGACGACCTGCACCGGCATCGTCACGATCAAGCCCACCCAGCTGAAGAACGTCGACGCCACGTCCTGGCACGTGCTCGCGGTGGCGTTCGGCAACGACGACAACCCCGACGTGGACGAGCCCGGTCTGAACGAGTCCGCGTCCACGGTCAAGTTCCAGCGCGCCTCCCAGCTGACGGTCGACGCCACCCCGGAGCCCGTGAAGAAGGGCAAGACCGTCACGGTCACCGGCAAGCTGTCGCGCGCCAACTGGGAGACCAACAAGAACGCGGGCTACGGCACCCAGTCCGTGAAGCTCCAGTTCCGCAAGAAGACGAGCACCGCCTACACCACGGTGAAGACGGTCAAGACGTCCTCCACCGGCACCCTCAAGACCACGGTCACGGCCTCGGTCGACGGCTACTACCGCTGGAGCTTCGCCGGTACGGCCACGACTCCGGCGGTCAGCGCGACGGGCGACGCGATCGACGTGAAGTAGTCCGGCCCGGAATCGCGCCCAGCACGCCGGGGTAGTTGGCGATCTTCGCGAAACCTTCGTGCGTGTGTACAACCATCGGTCTGGCTTGCGGGTCTGGTGTGTGGGTCACCAGACCCGCACACCTCCCCGGGGAGTTAACACATATGCGTATTCGCGCCACCGTCGCCGTCGTGTCCGGCGCCCTGGCCCTGTCAGCCCTCGCGATCCCGGCCTCCCAGGCCTCGCAGTCCCGCGGCGACTTCCCGGCGAGCGACCGTTACGGTTTCTCGGCGGACCAGCGCGCGGGGCTTCCGAAGGCGGGCCGGCGCTCGCTCGCCGCGAAGGCCGCCGCCCCGGTCATCAGCAAGATCGTCATCAACGGCGGCAAGCCGATCGTGGTCGGCACGACCAACAGCAAGAAGGTGACGATCTCCGTCACCGCGACGGACGACTCCGGCATCGACGGGTTCTCCACCATCATCTGGCGTGGCACGTCTCCGGAGGACCCCATCTGGGCCTTCTACCAGAACGAGGAGTCCGCCACCTGCAAGGCGGCCAGTGCCACCACGTCCACCTGCTCCCTCACGGTGACGGTTCCCTCCGAGGAACTGATCAACGAGGACGCGACGACCTGGAAGGTCGGCGCCTGGGTCACCTCGCCGGACGGCGAGGACACCAAGGTCGACGCCCAGGGCACCGTAAAGATCCAGCGCGCGTCGCAGCTGACGGTCAACGCCGCCCCGGAGCCGGTGAAGAAGAACGGCACGATCACGGTGACGGGCAAGCTGTCGCGTGCGAACTGGGACACCGGGAAGTACGCCGGCTACTCGACGCAGTCGGTGATCCTCCAGTTCCGTAAGAAGACGAGCACCGCGTACACCAACGTCAAGGGCGTCAAGACGTCCACGACCGGTGCGCTGAAGACGACGACCAAGGCCACAGTCGACGGGTACTACCGGTGGAGCTTTGTCGGTACGGCCACGACCCCCGCGATCAACGTCGCCGGTGACTACGTCGACGTGAAGTAACCCCGGTAACTCCCGCGATCGCCAGGACAGTTGGCGATCTTCGCGAAATATTCGTATGTGTGTACAACCATCGGTGAGGCTTGCGGGTCTGGTGTGTTGAGTCATCAGACTCGCAGATCTCCACGGGGAGTTAACACATATGCGTATTCGTGCCACCGTTGCCGTCGCGACCGGCGCCCTGGCCCTGTCCGCCCTCGCAGTGCCGGCCTCACAGGCGGCGGACTCCCACAAGGAGCACCCGAGCATCAGCGAGCGTGGGTTCGCGTGGAAGGACCGCGCTCCTCAGGCGAACCAGCGAGCGCTGGGCGCGAAGGCCGCGACCCTGCCCGTCATCACCAAGACCGTCATCAACGGCGGCAAGCCGATCGTGCTCGGCACGACCGGCACCAAGAAGGTGACCCTCACCGTCACGGCGTCCGACGACTCGGGCATCGAGGACGCCTTCGCGATCCTGTACACCGGCGGGACCGGCGTCGACGACGAGAACAGCTACGGCTACGCGCCCGACGGCGAGGCGGCGAACTGCAAGGCGGCCAGCGCCACGACGTCGACCTGCACGCTCACCTTCACGGTCAGTCCGCTGGACCTCTGGAACGTGGACGCCAAGACGTGGCAGGTCTACGGGGCGGTGCTGGCCACCGACGGTGAGATCACCGAGAAGGACAAGGCCACCTCCGTCAAGTTCCAGCGCCAGTCGCAGCTGACGGTCAACGCGGCCCCGGAGCCGGTGAAGAAGAACGGCACGATCACGGTGACGGGCAAGCTGTCGCGTGCGAACTGGGACACCGGGAAGTACGCCGGCTACTCGACGCAGTCGGTGATCCTCCAGTTCCGTAAGAAGACGAGCACCGCGTACACCAACGTCAAGGGCGTCAAGACGTCCACGACCGGTGCGCTGAAGACGACGACCAAGGCCACGGTCGACGGGTACTACCGGTGGAGCTTTGTCGGTACGGCCACGACCCCCGCGATCAACGTCGCCGGTGACTACGTCGACGTGAAGTAGTCCTCAGAGTCAGGGGAGAGGCCCGTCGCGGGAAGCCGTCCGCGACGGGCCTCTTCGCTTCCTCCGTTACGCCGCCGCCGTCACCGTCTGGTGGAAATGCCGGTCCACCCACCGCCACGCCACCTCCAGCAGCACCGCCCCCACCACCGCGATCGCCACCGCCGCCCACGGCAGCGTCGTCCCCACCAGTTTCAGCGCGAAAAAGTGCTGGAGCGACGGCACCCCGAGCACCACCAGGAACGCGACGACCATCGACACCACCAGCAACAGCCGCCACCACGTGTACGGGCGGGCGATGATCGCCAGGACCCAGATCGAGACCAGGAACAGGGTCAGGGTCGCCGCGCTCGTCTCGGCCTGGAGCGAGCCGGGGCCGCTGTAGTGGCTGCGCGCCAGCATGTACGTCGCGAACGTCGTCGCCGCCGCGATGACCCCGCTGGGCGCCGAGTACCGCATGACCCGCCGTACGAAGTGCCGCCTCGCACGCTCCTTGTTGGGCGCCAGCGCCAGGAAGAACGCCGGGATGCCGATCGTCAGCGTCGACAGCAGCGTCAGGTGCCGGGGCAGGAACGGGTACTCCACCTGGAAGCACGCCACCAGGAACGCGATCAGCACGGAGTAGACCGTCTTCGTCAGGAAGAGCGTCGCCACCCGCGTGATGTTGCCGATCACCCGGCGCCCCTCCGCCACCACCGAGGGCAGCGACGCGAAGCTGTTGTCGAGCAGCACGATCTGGGCGACGGCCCGCGTGGCCTCGGAGCCCGACCCCATCGCGACCCCGATGTCCGCGTCCTTCAGGGCGAGGACGTCGTTGACGCCGTCCCCCGTCATCGCGACCGTGTGGCCGCGTGACTGGAGCGCCCCCACCATCTCCCGCTTCTGCTGCGGGGTGACCCGGCCGAACACCGTGCCCGCCTCGATCGCGTCGGCCATCTCCTCCGGGTCGGTGGGGAGGCGGCGGGCGTCGACCGTGTGCTCCGCGCCCGGGAGGCCGAGCTTCGCGGCCACCGCGCCGACCGAGACCGCGTTGTCGCCGGAGAGAACCTTGGCCGCCACCCGCTGGTCGGCGAAGTACCGGAGGGTCTCCGCCGCGTCGGGCCGCAGCCGCTGTTCCAGGACGACGAGGGCGGTCGCCTTCGCGCCGACGGCCACGTCGGGGGCGGTGAGGCCGGCGGTCGTGCCGGGCTCGCTCAGCCTGGCCGCCGTGTCGGGGGCGCTGAGCCCGGCCGCCGCGCCGGGAGCGGTCGGCCCGCCCGTACCCCCGCCACCCACCTCTCCCGCCACCCGCGCCAGCAACAGCACCCGCAGCCCCTGCTCGTTGAGGTGGTCGATCTCCGCCAGCGCCGGATCCCCGTCCGGCAGCAGCACGTCCGGAGCGCCCAGCAGCCACCCCGAGACACCGCCGTCCCCCTCGTCGAAGGCAGCCCCGCTGTACTTCCGCGCCGAGGAG
Source organism: Streptomyces sp. NPDC087420 (assembly GCF_044744165.1). Taxonomy (NCBI): domain Bacteria; kingdom Bacillati; phylum Actinomycetota; class Actinomycetes; order Kitasatosporales; family Streptomycetaceae; genus Streptomyces; species Streptomyces sp. NPDC087420. The sequence goes on from NZ_JBIUXU010000009.1 coordinate 18,542, forward strand.
AAGGGCAGTGCTTCCGTCGCCTTCCAGGGCGCCTTGCCGTCCTGGTAGGCGTCCACGATCGCCTGGAGGCTGGCGTTGGGCCGGGGGTCGGACGCCCCGATCGCGCCGAGGACCCGCCGTACGTACGACTCGTCCGCGTCGCCCAGCGGCCGCAACTCGCTCACGAACATCCCGCCCTCGGTGAGCGTCCCCGTCTTGTCGAGGCAGACGACGTCGACGCGCGCGAGCCCCTCGATCGCGGGCAGTTCCTGTACGAGGGCCTGGCGGCGGCCCAGCCGTACGACCCCGATCGCGAAGGCGACCGACGTCAGCAGGACCAGGCCCTCCGGGATCATCGGGACGATGCCGCCGATGGTCCTGGCCAGGGAGTCCTTGAAGTTGTTCCGGTTGACGACGAGTTGGCTGATGATCAGCCCGGTCGCGGTCGGAATCATCATCCACGTCACGTACTTGAGGATCGTGCTGATGCCGTTGCGCAGCTCCGAGTCGACCAGCGTGAACCGCGAGGCCTCCTCGGCGAGTTGGGCCGCGTACGCGTCCCGCCCGACCTTCGTGGCCCGGAACGCGCCACCCCCCGCCACGACAAAACTGCCCGACATCACGGGATCGCCGGGGTGTTTCAGTACGGGATCGGCCTCGCCGGTCAGCAGCGACTCGTCGATCTCCAGACTGTCCGCCTCCACCATCTCCCCGTCGACCACGACCTTGTCGCCGGGGCCCAGTTCGATGAGATCGCCGAGGACGATCTCCGAGGTGGAGAGGGCGGCGGCGACCCCGGCACGCCGGACGACGGGCTTGGCCTCCCCGATGACCGCGAGGCCGTCGAGGGTGCGCTTGGCGCGCATCTCCTGGATGATGCCGATGCCGGTGTTGGCGATGATCACGAAGCCGAAGAGCGTGTCCTGGATCGGCGCCACGAAGAACATGACCGCCCAGAGCACCCCGATGATCAGGTTGAAGCGGGTGAAGACGTTGGCGCGGACGATGTCGGCGGAGGAGCGGCTGCTGCGTACGGGGATGTCGTTGACCTCGCCGCGGGCCACCCGTTCGGCGACCTCGGCGGCGTTCAGCCCGGTGGCGCGGCCGCCGGGGGTCTCCGGGGTGTCCTGGCCGTCCTGGCTGTCCCGGCCGTCCCCGCCGTCCTGGCCGTCCGGGGTGGGTGACGCGCCGCCGCCCGGTTCCGGGCCGTCGGTGCCACTCGTCGCCCGATGGGCCCGCTGAGTCATGGTTCCGACGGTACGACCCGGGGGGCGGCTTTTCCCGCTGGGCGGGGCGAAGACCGGGGCCCGGTGGGCGAAGAATCCGACCCTGGGAGGAGACGGGTGCTCCTGGGGCAGTACGGGTGCCCCCGACAGGCACCCTCCCTGAGGCCTCAGGCTCTCAGGCCTGACGCCCTCAGGCTCTCAGGTCTCAGGCTCTCAGGTCTCAGGCCCTCAGGTCCCGGACGTGCCCTCCGCCGCCGCGCGCTTGAGCGCCGCGTCCCGCCCCCGTACGTACCAGATGCCGATCAGACCGAGGCCGGCGCCGGTCAGGCAGGTCCAGATCCACCACGTGTGCCCGTGGTCGCTGAACCATCCGTAGAACGGCAGCTGTACGAGGAAGAGGACGAACCAGATGATCGTCCCGCCCACGATGGTGCCGACAACCGGCCCCTCCAGGGGCTCGGGCGCCTCATGCTGGGGGGATCTGGTCGGGGAACCGGTCATGGGGGCAGTGTAGGTCGGGGTTGTCCGGCCGACGGCACCCGCCTGCCGCACCTCCCTGCCGCACGTCGCCGCGGCTCCCCCTACGGCACCCCGTAGAACTTCTCCGTCTCGTCGACGGCCGCCTGGAACCGTTCGTCGAAGTCGTCGCGGACGAGCGTCCTGACCACATAGTCCTGGACGCTCATCCCTCGTCTGGCGGCATGCCGCCTGAGCCGGTCGAGCAGCTCACCGTCTATCCGCAGGCTGAGCACTGTCGATCCCATGCGTTCCAGGGTCGGGGGCGGACACGCCCCACGGTGTCGCTTTCGGCGGCATTCTCACTCCTTCGAGTGGTCTTTGCGGGCCGGGCCGGGCCGGACCCCCCGGTGGTATTTAGCATGGGTAATGAGTTACGCTAAATACATGCCTGATCTGTCCCACGGTGACGAGAACGACGACGCCGTGAACGCTCTCCGATCCGCCGTCATGCGGCTGGGCCGGCGACTGAAGCACCAACGTGTGGACGAGTCGCTGAGCCCCACCGAGATGTCGGTGCTCGGCACCCTCGCCCGCTGTGGCTCGGCCACCCCGGGGGAGCTGGCCCGCAAGGAGCACGTGCAGCCGCCGTCGATGACCAGAATCGTCGCCCTGCTCGAAGCGAAGGGCCTGGTCAGGCTGGAGCCGCATCCCGACGACCGTCGGCAGAAGGTGGTCAGCCAGACAGAAGAGGCCGAGGCGATGCTCGAACAGAGCCGCCGCAAGCGCAACGTCTGGCTCACTTCCCTCGCCGAGGGCCTCGATGAGGACGAATGGGCGAAGCTGCGCGCCGCCGCCCCCGTCCTGGAGAAGCTCGCCCACCTCTGACCCGCGCGCCGCAAGGAGGCGAAACAACGTTGAGTTCGGGATCCGGAGCAGACTCCGCCCCCGCACCGCAATCCGCCCACGACAGCAGTACCGGCAGTACCGGCAGTACCGGCAGTACCGGCAGTACCGGCAGTACTGGCAGTACCAGCACCACCCCCAGCACCACCAGCACAGACGCCGCCCCCACCCCCACCAAGGGCGGCACTTTCTCGTCCCTCAAGATCCGTAACTACCGATTGTTCGCCACGGGTGCCGTGGTCTCCAACATCGGTACGTGGATGTCCCGCATCACCCAGGACTGGCTGGTCCTGAGCCTCACCGGCTCCTCGGCGGCCGTCGGTATCACGACGGCGCTCCAGTTCCTGCCGATGCTCCTCTTCGGCCTGTACGGCGGCGTCATCGCCGACCGCTACCCGAAGCGCCAGATCCTGCTGGCCACCCAGGCCGCCATGGGTCTCTGCGGGCTCTCCCTCGCCTTTCTGACGCTGTCCGGCCACGTCCAGGTCTGGCACGTCTACCTGATCGCGTTCCTGCTCGGCATGGTGACGGTGGTCGACAACCCGAGCCGCCAGTCCTTCGTCTCCGAGATGGTCGGCCCGAGCCAGCTGCGCAACGCCGTCAGCCTCAACTCGGCGAACTTCCAGTCGGCCCGCCTCATCGGCCCCGCCGTCGCGGGTGTGCTGATCACGACGGTCGGCAGCGGCTATGCCTTCCTCCTCAACGGCCTCTCCTTCCTGGCCCCGCTCGCCGGGCTGCTCCTGATGCGCCAGAGCGAGCTGTTCAAGGTCGAGCGTGTGCCGCGCGGCAAGGGGCAGTTGCGGGAGGGACTGCGCTACGTACGGGGCAAGCCCGAACTCGTCGGGCCGATCGTCCTCGTCGGCTTCATCGGCACGTTCGGCTTCAACTTCCCCATCTGGCTGACGGCCTTCGCGCACGAGGTCTTCCGCGGCGGGGCCGGGCTGTACTCGTTCTTCAACATCCTGATGGCGGTCGGTTCGCTGGCCGCCGCCCTCCTCGCGGCCCGCCGCCGTTCCTCGCGGCTGCGCCTGATGATCCTGGCGGGCGTGGGCTTCGGACTGCTGGAGTTCCTGGTCGCCTTCGCGCCGTCGGTGTGGCTGTTCTCGTTGCTGCTGCTGCCGATCGGCATGCTCGGCATGACGACCAACATCAGCGCGAACACCAGCGTCCAGATGGCGGCCGACCCCATGATGCGGGGCCGGGTGATGAGCCTCTACATGATGGTCTTCGTCGGCGGCACCCCGGTGGGCGGCCCGCTCCTGGGCTGGGTGACGGACACGTACGGAGCCCGCGTCGGCTTCGCGACGGGCGGCGCGGTCTCCCTGATCGCGGCGGCCACGATCGGCCTGATCCTGACCCGGGTGGTCGGCGTCCGCATAAAGATCGATGTCCGGGGCGGCCGCCCCCACGTGGACCTGGTCCCGAGAGCGGCGGGGGAACGGGTGCCGGCGACGGTGTGAGGCGGCGGGAGACGTGTGGCCCTGACCGGATGCCGGTCGGGGCCACGGTGGTGGTCGGGGCGTGTGAGGGTCAGTCGCGGGGGAATTCCGCGGTCCGGAGCCTCAGATCGACGGCGGTGCCGGTCAGGTCGATCTCGTTGCCGAATTGGACGATGAGCTCGGCGGTGTAGTCGCCGTCCTTCGGCTCGGTGTAGACGTGGCAGCGGCGGGTGTAGGGGTCGGCGATCAGGTAGACGGGGATGTCGGCCGCCGCGTAAGCCGCCTTCTTCGGGCCGTAGTCGTTGGGGCCGGTGCCTTGCGAGATCACCTCTGCGATGAACTCCAGGTCTTCGTGGCTCCACCGCCCGCGCACGTCCTTCTTCGCGCCGTCGGCCAGTTTGGCCACGTCCGGTGCGAAGCCGTTCATGTGCCCGGGGAAATCGATGCGTACATCTGAGAGCACCCTCACATCTACACCGAACCTGTCCTCCAGGGCCCGTACGACGCGTCGGATGATTTCCCAGTGGGTGTCCCGTTGCGGCGACATGTGAATGTTCCCCCCGACGATCTCGACCTTGTAACCCTCGGGGACGGGCATCTGCTCAAGCCGTTCGAACAGCGTGTCCAGAGTCAGCTCTACGCTCTCGTGGGCCATGTCGATCCTGTCGGTCTCTACGACGGTCATCGTGGCGCTCCTCCCCGCCGCCGGACAATGTGGCAGCCGCGCGGTACAACGATACGCACGGTGACCGGGTTACGAGCGGGAGCTCGGCCGGGGAAACTGGGCGTATGAGACTCTTCGCCGCCGTGTTGCCGCCCGATCTTGTCGTCGACGAACTCGCGGGCGCTGTGCAGTCGTTGCGGGAGCTGGAGCGTGGCGACGGGGTTTCGTTGCGGTGGACCGGGGTGCCCGGGTGGCACTTCACGCTGGCCTTCATGGGGGAGGTGGACGACGCGCTGGTGCCGGAGCTCACCGGGCGGCTGGAGCAGGCCGCGTACCGTACCGAGCCCTTCTCGCTGCGCCTCCACGGCAGTGGGCACTTCGGCGGACGGGCGCTGTGGGCCGGGGCCGCCGGGGGCCTCGACGCGTTGCGGCTCCTCGCCGAGCGGGCGGACGCCGCCGCGCGGCGGGCCGGCGTACCGATGGAGGAGCACCGCCGTTATCAGCCTCACCTCACCCTGGCCCGTACCGACCGGGAAAGAGGTGACGACGGCGCCGGGGACGGCCTGCGGCCGTACGTCGAGGCGCTGGCCGGCTTCGAGGGCACGCCGTGGGAGGTGACCGAGCTGGCGCTCGTCCGCAGTCGGCTGCCCGGGACGGCGGAGGTCGGATGGGGGCCCGGACACGTGCCGCGCTACGAGACGGTCGCGCGGTGTCCGCTCGGGGCGGGGCACGGCGGCCCCCCGGGCGAGGGCGTGGCCCGTGCCCGACGTAACCTCGACAGGTGAACCCCAAGACCCGAAACCAAATCATGGCCGGCGTGCTGGTGCTGATGTTCGTGATCGTGGCTGTCGCGGCCGCCGTCGGGGGATAGACACCCGTCGGGTACGGAAAGGGGTACGCGGTGTTGCCGCGTACCCCTTTCCGTAGGCGACCGAAGCCGGCTACCGGCTACCGACTACCAGGCGAACGCCTCCGGCGTCTCGCCCGGGCCGGGGAAGATCTCCTCCAGCGACGCCAGTACCTCGTCCGACAGCTCCAGGTCCACCGCGCGCACGGCCGACTCCAGCTGCTCCAGGGTCCGGGGTCCCGAGATCGGGCCCGTCACCTCCGGGCGGGTGAGCAGCCAGGCCAGCGCCGCCTCGCCCGGGTCGATGCCGTGCTTGTCGAGCAGGTCCTCGTACGACTGGAGCTGCGCGCGCACGGCCGGGTCGGTGATCCCGCCGCTCGAACGGCCCCCGGACCCCGTGCCCTCCCGCTCCTTGCGCAGCACGCCGCCCAGCCGGCCACCGGCCAGCGGCGACCACGGGATGACACCCAGGCCGTATTCGCGCGCGGCCGGGATGACCTCCATCTCGGCGCGCCGCTCGGTGAGGTTGTACAGGCACTGCTCGCTGACCAGGCCGTACGAACCGTGCCGCTGCGCCGTCTCGTTGGCCTGGGCGATCTTCCAGCCGGGGAAGTTGGACGACCCCGCGTAGAGGATCTTGCCCTGGGCTATCAGGGTGTCGATCGCCTGCCAAATCTCCTCGACCGGGGTGGCACGGTCGATGTGGTGGAACTGGTAGAGGTCGATGTAGTCCGTCTGGAGCCGCTTGAGGCTGGCCTCGACCCCACGGCGGATGTTGAGGGCGGAGAGCTTGTGGTGGTTGGGCCACGCCGGGCCGTCCCCGCCCATGTTCCCGTTCACCTTGGTGGCGAGGACGACCTTGTCACGGCGGTCGCCGCCCTGGGCGAACCAGGTGCCGAGGATCTCCTCGGTACGGCCCCGGCCCGCCGTCCCGCCGTAGACGTTGGCGGTGTCGAAGAAGTTGACGCCCGCGTCGAGGGCGGCGTCCATGATGGTGTGGCTGTCGGATTCGTTCGTCAGCGGTCCGAAGTTCATCGTCCCGAGGACGAGTCGGCTGACCTGGAGTCCCGTGCGTCCGAGCTGCGTGTACTTCATGTCGCACTAGCCAACGCGTTCGAGCGCACTCGAAGCAACCCCCCGTCCGGGGCGTGAACACCCGGCGGGGCTTACGGGCGCCGCTTCTACCTGCCCGCGAATTCGTCCAGCGCCGTCCGTACGGCGAGCCGTTCGGTGACGCTGCCTTTGTGCCCCGAGTCCTCCACGATCACCAGCCGGGCGTCCTTCCAGGCGCGCGCCAGCTGCCAGGCGGTGATCAGGGGTCCGCCCAGGTCGAACCGGCCGTGGACGAGGACCCCCGGGATCCCCGCCAGCCGGTCCGCGCCGCGCAGCAGCGTCCCCTCCTCCAGCCAGGCGGCATGGGAGAAGTAGTGCGCGCAGATCCTGACGAGGGCGAGGCGGGCGGCCGGGGGCCGGTCGCTGTACGGGCGGGCCGAGCCGTGCGGTTCCTGGGAGAGCACGGCGTCCTCCCAGGCACACCAGTCGGTGGTGGCCCGCTCTCGTACGGCGGGGTCGGGGTTTTCGGTCAACCGGGAGTAGGAGGCGAGGAGTTCGAAGAGGTCACCGTCCCGGTCCCTCTCCGGAACGCCGTCACGGAAGTGTTCCCACTCCTCGGGGAAGATCTGGCCGGCGCCCCGGTACAGCCAGTCGATCTCCGAACGCCGGGTGGTGGTGACGGCCGAGATGACGATCTCCGAGACGCGCCCGGGGTGGCGCTCGGCGTACGCGAGGATCAGCGTGGAGCCCCAGGAACTCCCGTACAGCAGCCACTTGTCGATGCCGAGGTGGACGCGCAGCCGTTCCATGTCGGCGATCAGGTGGTCGGTGGTGTTGTGCCGCAGGTCGGTGGCGGGGTCGCTCGCGTGGGGGGTGCTGCGCCCGCAGTTGCGCTGGTCGAAGAGGACAACGCGGTAGCGGGCGGGGTCGAAGTACCGCCGCATGGTGGGGTTGCAGCCGGACCCCGGCCCGCCGTGGACGACAAGGGCGGGCTTGCCGTCCGGATTCCCACAGACCTGCCAGTAGACAAGGTTCCCGTCACCGACGTCGAGCAGACCGTGGTCGTACGGCTCGACGGGCGGATAGTGCGGGGAGTCGGGGGTGGGGGAGGGGAAGGGGGAAGGGGTGGGGGAGGGGGAAGGGGCCGGGGTGGGGGTGGGCTGCGGCATGGTGGTGCTCCTGGGGGGCGAGATGGGGTGGGGTGGGATGGTGGTCCGGGTGGACCGCCCCGACCTTAGGCTGCGGGGATGAGGCGGGGCAGCCCGTTTTCACCGGCGGGGGCGCGCGGGTTCGGGCCGAGGGGTAGTCGGGTGTGGCCGGGTTGTTTTGAGCGGCGTGGGGCCGCCCCTTGCTGTTGAGTGTCGCGGGTCCGGTCCGGGCGTCAAGGGCGCTCCTGCGGAGCGTCGGCTTCGCCGATTCCACTTCGTTCCACCCTTGACCCCCGGCCCGGCCCCGCAAGGGAAGGCTGGGGGGGCGGCCCGGGGGAAGGTCCCCCGGGGGGCTTGTTTGTTCCCGGGGTTTCGCGCCGGGCCGCGCCTCTCGGCGGGGTATTGCGCACCACTTGAATGGGGCGGTGACGGGTCGGTTCGGCGGCTGACCACCGTCCGTCGGCCGGTGCGCAAGCACCGTGTCTGGGCTGGGTGGATGGTGGGGCAGATGTGGCCGGGGGAGGCGGCCTGTCGGGCCTGTTTCGGCGGGTTGTGTGCTCTGGGAGCCCGTTAACGAAACACAGGACACAGGACCGGGTAGGAGAAGCCCGGAGGAGCCCTCAAAGTCTGGGCAAATGGGGCATATTGCCTGTTGGGGGTGGGGTGGTGGGCAGTCCCGGCGGCCGGCCGCCACCCACCGACCCACACGCAAGCACCACACCCGAGCCGGGTGGGCGATGGGGCGGATGTGATTGCAGAGGCGGCCTTCCGGCCCGTTTCGGTGGGTTGTGTGCTCCGGGAGCCGCTTAATCAAACACAGGACACAACGCCCGGCGGGAGAAGCCCCCCAGGGGCCTCAATACCTAGGTAAATGGGGCATATTGGCCACGGGGATGGATGAAGCCCCGCCCCGCCCCGCAGCTGACCACGGATCCCAGACACGGTGCCTGCACACCCACCAACAGACGGCCGTCCAGCCGCCGAGACGACTCGCCACCGCCCCATTCAAGTGGGGCGCAAAACCCCGCCGAAAGCCGGGGCCCGCGACGAAACCCCAACAACAAACAAGCCCCCCGGGGGACCTTCCCCCGGGCCGCCCCCCTCGGCCTTCCTTAGCGGGGACGGGGCGGGGGTCAAGGGTGAAGCGAAGCGTAATCGGCGAAGCCGACGCGACGCAGGAGCGCCCTTGACGCCCGACCCGGCCCCGCGACAATCAACAACCGGGGCGGCCCCACGCCGCCCAAAACAACCCGGCCACCCCCGACTACCCCTCGGCCCGAACCCGCACCGCACGTCCAACCCTCAACCCCCAACCCCCAACCCCCAACCCCCAACCCCCAACCCCCAACCCCCAACCCCCAACCCTCACCGGTGTCTGGTGTGCAGGTGGCCCTCCAACGGGAACGGGGGGTGGGGCGGGAGGGTTTTCACGTACCGGTAGCCGGCCTTCGCGGCGACGCGGCACGAGGCCGGGTTGTCCACTTGGTGGAGCAGTTCCAGCCGGTTCACGCCGCGCCCGCCCAACCCGCCCAGGTCGGCGAACGCCCATACCGTGACCGCCTCCAGAGCGTGCGGCGCCACCCCGCGCCCCCGGGCAGCCGCCACCGTCCAGTAGCCGACCTCCGCCGTGCCCGCCGTGCCCGCCGCATCCGCAGCATCCGCCGTGCCCGCAGCACCCGCAGCCCCCGCCCCGCCAGCCGCGTCCCCCGCCCCCTCCACCCATCCCGCCAGCCTGACGGCCACATGCCCCACCAGCCGCCCCTCCTCCAACTCCAACTCCAACTCCAACACAGCGAAGCTCAGCCGCGTCCCCGTCGCCCAGCCCCTCGACTGTTCCTCCAGCCAGCGCACCGCCTCCGCCCGGCTCGTCACGGGGTTCTGGGTCGAGCGGGCCATCACCGGGTCGTCGTACGCCTCGATGAGGGCCGGGACGTCCCCCTCCCGCCACGGGCGCAGCGTCAGCGCAGGCGCCTTCGCCGTGGCCGGCGCGTGGAGGATCGTGTGCGGGATCGCGTGGGGAATCGTGTGCGGGATCGTCTCGCTCATTCGGTGCGCTCCAACAGCGTCCGTGCCGCCGTCAGGAACAGCGCGCAGATCTCGTCCGTATCCGCCCCCGCCAGCGGCTCCATGCGGCTGACGTCGCGGACCAGGCCGATTCCCACCAGCCACGCGAGGACCAGTTGGGCGCGCAGCGTCGCGTCCGGGGCGTCGGTCAGGGTGGCCAGTGCGCCCGCGTAGTCCGCGCCCAGCTGTTCGGCGATGGTGGCTGCCGGGCCCTCGCTGCCCAGCGAGCGCAGGAAGGTCACCAGCGTGTGGTCGCGCCGCTGGCCGGGCTCGTCGCGGAGCATGCTGCGCAGGGTGGTGTCGAGCAGCTTCTCCAGGGGTGTGGTGTCCAGTTGGGCCCGGCCCTCGCGGGCCGCCACCGCCTCGAACACCGCCGCCTTGGAGCCGAAGTAGCGGAAGATCAGCGCCTGGTTGGCCCCCGCCCGGTCCGCGATGTCCCGCACGGTCGTACGGGCGAAGCCGCGCTCCGCGAAGAGGGCGGTGGCGGCATCGAGCAACGCCTGTCGGGTCCCGGCCGCGTCGCGGCGCCGGGGTTGTTGTTTTTCGGCCACGGTCCCTCCCAGCGCACACCGTAGCGCCCGAGCCGCCCGGGGGCGGCCGTCTTGACGCCTCCCCGACGGCCTGCCTAGCGTTGTAAGCGTCTGCTTGCAAACTCCGGACAGCGACCTCAACGAGCCCCTGACCAGGCTCGATCGACCGTTCGAGTGGGAGTCACCTTGAGCACACCCCCCGCAGCCGTATCCGCCCCCGTACCGGCCCCCGTCCCGTACCCCTTCAACGACGGAGGGGGCCTCGGTCTCGACGTCGCGTACACCGCCGCACAGGACGCCGAGGGCATGATCCGCGTCCAGCTGCCGCACGGCGAACCGGCCTGGCTGGCCACCCGGTACGCCGACGCCCGCTTCGTACTGGGCGATCTCCGCTTCTCCCGTGCGATGTCGCTGGAGAAGGACGAACCCCGCTTCACCCCGGCCGTCACCGAGGAGAACATCCTCTCGATGGACCCGCCCCACCACACGCGGCTGCGCACCCTGGTCTCCCGCGCCTTCACCAAACACCAGGTGGAGGGATTACGGCCGTGGGTAAGGCAGTTGACCGGTGAGCTCCTCGACGGGCTTATCGCCCGCGGGGGTACGGCCGACCTGGTCGAGGAGTTCGCGCTCCCGCTGCCCGTCGCCGTCATCTGCGAACTGCTCGGCGTACCGGCCGGTGACCGGCCCAAGTTCCGCGCCTGGAGCGACGCGGCCCTGTCGACCAGCATCCTCGACGCCGAGGAGCAGCACGCCAACCAGGTAGCCCTGCGCGCCTACATGGCGGAGCACGTCGCCGCGCGCCGGGCCGATCCGAAGGACGACCTGATGTCGGCGCTCATCGAGGCCAAGGACGTCAAGGACCGGCTCACCGAGATCGAACTCGTCGACATGTGCATCGCGATCCTCATCGCCGGACACGAGACGACCGCCTCGCAGATCCCGAACTTCGTACATGTACTGCTCGAACACCCCGAGGAGTGGGCCCGGTTGGTCATCGAGCCCGAGCTGATCCCCACCGCCGTCGAGGAGTTGATGCGGTTCATCCCGCTGGGTGTGGCCGGGGGATTCGCCCGGTACGCCACCGAGGACATCGAGGTCGGCGGGGTCCTGGTCCGCAAGGGCGAGCCCGTCCTGGTCGCGATCGGCCCCGCCAACCGGGATCCGCGCCGGTTCGAGAATCCGCACGAGGTACGGCTGGACCGCAAGGCCAACCAGCATCTCGGCTTCGGACACGGCGTGCACCACTGCCTGGGCGCGCAGCTCGCCCGGCTGGAACTCCACGAGGCCCTGTACGCCCTGGTGACGAAGATGCCCGGGTTGCGGCAGGTGGGGGAGATCGAGTGGAAGGACCGGATGATCGTGCGGGCCCCGCGCCGGATGACGGTGGGGTGGTGACGCATGACCTGGCATCTTGAGGTGGACGAACACGCCTGCATCGGCTCGGGGATGTGCGCCGCGCTGGCCCCGGACCGCTTCGAGCTGGAGAGCGCGACGGCGGCGGTGGTGCCGGGCGCGGCCGAGGCGGACCCGGCGGAGGTACTGCTGGACGCGGCCGACTCGTGCCCGGCGGTCGCCATCACGGTGACGGACACGACCTCGGGGACGGTGGTGGGGCCACGCCCCTGACCCGTACGTCCTCCGTGGGCCGGACGGCCGGGGAAGCCCGTCCGGCTCACGGGTTCCACCCCGGCTCACGGGTTCCATCCCGGCCCACGGATACCACCCCGGCCCACGGGTTCCACCCCGCTCTACCCTGAGCCGTATGAGTACCGCCCCCGCGTTCGACCCCTGGCAGTCCGCGTTCATCGCCGACCCCTACCCGGCCTACGCCGGGCTCCGCGCGCAGGGGCCTGTGACGTACTTCGAGCCGACCGGGCAGTGGCTCGTCCCGCACTACGACGACGTACGGGCCCTGCTCCGCGACCGGCGCCTCGGCCGTACGTACCTGCACCGCTTCACCCACGAGGAGTTCGGCCGCACCGCCCCGCCCGCCGCGCACGAGCCCTTCCACACGCTCAACGGCAACGGCCTCCTCGACCTCGAAGCCCCCGACCACACCCGCATCCGCCGGCTGATCTCCCTCGCCTTCACCCCGCGTACCGTCGAGCGGCTCGCGCCCACCGTCACCCGCCTCGCGGAGGACCTGGTCGCCCGGTTCGTCGCCGACGGCGGGGGCGACCTGGTCGCCGCCGTCGCCGAGCCGCTGCCCGTCGCGGTGATCGCCGAGATGCTCGGCATCCCGGAGGCGGACCGGCCCCTGCTGCGGCCCTGGTCGTCCGCGATCTGCGGAATGTTCGAGCTGAACCCCACCGAGGAGACGGCCCGGCGGGCGGTCGAGGCGTCCGTCGCGTTCTCCTCGTACCTGCGCGGGCTCATCGCGCGGCGGCGCCGCGACCTCGGGGACGACCTCATCAGCGCGCTGATCGCCGCGCACGACGAGGAGGACCGGCTCACCGAGCAGGAGATGATCTCCACCTGCGTGCTGCTGCTCAACGCCGGCCACGAGGCCACGGTCAACACCACCGCCAACGGCTGGCTCACCCTCTTCCGCCATCCCGCCGAACTGGCCCGGCTGCGCGCCGACTTGCCCGGTCTGCTGCCCTCCGCCGTCGAGGAGCTGCTGCGTTTCGACACCCCGCTCCAGATGTTCGAGCGTTGGGTGCTGGACGACATCGAGGTCGGCGGCACGGTGGTCCCGCGCGGCAGCGAGGTGGCCCTCCTCTTCGGCTCGGCCCACCGGGACCCCGCCCGCTTCGACCGTCCCGACATCCTGGACCTCGGTCGTACGGAGAACCCCCATCTGGCGTTCGGCGCCGGCATCCACTACTGCCTGGGCGCACCCCTCGCCCGGCTCGAACTCGCCGCCTCCTTCGGGGCGTTGCTGCGCCGGGCCCCGGAGCTGCGGCTGACCGCCGAGCCCGAGTGGAACCCGGGGTACGTCATCAGGGGGCTGCGGGAGCTGCTGGTGGAGGTGTGAGGTCCGTACGACCCGGTGCCAGTGCCCAGGAGGGGCGCCAGACCGTCCCGGGGAGCGGGGCCAGGCTCGCGAAGTGGTCGACGACCGCCCGGAGTCCCGGGTGCGGATTCGTCCGGCGGAGGAGGAGCGAGAGCGGGTACGCGAGCGTCGGATCCACCACCGGGATGCGGCGCAGGTCGTGGTGGGTCGGCCACAGGTACCGGTCGCGCGCGCCCACGAGGGTGGCCACGTCGGCGGAGTCCGCGAGGATGTCGAGAAGCACCTCGTCGCCGAAGTGCGGCCCCGCGGCGTCGACGCGGAGGTCGAACTCGGTGGCGAGTTCGTCGTAGAACTCCGCCCATTCGCTGCGCGGCGCGATGCCCGGCACCCAGATCCGGTGCCGGCGCAGATGGGCCGGGGTCAGGGTCCGCGCGGCGGCGAGCGGGTGTCTCGGGCCGACGAGCAGTTCCAGCGGGGAGTCGAACGCGTGGATCATCCGCACGTCACGTGGCAGTGCGGCCGGGTCGGTGACCGAGCGGAACGACGCGTCGAGGTCGCCCGCCTGGACGGCGGCGACCGCCTCACGCGGGTCGTTGACCCGGAGGGTCACCACGTCGAGGTCGGTCTCGGGATGAGAGCGCCAGTATTCGTGCAGGACGACGGCCTGCGCGGACCGCAGGCCGAGGACGTCGATCCGCAGAGCCCGTGAGCCCGGTCTGATCGCGGTGATCGCGCGCTCGACACCCGTGACGATGTTCCGGGCGTGCGGGAGGAAGGCCTGGCCGTCGAGGGTCGGCTCGACCCCTCGGGCGGTACGGGTGAACAGCCGCACGCCGAGTTGGCGCTCCAGGGCCGCGATCCGCTTCGACACGGCCTGTTGGGTCACGCCCAGCTCGTCGGCCGCGTGCCGCAGCTGCCCCAGCTCGGCCGCCCGGACGAACGATCGCACCGCCTCGGTATCCATGGCGGCAGCCTATGTGTGGACAACCAATGGTTGTGGCCGGCCGGGAGTTGGTTGTTTGATCCGGGGGCGGTGCGAGCGATGTGATGCGGGGAGCCGAACGTCGGTCGAGGCGGGGGAGGGAAGCACGTGCGCGAGCGGTTGGGGTCCGATTTCGGTCGGCTGTGGTCGGCCTACGCCATCAGTACGTACGGGACGTGGATCGCCTTCGGCGCGTACCCGCTGATCGCGGTCCGTGTCCTGGACGCGTCGGCGTTCGCCGTGTCGCTCCTGGAGGCGGCCGGGCTCGCCGTCGCGGCGGTGGTCGCGTTCTCGCTCGGGCCGTGGATCGAGCACCGGGCCAAGCGGCCGGTGATGATCGGGATGGACCTGGTCCGGTTCGCCGCGACCGCGAGTGTCCCCGTCGCGTACCTGCTCGGCGCGCTGTCGTACGGTCAACTGCTGGTTGTCTCGGTCGTCTCCGGGGCCGCGGGCATCGCCTTCACCGCCGCGTCCGGCGCGTACCTGAAACATCTCGTCCCCCGGGACCACCTCCTCCTGGCCAACGGGAGATTCGAGGGCACGAGCTGGGTGGCGACGGCGGCGGGTCCGCCCCTCGGCGGCGCGCTCATCGGGTTGCTGGGCCCGGTTGTCACGGTCCTGGCCGACGCCCTCAGCTACCTGCTGTCCGCGCTCGGAATCCTCCGCATCCGTGGAGGCGATGTCGTGACGCCCCGCGACCGGTCCGCCGAGCCCCGCGACCGGTCCGCCGAGCCGCGCGACCGGTCCGCCAAGCCGCGCGGAGGCCGGTTTCTCGACGGCTGGCGGTTCATCCTCCGCGACCCCGCGCTGAGGCGCCTGTTCCTCAACTCGATCCTGGTCGGCGGCCTGATCATGGCCACCGCCCCGCTCCTGTCCGTCCTCCTGCTGGGCCAGTACCACTTCCCCGCCTGGCAGTACGGTCTGGCCTTCGGCATCCCCGCCCTCGGCGGCTTCGCGGGCGCCCGCCTCTCCGCGTGCCTCGTGGCCCGCTACGGCCGGCACCGGGTGATGGTCGTCTCCGGCTGGCTGCGCTCGGTCTTCCCGCTCGGTCTGGCGTTTGTCGGTCCGGGTCTTCCCGGACTCCTCACCGTGATCGTGGTCGAGGGGCTGTTGATCACCTGTATGGGGATCTTCAATCCGATCTACGCGACGGAGCGCCTGCGACGGACTCCCGTAGACCGGACTGCCCAGATCCTCAGCACGTGGAGTGCCGCCAGCAAACTCCTGCACGCCGTCCTGATGGTGATCTGGGGGATTCTCGCCACGCTCACGAGCCCGCTCGCCGCGATCGCCGTGTCCGGTGTTCTGCTGCTCGGCACACCGCTTCTGCTGCCCACGCGGGCGCATCTGTCGGAGCTTGAGCCCGTCTCGTCGGAGGCGGACGTCCGGGTCGCCTGACGTCGGCGGCCCCCGGTATGTGCCGCCGACGTCAGACCCCTGCCTCGTACGGCGCTCCCAGCCCCCACGCCTCGTACATCGCGTCCGCGAACGCCCCCGCCAGCCTGTGCTCGCCCGACGGGGCGGGGTGCGTGCCGTCGTACGTGTCGCGGTGGATGTCGTACGAGGGCGGGCGCGACGCCAGCAGCAGGGGCGAGCCCGCCCGGTCCAGGTCGGCGACGGCCTTCGCCAGCAGCTCGTTGAAGCGGGCGACCTCGGCGGCGAAGGCGGGGTCGGTGTCGGCGCGCACGTTCGGTATGACGGGCAGGATCACGGCCCTGACCCGCGGATTCGCCGCGCGCGCCTCGGCGATGAACAGCCGCGCCCGGTCGGCGGTCTGCGTGCTGTCCGTGTAGAAACCGAGATCGATCAGCCCGAGCGAGATCAGCAGGATGTCGGCCCTGTGCGTGCTCACGGCGTCGCGGATCAAGGGCGTCAGGTGCTGCCAGCCCTCGCCCCAGCCCGCCAGATGGCGCCGGGCGGCGGCGGGGAAGTCCGGGGCGCCGTACGCGTACGAGACGGGGGCCTCGGCGAGCAGGTCGTACAACTCCGTACGCGGGCCGACGATCCGGTACGGACCGCCGAAGGACGTGTTCAGGTGCTGCCACATCCGGTAGCGCCAGGTGAAGTCGCCCGCGTGTCCGATGGTCATGGAGTCGCCGACGAACATGAAACGCATCGGGTCATCATCCCCGATCGGGACGGGATGGCAGGCTGGGGGCATGCGTTCGCTTCCGCGCCACCCTGGCCTGCGTCTTTCCGGCCGCTTCGCCGGTGTTTCCACCGTACTGCTCGGTGTGTCCACCCTGCTCGTCGGTGTGTCCACCCTGCTCGGCATATCCGCGCCGGGTGCCTCAGCGGCCACCGCCGACGACCAGGCCCCCGACCGCAGCTTCACGATCAAGGACCCGCGCATCACCGAGTCCAGCGGCCTGGCGGCGAGCCGCGCCCACCCCGGCGTCTACTGGACCCACAACGACAGCGACGACGGACCGTACGTCTACGCGGTCGACTCCCGGACCGGGGAGACGGTCGCCACGATCACCCTCCGGGGCGTCGGCGACCCGCGTGACGTGGAGGCCATCTCGGTCGGGCCCGACGGCGACGTGTACGTCGGTGACATCGGCGACAACCTGGGCGGCAGCTGGGACCACGTGTGGATCTACCGCTTCCCGGAGCCGGAGCAGCTCAAGGACACGACCGTCCGCGCCACCCAGTTCACGGTGAAGTACGCCGACGGGCCGCGCGACGCCGAGGCGTTGATGGTCGACCCGAAGACCGGGCGGGTCTACATCGCCTCGAAGAACGAGGACGGCGGCGGGCTGTACGAGGGTCCGGCGCGGCTGACCGCGACGGGGACCAACGTCTTCCGGCGCATCGGCGAGGTGCCGTGGGTGACGGACGGCGCGTTCTCGCCGGACGGCAGGGAACTGGTGCTGCGCTCGTACTTCAGCGCGCGCGGCTACGCCTGGAAGAACGGCCGGCTGGGCGCCGACCACCGCGTGCGCGCGCCCATCCAGGGGCAGGCCGAGTCCGTGACGTACACGGCGGACGGCAGTGCGCTGATGTTCGGCTCCGAGGGCGAGCAGAGCGGGGTGGAGCGGGTGGACCTGGACAAGGACTCCGGCGGCTCGTCCTCGGGGAGCGGTGGTACGGCGTCGGGCGGGAGCGGAGCGGCCGGGGGCATCGGCACGGACGCTGAGCAGGGCAAGGTGACAGTCGGGGCGGTGGTGCTGGTGGGCGCGGTGGTGCTGTTCCTCGGCTTCAAGCGGCTGCGGCGGAAGGGCTGAGGCCGGCCGGACGGACGGACGGAGTGCACGGCGAAGGGCCCCGGTCGCGGGAATCGCGTACCGGGGCCCTTCGAATTCTTCGGAATTTCAGAGCCGCTCGATCACGTAGTCGACGCAGGCCGTCAGCGCGGCGACGTCCGCCGGGTCGACCGCCGGGAACATGGCGACGCGCAGCTGGTTGCGGCCCAGCTTGCGGTACGGCTCGGTGTCCACGATGCCGTTGGCGCGCAGGGCCTTGGAGATCGCCGTCGCGTCGATCTCGTCCGCGAAGTCGATCGTGCCGATGACCTGCGAGCGCTTCGCCGGGTCGACCACGAAGGGGGTGGCGTACTTGGACGCGTCGGCCCATCCGTACAGCGCGCTCGACGACGCGGCCGTACGGTTCACCGCCCAGTCCAGGCCGCCCTGGGTGTTGATCCAGGTGAGCTGCTCGTTCAGCAGGAAGAGCGTGGCCAGGGCGGGGGTGTTGTACGTCTGGTTCTTCAGCGAGTTGTCGATCGCGGTCGGCAGCGAGAAGAACTCGGGGACGTGCCGGCCCGAGCCGTGCACGCGCGCGGCGCGCTCCAGCGCGGCGGGCGAGAAGACCGCGATCCACAGGCCGCCGTCGGCGGCGAAGGACTTCTGCGGGGCGAAGTAGTAGACGTCCGTCTCGGTGATGTCGACCGGCAGGCCGCCCGCGCCGGAGGTCGCGTCGACCAGCACCAGCGAGCCGGCGTCGGCGCCCTCGACACGCCGTACGGGCGCGGAGACACCGGTGGAGGTCTCGTTGTGGGTGAGGGCGTAGACGTCGACGCCCTCCTCGGCCCTCGGGTCGGGGTGCGAGCCGGGGTCGGTGGAGATGACGGTCGGCTCGGCCAGCCACGGCGCGAGCTTCGACGCCTTGGCGAACTTGGAGGAGAACTCACCGAACGAGAGGTGCTGCGACTTGTTCTCGATCAGGCCGTGCGTCGCGACGTCCCAGAAGGCGGTGGAGCCGCCGTTGCCCAGGATCACCTCGTACCCGTCGGGCAGGTCGAAGAGGCTCCGTACACCGTCGCGCACCGCGCCGACCAGGTTCTTCACCGGAGCCTGGCGGTGCGAGGTGCCGAGCAGCGACGTTCCGGTGGCCGCCAGCGCGTCCACCGCCTCCGTCCGCACCTTGGAGGGGCCTGCGCCGAAACGGCCGTCGGCGGGCTTGATGTCAGCAGGAATCTGGATATCGGCCACGGGCCGGAGCCTAGTGCCTCGCGCGCGGTGCCGGACAGCCGTGTCCGTCGGATGAGACGCGGGCGGCCAGGTATTCGATCAGGGTGATCAGGACGTACTTGCTGGACGAGCGGTCCCGCGCGTCGCACTCCACCAGCGGGATGTCGGAGGTCAGGCCGAGTGTTTCGCGCACCTGTTCCTCGGTACGGAACGGGCCGCCGAAGTCGTTGCAGGCGACGATGAAGAGCGTTCCGTCGGCCTGCAATCGCTCGATGGTGTGACGCGCGTCGGCGACGCGGCGGGTGTCGACGAGGACCACCGCGCCGAACGTCCCGGAGAAGAGGCGGTCCCAGAGGAACGAGAAACGCTCCTGGCCGGGGCCGCCGAACACGTACAGCACGGAGCTCTTGTCCAGCGCCGAGGTCTGGTCGAGGGAGATCCGGCCGAAGTCGAACGCGACCGTGGTCGCCGTCTTCCTGCCGAGCCCGTCGAGGTCGGCGAGGGCGTCGATCTCCACGGTGCGGGTCATCGTCTCCTCGGCGTTCAGGGGACGGATCTCGCTGATGGAACGGACCATGGTGGTCTTGCCGACGCCGAAGCCGCCGACGATGGCGATTTTCAGGGTGCCGCTGTCGGTGGGTCTGGCCGCGCCGGTGGGGGCATCGGGGGTGCCGGTCATCGGGGATTGCCCTCCGGGTCGGTGAAGTTGGCCCAGCGCACCGCACAAACGGAGGTCACTATAGGAGAGTTGACGATTGAATTGGGAAATTTTTGTTCGATTCCTTATGTGTTTCCGTCTGCTGAAGGTGCTGTGGCTGACAAGTGAACCAGTGATGGACCGGGTGTGCGTCGGGCATATGCCGTACATGTGCCACTCATGTACCGGGTTCGCGGGAGCGGCCGGGGCATCCTGGGACCATGGCTGACCAGGCTGAGAAGTCGTCCGGGGGACCCGGAAGCACGAGGGATACGGGCGCGACCGCGCTGGCGCGGGCGCTGGAGGGCGCCGTGCGCGGAGAGGTGGACTTCGGGACGGCGGCCCGGGCCCTGATGACCATGGACGCGTCCAACTACCGCCGGGTGCCGGTGGGCGTGGTCGCCCCGCGCGACGCGGCGGACGTGGCCGCCGCGCTGGCGGTGTGCCGCGAGCACGGCGTACCGGTGCTGCCGCGCGGCGCCGGGACGTCCATCGCGGGACAGGCGACCGGGGTCGGGGTGGTGCTCGACCTGACCCGCCACCTGCGGTCGATCGTGTCGGTGGACGCGGAGGCGCGTACGGCGATCGTGCAGCCCGGTGTGATCCTGGACGACCTGCGGGACGCCGTACGCCCGTACGGGCTGACCTTCGGACCCGATCCGTCCACGCACAGCCGCTGCACGCTCGGCGGGATGATCGGCAACAACTCGTGCGGGGCGCATTCGGTGGCGTGGGGGACGACGGCCGACAACGTCGACCGGCTGTCCGTCCTCACTTACGGCGGGGAGGAACTGAGCCTGGGGCAGGGGTGGCCGGGGGCGGGTGCGAGTGGGTCCGGTGGGGCCGCGCTGCTGCGGGGCCTGGAGGATCTGGTGGGCCGGAATCTGGCGCTGCTGCGGACCGGTTACCCCGCCGGGCTGCCCCGGCGCATCTCCGGGTACGCGCTCGACGCGCTGCTCCCCGAGGCGGGGGTGGATCTCGCCCGCGCCTTCTGCGGCAGCGAGGGCACGCTCGGGGTGGTCACGGAAGCGACCGTACGGCTCGTCCCGTCCCCGCCCGCCCGCGCCCTCGCCGTCCTCGGCTACCCGGATGAGAGCGCCGCCGCCGAGGCCGCGGCGGGTCTGCTGCCGTACGGTCCGCTCACGGTCGAGGGCATGGCGGAGGACCTGGTACGGGGCGGGCGCGGCGGCGGGTTCGGGTTCGGGGGCGGCGGCGGGGGCGACGGTCGGTATGGCGGCGGGCGCGACGGTCGGCACGGGCTGCCGCGCGGGGGCGCGTGGCTGTTCGTGGAGACCGGCGGGGCGACGGCGGCCGAGGCGCGCGCCGCGGCCGGGGCGATCCTCCGCGCGGCGGACGCGCTGGACGGCACGGTCGTGGACGATCCGGCCGGGATGCGGGCGCTGTGGCGGGTACGGGAGGACGCGGCCGGGACCGCGACCCGGATGCCCGACGGCAGCGAGGCGTGGCCCGGCTGGGAGGACTGCGCGGTGCCGCCGGCCCGGCTGGGCGCGTACCTGCGCGACTTCCGCGCGCTGCTCGCCCACCACGGCCTGCGGGGCACGCCGTACGGGCACTTCGGGGACGGCTGCATCCATGTCCGCATCGATTTCGACCTGTTGGGCGAGGACGGCGTACGGCGCTTCCGGCGCTTCTCGGAGGAGACGGCCACGCTGGTCGTCGCGCACGGGGGCTCGCTGTCGGGGGAGCACGGCGACGGGCTGGCGCGGGCGGAGCTGCTGCCGGCGATGTACGGGCCCGAACTGGTCGCGCTGTTCGGCCGGTTCAAGGACGTCTGGGACCCGGCGGGCGGGATGAACCCGGGCGTGCTGGCCCGGCCGGCGCGGCTGGACGAGAACCTGCGGTTCGCGGTGCTGCCGCGCGAGCGCGTCGACGTGGTGTTCGGCTACCCGCACGACGGGCCTGACGGGGGCGGGGACTTCTCGGCGGCGGTACGGCGCTGCGTGGGCGTGGCGAAGTGCCGGGTCGCGGGACCGAGTGAGGGCGCGGGGGTGATGTGCCCGTCGTTCCGCGCGACGGGCGAGGAGCGGCACTCGACGCGTGGCCGGGCGCGGCTGCTGCACGAGATGCTCGCGGGGGAGGCGGGCGGGGTGGTGACGGACGGCTGGCGTTCGACGGAGGTACGGGAGGCGCTGGACCTGTGCCTGTCGTGCAAGGGGTGCCGGAGCGACTGCCCGGTGGGCGTCGACATGGCCACGTACAAGGCGGAGTTCCTGCACCACCACTACCGGGGCCGCCTGCGGCCGGCCGCGCACTACGCGATGGGCCGGCTGCCGGTGTGGCTGCGGGCGGCGGCCCCGTTCGCCCGGGTGCTGAACGCGGCGGCGCGGGTGCCGCTGCTGGCGGCGGTGGCGAAGCGGGCGGGGGGAATCGCGCGGGAGCGCACCCTTCCGGCCCTGGCCCCGGAGACGTTCACACGATGGCTGCGAAGCCGCCAGGCGAACGAGGACAGCACACCCCTCACCCCCCAAGTGACCCTCTGGCCGGACACGTTCACCGAACACCTCTCACCGGAGGTGGGGCGGGCGGCGGTACGGGTGATGGAGGCGGCGGGAATCGGCTGCGCGGTGCCCGAGGGCCGGGTGTGCTGCGGGCTGACGTACGTCTCGACGGGCCAACTGGACCAGGCACGCAAGGTCATGCGCCGCACGCTGGACCGGATGGAACCCATTCTGGACGCGGGCGGCCCGGTGACGGTCCTGGAACCGAGCTGCGCGGCCACCTTGACCACCGACCTCCCGGAACTCCTGCACGACGACCCCCGCGCGGCCCGCTTGGCGGCGGCGGTACGCACCTTCGCCCAAACCCTGGAGGAACAGTCCCCGGACTGGCACCCACCCCACCTGAACCGCCCGATCGCCGGCCAGACCCACTGCCACCAGCACGCGGTCCTCGGCGACGAGGCGGACCGCAGACTCCGCGAACGAGCGGGCCTGACGGGCGAGTTGAGCGGCGGCTGCTGCGGCCTGGCGGGCAACTTCGGCTTTGAACGCGGCCACTACGAGGTGTCGAAGGCCGTCGCGGAAGACCAACTGCTCCCGGCGGTACGGTCAGCACCCCCCGAGGCAGAACTCCTGGCAGACGGCTTCTCCTGCCGCACCCAACTGACACACCTGACCGACCACCACCCCCGCCACCTGGCGGAAGTCCTGGCGGAGGCCCTGGACCGGCCGGACGGCACAAACGGTCCGGAGGGGCGAAGGGGGCCGGAGGGGCCGTAGAGGCCGGCCCCGTGAAGGGGGGCCTACGTGCCCGTGGCCAGTTGCCAGGCCAGGGTGGCCAGGTCTTGGGTGGCGGGGTGGGCGGCGCCCTCGCGCCAGGCCAGGAAGACCTGGAGGGGTGGGGCGTCGGGGAGGGGGCGGTAGGCGACTCCCGGGTGGGGGTGCATGTCCGCCGTGGACGCGCTCGACACGCCCACCCCTCGGCCCGCCGCGATCCCCGTCAGCCAGTCGTCCGTGTTCGCCACCGTCACCGTGGACACCGGGCCCGCCTCCGGGGGCCACAGGGACGGGGTCGTCGTGCCCGAGACGGTGTTCACCAGGATCGGTCGGGACGCCAGGTCCGCCAGGGTCAGCGTGGTGCGCGCGGCCAGCGGGCCGTCGGCCGGGACCGCCGCGACGCGGGGTTCCGTGAACAGCAGCTCCGTCACCAGCCCCGGCGTCCCCACCACCCCGGGCCCCCGCAGCAGCGCCGCGTCGACCTCGCCCCGGATCAGCCCCGCCGTACGGTCGTCGATCCTGAGCAGTTCCAGCGGGGTCTCGGGGTGTTCCTGTTCCCAGCGCCGCAGCAGCGGTGTGGTGTACGGGCCGAAGGCCGACCACGCGTGCCCGAGCCGCAGCGGCCGGCGGCGCAGCCGGCCCGTGTCGAGGGCGTCGTCGAACGCCGCGACGGCGGCCGCCGCCTTCTCGCGGAAGGCGCGGCCCTCCGCCGTGAGGGCGAGGTGGTGGGTGGAGCGCTCGGCGAGCCGTACGCCGAGGTGTCTCTCCAGCGCGACGAGGTTGCGGGAGACGGCGGGCTGGGTGAGGTGCAGCCGGGCCGCCGCCCTGGTCATGCTGGACTCTTCGGCGATGGCCAGGAAGCAGCGGAGATGACGCAGCTCGATGCTCATGCGTGCGGAGCATAACGGCAGCCCAAAAGGCATTTCACGGCTGAGGCGCGGAGCCGTAACGTGAGTCCGGGCGTCAGCCTGCCCGACCACGACATCCTGGAGGTTTTTGGTGGATGAGCCGCGTACCGCTGCCACTGCTTCCGCCACTGCTTCCGCTTCCGCCACCGCCTCCGCCACCGCTTCCGTCGTCGTGCCGGAGGTGTCGGGTGTGCCGGAGGCCGGGGACGGTCCGGAGGCCGGTGGTGGTCCGGAGGCCGCGTCCTCCTCCCGCTCCCTCGGGCCCGTCGCACTGGTCATCGGGGGCGGCCTCTCCGTGCAGTTCGGTGCCGCCATCGCCGTCCTGCTGATGCCCCGTACCGGCGCCCTCGGTGTGGTCTCCCTGCGGCTCGCGCTCGCCGCCGTCGTCCTGCTCGCCTTCTGCCGCCCCACCCTGCGCGGCCACTCGCGCGCCGACTGGGGCACGGTCGTCGTCTTCGGTACGGTCCTCGCCGCCATGAACGGGCTCTTCTACCAGTCCGCCGACCGCATCCCCCTCGGCGCCGCCGTCACCCTCGAAGTCCTCGGACCGCTCACCCTCTCCGTGATCGTCTCCCGGCGGTGGGTGAACGTCCTGTGGGCGGGGCTCGCGCTGGCCGGGGTGCTGCTGCTCAGCGGCGGCGGGTTCGACCGCCTCGATCCGCTGGGCGCGGCCTTCGCGCTCTCGGCGGGCGCCATGTGGGCCGCGTACATCGTCTTCAGCGCACGGACGGGCCGGCGCTTC
Source organism: Streptomyces sp. NPDC087420 (assembly GCF_044744165.1). Taxonomy (NCBI): domain Bacteria; kingdom Bacillati; phylum Actinomycetota; class Actinomycetes; order Kitasatosporales; family Streptomycetaceae; genus Streptomyces; species Streptomyces sp. NPDC087420. The sequence continues at coordinate 42,790 of NZ_JBIUXU010000009.1, forward strand.
CCGCAGGCCGACGGCCTCGCGCTGGCCATGGGCGTCGGGGCGCTGATCGCGCTGCCCTTCGGCATCGTGGAATCCGGGTCCAAGCTGATCGTGCCGTCGACCCTCGGGCTCGCGCTGGCGGTCGCGCTGATGTCGTCCGTCCTGCCGTACACCCTGGAACTGCTCGCCCTCCGCCGCATGCCCTCCTCGACGTTCGCCGTCCTGATGAGCCTGGAGCCGGCCATCGCGGCGAGCGCCGGGTTCCTCCTGCTGGACCAGGCGCTCTCCACCACCGAGTCGCTGGCGATCGCGCTGGTGATCGTGGCGAGCATGGGGGCGGTACGGACCCAGGTGGGGCGGCGGAACGCGGGGAAGCGGGCGGGGCGGGCGCGCGCCAGAGCCGAGGCGGCCCGCGCGGCCGAAGCGGCCGGGAGTGCCGGGGCGGCAGCGGAGATGCGCGCCGAGAAGTAAAGCAAGCATGCTTGATTGTTTCTTCGGCCCCTGACATGCTCCGGGACACGCACACCGCCGTGCCCGAGTCCGAGGGAGCGCACCCGTGTCCGACTCTGCCGCAGTCCTGGACGATCTGCGCAGCGAGAGCGAGGAACTCGACGGCCTGGTCGGCGGGTTGAGCACAGGGGACTGGGCCCGGGCCACCCCCGCCCCCGGATGGACCGTGGCGCACCAGATCGCCCACCTCGCCTGGACCGACAACGCCGCGCTGCTCTCCCTCACCGACAAACGGGCCTTCGCCACGGAGACGCGCAAAGCCCTCGCCGCGCCCTCGTCCTTCGTCGACGACGGCGCGCGGGACGGCGCCGCGCTCCCGCCCGGCGAACTCCTCGCCCGCTGGCGCACGGGCCGCGACCGCTTGTGGGACGCCCTGCGCGACACCCCGCCCGGCGCCCGTTTCCCCTGGTACGGGCCTCCCATGAGCGCCCCCTCGATGGCGACCGCGCGCCTGATGGAGACCTGGGCGCACGGCCAGGACATCGCCGACACGCTCGGGGTGCGGCGCGCGCCGACCGCGCGGCTGCGGCACATCGCGTGGATCGGGGTACGGACCCGCGACTACGCCTACTCCGTACGGGACGAGCCCCCGCCCCCTGAGCCGTTCCGCGTCGAACTAACCGGACCGGGCGGGGAGTTGTGGGTGTACGGCCCCGAGGACGCGCCCCAGCGCGTGACCGGCCCCGCGCTCGACTTCAGCCTGCTGGTGACCCAGCGGGCCCACCGCGCCGACCTCGCCGTACGGGCGCACGGCCCGGACGCGGACCGCTGGCTGGACATCGCCCAGGCCTTCGCGGGCCTCCCGGGCGCGGGCCGCGCGCCGAAGGGGGAGGAGTCGAGATGAGCGGAATCGAGACGACCGACTCCCCCATAACCGGTGCCGCCCCGGGCATCCTCCGGATCGGCAACGCCTCCGGCTTCTACGGCGACCGTTTCGACGCCCTGCGCGAGATGCTCACCGGCGGCCCGCTGGATGTCCTGACCGGCGACTATCTCGCCGAACTGACCATGCTCATCCTCGGCAGGGACCGGCAGCGAGATCCGGCCGCCGGGTACGCCAAGACGTTCCTGCGGCAGCTGGAGGAGGGGCTCGGGCTCGCCCACGAGCGCGGCGTGAAGATCGTCGCCAACGCGGGCGGCCTCAACCCGGCCGGTCTCGCGGCTGCCGTCCGCGCGCTCGCCGAGCGGGTCGGGGTGCCGGTCCGCGTCGCCCACGTCGAGGGTGACGACCTGCTGGCGAGGGGGGATTGGGGCGACGGCGTCCTGACGGCCAACGCCTACCTCGGCGGCGCCGGGATCGCCGCGTGCCTGCGCGCGGGCGCCGACATCGTGGTCACCGGCCGGGTCACGGACGCCGCGCTGGTGACCGGGCCGGCCGCCGCCCACTTCGGCTGGGCGTCCGACGACCTCGACGCGCTGGCCGGCGCGGTGGTCGCCGGGCACGTGCTGGAGTGCGGGACCCAGGCGACCGGCGGGAACTACGCCCTCTTCACCGACCACGACCCGCGCCGCCTGCGCCACCCCGGCTTCCCGCTCGCCGAGATCCGCGCCGACGGGACCGCCGTCATCACCAAGCACCCCGGTACGGACGGGGTCGTGGACCTCGGCACCGTCACCGCCCAACTCCTGTACGAGACGGGCGGGGCGCGGTACGCGGGCCCGGACGTGACCGCCCGCCTCGACACCGTACGGCTGACACCCGACGGACCCGACCGGGTCAGGATCTCGGGTGTACGCGGCGAGCCGCCGCCCCCCACGCTCAAGGTCGGGCTCAACCGGATCGGCGGCTGGCGCAACGAGGTTGTCTTCGTCCTCACCGGCCTCGACATCGAGGCCAAGGCGGACCTCGTCCGCGACCAGGTGACCGACGCACTGGGCAACACGCCCCCCGCCGAGGTGTGTTGGGAGCTGGCCAGGACGGACCACGACAACGCCCCCACCGAGGAGACGGCCAGCGCGCTGCTGCGGCTCGTCGTGCGCGACAGCGATCCGGACAGGGTGGGGCGGGCCGTCAGCGGGGCCGTGGTCGAGCTGGCGCTCGGCAGCTACCCCGGCTTCCACGTCACGGCCCCGCCCGGAAAGGGCGCCCCCTACGGCGTGTTCGAGTCCGCGTACATCGACGCGGCGGAGGTCGACCACATCGCCGTACTGCCGGACGGTGAGCGCGTCGGCGTGCCAACTCCCCTACGCGTCAGAGAGCTTGAGCCCGTACCCGATCCGGTCGGCGACCTTCCCGAACCGCTCCCCACCGGCCTCGCCACCCTCCCCGCGCCCCTGGGCCTGATCGCGGGCGCCCGCAGCGGCGACAAGGGCGGGGACGCCAACGTCGGCGTATGGGCCAGGAGCGAAGGCGCCTGGCGGTGGCTGGCGCACGAGTTGACCGTCGACCTCTTCCGCCAACTCATCCCCGAGAGCGCGGAGTTGACCGTCGTACGGCACGTCCTGCCGCACCTGCGCGCGCTCAACTTCACGGTGGAGGGCCTGCTCGGCGAAGGTGTCGCCGCCCAGGCCCGGTTCGACCCCCAGGCCAAGGCACTCGGCGAGTGGCTGCGCGGCCGGTACGCCCACCTTCCGGAGGTCCTCCTGTGACCGTGCTCCCCACCGCGCTCGACCCGGCGTCCCCCGACTACGCGGCGCACCGCGAGGCGATGCTCGGCAAGCTCGCCGAACTGGACGCCGAACACACCAAGGCGCTCGCCGGGGGCGGTGAGAAGTACGTGGCCCGGCACCGCGCGCGGGGCAAGCTGCTCGCCCGCGAGCGGATCGAGCTGCTGCTCGACCCGGACACCCCGTTCCTCGAACTGTCTCCCCTCGCCGCCTGGGGCAGCGACTACCCGGTCGGCGCGTCGATGGTCACCGGCATCGGCGTGGTCGAGGGCGTCGAGTGTGTGATCACCGCCAACGACCCGACCGTACGCGGGGGTTCGAGCAACCCCTGGACGCTGAGGAAGGCGCTGCGCGCGAACGAGATCGCGTACGCCAACCGCCTGCCGCTCATCAGCCTGGTCGAGTCGGGCGGCGCCGATCTCCCCTCCCAGAAGGAGATCTTCATCCCCGGCGGCGCGCTCTTCCGCGACCTGACCCGGCTGTCCGCCGCCGGAATCCCCACGGTGGCCGTGGTGTTCGGCAACTCCACGGCCGGCGGGGCGTACGTCCCCGGCATGTCCGACCACACCGTCATGATCAAGGAGCGGTCGAAGGTCTTCCTCGGCGGCCCGCCGCTGGTGAAGATGGCGACGGGCGAGGAGAGCGACGACGAGTCGCTCGGCGGCGCGGAGATGCACGCCCGTACGTCGGGTCTCGCCGACCACTTCGCCGTGGACGAGCAGGACGCGATCCGGCAGGCCCGCCGGATCGTCGCCCGCCTCAACTGGCGCAAGGCGCAGGCCGATCCGGGGCCGGCCGCGCCGCCGAAGTACGACGAGGACGAGCTGCTGGGCATCGTGCCGGGGGATCTCAAGATCCCCTTCGACCCGCGCGAGGTGATCGCCCGGGTGGTCGACGGCTCGGACTTCGACGAGTTCAAGCCGCTGTACGGGCCGAGCCTGGTGACCGGGTGGGCCGCGCTGCACGGCTACCCGGTGGGGGTCCTGGCCAACGCGCAGGGCGTGTTGTTCTCGGCGGAGTCGCAGAAGGCCGCGCAGTTCATCCAGCTCGCCAACCAGCGGGACATCCCCCTGGTGTTCCTGCACAACACCACCGGCTACATGGTCGGCAAGGAGTACGAGCAGGGCGGGATCATCAAGCACGGCGCGATGATGATCAACGCGGTGTCGAACTCCACCGTCCCGCACCTGTCGGTCCTGATGGGCGCCTCGTACGGCGCCGGGCACTACGGCATGTGCGGGCGCGCATACGACCCGCGCTTCCTCTTCGCGTGGCCGAGCGCCAAGTCGGCGGTGATGGGCCCGCAGCAACTGGCCGGGGTGCTCTCGATCGTCGCGCGGGCCTCGGCGGCGGCGAAGGGACAGCCGTACGACGACGAAGGGGACGCGGCGCTGCGCGCGATGGTCGAGCGGCAGATCGAGTCGGAGTCCCTGCCCCTGTTCCTGTCCGGACGGCTGTACGACGACGGGGTCATCGACCCGCGCGACACCCGCACGGTCCTCGGCCTGTGCCTGTCCGCCCTCCACACCGCGCCGGTCGCGGGAGTGCGGGGCGGCTTCGGCGTCTTCCGGATGTGAGGCGAGCGATGACGAAGAGTGTGCGCACGCGGGGCACGAGTGCGCCGACCGAAGGTGAGTCGACCGAGGGCGAGTTGGCCGAACGAGCGCTGATCACCAGCGTTCTGGTCGCGAACCGGGGCGAGATCGCCTGCCGGGTGTTCCGTACGTGCCGGGAGCTGGGCATCGCGACGGTCGCGGTCTTCTCCGACGCGGACGCGGACGCCCTGCACGTGCGGCAGGCGGACACGGCGGTACGGCTGCCGGGGGCGGCGCCCGCCGACACCTATCTGCGCGGCGACCTGATCGTGAAGGCCGCCCTCGCGGCGGGCGCCGGCGCCGTGCATCCCGGCTACGGATTCCTGTCCGAGAACGCGGAGTTCGCGCAGGCGGTACTCGACGCGGGCCTGGTGTGGATCGGGCCGCCGCCGGCCGCGATCGAGGCGATGGCGTCGAAGACGCGCGCGAAGGAACTGATGGGCGCGGCGGGTGTGCCGCTGCTGGCGCCGGTGGATCCGGGCTCGGCGACGGAGGCCGACCTCCCCCTGCTGCTCAAGGCGGCGGCCGGGGGCGGCGGCAGAGGCATGCGGGTGGTCCGCCAACTCTCCTATCTGAAAGCCGAGTTGGCGGCGGCTTCGGCGGAGGCCGCGTCCGCGTTCGGTGACGGCGAGGTCTTCGCGGAGCCGTACGTGGAGCACGGCCGGCACGTGGAGGTGCAGATCCTCGCCGACGCGTACGGGACGGTGTGGGCGCTGGGCACCCGGGACTGCTCGCTGCAACGCAGACACCAGAAGGTGATCGAGGAGAGCCCGGCGCCAGGGCTGCCGGCCGAGCTGCTCACCGGGCTGGCGGAGGCGGCGGTGGCGGCGGCGCGCACGGTGGAGTACCGGGGTGCGGGGACGGTCGAGTTCCTGGTCTCGCCGCAGGGAAGCCCGTACTTCCTGGAGATGAACACCCGCCTCCAGGTCGAACACCCGGTCACCGAGGAGGTGTTCGGCCTCGACCTGGTGGCGTTGCAAGTGTCCGTGGCAGAGGGCGCCCCGCTCCCGCCCGAGCCGCCGGAGCCGTACGGCCACGCGGTGGAGGCACGGCTGTACGCGGAGGACCCGTCCCGGGACTGGGCCCCGCAGACGGGGGTTCTCCACAAGCTTTCGGTGGAGGTGGAGGTGGAGGTGGAGGTGGAGGTGGAGGGGGTACGGCCCCGATCCGGCACGCCCCAGGACGCCGTACGCCTCCGCATCGACACCGGCTACGGCCCCGGCGACCGCATCGGCCCGCACTACGACGCCCTGCTCGCCAAGGTCGTCGCCTGGGCGCCCACCCGCGCCGAAGCCCTGCGCCGCCTCGGGCACGCGCTGCTCCGCGCCCGGATCCACGGCCCCGGGACCAACAGGGAGCTGCTCGTACGGTCGTTGACCCATCCCGATGTCCTCGGCGGCCACCCCGACACCGGGTTCTACGAGCGTCACCTCGACGCGCTCACCGCACCCGCCGCCGGCGAAGACGAACGGCACGCCGCGGTCGCCGCCGCGCTCGCCGACTCCGCCGCCCGGCGCGAGGCCGCCACCGTGCCCGCCCGCCTGGGCGGATGGCGCAACCTCGCCTCGCAGCCGCACCGCAAGACCTACGGCGAGCACGAGATCAGCTACCGGGTCACCCGCGACGGGATCCTCGTCGAGGACGACGCGGTCCGGGTCGTCAGCCTCTCCGAGCGGCTCGTACGCCTCGAAGTCGACGGCGTCACACGGGACTTCCACGTCTCGGCGTACGGCGACGAGGTGAACGGGGACAAGGCCAACGGCGACAAGGCGAACGGCGACCACGTGTACGTCGACACCGCCCACGGGTCGTACCGCCTCCTCGCCCACCCCCGTTTCACCGACCCGAGCGCCACCACCGCCCCCGGCTCGCTGCTCGCGCCCATGCCCGGCACGGTCGTACGGATCGCCGACGGCCTGGCCGAGGGGGACCACGTCACCGCCGGGCAGCCGATCCTCTGGCTGGAGGCCATGAAGATGGAACACCGCGTCGCGGCCCCCACCTCCGGCACCCTCACCGCGCTCCACGCCGCCCCCGGCCGCCAGGTCGAACTGGGCGCCCTGCTCGCTGTCGTCGTCACCGACCCCGCCCCGGAGGACCAGCCGTCATGAGCCGCAGCGCCGACCGTACGGGCCCAGAAAGCAGCACCTCAGAAAGCAGCACCCCCGAAAACGCCACCCCCGGCAGCACCTTCATCGAGTCCCACGAACACACCGCCCTCCGCGCCGCCGTCTCCGCCCTCGGCCGCCGCCACGGACGGGACTTCGACCGCGAGACCCTCTGGCGTGAGGCCGGCAAGCTCGGCTACCTCGGCGTGAACCTCCCCGAGGAGTACGGCGGAGGCGGCGGCGGCGTGGTCGAACTCTCCCTCGTCCTGGAAGAGTTGGGCACGGCAGGTTGCCCCCTCCTCATGCTCATCGTCTCGCCCGCCATCTGCGGCACCGTGATCGCCCGCTTCGGCACCGACGCGCAGAAGCGGCAGTGGCTCCCCGGCCTCGCCGACGGCTCCCTCACCATGGCCTTCGGCATCACGGAACCGGACGCCGGATCCAACTCCCACCGCATCACCACCGCCGCCCGCAAGGACGGCGAAGGCGGCTGGATCCTCAACGGACGCAAGGTCTTCGTCTCCGGCGTCGACATCGCCGACGCCACCCTCGTCGTCAGCCGCACCGAGGACGCCAGGACCGGCCGCCTCAAGCCCTGCCTGTTCATCGTCCCGCGCGACGCCCACGGGTTCACCCGTTCCCCCATCGACATGGAACTCCACGCCGCCGAGAAGCAGTTCGAACTGGTCCTGGACGACGTACGGCTGCCCGCCGACGCCCTCGTCGGCGACGAGGACGCCGGACTCCTCCAGCTCTTCGCCGGCCTCAACCCCGAGCGCGTCATGACCGCCGCCTTCGCCCTCGGCATGGGCCGCTACGCCCTCGACCGCGCCGTCGAGTACGCCAGGACCCGCCAGGTGTGGAAGGAGCCCATCGGCGCCCACCAGGCCATCGCCCACCCGCTCGCCCAGGCCCACATCGAGCTGGAACTCGCCCGCCTGATGATGCGCAAGGCCGCCCACCTCTACGACTCGGGCGACGACACGGCGGCGGGCGAGGCCGCCAACATGGCCAAGTACGCCGCCGCCGAGGCCTGTGTGAAGGCCGTCGACCAGGCCGTGCACACGCTCGGCGGAAACGGTCTCACCCGGGAGTACGGACTCGCCTCGCTGGTCACCGCCGCGCGCGTGGCCCGGATCGCGCCGGTCAGCCGCGAGATGATCCTGAACTACATATCCCATCAGTCCCTGGGTCTCCCCAAGTCCTACTGAGACACGCGATTCTGAGCGTTCATGTCGCGGCTGAGCGTTCATGTCGCGGCCGCGCGTCGGTGTCGCGCGCGTCGGAGCGTCGAAGCGTCGAAGGGGTCGTCATGATCTTCCACAGCGAGTACGCGGATGTCCCGGCCGTCGATCTGCCCATCCACGAGGCCGTCCTCGGCCGCGCCGCCGAGTTCGGCGACACCGTGGCCCTGATCGACGGCACGAACGGCACGAGCATGACGTACGCCCAGCTCGACACGTACCACCGCGCCCTCGCCGCGGCCTTCACCGACGCGGGCGTGCGCAAGGGCGACGTCCTCGCCCTGCACAGCCCCAACACCGTGGTGTACCCGGCGGTGTTCTACGCCGCCACCCGCGCCGGCGCGACCGTCACCACCGCCCACCCCCTCGCCACCGCCGAGGAGTTGGCCACCCAGCTCCGCGACGCGGCAGCCCGCTGGATCGTCACCGTCGGACCGCTCCTCGAAGTGGCCCGCCGCTCGGCGGAGTTGGTCGGCGGCATCGAGGAGATCTTCGTCTGCGACCGGGCCGTGGGACACCGCTCGGTCCGCGACCTGGCGCGCTCGACCGCCCCCCAGGTCACCGTCCCCGTCGACCCCGGCGAGGACATCGCCGTCCTCCCGTACTCCTCCGGCACCACCGGCGTCCCCAAGGGCGTCATGCTGACGCACCGCTCGATCGCCACGAACCTCGCGCAGATGGAACCCGTCGTCCCCATGGGTCCCGGCGACCGCATCCTGGCGATTCTGCCGTTTTTCCACATATACGGCCTTACGGCCCTGATGAACGCGCCCCTGCGCCACGGCGCGACCGTCGTCGTCCTGCCCCGCTTCGACCTCGATCAGTTCCTCGCCGCGATCGAGACGTACCGCATCACCGGCCTCTACGTCGCGCCGCCCATCGTCCTCGCCCTCGCCAAGCACCCGGCGGTCTCGCGGTACGACCTCAGCTCGCTCCGCTACGTCCTGTGCGCCGCCGCCCCGCTCGACTCCCGGCTGGCGGCGGCCTGTTCGGCCCGGCTGAACCTGCCGCCCGTACGGCAGGCGTACGGCATGACGGAGCTGTCGCCCGGCACCCACATCGTCCCGCTGGCCGCCACCGACCCGCCGCCCGGCGCCGTCGGCAAGCTCCTGCCCGGCACCGAGATGCGCGTCGTCCGCCTCGACGACCCGGACACGGACGTGGCGACCGGCGGCGAGGGCGAGATCCTCATCCGGGGCCCGCAGGTCATGAAGGGCTACCTCGGCCGCCCCGGCGACACCGCCGCGATGATCGACGCCGACGGGTGGGTGCACACCGGGGACGTCGGCCGGGCCGACGCGGACGGCTGGCTGTTCGTCGTGGACCGCGTCAAGGAACTCATCAAGTACAAGGGCTTCCAGGTCGCCCCCGCCGAACTCGAAGCGCTGCTCCTCACCCACGACTCGATCGCGGACGCGGCGGTGATCGGTGTGTACGACGCGGACGGCAACGAGGTCCCGAAGGCCTACATTGTCCGACGACCCGGTGCGGAGACGCTCGGCGCGGACGCCGTCATGACGTTTGTCGCCGAACGAGTCGCTCCGTACAAGAAGATCCGCCGGGTCGAGTTCATCGGAGGTGTGCCCCGCGCCGCCTCCGGCAAGATCCTCAGGCGCCAACTGAGGGACCGCGAGAGGGAGACCACCACGTGACGGACGACCCGAGAGCGGGGCACGAGCGGGCAGGCGGTACGGGGGCGGGGCAGGCGGGAGCAGGTCGTACGGGAGCGGCACAGACGGCGGCGGACCGTACGGGAGCGCCCCGCGCCGGCCTCGTCACCACCGCGCACGACCGGGGCATCACCACCCTGACCCTGGACTCGCCCGCGAACCGCAACGCCCTGTCGGCGCGGCTCGTCGACGCGCTCCGCGCCGCCCTCGCCGACTGCGCCGGGGACCCCGCCGTACGGGCCGTGCTCCTCGCCCACACCGGCACCACCTTCAGCGCGGGCGCCGACCTCAAGGAACCGGCCAGCCCCTACACCTTCGTCTCCCTGATGCGGCAGATCGTGGAGCTGCCCAAACCCGTCGTCGCGCGGGTCACCGGCCATGTCAGGGCGGGCGGCCTGGGGCTGCTCGGTGCCTGCGACCTCGCCTTCGCCGACCGTACGGCCGCGGACTTCGCGTTCACCGAGGTACGGATCGGCGTCGCGCCCGCCGTGATCTCGCTGCCGCTCCTGCCCCGGCTCACGCCCCGGGCGGCGGCCCGCTACTACCTCACCGGCGAACGCTTCGACGCGGGGGCGGCGGTCGCGGCGGGGATCCTCACCGAGGCGGCCGACGACGTGGACGCGGCGCTCGCGCCCGTACTCGACGGTCTGCGCAGGGCGTCCCCGCAGGGCCTCGCGGAGTCGAAGAAGCTCCTGACGGCGGACGTGCTGCGGGCGTTCGACGACCACGCAGAGGACTTGGTCCAGCGCTCCGCCTCGCTCTTCGTGTCGGCGGAGGCCCGCGAGGGCATCGCCGCGTTCCTGGAACGGCGGGACGCCGCATGGGTGCGGTAGCCGCCCCGAAACAGGACCGCAGCCGGGCGACCCGGATGCGGCTCCTGGAGGCGGCCGTGTCCTGCCTGGCCGAACACGGCTGGGCGGGCTCCACGGTCTCCGTCGTCGCCGAGCGCGCCGGGGTCTCCCGGGGCGCCGCGCAGCACCACTTCCCCACCCGCGAGGACCTGTTCACCGCGGCGGTCGAGTACGTGGCGGAGGAACGCTCCACCGCCCTGCGCGCCCTCGTCCCGGCCGGCCGGGACCACCGCGGGCAGGCGGTCGAAGGGATCGTGGCGCTCTACACCGGCCCGCTGTTCCGCGCCGCCCTCCACCTCTGGGTCGCGGCCTGTGACGAGGAACAACTCCGCCCCCGCGTCACCGAACTGGAAGCCCGGGTGGGCCGCGAGGCGCACCGCAGCGCGGTCGCCCTCCTGGGCGCGGACGAGTCCGTGCCGGGTGTACGGGAAACGGTCCAGGGCCTCCTGGACATGGCCCGGGGCCTGGGCCTGGCCACCCTCCTGACGGACGACACCCCGCGCCGCACGCGGGTGGTGGCCCAGTGGTCGCACATCCTGGACGGGGTGCTGGGCGGGCCGGGTGGCGGGCCGGGGTGAGCGCCGCCCCGCGACCCGCTCACTCGTCTCAGAGGCCGCCGAAGCCCTCGATCTCGTCGACCGTCCGCGTCCCGGGCCCCACATAGCGGGCCGACGGCCGCACCAGGCGCCCCGTGCGCTTCTGCTCCAGGATGTGGGCCGACCAGCCCGCCGTACGCGCACACGTGAACATCGACGTGAACATGTGGGCCGGCACCTCCGCGAAGTCCAGCACGATCGCCGCCCAGAACTCCACGTTGGTCGCCAGCACCCGGTCGGGCCTGCGCGCGTGCAGTTCCTCCAGCGCCGCCTTCTCCAGCGCCTCCGCCACCTCGTAGCGCGGCGCGTCCAGTTCGCGTGCCGTACGGCGCAGGACGCGGGCCCTCGGGTCCTCCGCCCGGTAGACGCGGTGGCCGAAGCCCATCAGCCGGTCGCCCTTGTCCAGCGCCTGCTTCACGTACGCCGACGCGTCGCCCGTACGCTCGATCTCCTCGATCATGCCGAGGACACGCGACGGGGCGCCGCCGTGCAGCGGCCCCGACATCGCGCCCACCGCGCCCGAGAGGGCCGCGGCGACATCGGCGCCGGTCGAGGCGATCACCCGGGCGGTGAACGTCGAGGCGTTCATGCCGTGCTCCGCCGCCGACGTCCAGTACGCGTCGACCGCCTTCACGTGCTTCGGGTCGGGCTCCCCGCGCCAGCGGATCATGAAGCGCTCCACGACGCTCCCCGCCTTGTCGATCTCCCGCTGCGGCACCATCGGCACGCCCTGACCGCGCGCCGACTGGGCCACGTACGACAGGGCCATCACGGCGGCCCGCGCCAGGTCGTCGCGGGCCGTGGCCGCGTCGATGTCGAGGAGCGGTTTGAGCCCCCAGACCGGCGCGAGCATGGCCAGCGCGGACTGTACGTCCACCCGGATGTCACCGGAGTGGACCGGGATCGGGAAGGGTTCGGCGGCCGGCAGGCCGGGGTCGAAGGCCCCGTCGACCAGCAGCCCCCAGACATTGCCGAAGGACACCTGCCCCACCAGGTCCTCGATGTCGACGCCCCGGTAGCGGAGCGATCCGCCTTCCTTGTCCGGTTCGGCGATCTCCGTCTCGAAAGCGACGACTCCTTCGAGTCCGGGTACGAAGTCGGACATCAGGCGGCTCCTCATGATGTGTGCGACGGGTGGTACCGGTCCGGTCACCCCGGTGATGCCCCGAACGGTGAATGGTCACCCACCGTCGGGAAGGCGGGAACGGCGGCTTCCGATGTGGGAAGGCGACAGTGCCCCGCCCATGGATTTTGGCGGGTTCCTCCGATGCGGGGAAGCGTGATATCCGGCACAGTGCCCGATTTCATCCGGGAAGGATTGGTGGCACTCCGTGCCGGGAAGACTGGCCCCTGCGGCAAGATGAGGCGCGTGCCTGACTCCCTGCCTTCAGAGTTGCCGTCCGCGTCGCCCTCGGACCGGTCTTCGGACCAGTCGTCCGATGCCCCGGACCCCGCCGTCATGCGCGAGAGGTACCGCGGCATGCCGCTGCTGGGGACGGACCTCGCCCCCGCGCCCATGGACCAGTTCGCCCGCTGGTTCAAGGACGCCGCGGCCGGCGGCCTGCACGAGCCGAACGCCATGATCGTGTCCACGGCCGCCCGGGACGGCCGCCCGTCCTCCCGCACCGTGCTGCTCAAGGCGTACGACAGCCGGGGCTTCGTCTTCTACACGAACTACACGTCCCGCAAGGGCCGGGAGATCGGGGCGAACCCGTACGTCTCGCTGCTCTTCCCCTGGCATCCGCTGGCGCGTCAGGTCATCGTGACGGGCCGGGCGGACCGGGTCGGCCGCGACGAGACGGCCGCGTACTTCCGCACCCGCCCCCACGGCTCGCAGCTCGGCGCGTGGGCGAGCGACCAGTCCAGCCCGATCGGGACCCGGGAGGAGCTGCTGGCCCGTTACGAGGATCTGGCGGCGCGCTATCCGGAGGGTGAGCAGGTGCCGGTGCCGCCGGGGTGGGGAGGCTTCCGGGTGGTCCCCGAGACGGTCGAGTTCTGGCAGGGGCACGAGAACCGGCTGCACGACCGGCTGCGGTACGTGGGCGAGGGGAAGGACTGGCGGGTCGAGCGGCTCTGCCCGTAAGACCTCCGCGACCCTCTGCCGTACGGCGGGAAAGGGGCCCGCACACGCAGACGACCCGCAAGCCGTGGTCCCTCCGGGGAGGGAGCCGGCCGGACACACCGGCGGCTTGCGGGTCGGGTGACTGCTTGGGATTTCGACCGTCGACCGGCCGAGCACTTCAAGAGTGCGACTGGCAGGCCGTTAGCCCGCAGCCACCTCACTTGTCCGGACTGAAATCATGTTCCGGATCACCTCCTTTCGGTGTGGTTGCCACGTTAGGCGCCTCTCCGGGCAGGCTCAAGTGAATTTCGAAGCGCACCGAGATTTGTTGGACGAGCCGATTTCGGGGAACGATGTGTGTGCTGAGTCACGTTCCAGTTGAATGATCGGACGTGCGACAGCACCGGCGGAGACGTCCTGCCAGGGGGTGCCAGGATGAGTGCTTCTCGAAGTGGGACCACCAGCGCGCCCGGGCCGGACGAGCCGGGTTCCGCGCCCGGCTCCGGGCCCGGTGCCGTACCGGAACCGGAACCGGAACCGGAACCGGAACCGGAACCGGAACCGGAACCGGCGCGCGACGGGCCGGGCTCCGACCTGCTCGCGGCCCTGCTCGACGGCATGGACGCCGCGCTCTGCGCCTTCGACGCGGGCGGGGTGATCACGCACTGGAACCGCGAGGCGGAACGGGTCCTCGGCTGGTCGGCCGCGGAGGCCGTCGGCCGGCACGGCTTCGCGGGCTGGGCGGTGCGGCCGGCCGACGCCGGCGAGGTGCAGGGCAGGCTGATGGCCGCGATGGACGCGCCGGGCCGCCAGGTCCACGAGTTCGCGCTGCTGCGCAAGGACGGCGGCCGGGTGCTCGTACGGACCCAGGCGGCCGGGGTACGGGCCGCGGACGGCAAGCCCGCCGGGGTGTACTGCGCGTTCAGCGAGGTCCACGCGCAGATCGACCTGGAACGGTCCATAGCGCTCAGCGAGGCCCTCTTCGACGAGGCGTCCTGGGGTGTGGTCCTCCTCGACGTCGACCTGCGGCCGACCGTCGTCAACGCACACGCGGCGCGGGCGCTCGGTTTTGGGCGTACGTCCGTGCTCGGCCGGCCCCTCGGCGAGCTGATCACGCAGGGCGTCGAGGAGGTCGAGGGAGCGCTCCACCACGTCCTGGCCGAGGGCGCGCCCCGCGACCTGGTGGAGCTGTGGGTCACGGTCCGTACGGCGGAGGGCGGCCGGCGGCGGCGCTGCTGGCGCAGCGGGTTCCTGCGGCTGGCGTCCCCGCTGGCGGAGGAGCCGGTGCCGCTGGGCGTGAGCTGGATGTTCCAGGACATCACGGAGACGAAGCTGGCGGCGCAGGACGCGGACCGGCTGCGGTTCCGCTCCAGTCAGCTGCACCGGGCGGCGCGGGCGGCGTCGGAGTGCGAGGACCCGGCGGAGGCGGCGACGGTCCATCTGGACTTCGCGCTGGCGGGCTTCGCGGACCACGCGCTGCTCGATCTGGTGGTGGAGGGGGAGCGCCCGGCGGCGTTTGTCGCCTCGGCGTCGGACGGGCCGGTACGGCTGGTACGGGCGGCGGCGACGCCTTCCGGCGGGGGCGCGGGGCCGGGCATGCCGCTGGTCACGGGCGGGATTCCGGTGCGGTACGGGGACGGGCACCCGGCGCTCCAGGCGATGGCCCGGATCGGTTCGGTCCGGGCGAGCGCGCCGGGCGGTGCCGCCGCGCCGCCGGCGTGGGCGGTGTCGCGGCAGTGGCCGCCGGACACGGTGCACGCGCTGTGCACGGTGCTGAGGAGCCGGGGGAGGTCGCTGGGCGTGGTGACGTTCCTGCGGAGCGCGAGCCGGCCGGCGTTCGAACGGCCCGACGCGGTGTACGCGGAGGACGTGACGCTCCGGGTGGCGGCCTCGCTGGACCTCGCACGAGAGCTACGCGAGTAGCGTCCGCCCTTCCGGGCGTCGGACGGGTCGCGCCGCCGGCCGCCGGACGGGACGCCCGGGCCGTCTCTGAGAGACGGCCCGGGGCCCGCCCGGCGGATCGCACCAGGTTGATCAGGGGAGGGGGTTGATCAGGGGAGGGGCGAGGCCTGTCAGCCCGCGCCCGAGCCCGTCGTCCTCTCGTCCACGCCCCGGGCCCGTGGCAGCGCCGCCGCCGGGGGCAGCAGCCGTACGGGCTCCGTCTCCGCGTCGTTGTGCCGCAGGGCCCAGTTCTCCAGCGCGATGCGGCACGCGTGGTCGAGGTGGCGCAGACCCGACAGGTCCAGCTCGATGGGACGGTCCTTCGGGAGGTCCTCCAACTCCTCCATTATCCGCGGCAGTCGCAGGAACGTGGCGTTGCCGGTGACCGACACCACCAGCCGGCCGCCGGTCAGCTCCCGTACGTCGACGTGCAGGTGGGAGATCTCCCACGCCGTCTTCACCACCGCGAGGAGCAGCCCGAGGACCACCCCCTCGAAGAGGTTGGTGACCAGGATCGCCACCGACGTGACCGCGAGGACCACGGCCTCGCCCCGGTGCTCGCGCCACAGCGGCACCAGCTCCTTCACTGGGACGAGCTTGCAGCCGGCGTACACCAGCACACCCGCCAGCGAGGCCAGCGGGATGACGCCGATGGCGGCCGGGAACAGCGCCGCGAACAGCAGCAGCCACAGGCCGTGCAGGATGCGGGAGAGCGAAGTCCGCGCCCCCGCCTGGACGTTGGCGGCGCTACGGACGATGACGGCCGTCATCGGCAGCGCGCCGAGCGCCCCGCAGACCGTGTTCCCCACACCCTGTGCCATCAGCTCCTTGTTGTAGTCCGTGCGCGGCCCGTCGTGCATCCGGTCGACGGCGGCGGCGCTGAACAGACTCTCGGCGGAGGCGATCAGGGTGAAGGCGAGCAGGGTGCCGATCCCCGCGACCCCGGCCAGCTGGCCGAAGTCGCCGAGGCCCGGCGGCTGGACGGAGGCCAGCAGCCCCCGTACCTCCACCTTGGCGAGCGGCAGGTCGAACACGACCGTCACCCCGGTGGCCAGCGCCACGGCCGCCAGCGGCCCCGGGACCGCCCGCACGCGGTCCGGGAAGCGCGGCCAGAGCACCAGGACGGCGACCGTCCCCGCGCCGACGAGGAACGCGGTGAGCGTCGTACCGTCGGTGACGATGTCCCAGGCCAGCCCCGGCAGCCCGGCGAGCTTGCCGAGGCCGCCGGAGGGCTGGGCGGTGTCCGCCATGGCGTACACCTGCCCGAGGATGAGCACGAGCCCGATGCCCGCGAGCATCCCCTGGACGACGGCGACCGAGATGGCCCGGAACCAGCGGCCGAACCCGAATGCGCCTAGGGCGAGTTGGAGCAGACCGGAGACGAGCACGATGGCACCGAGCGCGCCGGTGCCGAACTCCTTCACGGCTTCGTACACGAGCACGGTCAGGCCGGCGGCCGGGCCGCTGACCTGGAGTGAGCTCCCCGGCAGGAAGCCGACGACGAGCCCGCCGACGATACCGGTGACCAGGCCCAGTTCGGCCGGGACCCCGGAGGCGACGGCGACGCCGACACACAGGGGGAGCGCGACGAGAAAGACGACGAGGGACGCGAGAATGTCGCGCCTCAGGACCCGGGGGTCCTTCAACAGCGTGAGCATGACGAGGGTTCCTAGCTGTGCGGTCCGAGAGCGGACGAGTGGTGGGGAAGGCGCCGTGCGGGCGATGTCGCCGTCACAGCGGTTTGAACTCCCCGTCCAGGTCGGGCCGGTGGGCGCTGATCGCCCCGGTGTCCACTTCGTAGTACCAGGCATGCAGGGAAAGCGTGCCCTCGGCGATCCGCTCCCGCACGGAGGGATAGCCGCGGAGCGTGTCGAGCTGCGCCGCCGCGTGGTGGCGGACGGCGTGGGCCAGGCCCTGGTCGGCCGGCAGTGAGGGCACTCCGTGGTCGAGCCAGCCGCGGACGGCGGGCAGCGCGGAGAGGTCGTCGCCGCGCACGAGGGCGCCGACCGCCCCGCAGTGGGAGTGCCCGCAGACGACGATGTCGCGGATGCCGAGCACGCGCAGCGCGTACTCGATGGTCGCGGTCTCGCCGCTGGGGCGCCGTTCGTCGTAGCGGGGGACGATGTTGCCCGCCGTACGGAGCTCGAAGAGCTCGCCGGGACGGGCGCCGGTGATCAGGGACGGGATCACCCGTGAGTCCGAGCAGGTGATGAAGAGTGCCTGCGGGGTCTGCCCCGCGGCGAGTTCTCGGAATTCCTCGGGACGCTCCGCCACCTGGACGGAGAAGGAACGGGCGTGGTCGATGAGTGACTTCATGATGGCCTGCCTCCTGCAACCCTCGGTCTGGCCGGGGCGCGGTGTGGTCGGGTCAGTGGGGGGTGTGGAGCGGGTGGACGTCCTGGGCGGCCCGTGGCCGCTGACCCCGCCGGATCGCGGCGGGGAGGAGGCCGGTGGAGCGGCCGCCGTGGGGTCGTCCGGGAAGCCGGGTCAGGTCGAGACGGTCCGGCGTCTGACGGCGGGCACGCGGTCGGGTCGGGATCTCACAAGCTCGCCCTTTCCGTGGTGCCGCCGACCGCCTGAGATTTCCTCGGCGCGGACCGGTCTTCCTGGGTTCTTCTTTCGGGTTCCGTACGGCAAACGGCGCGATGGTGTGCGCCGTCGGGCCGTCAGCTCTGATGATGCAACACCTGAGCTTCCTCTACTTTGCCCGAGCATTACCTTCGCGTGAAAGATCAAAATTTCGCCAAGCGGCGCGCGGGTGACGCAAAGTAGTGTTTTCACGTAAAACGAACGGCCGGGATCCCCTGGAGCGAATCCCAGGGACCCCGGCCGTGTCTTCCCGTACCACCAGTGTTCGTCAGTGGCGGTAGAAGATCCGGTCGCGGTACTCGGTCATCACCCGTACGTTCCACTCGGGCCCGCCGTCCACATTGCCGGATCGCAACAGCGGAGGCTCGGTGCCGCGCTCGACGAGTTCGCCGGCCGCCGCCGCCATCATCGCCTGCATCAGGGCGCTGGTGACGACCGTCGACGCGGGGGCGAAGGGCGCCTCGATGCCGTCGGCGGTCAGTTCCGCGTCCCCGACGGCGATCCCGTTGTCGAGGACGATGTCGCAGTGGTCCTTGAGGAAGCCGCCGAGGGAGTTGCGGGACTCGGTGCTGCTCGCGTACGCCACCGACGTGACGCCGATGACGGTCAGGCCGAGCGCACGCGCGTGCGACGCCATCTCGACGGGCAGGATGTTGCGCCCGGAGAGGGAGATGACCACCAGCACGTCCCCCGCGGTGGCCGGGCTCGCGTCGAGGACGGTCGTCGCCAGGCCCTCCACCCGCTCCAGCGCCGAGCCGAGCGTGGCGGGCATGACGTCGACGCCCACCACACCCGGCACGGCCAGCAGGTTCATCAGGGCGAAGCCGCCCGCGCGGTAGACGACGTCCTGCGCGGCGAGCGAGGAGTGCCCGGCACCGAAGGCGAAGAGCCGGCCCCCGGCCGCGACGGTGTCGGCGATCGCCCGCCCGGCCGCGGCGATGTTCGCGGACTCCGTGTCCCGTACGCGCTGGAGCAGGCCGATCGCGGCGTCGAAGAACTGATCGGCCAGCTTGCTCTCGCTCATGGGGGAGCCCTTCCAGGGGTGGGGCGGGAGGTGGGGGAATGCCGGTGCCGCGGATCACGTTGAGGTCTGGACCATTGCTCTGTCAATACGCTTCCCGTGCGCTTCCCGCCTGTCTCCCGCCCGTCTCCCGTGCGTCTCCCGTCCGCTTTCGCGGGCCGCCGCCGCATCGGCGCCTCCGGCACGGCACGGTTGTCGGCGGTATGCGTCAGAATTGGGTCAGGGCCAGCGCACGATTATCGAGGGGCACGTATGTCCGGACTGATCGACACCACGGAGATGTATCTCCGCACCATCCTTGAGCTCGAAGAGGAAGGTGTGGTCCCGATGCGCGCCCGGATCGCCGAGCGGCTGGACCAGAGCGGGCCCACGGTGAGCCAGACCGTGGCCCGCATGGAGCGCGACGGCCTGGTCCAGGTGGCGGGCGACCGGCATCTCGAACTGACGGAGGAAGGGCGCAGGCTGGCGATCCGCGTCATGCGCAAGCACCGGCTCGCGGAGTGCCTCCTGGTCGACGTGATCGGCCTGGAGTGGGAGCAGGTGCACGCGGAGGCGTGTCGCTGGGAGCACGTGATGAGCGAGGCGGTGGAGCGGCGCGTCCTGGAGCTGCTGCGCCACCCGACGGAGTCGCCGTACGGCAATCCGATCCCGGGTCTGGAGGAGCTGGGCGAGAAGGCGGAGGCCGACCCGTTCCTCGACGCGGGCATGGTGAGCCTGGCGGAGCTGGATCCGGGCGCGGAGGGCAAGACGGTGGTGGTGCGGCGGATCGGCGAGCCGATCCAGACCGACGCCCAGCTGATGTACACGCTGCGGCGGGCCGGGGTGCAGCCCGGGTCCGTGGTGAGCGTGACGGAGTCCCCCGGCGGGGTGCTGGTCGGGAGCAGCGGCGAGGCGGCGGAGCTGGACGCGGAGGTGGCGTCGCACGTGTTCGTGGCCAAGCGCTGAGCGCGCGGCGCTCTGCGCTCCGCGCTTGGCGCGGTGTCTGTTCGTCCTGAGCGCCGGGGGCGCGTGCCGGGCTGTCCGCCGGGGCATATGTCAGGCAGACATCGGGGAGGGAGCGGTGATGTGGCGGAACGGACACGGGTACGGCGCGTTGCCCCGCCGTGACGCCCTGTGCGCTTCGTGCGTGCCGCATTCTCTTTCCCTCTCCCCTCCGTACGGAGAGGGCTCCGGCGCCTCACGGCACCGGAGCCCTTCCTCCCCCGCGCCGACCCGGAGCCCCGAGCTCCCAGGGTCGGCGCTTTCGGACCCTCATCCCCGAGTGGTCCGCCTCCCGGAGAAGATCTCCCCTCGGGCGCGTCCGGCAATCCCCGAGCGGGGTCACTCGAACGAGCGGTGTTGTAGACCGGAACGGCGTTTTCGAATGGGAGTTCGATAGTCTGGCGGGGTCGGACTCGACCACTCAGGACCGAAGGGGGTGCCAGGACGCATGGTTCAGCGCATCGATGTGACCGGAGCCGAGGGGGTACGCCTCGCCGCCTGGGAGTTCGGGGAGCCGCCCAAACGGGGCGGGGAGTCCGGCGGGCGGGAGTCCGCCGTGTTACTGCTTCACGGCCTGATGGGCCGCGCCTCGCACTGGGCCTCGACGGCCCGGTGGCTCGCCGAGCGGCACCGCGCGGTCGCGCTCGACCAGCGCGGCCACGGGCGCAGCGAGAAGCCGGCGGAGGGCCCCTTCACCCGCGAGGCGTACGTGGCCGACGCGGAGGCCGTGGTCGAACAGCTCGGGCTGGCGCCGGTCACCCTGATCGGGCACTCGATGGGCGCGCTGACCGCGTGGCAGCTCGCGGCGAAGCGGCCCGACCTGGTGCGGGCGCTGATCATCTGCGACATGCGGGCGTCCGCGCTGGGCGCGGCGTCGCAGCGGGAGTGGGAGGACTGGTTCAAGGCGTGGCCGGTCCCGTTCGCCACGCTGGCGGACGTCAGGAAGTGGTTCGGCGAGGACGACCCGTGGGTGGAGCGCGCGACGCCGGCGCGGGGGGAGTTCTACGCGGAGGTGATGGCGGAGCGCGCGGACGGGTGGGGCCCGGTGTTCTCGCGCCGCCAGATGCTGACGTCGCGGGAGACGTGGGTGCACGACGCGCACTGGGAGGAGCTGGCGCAGGTCCGTTGCCCGACGCTGGTGGTGCGGGGCCTGGACGGTGAGCTGGGGCGGGCGGAGGCGCAGGAGATGGTGCGGGTGCTGCCGCGTGGCGCGTACGCGGAGGTGGCGGATGCGGGGCACCTGGTCCACTACGACCGCCCGGACGCGTGGCGCGCGGCGATCGAGCCTTTCCTGGACGGGGTGGTTGCGCCGTAGCGCCCTTGGCCTGGCGGCCGGCTTTGTCCTCAATCGCCGGACTGGCTTGGTTTGGCGTCTGCCCGGTGCCGGGTGCGGGTCACGGTTGTCCTCAATCGCCGGACGGGCTTGATTGTGCCCGCTGCGGGCCGGTGGCCAGGGTGCGGGTCGGTTGCCGGGGGCCGGTCAGGGGTCGTGTCCTGCACTGCATGTTTTACGTCGCGTTCAGCAACTCCGAATTGCGTGACGGTCGCCATGCGACACAAAACACGCTCTACGTTCCGGACACGACCCCTGCCCGTCCCCCTTCCAGGCCCGCGCCAAAACAACCCGGCCCACCCCGGGGCGGGGGAAGTCGTCTCCGCTACCGGGCCCGCGTTGAGGCGTCGGCCCACCCCGGTGCGGGCGGGGTCGTTCAGTCTCCCGTCCGGCGTGAGGGGGGCGGGGTCGGAGGAGGCAGGGGTGTCCGGACGTAAAGCGTCGCAACTCGCGCGAAGCGCGGTGAGGATAGCAGTCCGGACACCCCTGCCTCCGGAGGCCCCGCCCCCCGTCACCACGACAAACCAAGCCCGTCCGGCGATTGAGGACAAGCAGTAAGCCGCGCCCACCGCACCGGGCAGACGCCAAACCCGCACCAAGACCCCGGCACCCCGCCGCACACGCAACGTCAGCCCTTGCTGACCGCCGACAAGATCTCCGGCAGACGCCGGGACGTCTGGGGTGCCGCCAGACGGAGTCCCGCCTCGGCCACGAGGCCCCCGTACGCCACGCCCAGGGGCAGCGAGAGCCACCCGGCGTCGAGCCAGAACGCCACGGCCACCACAGGCGCACACACCGCCCCCGCCACCAGCACACCCCCCAGCATCGACAGCCACGCCAGACCCGCCTGGCCCGGTCCCACGTTCTTGTAGCCGCTGTCCTGCGGGATCGAGTACGCCAGGCGCGCGGAAGAAACCGCGCCCGTCCCCAGCAGCGCGCCCAGCGCGGCGAAGGAGAGGCCGAGCGCTTGGGGCAGCGCGCCCCAGTCGCCCAGGACGGCGGCCGTCAGCACGACGACCAGGAGCGCGTACGGCACCGAGATCAGGAGCAACGCCAGCGCCCGCGCCCGCAGTTCGAGGTACGCGTCGCGCGGCGACGAAATCGTCAGGGCCACCATCCAGAACGCGGAGGTGTCCTGCCCGAACTGGTTGCTCATCTGCACCCCGATCATCCCCACCGCGAAGAGCGACAGATAGATCGACCCGCTCCCCTGCACCGCGTTGAGCAGCGGCACGATCAGACCCACCGCCAACGACGTCACCCAGCCCGCCTTCGTCTTCGGGTCACGCCACGCGTACCGCAGGCTGCGTACGATCACCGCGCCGCTGCGCCCCTCCGGCAGCCGGAGCGAGGACGGCAAGGACAGCACGGACCGCGAACCCTTCCGCGTCGGCTCCGCCGCCGACAGCGTGGAGCCGTCCGGCGCCGTCATGAGCTTCACCAGCGACCGCTGCCAGGCGTAGAGGAGTGCGCCCAACGCGGCGAGAGAGAGCAGCAGTTGGAGCGCCGCGCTTCCGTACGCGCCCTCACTCGCCGAGTCCACCGCCCCCAGCGCCGACGCCGGCGGCAGCCACCGTACGACGTCCGCCGCCGGCGTCAGCTCCGAGAGGCCGCCCGCGTCACCGAGCCGCTGCACCCCGAAGCTGACGAACTGCGCGCCGACCGCGATCACCAGCCCGCTCAGGACCGCGAGGTCACGGCCCTTGCGCGAGGTCAGCAGCCGGATGTTCGCCGCCGCGACCGCCCGCGCCAGCGCCACGTACACCAGCAGCGCGAGCGGTACGGCGACCACCGCCGCGACCACCCCCGCCGCGCTCCGCGCCGACGCCACCACGGAGCCGACCAGCAGGCAGAGCGCGAACAGCGGCCCGATCCCCACCAGCGACGCCACGAGCAGCGCGCCGATCAGCGGGCGCGGGCGCAGCGGCAGCATCACCAGCTTGGTCGGGTCGAGGGTCTCGTCGCCGCCGGGGAAGAACAGCGGCATCACCGCCCAGCCCACCGCCAGCACGGCGGCCAGCAGCACGGTCACGGTGCTCGCGTGGGCGTTGCCGCGCAGCAGGACGAGGCCGAGGAGTTGGAGGGCCGCGAAGAGCAGGGTGATGACGAGCGAGGTGATGTACACGGCCTTGCGGCCGGACGACTGGCGCAGCCCGTTGCGCAGGAGCGAGAGCTTCAGCCGTACGAAGAGCGGGGTCAGCGCGGCCGTGTTCACCGGGCCCCGCCCAGCCAGTCGAGGGTCTCCCCGGTCCCGCGCCCGTGCGCGCCGACCAGTTCGAGGAAGGCGCTCTGGAGGGACGGCGCGTCGCCCCGTACCTCCGCGAGGGTCCCCTGCACGCGGATGCGGCCGCCCGCCATCACGGCGACCCAGTCGCACAGCGACTCGACGAGTTCCATCACATGGCTGGAGAAGACGACGGTCGCGCCCGACTCGGTGTAGCGCTCCAGCACGGTCCGCACGGTCTGCGCGGAGACGGGGTCGACGCCCTCGAACGGCTCGTCCAGGAAGAGGACTTCGGGGTTGTGGAGGAGGGCGGCGGCGAGCCCGATCTTCTTCCGCATACCGGTCGAGTAGTCCACGACGAGCTTGTGCTGCGCGCCGGCCAGGTCCAGTACGTCGAGGAGCTGGGTGGCCCGCTGGTCGACCTCGTCGCCGGGCAGCCCCCGCAGCCGCCCGGTGTAGCCGAGGAGTTCACGACCGGAGAGCCGCTCGAAGAGCCGCAGGCCCTCGGGCAGCACGCCGATGCGGGCCTTGACCGCCACCGGGTCGCCCCACACGTCGTGCCCGGCGACCCGTACCCGTCCCTGGTCGGGCCGGAGCAGGCCGGTGACCATGGAGAGGGTGGTCGTCTTGCCCGCCCCGTTCGGCCCGACCAGTCCGACGAACCTGCCCGCGGGCAGGGAGAGATCGATGCCCGCGACGGCGATCTGCTCGCCGAAGCGCTTCCACAGTCCCTCGACCTGGACGGCCGGCGGGGCCGTTTCCGGCGCGGGTGGGGCCGTCCCCACGAGGGGTGGAGCTGTTCCTATGTCCGCCGGGGGGCCCGCTGTCGCGGACGTCCCGCCCGGTCCGTGCTGTTCTTCCGGCATGGAGCACTACCTTTCGGTCTCCCCGTGCCGGTTCCCGTACCGACCGGGACGACCACCCTACGTACGCCCGTCGGCTGTGTCTGCCCGGGCGTGATCAGCTCTTTCGCGCCCGTTCCGCCGCCGCGTCCCGTCCGCACGCGTACGCCAGCGGGCTGATCAGCTCGTCGGCGTCCGGCAGCCAGCGGTTGGCCGGGGTGGGGCGGCGGGCCCACTGCACCGCGCCGTGGCCGCCGAGACGGGTCGGCGGCGCCGCCACGTACTCCCCCTCGCCGTGCGTGACCAGGTCGATCGCGGAGGGCGCCCAGCCCAGCCCCGTCACGAGGCCGTCCACCTTGAGGGCCGCGCCCGGCAGGACGAAGAACAGCAACCGCCGGTCCGGGGTCCAGGTCACCGGGCCGAGCGTGAGGCGCATCCGCTCCATCCTGGCGAGCGCCAGGAATCCGGCCGACTCCGGTACGTCCAGGGCGTCGAAGGTGCGTCCCGTCGGCAGCAGGACGGCGGCCCGGGGCCGCTCCGACCACAGCCTGCGCGCCGCGGGCGCACTGCCCGTGGCCTGCCGCTCCCAGTCGGGGCCCGTCGCGTGCGCCCCCGGCTGGGCGCAGGCCGTATCGCCGCACGAGCAACGCTCCGTGCTCGCCACCGCCTCCAGCCAGGTGCCGGGGAACACGTCCCAGTGCCGTTCTTCCGTGTACCGCACCGCGCAGTCCAGCGGCAGTTCGCCACGCTGATGAGGGATCTGTGCCGCGCCCGTGACGCCGAGGGTCTCTTCCACGCAGAGCACAACTCCCGCCGTCACCTCCGGTTACGGGCGTACCGCGCGCCGACCCGCATGCGGGGCGCATGGATGCATGGACGGGGGCGCGCGGGCCCGCGGAGGCCCGTTGGCGGGTACGCACGCTCCGTGGTCGGGCACGATGGGACAGGTGCGGCCCACATCAGAGCAAGTACACCCGCATGGCCAAAACACGCCATGTTTCACGAGGTTCCTCGAAATATCTCCGATTCAGCCCAAGCCACGCATTCTCTGCATTTCTGCCGGGCAGTGATCAGTGAGCTGATCACTGCGGCCACAGGGGGTATCCATTGGCAGCCAGGCCTCTCGTCGCGCGCCAGCCGAACGAACGGCTCCAAGCACTCATCCAGGAAGCCGGGTGCTCCAACGCGGGGCTCGCCCGGCGGGTCAACATGGTCGGGGCCGAGCGCGGGCTCGACCTGCGCTACGACAAGACATCGGTGGCGCGGTGGCTGCGCGGGCAGCAGCCGCGCGGCCGGGCGCCCGGCATCATCGCCGAGGCGCTGGGCCGGAAGCTGAACCGTACGGTCACCATCGACGAGACGGGGATGGCCAACGGCAAGAACCTCGCGTCGGGCGTCGGCCTCCAGTTCGCCCCGACCGTTGTCGGCGCGGTCGAGCAGGTCTGCGAGTTGTGGCGCAGCGACGTGGGGCGCCGTGACTTCCTCTCCGGCTCGGCGGTCGCGTCGTCCGCGCTGGTCGAGCCCAGCAGGGACTGGCTGATCACGGGCGCGGACCCGGCGGTCGCGCGGAACACCGGCGCGCGGGTGGGGGATTCGGACGTCGAGGCGGTCCGGGCCATGACCGTGGCGCTGATCGACCTGGACCACCGCTTCGGCAGCGGCCATGTCCGCCCGGTCCTGGTCCACTACCTGAACAGCGTGGTGTCGGGGCTGCTGTCGGGCTCGTACCGCGAATCGGTCGGCCGCCGGCTCTTCGCCGCCGTCTCCCGGCTGACGGAGCTGGCCGGTTACATGGCGGTCGACACGGGCCAGCCCGGCCTCGCCCAGCGGTACTACATCCAGGCGCTGCGGCTCGCGCAGGCGTCGGGGGACCGGGGGTACGGCGGGTACGTCCTGGCCGCGTCCATGAGTCATCTGGCCGCCCAGCTCGGGAATCCCCGGGAGATCGCCCAGTTGGCCAGGGCCGCGCAGGAAGGGGCGCGCGGGCAGGTGCCGCCGCGCGCGCAGGCCATGTTCTACGCGGCGGAGGCGCGGGGGCACGCGCTCATGGGCGACCTGCGCCAGTGCCAGGAGGTCGCGGGCCGGGCGCTCGCGGCGCTGGAGCAGGCGGAGGACGTCTCGGGCGACGACCCCGAGTGGATCGCGCACTTCGACCACGCCTATCTCGCCGACGAGTTGGCGCACTGCTACCGCGACCTGGGCCGCCCCGACGCCGCGGCCCGGCACGCCGGGGACTCGATCGACGGCCACCCCGAGTCCCGGGCGCGGCGGCGGGCGATCGGCATGGTCCTGCTGGCCACGGCACAGGTCCAGCAGCGGGAGGTCGAGGAGGCGTGCCGGACGGGCACCCGTGCGATGGAGCTGATGGGGACGCTGCGCTCCAGCCGGGGCGCGGAGTATCTGGACGACCTCCAGCAGCGCCTGGAGCCGTACGGGAGCGAGCCGTCCGTCCGTGAGTTCACGGCCCGGCTGGAGATCCAGGCGGCGTGAGCGTGGGCGTGGGCGTGAGGGAGTGCGGTGGGGGTAGGAGGGGGCGAAGGTCTGCGGGTGTGAGGGTGTGGTGCATATCAAGTCACCGGCAGAACGGGCGAATTCGGTCGCTATAGCCGTGTCCTGGCGGGACGGAACGGGAGCGGATCTACGGGCGTGGCAGAGCCCGGGATTCACCCGGTAGCGTGAACCGACGATTTCCGTAGGTCCACACGTTCCACGACGTAGGAGTCCCGGTGACGCACAGCGGACAAGGGGACGAGCGGGAGTACCCGGCCGCTCGCCCCGCGCACGAAGGCGTCGTGCTGCCCGGCGACGGCAGCGAGCCCTGGATCCCGCCCAGCGTCTCCGGGGAGCAGGTCGCCCCGGCGGGCGGCCAGCCGTGGGGACAGCCCTGGGGGCCGCAGGACGGCGGCGGACGGCCCGGGACGGAGCCGGGGTACGGCGAGGGCGGGTACGGCGCGCAGCAGGCGCCGGGGCCGGGGCAGCAGGCCGCTCAGGAGCCGTACCAGCAGTACGGGCAGAGCCAGGGGCAGGATCAGGCGTACGGGCAGCAGGGGCAGGGCTACGGGCAGCCGGACCCGGGAGCCGGACCGGGACAGGGATACGGCCAGCAGGGCCAGCCGTACGGGCAGGACCAGCAGCAGTCGTACGGCCAGGGGCAGCACCAGGGCCACCAGGGCCAGCAGTACGGACAGAGTTACGGGCAGGGCCAGTCCTACGACCCCGCCCAGGGGTACGGACAGCCGCTCCCCGCCGAGGCGTCCGCCGCCGGAAACGCCGACGCCACCCAGTTCCTGCCGCCCGTGCCCGCCGCGGGCAACGCGGACGCCACGCAGTTCATCGCACCGGTCCCGCAGGGCCCCGGGCCCGGCATGCTGCCCCCGGAGCGTTCCTCGGACGCGACGCAGTTCATCGCGCCCGTCCCGGCGCACGGCTCGGACGCGGATGCCACGCAGTTCATCGCGCCGGTGCCCGCGCAGGACCCCTCGTACGCGGTCCGCCCCGGCGAGCCCGGCGAGCGCCCGCCGCCCGCCGAGTTCGACAACCTCTTCCGTACGGACGACGGCTCGGGCGCCAACTCCACCCAGCAGATGCCCGCGATCGACATGAGCCAGGGCCGGCCGCCGCAGGCGCGCGCCCCCCAGCCGTACGGTCAGCAGCCCCCCGCGCCCCCCTACGAGCCCCCGCCGGGGCGCGACACGGGCGGGCGCAAGTCGCGCCTCCCGCTGATCGCGGCGGTCGTTGTCGGCTGCGCCGTGCTCGGCCTGGGCGCGGGCGCGCTGATGAGCGGCGGGGACGACAGCCCGCAGGGCACCGGGAAGAACGTGGCGTCGGAGAGCACCCCCGCCTCCGAGCCCGCATCGCAGGACGCGGCCGACCCGGTGAAGGCGCAGGCCGAGGGGCTCGACAAGCTGCTGGGCGACAGCAACAACAGCCGCGAGGCGGTGATCCGCGCGGTCAACGACATCAAGACGTGCACCAACCTGGAGCAGGCGGCGACCGACCTGCACGACGCCGCCGAGCAGCGCAGGGACCTGGTGACCCGGCTCAAGTCCCTCCCGATCGACAAGCTGCCCGACCACGAGCAGCTGGCGTCGTCCCTGACCACGGCCTGGCAGGCGTCGGCCTCGGCGGACGACCACTACGCGCAGTGGGCCCGCGAGGCCCAGACGGGCAAGGGCTGCAAGCAGGGGCGGGCCCGCACCACCCGGGAAGCGGCCAAGGGCAACCAGGCGAGCGGCGAGGCCACAGCGGCCAAGAACAAGGCCTCGGGCCTGTGGAACGGCATCGCGACCAAGTACGACCTCTCCCAGCGGGACTCGACCCAGCTGTAGCGAAGGGGCCCGGGGGCCTGAGGACCGCGGTCCCCAGGCCCCCGGGCCCCTCGTCGGCCGCGCGCTACGACCCGAGCGTCTTGCCGACGTCCACGAAGCCCTTGCGCTCCGCGATCAGCCGGCCGTCCCGTACCACCTGGAACGTGACGTCCCGGTTCACGATCCGGGGGAAGCCCGGTGCGCCCAGCATGTCCTCGTACCGCCAGCGCAGGGGCGGCGTGAGGCCGCCGGTGTCCACCTTGACGCCCCGGTCCAGCGCGTTGGTGAGCTTCCCTGGCGTGATCACGTCCTCATGGACCGCCTCGACGACCGCCTTGAGCGCCGTGTACGCGATCCACGTGGTCTGCACCCCCGGGTCCGCCGGGTCGATCGCGTCGTCCTGGAAGGCGTGCTTCTCGATCACGTCCCGCATCGGCTTCCACGCCGGATCCGTCGCCACCGGGTACCAGCCGGTGAGGAGCGCCCCCTCGAAGGGGCCGTCCTTCCCGCCCGTACTGTCGATCAGGGGCTGCCCGACGCTGCCGAGCACCGAGGAGACCCGGACGTTCCTGCCGTCCTCGGGCACCCGGCGGTACGAGTCGAAGAACGTTTCCGTCTTCTCGCCCAGCACCGCCGTCACGCACCCGCCGTCCCCGGCGCGCGCCCGCGCCTGCTCGGCGGGCTTCGTGTAGTCCGTCGCGTCCTCGGCCGCGCGTATGTCCGCCGCCGAGGCCCTGCGTGCGTGGGCCAGACCGGAGTCGAGGAGGTCGGGCAGGTCGTCGCCGGTGATCGTGTCGGGCCGTACGAGCGCGGTGTGGTCGCAGTCGGGGGCGAGCTGCTGCCCGTTGCCCGCCAGGAGGGTCGCCTGACCGCCGTTCACCGGGTACGAGAGGAAGCTGGTGAACTCCTCCTCGGACATGCCGTACCCCCCGATGAACGGGATCGACGCGGCCTCCAGCGGCGCCATGATCTCCTTGCCGAACTGGCTGTACGAGCCCACCACCGCGACCGCGTCCTCCTTCACCGCCCGGCGCGCGCAGTCGGCGGCGGCCGACGAGTCGTTGCGCTCGTTGCAGGTGAGGACGCGCAGCTCGTGGCCGTCGAGACCGCCCGAGGCGTTGACCCAGCGGGCGTACGCCTTCGCCATGGCCGGCATCCCCGGCATGTTGGTGGCGTTCGTGCCGACGGGGGCGAAGGTCATCACGGTGATGGGGGCCGGCGAACCGCCCGAGGTGCCGGGGATCACACCGCAGCCGGTGATCAGCGAGGCTCCCGCCACCGCCGTACACAGCGCGCGGATCCTCGCGCTCCAGGTATTCGTGTGCGTACGGACAGTGATGGGGCGCCGCCGACCTGTCATAGGGAGAGACCCTTCCGCCTCCTGGGTAACGTCGGAGTGAGCGAGACGCAACATCCGGTGACATCCAGGTGAATTGCGGGGGACCGGAACTCCGTCTCCGGACGGAACGTACGATCAACGACCGTGCAGCAAGGTTCCGAGAACTCTTCCCGTCCTGCCCGTCGCTCCCCCACCATGGGCGGCATGCCGCTCAATGACATGCCGTGGTGGCGCTGGCGCACCAATGTGCGCTCGGCGCTGCATATGCTTTCCGATCCCGTGTTCCACCAGGAGTACTGGCTGCCGGGCCGCGAGGGGTTCGGTGACGTCACCGACGCCGTCTACCGGCTGGTCGAGGACACCTGGCTGGACAACTGGTCCGCCGAGAAATACGTCGGCACCATATTCCGCGACTCCGGAGAGGCCGCGCTGGTCGATCTCGCCGTGCTGCGGGTGCTGCGCATCATGCACCAGGTGGGCGCGGACGCACCCGTCTCGGCCTATCTGGAGCACCACGGGTGGCCGGAGGCGGTACGGGCGGCCCGCGAGGCGCACGTACGGCTGGCGGCGAGCGACGGGGACGACCCGGACGAGCTGCCGCGGTCGCTCGACGTGCTGCGGATCATGACGCGCAGCGCGTAGGGCCGTCCGGCCCGGGCTCTTCCGCGTGTTGTCCACGTTCTGGCGGAAACCGGCCCGTGCCCGGAGGATGTGGGATCCTCTGACGTCATGACCACCCCCTCGCGAACGCAGCAGTACGTCCTCACGCTGTCCTGCCCGGACAAGCAGGGGATCGTGCACGCCGTGTCGAGCTACCTCTTCATCACCGGCTGCAACATCGAGGACAGCCAGCAGTTCGGGGACCACGACACGGGTCTCTTCTTCATGCGGGTCCACTTCTCGGCGGAGACGCCGGTGACCACCCTGGAGAAGCTGCGGGCGAGCTTCGCCGCCGTGGGCGACGCGTTCCGGATGGACTGGGAGATCCACAACGCCGACCAGCGGATGCGGATCGTGCTGCTCGTCAGCAAGTTCGGGCACTGCCTGAACGACCTGCTCTTCCGGTCCAGGACCGGCGCGCTCCCGGTGGACATCGCCGCGGTGGTCTCGAACCACGCCGACTTCGCCGAGCTGGTCGCCTCGTACGACATCCCCTTCCACCACATCCCGGTGACCGCCGACACCAAGGCGGGGGCGGAAGCCGAGCTGCTGGAGCTGGTGCGTGCGGAGGAGGTCGAGCTGGTGGTGCTGGCGCGCTACATGCAGGTCATCTCGGACGACCTCTGCAAGCAGCTGAACGGCCGGATCATCAACATCCACCACTCCTTCCTGCCGAGCTTCAAGGGCGCGAAGCCCTACCACCAGGCGCACGCGCGCGGGGTGAAGCTGATCGGCGCGACCGCGCACTACGTGACGGCGGAGCTGGACGAGGGCCCGATCATCGAGCAGGAGGTCGAGCGTGTCGGCCACGGGGTGACACCGGAGCAACTGGTGGCGATCGGCCGCGATGTGGAGTGCCAGGCGCTGGCGCGGGCGGTGAAGTGGCACGCGGAGCACCGGATCCTGCTGAACGGGCACCGTACGGTCGTCTTCGCCTGAGCCGTTCGTGGCGGCCTGGCGGCCGGGCTTTTGTCCTCAATCGCCGGACGGGCTTGGTTGTGCCCGCTGCGGGCCGGCTTTTTGTGCGCGGGTCGGTTGCCGGGGGCCGGGCCAAAACAACCCGGCCCGCTCCGGGTCTTTAAGCCCGTCCGGCGCTTGAGGACATCCTTGACCCGCACCGGGGCAATTCAAGCCCGTCCGGCGTTTGAGGACATCGGTAAGCCGCGCCCGCGCACCGGGCAGAGGTCAAAACAAGCCCGTCCGGCGTTTGAGGACATCAGTAAGCGCGACGGACACCCTCAGATACGGCTCATCGCCGCCGCCGCGAGCAGAACGTCCCTGATCGCCTCGCGGTCGCCGTCCTGCCCGGCCGCCGCTTCCTCCGGCGACACGTGGCCCGCCACCAGCTGGCAGAACTCCACGCCGTCCAGGGCGATCTGGGCCACGGCGAGTTCGCGGGAGCCGACGGCGGCGGGGGAGTCGAGCGGGATGTACCAGTCCCCGCCGCCCGGGCCCTCGACCTCCAGGTGCAGCGACCGGCCGGGAGCGCCCGGCGTCACCAACCCCTGGGCGGGCGAGGCGAGACCGCCCCGGCGGCGGGCGGCGAGGGCGGCGGGCAGCAGCCGGGCCGCCAGGTCGACCATCCGGTGCAGATGGGGTCCCGAGGGCGGGGCGTACGGATAGTCCACGGCCTCCGCGATGTCCCCGCCGTGCATCCAGCACTCGAAGGCGCGGTCGAGCAGCGCGTCACGCAGGGGCAGCGCGAAGTCCCCGTACGACACGGACAGTTCGGCGGCCCCGCGCCCGGCGAACGACACCGTGCGGATGAGGGTGTGGCTCTGCTCGCGCCAGGGACCCCGGACGGTACGGGTGGGCGGGAACGCGGAGTCGCGCCAGAAGCGCGCCGTACGGTCCGCCGGTGCCACGGGCACCGCGGCGCCGAGCGATTCGCCGAGCGGGGCCGCGAGCGGGTCGTCCAGGCCGAGGGCGGCGGACACCAGGCCGTCCACGGCCAACAGATGGCCGATGACCCCGGCGACGGTCGTCTCGCGCGACGCGGTCCGCTCGTCCTGGAACCACTTGAGCGTCACCGGCGCGCGCCACTCCTCGTCGCCGAAGTCCCGCAGCAGCGCGTCGAGCCGGGCGGTCTCGGCGTCGTACGAGGCGGCCCAGCCGGGCACGGGGATACGGGCGGGGCGGCGGCCGAGACAGTTCTCCAGCACCCGGGAGCGGAGCATCGGGTCGAGATCCAGGCTGCGGTCGTCCTGGAGCAGTCCGACGGCGTCTCTCAGCCGCAGGGCCTCGTCGGCGCAGGGGGCGCATTCGGTGAGGTGCGCCTCGACCAGGTCGGTCTCCTCGGCGGAGCAGGCGGACAGGGCCCAGGCGCCGAGGAGCGACTTGAGCACCTTGTGCGACAGCCCCTTCTGCCGTTTGCCGCCCCGGTCGGAAGGGGGTGTGCCGGCAGGCTCGGACAGTTCCGGGGTCGCGGGCAGGGTGGACAGATCGGGCAGCGCGGGCTCGGTGGGCAGCGCGGGCTCGGCGGGCGTGGCGGGCCGCGCCGGCCGGGCAGGCCGGGTCATCGGCCCCGGCTCCAGGTCGTCGGGGGCCGCGCGCGGACCCGGCAGCCAGGGCAAGCGCCTCCGGCGGCCACCCGGCTCGTCGGGCCCGGCCCGCCCGTCGTCGGGATCGCCGTCCAGCGGGCCGGTCACAGGGAGCGTCCGTTCCCCGGAGGCGAGAAGCCCTCCAGCGCTTGGGTGTTGGCCGTGGAGAGCAGTTGCAGTCCCAGCCTCAGCCGGCGGCGGGCCTCGTCCTCCGTGACACCGAGGTCAGCCGCGGTCTGGCGGTAGTCCCTGCGCTGGAAATAAGCCAGTTCCAGCGCGGCCCGCAAGGACGTGGGCATCGAGCTGACTATGTAGTCCGCGCGGGCCGCCGCGGCGGCCCGGCGCACCTTGAGCTCCAGCTCCGCGAGCCCCTCCGCCGTGTCCTCACCGGCCGCTTCGTACGCGGCGGACTCGGTCTGCCGGAGCCGCTCCACGGCCTTCTGCCGGGCCAGCCTGGCCACCCACGACCGCAGGGAGCCCTGCCGGGGGTCGTACGCGTCCGGGTTCTCCCACACGTGCCCGAAGACCTCGCGGGTGACGCGGTCCGCGTCCGCGTCGTCGTCCAGCACGCGGTGGGCGAGGCTGTGCACCAGCGACGCGAACCGGTCGTACAGCTCGCCGAGCGCGGCGGCCTCGCCCCGCGAGAGCCGCTGCTGCATCCTGCGGTCCCAGCGGGGCGGTGTCTCCTTCGCCATGCGACCCCCACCCCTGTCCTCGGCCTGACGGCCGTGCCTCTGCCTCTGCCCCGCTTCCGCCCGCTTCTCTTCTTCCGCTTCCGTGTCACTGTCCCCCATGACGCGGCAGCCCGCTGCCTCTTCGAATGTAGTCGGCGGGACCGACAACGCACGCCCCTTTGCGTCAAGTGCGCCCCTCTTCGGCCGGGTGGGGTCGGAATCACGCCACTCTTCGCGGGTCGCGTTTGGCGGAGGACAGGTGGGGAAACGCCCCAGTCCATGGGGGAGCTGGAGGAGAGCCCCGGAATCCCCCACAAACTGAAGAGAGGGGTTCGGGCACGTGACGCTCAAGGTGGACGAGACCGAGCGGGGACCGTGGACCGTGTTCTGCATCACAGGCGAGCTGGACCTCATCACCTCCCCAGAGATCCGCCAGCGGGTCCATGACGCCGTCGCGGCGGGCCGTCACACCCTGGTGCTCGACCTCTCGCAGGTCTTCTTCTGCGATTCCAGCGGGGTCGGCGTACTCATCGCGGCCCGCCGGCTGATCCGCTCCTGCGGGGGCGGCCTGCGCATCGTCCTGCCGGCCCGGGGCGCGGAGGACGGATCCCATGTCAACCGGGTCCTCGCGGCCCTCGGTGTCCGGCGTCTGTTCCAGATCTATCCCGATGTGACGAGCGCCGTGGAGGACGGGGTCAGGCCGCTGTCCGCCTGACCCCCCACACGACGGCGGTCCGTCGTCGTACGCTCCCGCCATGGACAGCACAGAGTACGAGGGCAAGATCGCCCGCCGGTTCGCGGCGTTCGACCAGGACGGCAACGGTTTCATCGACCGCGAGGACTTCAGCGGCGCCGCGGCGCACCTGCTCGCCGAGTTCGGCGTGACGGCGCGTTCCGACAAGGGACAGGCGCTCTACAGCGGCGCCGAGGCGTTCTGGCAGGGCATGGCGGGCATCGCGGACGTCGACGGCGACCAGCGTGTCAGCAAGCAGGAGTTCCTCACCGGCGCGGTGAAGCGGCTGCGCGACAGCCCGCAGCGGTTCGCCGAGATCGCCCGGCCGTTCCTGCACGCGGCGATCGCCGTGGCCGACGAGGACGGTGACGGCGTCACCCCGGCGGCGGCCGAGCGCGCGCTGCGCGTCCTCGGTGTCGACCCGGACGCCGCCGCGCTGGCGGCCGCGGCCCTCGACGCGGACGGCGACGGCCGGATCCAGGAGGACGAGATCCTCACCGGCTTCGCCGCGTACTACGTCACGCCCGAGCCCTGACAGTGCCGGGGCCGGCCGCTCATCCGGCCCCCACTGCGCCCGAAGGCTCTGACGGGTCTGACGGCTCTGGCACCGGGCCCAGGGCTCTGACACCGCGCCCGAAAGCTCTGGCCTCAGCACTCTTTTGTGTCACCGTGTGTGGTGACCGCCCGCGCTCCGAGGTCGATACCGGGTTGTGTCCTTACGGCGGGCCGTCACGGCCCGGAGTCGCGCGGGTGCTCCGGTACGCTCGCTCGGGTGCGAGAGGTCCTGAGGCGCGAGGGTCACGGTGTTGCCGGTACGGCGGCGCCGGAAGCCCGAATGTGCGCCGCTCGCACGCCGTCAGGGCGCCGTGCGCGCCCGTGTTCGACTCCCCGTGACGTGCGTCGCACAGTATGCACCACGCGTACTCCTTCGCGCTGGAATATGCCCGAAGCGCTTGTTGCGGTGACTGTACGTCAACCATGCTGTGTCGCAAGGGAATCACGTTCTGTGACCTTGTTGAGGACCTTGTCGACGCGCGAGGCGATGTGTCCGCCGGTTCGGATGGTGTGAGCGGTGCAGGTGCTTCTGGTTCAGTTGGAGGTTGGGCCCGATCCCGCGGAGGTGGGGCGGGCCCGTCGGTGGGCCCGGTCGCGGCTCGTGGGTTCCGGGATGGAGGAGGACGAGCCGGTCGCGGAGACGCTGATCCTGCTCATCTCCGAGCTGGTGACCAACGCGGTGGTGCACACGGGCTGTCCGGCCGTGCTGCGGATGCTCTTCGGCTCGGGCGCGGCGGAGGCCGGGACGGTACGGGTGGAGGTCGCGGACTCCAGCGCCTGCCCGCCGCGCCCGCGCCACGCGAACAGCGAGGCCACCAACGGCCGCGGTCTTGAGCTGGTGGACGGACTCGCCGACCGCTGGGGATGGCAGCCGGAGGGGGCGGGCAAGCGCATCTGGTGCGAAGTGGACCGATGTACGCCCACGCCGCGGTCCGCGACGGGTTCGGGCACGGACACGGCAGCGGGTACGGGGGCAGGGACGGGTACACCCGAACCGCCCCGCGCGGCCCGCGCGTCCGAGGCCACTCCGGTGCCCCCGGCCGCCGCGTCCCGGCCTCCCAGGCCGCCGGCGCCTCTCTCCCCGCCTCCCCCGTCGAAGGTCCCGGCGTCCCCGGCGCCCGCTCCCGCCTACCGGTCGGCGAGGGCCGTGACCCGTACGGCGTGAGGCACTGGGCCTGTGGTTTCGGCGCCGGGAGCGCCCGGGTCACCTGCTGGGTACCGCTCCCGCCCGGAACGTACGGCGGTAGACCGTCGGCGCGACACCCAGCGCCGACTGGAGGTGCTGGCGCATCGACTGCGCCGTACCGAACCCCGCGTCCCGTGCCACCTGGTCGACGGAGAGATCCGTCGACTCCAGGAGGTGCCGGGCCAGTTCGACCCGCTGCCGCACCAGCCACTGCCCCGGGCTGATCCCCGTCTCCTCACGGAAGCGGCGCGTGAACGTCCGTACGGACATGGACTGTTGCTCCGCCATGTCCCGGAGCTGGATCGGTTCGTGGAGGCGGACCAGCGCCCAGGTCCTCGCCCCGGTGGTGGTCGCCAACTGCGGCTCGGGGAGGGGGCGTTCGATGTACTGGGCCTGGCCGCCGTCCCGGTGCGGGGGGACGACCGTCCGGCGCGCCACCTCGTTGGCGACCGCCGTGCCGTGGTCGCGCCGCACGATGTGCAGGCAGAGATCGATCCCCGCGGCGACCCCGGCCGAGGTCAGGACGTCCCCGTCGTCGACGAACAGGACGTCCGCGTCCACCTTCACCTGGGGGAAGAGCCGCTGGAAGTGGGCGGCGGAGGACCAGTGGGTGGTGGCGGGGCGGCCGTCGAGGAATCCGGCCGCCGCCAGCACGAAGCTGCCCGTGCAGATGGAGACCAGCCGGGTGCCGGGCCGCAGGTGGGCGAAGGCGGCGGACAGCTCGTCGGTGAGCCGGCCCTCGTCGTAGACGGGGCCCAGCTCGTAGGAGGCCGGGATGATCACGGTGTCGGCGGTGGCGAGCGCCTCGGGCCCGCTCTCGACGAGGATCGAGAAATCCGAATCGGTACGTACGGGGCCCGGAGGCAGGACCGAGCACGTGACGACCTCGTACAGCGGCCTGCCCCCGGCGTCGGTCGGGCGGCCGAAGATCCGGTGGGGGATGCCGAGTTCGAAGGGGAGCAGCCCTTCGAGGGCGAGTACGACGACGCGGTGGGGCGGTCGGTCCTGCATGGCGCTCTCTCCTGTCGGGTCGCTGTCCGATCGATGTACGGGGCGCCGTCGGTCGCCGTGCCGCGGTCCGCGTGCTGGATACCCCCTGGTGGTCCAGACCAGTTCCTTGATATCTGTCCCTTCTGTGACCCACAAGCACATAACGGCCCAGGCCTCCCCCGAACCGCTGCCGGCTCCGCCGGACGACCGCCCGGACAACCACCCGGGGGCCACGCTCTGGAACCGTAACTTCCGGCTCTTCTTCCTCGCCCGTACCGTCGCCCGCTTCGGCGACGGCATGGTGCCCGTCGCCCTCGCGGCGGGGCTGCTCGACACCGGGCACGGCGCCTCGGCCGTCAGCTTCGCGCTCGGCTCGTGGATGGTGTGTTTCGCCGGGTTCGTGATCGTCGGCGGGGTGCTGGCCGACCGGTTCACCCCGCGAAGGATGATGGTCCTCGCCGACGTGGTGCGGCTGGTCAGCACGGTGGTCCTGGCCGGGGCGTTCGCCACCGGGGCGCCGCCGCTCTGGCTGGTGTACGCGCTGAGCGCGCTCAACGGTCTGGGCGCCGCCGTCTTCCAGCCCGGCGTGGCCAGCATGCTGCCGCTGATGGCGCCCGATGTGCAGCGCGGCAACGCGGTGTTGCGGGTCGCGGAGTCGGTGACCGCGATGGCGGGTCCCGCGATCGCGGGCGCGCTGGCCGGGTTCGGCGGCCCCGGCATGATCTTCGGGGTCAACGCGGCGACCTTCGGGATCAGCGGAATCTGTTTCCTCTTCATCCGGATGGACTCCATGGCGCCGGTGAAGGGGGAGTCGATGCTCTCCGAACTCGTCGGCGGCTGGCGGGAGTTCCGGGCCCGCTCCTGGCTGTGGGGGGTCATCGCGGTGTGGTCGGTGTACGGGATCACCGTGCTCGGCCCGATCACCCCGCTGGAGGCGGTGGTGGTCACCGGCCGGCACAGCTCCGCGATGTACGGGCTGATGATGACCTTCAACGGCGCGGGCGAGGTCGTGGGCGCGCTGATCGCGATGCGGCTGCGGCCGAACCGGCCGCTGTTCGCGGGGACGTTCGCGCTGTTCGGGGTGATCCCGAACGTGTTGGTGCTCGCGTACGACGTCCCCGTACCCGTGCTGGCCGGGGGCTTCTTCGTGGGCGGTGTCTCGCTGGCGTTCTGGCTGGTGATGTGGTCGACGACCGTACAGACGCAGATCCCGAACGAGGCGCTCAACCGCCTCCACGCGTACGACGTGGCGGGCTCGCTCATCATGCTGGCGGTGGGCCGGGCGCTGGCCGGTCCGGTGGCGGAGTCGATCGGGGTACGGGACGTGCTGGTCGCGGGGGCGGTGATCAACGTGGGGGTGTGCGGGGTGCTGCTGGCGGCGCGGCCGGTGCGGGGGCTGAGGCGTGTGAAGTGACGTTTCTCCAGGGGC
Organism: Streptomyces sp. NPDC087420; assembly: GCF_044744165.1. Taxonomy (NCBI): domain Bacteria; kingdom Bacillati; phylum Actinomycetota; class Actinomycetes; order Kitasatosporales; family Streptomycetaceae; genus Streptomyces; species Streptomyces sp. NPDC087420. The sequence goes on from NZ_JBIUXU010000009.1 coordinate 81,356, forward strand.
GGCGTGACGATCACCGAGCGCATCCTCTCCTCCACTCCCATGGCCCGATCCTAGCGAATGGTGTCCGTCGGGCCACTCGCCCGTGCTCCCGGCCTCCGAGATCCTGATTGACGTGACACAGACAACCGAACGTTCCGCGGAAGACGTTCCCGCGCCCCCGGCGACGGCCACCGGCGCTCCCCGCGCCCCGGGCCGGATCCACCGGGCGTGGTTCGTCGCCGTCGTCACGTTCGTGACGATCGTCGGCGCCGCGGCCTTCGCCTCGCTGCCCGGACTGCTGATCGACCCGCTGCACAAGGAGTTCGACTGGTCGCGCGGCACGATCGGGTTCGCGGTCTCGGTCAACCTGGCGCTGTACGGACTGACCGCGCCGTTCGCCGCCGCGCTGATGGACCGCTTCGGGATCCGCCGGGTGGTGGCCGTCGCCCTGACGATCATCTCGGTCGGCGCGCTGCTCACGGTCTGGATGACGGCGGCCTGGCAACTGGTCCTGTTCTGGGGCGTCCTGGTCGGTCTCGGCAGCGGCTCGATGGCGCTGGCCTTCGCGGCGACCGTCACCAACCGCTGGTTCGTCGCCAAGCGCGGACTGGTGACCGGCATCCTCACGGCGGCGGGCGCGTCCGGGCAGTTGGTGTTCCTGCCGTTCCTCTCCTGGCTGGTGGAGAACCACGGCTGGCGGCCGGCCTCGATCACGGTCTCGCTCTCCGCGATCGCGGTGGTCCCGTTCGTCTGGCTGCTGCTGCGGGACCACCCGGCGGACGTCGGGCTGGCGGCGTACGGCGCGGAGACCTACGTACCCAAGCCGGGGCCGGTGCCGGGGGCGGCGCGGCGAGCGGTCAAGGTGCTGGTGTCGGCGGCCCGCACCGGCCCGTTCTGGCTGCTGGCCGGGACCTTCGCGATCTGTGGTGCCTCGACGAACGGCCTGGTCAAGACCCACTTCGTACCGGCGGCGCACGACCACGGCATGCCGATCACGGCGGCGGCCTCGCTGCTCGCGGTCATCGGGGTCTTCGACGTGATCGGCACGATCGCCTCCGGCTGGTTCACCGACCGCTTCGAGGCGCGGCGGCTGCTGGCCGTCTACTACGCCCTGCGCGGCGTCTCGTTGCTGTTCCTGCCGATGCTGCTGGCGCCGAGCGTGCATCCGCCGATGCTGTTCTTCATCATCTTCTACGGCCTGGACTGGGTCGCCACGGTCCCGCCGACGATCGCCCTGTGCCGCGAGCACTACGGCGAGGACAGCGCGATCGTCTTCGGCTGGGTCCTCGCCTCCCACCAGATGGGCGCGGCGATCGTCGCCTTCGCGGGCGGCGTGGCGAGAGACGTCTTCGGCTCGTACGACGTGGTCTGGTACGCGTCGGGCGCGCTGTGCGCGGCGGCGGCGCTGATGGCGTTGGTGATCCGCCGTACGCCCACGCCTACCGACAAGCCGGTGGTGGCGGTGGCGTGAGAGCGGCGGCGCGCCGCGCGTAGGGTGCGGGGCGTGTTGCCGTATCGCCGGTGGTCGGACACCGCCATCCAGGCCGCCGTCCTCGCCTTCTGCGGGGAGGCGGTGGTGGCGACCGTGCTGTGGATCGTGATGCCCGGGGGCGGCCCCTACGCGAACGACGATCCGGCCCTGGGGGTCCTCCTCCTCGCGGTGCTCTTTCCCGTGGCCGTGGTGCTCACGGCACTGGTCCACACCGCCCTGCTGACCCTGCCCGTCCTCACGCTCGGCCGCTGGTGCGCCGGCCGCTGGGCGCGCGGCCCCGTGTGGGTCTGGTGCGCGGGGGCGCTGGTGCTTCTCGGCTCGGGGTACGCGGCCGTCCTGGGGGAGCGCGGGGTGCCGTACGGCGAGGCGTGGCTCTGGCTGGTGGGCGGCTCGGTGCCGCCGCTGGTGGCCGCCGGGGTCTACGTCCGGGGCGTCGAGCGGGGGCGGATCGTGTCCAACGGGCGGATGTTCGGGCAGGTTTCACTCGCCACGGTCGCGTGCGCCGTCCTGCTGGGGGGCGGGGCGGCGGTGGGGTGGCCGTGAGGGGCCGGATCGCGGCTGCGCCTGGGGCGTCCCAAGTGCCTCGCGCCGCGCACGTACAGCGAGACCGAGTTCGTACTCGATACGTGCTTCGTCGTACGCCTCGCGGGGCTCGGGGTGCGTGAGCGCGTCGGCCCTCAGCTCGCTCCAACTGCGTGGTGTGCGGCTCACCCAGCAGCACCCCCTTCGTGGCGAGCAGTTCGGTGGAGAGGCCCTCGTACCACGATGCCGCTCACTCGGTCCGAGGGAACGGTCGGCCGGTCACCCGATCGTGGCGGGCCTCCCGACCCTGGCGAGACCGCGCCGCCTACCGGGACAGCGCCTTCGCTATCCGGCGCGCGTCCCGGGACAGTTCGCGGAGCATTCCGCTGATCGGGTTCGTGAAGCCGGTGAAGTGGAGGCCGGGGGCGTCGGGGGCGGTGCGGGAGCCGTGGACGCGGGGGCGGCCGCGGGCGTCGAGGATGTCCAGGTCGCCCACCAGGCCCTCCAGGGCGCGCTGGTAGCCCGTCGCCGCTATCACCACGTCCGGGGCGATCCGGGTGCCGTCCGCGAGGACGACCTTGTCCTCCTCGAAGGACTCCACCGCCGCCACCGGCTCCACCCGGCCCTTGCGGACCGCGTCGACCAGGCCCACGTCCTGCACCGGTATCGCGCCCTCGCGCGCCCGCGACAGCAGGCCCGTGTCCGGCCGGGGCAGGCCCTTCGACGTCAGGTCGGGGAGGGCGATCCGGGCCTGGAGCGCGGAGAGCGGGTTCACGAGCGGGGCCGGCAGACGGCGGACCAGGATGCCGGACGACTGCGCCGGCCACCCCAGCGTCGAGCGGCGCACGATGTGCGGGACGGTACGCACCGCGAGCCGTACCCGCGCCGCACCCCCCTCGACCAGGTCGACCGCGATCTCCGCGCCCGTGTTGCCGACGCCGACGACCAGGACGTCCTTGCCCGCGTACGGCACCGCGTCGCGGTACTCGCCCGCGTGCAGCAACTCCCCTTCGTACGCCTCGCGTCCGGGCCAGTCGGGCAGCTTGGGCGTGTGGTTGTAGCCGGTCGCCACGACGACCCCGCGCCCGGTCAGCTGCCGCCCGCCCGTCGCGTGCAGCAACCAGCCGACACCGCCCGGGGCGCGCTCGACGCGCGTGACCTCGACTCCGGTGACGATCTCCAGCGCGTGGTGTTCCGCGTACGCCTCCAGGTAGCGGACCACGTCCTCCCGCGCCACCCAACGCCCGGCCGAGCGCGGGATCTTGAGCCCCGGGAGCGCCGACTTCCGCCGGGTGGTGTGCAGACGCAGCCGGCTGTAGTGGCGGCGCCAAGAGGCCGCGACGGCCTCGGACTTCTCCAGTACGACGGTACGGACGCCCCGTTCGCGCAGGGCGGCGGCGACGGCGAGCCCACCCGGGCCACCGCCGATGACGTACACGGGCAGGTCGGTGCTGGGGTCGGTGTCGGCGGCCATGTACCGAGCGTAATCGCGGCACCAATTGTTTGGTCTCGGTCAAGACGGGGTTCGGTTGCGAATCGATCACGCGGGGTGGTGAGCGGGGGTGAGCGGGTGGTGAGCAGGGGGAGTGGGTGGTGAGCAGGGGGAGTGGGTGGTGAGCGGGGGCGCGTACGAGCTGGTGCGGTCCCTCACCGGTCAGGGCCGTCGCCGCCGCCACGTGAAGGGAGAGGTTGAATGGGCGGGTGAACCGTGACATATACAACGACCGCCGCCGCCTCCCCGCACCTGCCGACGTCCTCGGACACGGCCTGCGCCTGCGCCCGTGGCGCACGGGCGACGAGGCCACGCTGGTGCGCGGCCACACCGACCCCGAGTTCCTGCGGTGGAACACCCCGCTCGTCCCCGTCACCGACGAGGCCGGCGCGGCGGAGCACATCCGCCAGCGCGCGGAGGGCCGGGAGAACGGCGAGATGGCGCACTTCTGCGTGACCGACGCGGCGGACGGGCGGATCCTCGGGCACGTCGGCCTGGCCCTGATCGACCTGCGGATGCGCAGCGCGCGTGTGGGGTACTGGGTGCTGCCGGAGGCCCGCGGCCAGGGGGTCGCCGGCCGCGCGCTGGCCGTGTGCGGCCGCTGGGGGTTCGAGGAGGCAGGTCTGCACCGGATCGACCTGGGCCACGCGCTGGGCCACGACGCCTCGTGCCGGATCGCGGAGCGCTGCGGTTACCCGTACGAAGGCACCATCCGGGACGGGATGTTCGCCTCCGGCCGTACGGACCGGTTCCAGGACGTCCACCAACACGCCAGACTGGCGACGGACCCGGACGTACGGCTGGACGGCCTCCCCGGAGGCTGAGACCACGCTCCGGGGCCGATCACAGCGGGCCGGCAGGGTTGTCAGGGCCGGCAGAGCCGACAGGGGGCCCTCAAGGCAAGGCGGCGGCGTGTTCCGCCGAGGGGTCGCGCAGGGTGGTGTCCTTGCTGGGCGGTGTGCCGAACAGGCGGCGGTATTCGCGGCTGAACTGGGACGGGCTGTCGTAGCCGACCCGGAGGCCCACACCGCTGACGTCGGACGGGCGTCCGGCCAGCAGGAGCCGGGCCTCCTGGAGGCGGATGCGCTTCTGGAACTGGATGGGGCTCATGCCGGTCACGGTCTGGAAGTTGCGATGGAAGGCGGACACGCTCATGCCCGCGATCTGTGCGAGGTCTTCGACGCGGAACGGCTCGGCGTAGTTCTCCCGGATCCGCCGCACCGCGCGGTTGATGTGGGCCAGACCGCTGTCGGCGAGGCCCAGCTGACGGATGGTTCCTCCTTGCTCGCCGCGCAGGAGGTGCCAGAGGATTTCGCGCTTGATCATCGGAGCGAGGATCTTGCGGTCGGCCGGCTCGTCCAGGAGCCGCAGCAGGCGCACGACGGCGTCCAGCAGCGGGGGCGGGGCCGTGGAGACCGCGATGCCCGGGGGCACGGCGGTGTCCGCGGGGGCCGGCAGGTCGTGGGGGTCGGCTTCCAGGAGCAGCTCGGCGATGGCCGCGGGGCTGAGGGTCATGCCGAAGCCGAGGGTGGGCCCGCCGGTGTCGAGGACGTGCCCGGTGACGGGCAGGTCGGCGGAGGCGACGAGGTACTGGCCGGGCCCGTACTCGTGGAGGTGCTCGCCCAGCGCGAGACGCTTGCGGCCCTGGGCGATCACGGCGAGCACGGTCCCGGACATGCCGGGCGCGGGAGCGTCGGTACGGTCGAACCGGCAGGCGCGGACCCCGTCGATCGCCGTGGTCATGTCGGCGCGCGCCTGCCGGAGCAGGAGAGCGCGCATCTCGTCCAGCGGAAGCATGGTCCCAGTCTCGCGCGGAGCGCCCCCGCGGGCGCTCGGCAGCGTGCCGGGCTCAGAGGTTCTGGCCGCCGGAGACCTCGATGTCCTGGCCGGTGATCCACCGGCCCTCCTCGGAGACCAGCGTGGCGATGACCATGCCGACGTCGTCGGGCTCGCCGACCCGCCCGAGAGCGAACGTCTTCGCCAGCTCCGGGATGATCTCCGGGTTCTTGGCGAAGGCGTCACCGGCGAAACGCGTGACGGTCGCGCCAGGGGCGACCGAGTTCACGCGGATGCCGCGCGCGCTGAACTCCTTGGCCATGTAGCGGGTGAGCACGACCACGGCCCCCTTGAGGGCCGCGTAGACGGAGTAGCCCGGCGCGGTCACCTGGGGCAGGGTGGAATTGCTGGTGACGTTGACGACGGCGCCCCCGTCGGCCAGGAGCGGCAGCAGGGCCTGGGTGAGGAAGAAGGGGCCCTTGAACAGGCCGCGTGTGAGCCGGTCGAACTCCTCCTCCACGGTGTCCTCGATCATCGCCATGCCGGCGAATCCGGCGTTGTTGACCAGCTGGTCGAAGGAATCCCGCTCGAAGGTCCGGCGCAACACGTCAGCCACCTCGGCCTGGAAGGCGGGGAATCCCGCGCTGTCGGCGAGGTCCAGGCGCAGGGCCACGGCGGTGCCGCCCCGCTCTTCGATCCGCGCGACCGTGTCCTTGGCCCCTTGCTCGTTGGAGCTGTACGTCAGGATGACGCCGGAGCCCCGCCGGGCGATCTGAAGGGCCGCGCTCTGCCCGATGCCTGAGCTGGCGCCGGTGACGACGGCTACGTTCATGGGGTGCCTCCTGGGCCTGCGGAGTCCGGTTGCTCCGTACGGGATGTGTTACTCCCAGACAACCGCCGGGCCCGGCGCGCGGAAAGACCGATCCTCCCGGACTCTTGCCCAATCCTCCCGACCCGGCCCGCGAGAACGTCAGGCACGCGCCCGCCGTTCGGGCCGCTGCCGATGGTGCGGGAGGCCTGCCAGGTCGCCCACGGCAGGGACGTCGTTGCCGAGGCCCGGGCGACGATGGCTCAGGGCGGCCCGGCGCGCGGGGAAATGCCGAAGGAGTCCCCGGTCGACGAGCGGGTGGGACAGCGCGCGACCGGGGCCGTCTGTCCGGGTGGCGGCAGGACCAGGTGGAGGCGGCGCGAAGGCGGAGCCGGCACTGCCGGCGGGCCTGGGAGTGGCGCCGGAGGGTGCGCCGCGGCTACAGGCCGACCGGCTTACCGGCCGCTTGGAGGAGGCCGGTGGCGAAGTCCGGGCCACCGGCCCGTACGGGTGGCTGATCCGGCGGGGTCCGCCCCGGCGGAGCGCTTGCTCGCACCGCGAGTGCGACGACGGAATCCGGCTGGACACCGGAGAGGACTCCGAGAACTACGGCATGTCCCACCTCCGTCGCGCCTGCCGCGAAGGCGGGTTCTTCGACCGCTGTGACGAAGCGCGCGTTCCGCTGACGCCAGAGGGGTCAGCCGAAGGTTGATTCCGCAAGTTCCTCAGGTTCCTTCTGCTCGTGCTGGGCCAGTGCCAAGCCCAGTCCGAACCAGGTGGCCGGCCAGGTGCCCACCCACGTTCCTACCCGGTCGGCCCGGGCGAGCCCGGCCGGCTCGACCTTCAGCGAAGCCGCCCAGGACGCGACGGACAAGCCGATCGTCAGACACGCCACGGTGTATGCGTGGTCGCTGCGCAGTCCCTTGTCGTGCAGAAACTTGACAATCATGACACTCCCAGTGGTGGTAGCCCTCAGGCGGTCTCTCCACCGTCGCGTAGGTGTCCATGCGCCGCATCCGGAAGCTCACGTGCCGGCCCGGCACGGTTCATTGCAATCCCGGTATTCGGAAGAGCTGTGGATCGGGCCGCCTGCCGAGTGCTGTCCAATCCGGCGGATCCGGCGGACCCTGATTGCCTCATCGACGGACACGCGGAAATCTGTGTCGGCCGGAGTAGACATTGAGGCTCGGTGTGGTTATGGTTTCTCTCGTAGCCAGAAGGACAGCAGGGCCTGGCAGAGATGAACTGCCCGGCAGCAGTGCAGCAGTTGCGGTATGCAGGACGTTTGCGCAGGACGGTTCGGTGGTGGAGTTCCGAAGCCAGAGCGGTAGCAGGACGGTGACGGGACTGGCGACCGGACCGGGTGGCCCGAGGTGATCAGGGGCCGCCGTGAGCAGTACCCCAGCAGCGTGGGTAGGTGAGCAGCACCTCGGTGAAGGCGTCGGCTGCGGGCGCGCGCACCGGGAGGTTCGGCAGTGGGGTTCCGAGCCGGAGCAGACGCAGGACGGGCGACGGGGCTGGCTGCCGAAAGCGTGGCGCTGTTACAGGCCACCGAGCAGTACGCATCACCAGCAGTAGGCATCACCAGCAGTACGCAGGAGAGCAGTAACAGCACCAGGCAAGTGATCGATCCCAGAGGGAAGAACGGAGGAGGCGAGCGCCATCAGGATCGCCCGGGCGGAATCACTGGGCCCGGGTACCGCAGGACATCGATAGTGAGGTGGTCTCCGGTCAAGCAACCGCGATCCCCGCAATCCCCATCCTCTCCCGGGTGGGCATGCGGACACAGAAGGCCGGTGCCGAATCAGGGCCGGCGGATGGTGTAGCAGTTCCTTCGGGGCCTTGGTGCCAAGTGGCACCAAGGCCCCTCCACGCGTTCCATGAGAGAGGTGCAGATGACCGCAGACGATACGTTCGGCCGTCTCGATGACGACGACTACCCGGCCTACACGATGGGCAGGGCCGCCGAGATGCTCGGCACCACCCAGGGCTTCCTCCGAGCCATCGGCGAAGCCCGCCTCATCACCCCGCTCCGCTCCGCCGGCGGACACCGCCGCTACTCCCGCTACCAGCTGCGCATCGCCGCGCGCGCCCGGGAGCTGGTCGACCAGGGCACCCCCATCGAGGCCGCCTGCCGCATCGTGATCCTCGAAGACCAGCTCGAAGAGGCCCGGCGCATCAACGCCGAGTACCGGCGCACCGCCGAACCCGGGGACCCCAGGGCCGCGGTCTGAGACGCGACGGCGGCGACCCGCGGCTTCCCGGCCGCCGCCACCACTCCCGTACGCCAGCCGGAACGGTCCCGGTGCCCGCCGTACGACCGACTCAGGACCGGCCAGGATCACCACGCCGACTCGCGGTCCAACGTACGGCGAGAGGGGCGGGGCAGCCGAGTCTGACCAGAGGTGGGACGACAGGCTCAGGGCCAGAGCAACTCCCTTGCCCAGGTGGCGCCTTCACGCCGGTACCGCAGCCGTACGTGCCGTCTGTGCGTGTCCCCCTGGAAGAACTCCACCTCGTCCGGCACCAGCACATACCCCGTCCACGACCGCGCCTCGGGCGCCGGATCGTGTCCGGCCCGCTCCCACGCGTCCTCGCTCACCCGCGCCAACTCCTCCAGCGAGCCGAGGACTTCGCTCTGCCGCCCTACCAGCGCGGCGGCCAGCGCGCCCGTGGACCGGGCCCGCAGGTCCGCCCGGGTCTCCGTCGCGTCGGCCACCGCCACCGCGCCCCGGAGCCGTACCGCACGGCCCTGCGCCGCCCAGTAGAAGCCGAGCGCGGCCTCGGGACGGCCGGCCAGCTGGCGCCCCTTGCGGCTGGTCGCATGGGTGGCGAAGTGCCAGCCCCGTACATCCGCGTCGTGCAGCATCAGGGTCCGTACGTCGGGCCGGCCCCGCTCGTCGGCGGTCGCGAGGGTCATCGTGTGGGGCTCGGGCTGGCCGGCCGCCACCGCCTCGGCGAACCACCGGTGGAAGAGCGGCAGCGGTTCGCCGGGCGCGGTGGCGGGGTCGAAGGCGGGCAGCTCCGTGTCCCAGACGCGCTGGGCGCGCAGCAGCGCCCGGAAGGCCTCCTGCCGACTCTCGCCCCGGCGCTCGTCCCGGCGCCCGTCCTGGCCCTCGCCTCGTTCGTCGTCCATGCACGCCATTCAACCCGGCCGCCTCCACCCCCGACGGCACTACACTCGGAGTGGTCCCAAGGGAAAGGGCCCAAGGGAAAGGGCCCAAGGGAAAGGGCCCAAGGGAAAGGGAAAGGGAAAGGCGCGAACGCCGCATGCGACAGAACCTGGCCCGGCGCGCCGCCCTCGTCGACGCGGCCATCGAGGTGCTCGCCCGGGAAGGCGCCCGTGGTCTCACCTTCCGGGCCGTCGACGCCGAAGCGGTCGTGCCCGGCGGCACCGCGTCCAACTACTTCGCCAACCGCGACGACCTCCTCACCCAGGCCGGCGGCCGTATCTACGAGCGGCTGCGCCCCGACGACGCGACGCTGGCCGCGATGTCCGGGGGACCGGTCACCCGGGCGCGGCTGGTGGAACTGGTGCGGGAGGTGGTGGAACGGGTCACCGCGTTCCGTACGGGCTACCTCGCCCTGCTCGAACTGCGGCTGGAGGCCACCCGCCGCCCGGCCCTGCGCGCGGTGCTCACCGAGCGGGTACGGGAAGACGTCGACGCGAACGTGCAGCGGCATCTGGACGCCGGTCTGCCCGGCGACGGCGACGCCGTCAGGATGATCTATCTGGCGACCAACTGGCTGGTGGTGGAGCGGTTGACGCTCCCGGGGGTCTTCCCCGCCGAGGACGCGGGCGCACTGCTCGGCGCACTGGTGGAACGGTTGCTCCCCGCCGATACGGCCTGACGCCACCACACACGTACGGCCTGACGCCACCACGCACGCACGGCCTGACGCCGCCACCCGGCCCGAACGCCGGCTCCCTCCTGGGACGGGAGCGCCGGCGGGGATCAGAGGATCAGTCGTCTGATCCGCCGCCGGCGTGACAGGACGGGGGAGACGGGGGAAGTGGGGCACGCCCGTGCCGTGCCCGCCGGCCGCTGCGCCGGCTCGCGCGGCGCGATTACTTCGTGGGCTTCCTGCCGGTGATGCCGAGGTGCACCAACAGCGCCAGATTCGGCTTCAGTTCGGCCTGCTTCACACCCCAGCCCTGGAAGCTCTTCTGGTGCGAGGCCACCGAGGCCAGCAGGACGACCAGGGAGCCGGCCAGCGCCGCGGGGCTGACGTCCTTGTCGACCCGGCCCTTGGACTGGAGCTCCTTCACGGAGTCCGTAAGGGAGTTGGTGACGGAGTTGAGGACCTTCATGCGGATCTTGTTGAACCGCTTGTCCCCCTCCGCGGCGCCCAGATCGACGACCCTCAGGATCGCGTCGTGCTTGCGCCAGAAGTCGAGGAAACCTTCCACCAGATCTTCCGACGTCTGCCAGCCGGCCTTGCCGGCCCAGGAGCGGCCGGAGACCAGTCCGGTCAACCCGGTGCCCTCTTTGGCCATTTCCTCGGCGATTTCGAGGACAGCGCCCTCGACATCCGGGAAGTATTGGTAGAAGGTCGCAGGTGAAGTCCCCGCCTTCCGGGCGACGTCGATGACTTTGACGTCCCGGTACGGCGAGGAGCTGAGCATCTCGCTGAGGCAGTCGAGCAGCTTCTGCCGCGTCGCCTGGCCGCGTCGACCAGCCACGCGGCCGTCGACGGTGCGTACTTGTCCTGTCATGCCGTCAGCTTACCGACGGGTGATCTGAGCGCGATTTGGCCGACTGCAAATGGGGAACCACCCCTTCCGCACACGGGTCCGGAACGCTCCTGACCGCACCGGAAGTGGTTCGGAAGCCGATCGGCACCACCCCGCCCGCCAATGGTGTTATTAACAGCCTGTGGACAACTTCGGTGGACAACTTTGCCGTGCGACCCAAGTGCCCACAGGGATCATGTCGTGCTAATGGTGCATATGTTCTATTTTCTGGCCTGCGCCCCGCCCCGTGGCGCCTTAACTTGGCTGTGACGGGCACCACACGCGGAAGGCGCACGGAAGGATCCTGGCTCATGGCCGCATTCGCGGAAGGCACGCCGTGCTGGGTGGATGTGTCGCTCCCCGACCTGGAGGCGGGCAAGCGCTTCTACGGAGAGCTGTTCGGCTGGACCTTCGGCGACGACAGCGACGGCATTGACGGTCCCGCCGCCGGCGGGCACTACACGGAGGCCTTCAGCGAGGGAAAGCGCGTGGCCGGCCTCGCCGCCAAGCGGGACGGCCGGATGCCGACCGCCTGGGGCGTCTACTTCGCCACCCCCGACGCCGCCGCCCTCAGCCGTACGATCCGGGCCGCGGGCGGCCAGATGGTGCGCGAGCCGATGTCGCTGGGAGCGTTCGGGGTCGTGGCACTGGCGGCGGACCCGGCCGGCGCCGTGTTCGGCCTCTGGCAGGGCGGGGACAACACGGGCTTCGAGAAGAAGGGCCGGCCGGGATCCTTCTGCTGGACCGAGGTCTACACCCGCGACAAGGCGAGCGTGGACCCCTTCTACGAGACCGTCTTCGGCTTCCGGGGCACGGACGTGTCCGACGACGCTGTGGACTTCCGCATGTGGTCCCCGGCCGGTACGGAACCGGGCCAGGACACCGCGATCGGCGGCCGCAGCGTGATCACCGACGCCTTCCCGGTGGAGATGCCGGGCCACTTCCTCAACTACTTCGCGGTGGCTGACTGCGACGCGACGGCCGCGGCCGTCGTCCGGCTCGGCGGCCGGGTGACGGCCCCGCCGTTCGACATCGAGTACGGGCGGATGGCGGTGTTCAACGACAACCAGGGCGCGTCCTTCGCCGTACTGGAAGAACCGGAACGGGAACCGGAACCGGCACAGAAGCAGGAAGAGAGGCCGGAACAGACGCGGGAACATGAGCCGGACCACGAGGACGGGACCCAGGAAAGTAAAAAGTCCGCAGAGAACGACAAGGAAGCCGGGCAATCGGCGTAAGCGCGGGCACACGTGTTGTCCGGATCGCGGTAGGACACTCCGATCCGCCCCCGGGTTCGCAACCGATGCCTCCGACAGGAAGAATCAGGGGGCACGGGGCCGTACCTTTGTGGCCCGTACGGGGAGGTGGCAGGCAAGTGGAGCAGCTGACGCAGCACGACCCGAGGCGTATCGGCCCTTTCGAGGTGCTGGGACGGCTCGGAGCCGGCGGCATGGGGCTGGTCTATCTCGCGCGTTCGGCATCGGGACGCCGGGTCGCGATCAAGACGGTCCGTACCGAACTTGCCGAGGACCAGCTGTTCCGGGTCCGCTTCACGCGTGAGGTGGAGGCCGCCCGCGCCGTCAGCGGGTTCTACACCGCCGCGGTCGTGGACGCCGACCCCCGGGCTGCCGTGCCCTGGCTGGCCACCGCCTACGTACCGGCGCCCTCGCTGGAAGAAATAGTGAATGAGTGCGGTCCGATGCCGGCCCAGGCGGTGCGCTGGCTGGCGGCGGGGATCGCCGAGGCGCTCCAGTCCATCCACGGCGCGAATCTGGTCCACCGCGACATGAAGCCCTCGAACGTCCTCGTGGTGGAGGACGGCCCGCGCGTCATCGACTTCGGGATCGCCTCCGGTGTCTCCAACACCCGGCTGACCATGACCAACGTCGCCGTCGGCACCCCCGCGTACATGTCGCCCGAGCAGGCCAGGGACTCGCGCAGCGTCACGGGCGCCAGCGACATCTTCTCGCTCGGCTCGACGCTCGTCTTCGCCGCGACCGGGCACGCGCCCTACCACGGCGGCAATCCCGTCGAGACGGTCTTCATGCTGCTGCGCGAGCGCCCGGACCTGGAGGGCCTGCCGGACGAGCTGAGACCCCTCATCGACTCCTGCATGCAGATGGACGCCACGCGCCGCCCCTCGCCCGCCGACCTCCAGGCCCAGCTGGCGCCGCATCTCTTCGCCTCGGGCAGCGACGACAGCGGTACGGCGTCGGCCTGGCTGCCGGATCTCGCGACGGCCATGATCGAGCGCCGCAGGGCGGGCGGGCGCGGCCCCGCTCCCGTACCGCCGGTACGGCCTCCGGCGCCCGTACTACCGCCCCCGCCGCCCCGGCCCCCGCACAACCCGGAGCGGGAGTCCGCCTGGCGCCAGGGCAACGACCCGCGCGGCGGTGGCGGGACCCGCCCCGCGCCGCCGGCGTCCTTTCCCGCGCCGCACTCCCCACCGTCCCCGGCCGCCGCCAGTCCGGTACGGCTCGCGGGCTCCCCCGTGCCGATCGGGCCGGGCCCCCGGGTGGCGGACGCGCGGGGCGCGGTGGCCGCCGAGGCGGGCCCCGCCACCGGCTGGATCCGGCCGCCCGCCGGGCTCACCGTCGCCGGTGCGGAGAGCGTCACCAGTCCGGTCGTCCCGCCGGTCCCGGCGCCCGCGCAGGCGCCCGACGGCACGCCGGGGCGCTGGCGCCCCTGGCGGTTCCGGATGTCGAACGACGTGTGGGGCACGCCGGTCGTCGACGGCGATCTGCTGTACGTGACGTCGTTCGAGGTCCACGCGCTGGACGTGGGCAGCGGGCGCAGGCAGTTCAAGACACGTGACGTGGCCTGGGCGATGGCCGTGGCCGGGGGCCGTATCCACGCCTCGGACGGGCCCACGCTCTACGCGCTCGACGGCCAGGACGGCAGCGAGCGCTGGCGCCTCCAGACCGACGCCTGGGTGTACTCCCTCAAGGTCGACCGGGGCACGGTGGTCACCGGCACACGCGGGGGCGGTGTCCAGGCCTGGGACGCGGCCGGCGGGCAGAAGCTGTGGGAGACGTCCGGGGCGCAGACGGACTTCGAGACCCCGGAGGCCGGGCCCGCCGTCTTCGACGACACGGTGTACGTGTGGCAGGACGCCCGGCTGCGGGCGCTCGACGCGCGCTCCGGCGCGGAGCGCTGGTCGTACCCCGTCGGGGACGCCGCGTCCTGCGGCGGTGTGCCGGTACGGGTCAGGCCCGCGCCCGACGGGCGGCTGTACGTCTCCGCCGGGACGCGCGTGCTGGCGATCGACATCGTGAGCGGCCGGGTGCACTGGCACTTCGAGGCGCCCGCCGTCTTCCTCTCCCCGCCGGCCTTCGCGCCGGGGCCCGCGGTGACGGGCGGCGGGGTGTACCTCGCGGACTACCTCGGCACGGTGTACGCGCTCGACGCCGCGAACGGCAAGGACCGCTGGCGGATCGCCACGGAGTCCCGCCAGTCCATCGAGCCGGTGCTGGTGGCGGACGGCAACGTTCATGTCGGCAGCGGCAGCGCGCTCTACACGCTGGACGCGGTGACGGGCACGCCCAAGTGGCGGTTCGCGGCGGGCGGCGAGGTGATCGGCGCGCCGGTCGTCGCCGACGGCCGACTCCACTTCGGCTCGGCGGACCACGTGCTGTACACGCTGGACGCGAGCGGCGGCCAGCTGCGCTGGAAGCTGGCGACGGGCGGCGAGATCACCGGGTCGCCGGTGGCGCGGCGGGGTGTGGTGTACGCGTGCAGCAAGGACCGCTGCGTGTACGCGCTGGACGCGGTGAAGGGGACGGCCACGGGGCGCGGGGGCGGGGCACGGTAGCGTCGGGGTCGGTCCATGAGTAACAACGGGGGAGAGAAACGGACTTGATACGTCGACGTCTGAAATTCGCGGCGGTACTGGTCGCGGTGGTCCTGGCCCTGACGGGCTTCTCGTCGGGCCATGGCGGCAAGAGCGGCAAGAGCAAGGGATCGGGCGGCGGCGGGGGAGGCTGCTCCAACTCCAAGAAGAGCAACGGTTCGTACAGCGGATCCGACGCGGACTATGACTCCGACTCCGGCACCGACGCGGACTACTCGTCGGGCGACTCGTACACCAGCGCCCCGACCGCCGGGGCGACCTCGAAGAATGACGTCGTGGCCGAGGTCGTCACCTGCGTCCGCAAGGCCAAGGGCAAGCGGAAGGCCGTCACGTACGCGACGGTACGGGTCCAGGCCCCGACCGGCGCCACCGCGACCTACGAGGTCGACGTGGACTTCCGGAGCGCGTCGGGTGCCGTACTCGACAACGCGGACACCGAAGTCACCCTGGACAGCGGCGAGTCCACGACGGTACGGGTCCGCATGGAGACCCCGGGTGTGCTCAGGAACGTTGCCAACTGCGAGGCGACGGCCCGCGTCACGAGCTGAGGCGGTGCGCACCGCCCCACGCGCGGCACAGGGCCCGGACGCGAAAGGCGTCCGGGCCCTGTGGCTTCGGCTCAGGAAGCGTGGTTGTCCAGCGGGGCCACGGAAGCGTGGTTGTCCTGCGGAGCGACGGAAGCGTGGTTGTCAGCCAGCGCCGGAGAAGCGGCTCCGGCTCCGGCCGCGATGACGAACGCGACTGTGATGAAGATCTTCTTCGTGCGAGTCATGGTCGATTCCTCCACTAGTAGAACGGCTGTTCGATAATCGACACTACGTTCGGAGTGAAGGATGATCGAGGGGCTGGCAGGAACCGGTCATAGGTTGGCGCGATGTTTGCGTCGTGGACGCGGAACGGCCGCGACGGCTCCCCCTCCGCGCCGCCGCGGCCGTTCGTTCCCCCGTCGGAGTTGTCAGCCCTTGGGCGGGACGGGCGCGTGATTGTCGCCCTGCGTCGTCGCGGTGCCGGTGCCCTTCACGGGCGCCACCGGCGCGTGGTTGTCCAAGGGCTTCGGGTTGTCGCCCGCCGGCGGCGCGGGTGCGTGGTTGTCCATCGTGACGATTTCTTCGTTGTTCTCGGCAGTCATAGAACGTCTCCCCTAGTTTCGGCGGCGCGGGCGGGGGGACCCTTGACCGGCAACTCCCCCGGGTGTCGCCGGTCAAGGATCCAGGAGGCCCGCTCGAACCGAGCGGGCCTCCGGCGACTCGTCTGCCCCCCGACGCGACGAATCGACACACTGAGCATGTCCGGTGGGCATAAACATTCGATGAACGCCCCGGTCAAGACTCTCATGCTGTGGAGAGCGGGCTGAGAAGCCCGCTCACTTCGACTGCCTCAGGAGCGGTCTCGTCGGCGACCAGGGCGAGAGCCTCGCGCCAGCAGACGCGGGCACGGTCGTTCTCGCCGATACTCTTCAGGGCTCTGCCCAGGACGGTCAGTACCCGGGCCCGGGTGTGGTCGCCGCCAATGCATCCGAACGCCAGCGCCTGCTCCGCGTTCTGCGCCGCCTGGGCCTGCTGTCCGGCGGCGAGATGGGCTTCGGCCATGCGGAAGTAGGTCGTCCCTTCCCAGAGTCGTTGCCGGTTCTTCCGGAAGGTGACCAGCGCTTCGTTGAGTTGTTCCAGGGCCTCTGCATGCTGCCCGGCCTGGGTGAGAGCCGCGCCCAGCGCGTACCGGGCGTTCGCGAGGCGCAGGGTGAGACCCATCTGGTCGTAGATGTCGATGCCCTGTTGGGCGAGGGCGATCGCCCGGTCCGTCCGGCCCTGCGACATCTGGAGACGGGAGAGGTTGCACAGAGCGCTCGCCTCACCCGGACGGTTACGGTCCGCGCGAGAACTCTCGATGGCCCGCAGGAGATGAGTCTCCGCCTCCGCGTACCGCCCCTGCATCAAGGCGATGATGCCGCGGTCGTTGTCGGCCCAGAATATGGGTACGGAGTCCTGAGCCGCTTGCGCCAGTGGTGCGATGTGCCGCGCTTCCTCGTCCGCCTCGATGTAACGGCCCGCGACGAGGTAGACGTTGGTGAGCGTCGTCCTTGCGCGGCCCTCGGCCCGCTTGTCCTCGATCGCGTGCGCGGTTTCCCGCGCCGACAGCGCGGCCGACTCGTACTGCTTCGAGTTGGCCCCCGACTCGGCCAGATCTTTCGCGGCCCACAGCAGATCCACGGACTTGCGTAGTTGGGCCCCGCGCGAGCCTTGTTGGGCGCAGGCGAGGAGACAGTCCGCCTCCGTGTACAGCCAGTCCAGCGCGTCGTGCCGGTCCTCGAACGACAGGCCCTCGTACGCCGTCGGCTCCAGGTGGTCCACGAGCCGGTCGCCGGGCCGCTCGATCGCGTAGACCTTCGCCGCCGTCGCCAGGTAGAAGTCCAGCAGCCGCGACAGCGCCGCCTCCCGCCCGGCCGGGGGGTGTTCGTCGCGTTCGGCGCACGAGCGCGCGTAGAGCCGTACCAGATCGTGGTAGCGGTAGCGGCCCGGCGCGGCGGACTCCACGAGGGACGTGTCGACCAGCGACTCCAGTACGTCCTCCGCGGCGTGCTGCGGCAGGTCCAGTACGGCGGCGGCCGCCGCCAGCGAGATGTCCGGGCCGTCCACCAGGCCCAGCAGGCGGAACGCGCGCGCCTGCGCCGGCTCCAGCTGCCCGTAGCCCAGTTCGAACGTGGCCTTGACCGCCAGGTCGCCCGCCTGGAGTTCGTCCAGCCGCCGCCGCTCGTCGGCGAGTTTCGCGGCCAGGACGGAGACCGTCCACGTACGGCGGGCCGCCAGCCGCGACGCCGCGATCCGGATCGCCAGCGGAAGGAACCCGCACGCGCCGACGACGTCCAGCGCCGCCTTGCGCTCCGAGGTCACCCGCTCCTCGCCCACTATGCGGGTGAACAGCTGGAGCGCTTCCTCCGGCGACATCACGTCCAGGTCGACCAGGTGCGCGCCCGCCAGGTCGACCATCCGGACCCGGCTGGTGAGGAGCGCCGCGCACCCCGTCGTCCCGGGCAGCAGCGGGCGGATCTGCGCGGCGTCGCGCGCGTTGTCCAGCAGGACGAGGATGCGGCGCCCGTCCAGCGTCGACCGGTAGAGCGCGGACC
Organism: Streptomyces sp. NPDC087420; assembly: GCF_044744165.1. Classification (NCBI taxonomy): domain Bacteria; kingdom Bacillati; phylum Actinomycetota; class Actinomycetes; order Kitasatosporales; family Streptomycetaceae; genus Streptomyces; species Streptomyces sp. NPDC087420. The sequence continues at coordinate 99,131 of NZ_JBIUXU010000009.1, forward strand.
GCTCCTCCAACGTGTCGGGGATGGCGGTGTCGGGCGTGCCCAACGCCCTCAGGAACGCCCCCAGTACGGTCTCCGGTTCGGCCGCCCGGGGCCCGGCGCCCATGAGGTCCACGTACAACTGCCCGTCGGGGAAATGCGGTCGGGCCTCGTGCGCCAGGTGTACGGCGAGGGTCGTCTTGCCGACCCCGCCGATGCCGGCCAGCGCGGAGACCGCCATCACGGACCCGTCGGCGGCGGCGAGCCGGTCGCCCAGCTCCCGTACGAACGAGGCGCGGCCGGTGAAGTCCGGCACGTTCGCGGGCAGTTGCGCGGGCCGCATCACGGTGTGGACGGGCGCGGGCTCTTCCACCGGGCGGGCCAGCTCCGCGTCCGCCTGGAGGATCCGGTGCTGGAGCTTGGCGAGTTCGGGCCGGGGGTCGACGCCCAGTTCGTCGGCGAGCAGCCGGCGGGTGTCGGCGTAGACGGCCAGCGCCTCGGCCTGCCGCCCGCTGCGGTACAGCGCCAGCATCAGCAGTTCGCGCAGCCGCTCCCGCAGGGGATGCGCGGCGGTGAGGGCGGTCAGCTCGGAGACGGCCTCGGCGTGGCAGCCCAGTTCCAGGTCCAGGTCCAGCCGGGTCTCGGTGAGTTGGAGCCGCCACTCCTCCAGCCGGGTGCGCTGCGTCTCGGCGTACGGCCCGGGTACGGAGGCGAGGGCCTCGCCGTCCCACAGACCGAGCGACTTGTTGAGGAGCGCCCGCGCCTGCGAACGGTCCCCGGCGGCCCGCGACTTCTCCGCGTCGGCCGCCAACTCCTGCGCGACACCGAGGTCGAGGGCGTCGGGTCTGGCACGCAGCGCGTACCCGCCCGACTCGCTGACCAGGACCCCCGGGGGCAGCACCTTGCGGAGACGGGAGGCGTACGTCCGTACGGCGGCGAGCGCCTGTGACGGGGGGTCGTCGCCCCAGAGGGCGTCGATCAGCTCCCCGGCGGTGGCGGTGCGGCCCTCGCGGAGCAGGAGGGCGGCCAGCAGGGCGCGTTGCTGCGGCGACCCGGTGGACAGGCCGTCACTCCCGAGCCAGGCACGGACGGGCCCGAGCACGCTGAACCGAAGAGCGGTGCCCGCCTCGTCCGTCCCGTCGGGCGTCACCTGGGCCTGCTGATCCGCTCCACGCGGCCCGCCGTCACGGTCCATGGCTCCCTGCCCCCGCTCCTGCCGCTGCCGTATCCCCGCCGCCGGTGAGGCTTTCGCGGTATCGCCCCACCGGTATCGCTACTTCCGTTATCGCCTATTGCCTTCGACAGTCTGCCTTGTCGGAGGCGGGCGCGTCAGCAGGGAGGAGCGGTCTGCACAAGCCCTCAACAGGATCGTGTCCGGGCGGGGACGGGGTTCACTGTGGCCGGTACGGGACGGACGAACCCGTCGTGCCCTCCGAACCATCGGGATCCGGACGGTAGTCGGGGCACACCGGCTGCCCGCACCGGCACTTGGGCCAGCGCAGTCCGGAGCCGGGGACGAGGTCCGCGCCGTCCCCGTCCCCGTTTCCGTCCCCGTCCCCGGCGACCGGCTCCGACTTCCGGACGATCAGCACGCCGTCCACCCCGAACGCCTCGGTCAGTTGCGACAGGAGCCGTCGCGCGTCACTGCCGCTCATCGGCCAACCGCCTCAGTCCGTGCGCCACGCGCAGCGTCAATTCCATGGTGGGCGGGGCGAATTCCCGTGGCACCCAGGCGGGCGCGAGCCGATGGAAGCCCCCGGCCTCCACGAGCGCGTCGAGCGCCTCGACTTCGCCGCCGGGCGGCTCGGGCGGGTCCGGTTGCCGGGGTTCCTGCTCGTACATAGGGGATGCGTCCTTCCTCCATCGAATGATTACCGTCTGTGAGACAAGCGTGACGATCCGCGCGTACGCTCAACAGGGGGGTGGCATTGACAAAGGGTGCTTTCACAGAAAGGCCGTCCACGTGACGTACGCGGAAGAGTTGGACCCGTCGGAATCCGTCCTGGCGTTTTACGCCACGGAGTTACGGAGGCGGCGCGAGGCGGCGGGCATGTCGCAACGCGCCCTCGCGAAGGAGGCGCTGATGGCGCCTTCGCTGCTGAACAAGGTCGAGGCGGCGAGAAGGCTCCCGACGAAGCCGCTGTCGGTAGTGGCGGACAAGATGCTCGCCGCCGACGAATTCTTCACGCGGCTGTGTCCGGTGGTGATCAGGCACGCGTATCCGGCCTGGTTCCGGCCGTTCGTTGATCTTGAGGCGGCGGCGACGGTGATCCGGTCTTTCCAGGCGCAGGTAGTGCCGGGCCTGTTGCAGACGGCGGACTACGCGCGAGCGGTGCTGTCAGCAGGACGACTGAATCGCGACACCGTCGAAGAACTGGTCACGGCCCGGCTCGAACGACAGCACATCCTCACAAGGGACAAGCCCCCGGAGCTGTGGATCGTGCTGGACGAGAACGTGCTTCGTCGCCGTATGGGGCGCGTTGACACGATGCGTGGTCAACTCGATCGCCTTCTGGTAGCTGCGGAGACGCCCAACGTTGTGCTTCAAGTCGTCTCGTTCGACGCCGGAGCGCACGCGGGAGTCGGCGGGCCTTTCTCTGCCCTTACGCTGGACGAAGGGCCGGACGTTGTGTACGTCGACGGCTTCTTGCAAGGGCAAATCCTGGCCGAGCGTGAACATGTGAAGGCGGCTGCTCGCGTCTATGATTTGCTCATGGCCGATGCCCTTTCACCCAGCCGGTCGATCGACCTGATTGCCGACGCTTTGAAGGATTTGAAACCATGATCAGCGCGAGCAGTCTGCCTGGTGTCGTGTGGCGCAAGTCCAGTTACAGCAGCAACAACGGCGGAGATTGCCTGGAGATCGCCACCGTCGTCCCCGGCGTCGTGCCTGTCCGTGACTCGAAGTCCCCCGAGGGCCCGGTGCTCATGCTGAGCCCCCACGCCTGGGCGGGGTTCGTGGCCTTCGCCGCAGGTCTGCCGCGATGACAAAGGCCGAACCGCCGCAGCTGTGGCGTAAGTCCAGCCACAGCAGCGACAACGGCGGCAACTGCCTGGAGATCGCCACCAACCTCCCCGGCATCGTCCCCGTCCGTGACTCCAAGACCCCCGAGGGCCCCGCCCTCATGCTCACCCCCGCCGCCTGGAACGCCTTCGTGGCGTTCGCCGGCGCGAGGTAGCTTCAGGGGCGGCCCAAGGCGCGCACGGTCCAGCCCGCTTCGCGCCAGCGGGCGGCGTCCAGGGTGCCGCGGCCGTCGATGACCTTCGGGCTCGCGGCGGAGTCGGTGAGCCGGGTGGGGTCGATCTGGCTGAAGTGTGCCCACTCAGTCAGGTGAAGCAGCAGGTCGGCGTCGTGCACGGCGGCGATCGGGTCATCGACGTAGTCGAGCTCGGGGTGTGTCTTACGTGCGTTGTCCAGGGCCTTGGGGTCGGTGACGGTGACAGCGGCTCCGAGCGCGTGGAGCTGGTGGGCGACCGCCAGGGCGGGCGAGTCGCGGATGTCGTCGGTGTCCGGTTTGAAGGCGGCTCCCCAGACGGTGATCCGCTTGCCCGCGAGGTTGCCGTCCAGCTGTTCGCGGGCGAGGTCGACCATGCGTTCGCGGAGGCGGTTGTTGATCGCGTCGACCTCGTGCAGGAACGTCAGGGCCTGGTCGACGCCGAGTTCACCCGCCCGCGCCATGAAGCCGCGGATGTCCTTGGGCAGGCAGCCACCTCCGAACCCGAGACCGGGGCGCATGCCACGTCGGCCGATACGGGCATCGTGGCCGAGGATGTCGGCGAGCCGGCCGACATCGGCGCCCGCCGCCTCACAGACCTCGGCCATCGCGTTGATGAACGAGATCTTCGTGGCGAGGAAGGAGTTCGCGGAGGCTTTCGCGAGTTCGGCGGTGGCCCAGTCGGTGACAATCGTCGGCGTCCCGGATTCGATGATCTTCGAGAAGCACTGTCGCAGCACAGCTTCCGCCCACGAGTGCTCGGTGTGGAAGCCGAGGACGAGCCGGTCGGGGCGGAGGGTGTCCTCGATGGCGGACGATTCCCGCAGGAACTCGGGGTTCCAGGCGACCTCGATCTTCCCGCCCGCCGGGGCGAACTCCTTCAGGATGTCGGCGACGCGCGGTGCGGTGCCGACCGGGACGGTCGACTTGACCGCGACCACGGCCGGCCTGTTCAGGCGGGGGGCGAGTCGGCGGACGGCGGAGAACAGGGGGGTGAGGTCGTAGGCGTTGTCTCCGGCCTGCTGCGGAGTGCCGACCCCGATGAAGTGCAGATCGCCGAACTGCGCGGCTTCCGCGTAGGAGGCGGTGAACGTCAGGCGGCCCGAGGCGGTGTGCTTGGCCAGCAGAGCGTCGAGGCCGCGTTCGAAGAACGGGGCCTTGCCGGAGTTGAGGACGTGGACCTTGTCCATGTCGGCGTCCATGCCGATCACGTCGTGGCCGAGTTCGGCCATGCAGGCCGCGTGAGTGGCGCCGAGGTAGCCGCAGCCGATGACGGTGAGCTTCACGAGCAGATGCCCTTCCAGGTGGGGCCGCCTGCGGTGGCCCCACCCCGTCCCGCCGGAAGGGCGGGCCGATCAGGCGGGCCGGGCGGCCAGACAGCGGTGGATCCCGTCACGGATGAACGGCGGGATCGTGAGGATGCCAAGGTGTTCGGGGGCGAAGAACTGGAGCTTGACGCCCTCGGCGAGAGGCAGCCGGGTCTCGTCGCCGTCCCAGCTGCCGGAGAAGAACGTGATGATCTGCCCGGAGCCGTGGACGTCACGGATCTCGAAGAGTTCGGCCAGGTCGGCGACGGTCAGGCCGGCTTCTTCGTCGAGCTCGCGGACGATTGCCGCGACCGGGGATTCGCCGTCGTCCGCGCCGCCTCCCAACAGGCTCCAGTGATCGGGCCAGGCGATGACGCCCGGCAGGTTGTCACGCAGGTGGAGGAGGAGTTCTCCGCGCCGGTTGGTGATGACCGCGACCGCTCCTCGGGCGGTGGACGGCTGTGGGGAGGCGGTGGTGTCGGATCGCATCCGGCCACCGTAGTAACGGAGTCGGGGATCACGCGGCTGCCCTCACCGTCAGATCCGAGAACCAGACGGCTGCCATGAGGGCCTGCGTCCGGGTGCGGTCGAACCGCCCGCCGTGCTTCAGCCCGCTTTCCAGCAACGGCCGCCAGGCCGTCGGTGCGACGGCGAGCGCCGTGCGGATCCGATCGTCGGCCCAGTCTGCGAGTGGGCCGTTCAGCCAGGAAGGTACGGGACTGGCGAAGCCGAGCTTGTCCCGGCTGTCCCAGACCTCCCGCGGCAGCCCCAGGGCTTTCGCCGCGTCTCGCAGGATGCGCTTCCCCTGGGCCGGATCGGCGATCTTGTGTTCGGCCGGCAGCCGGTAGGACAGTTCCACCAGGTCGCGGGCGAGGTAGGGCGAGCGGCGTTCGAGGCCGTAGGCGGAGGCGAGTTTGTCGCTGGTCAGTACCAGCGGCCGCCAGGCCGTCGCAAGATCGGCCAGTGTCAGCGCGCGGGCCGGATCCCCGCCGGCCCTGCTCATCGCGCCGCTGACCAGGTCGCGGATCCGCCCCTCGGGGTCCGGGCCGCGCAGGACGAGCCGGGTGACCGCCTCCGCTGGGTCCAGCCTGTGGCCGGCGGTGTGCGTCAGCTTCGCGGCCAGCGGCCGGTACGCCTCCAGCCCCGCGGCCAGGACGGAGTCGGGGCCGAACAGGACGACCGCGTGACGGACGTAGCCCATCAGGAACTCGTCCGGTCCCAGGCCGCCGACCACGACCTTGAGGCCCAGTTCGGACGCCTTGCGGTAGGCCATGTACTCGGAGAACGTCGACGCGTTGCCCATCGGATAGTCCAGCGCGGAGACCATGTGCGGAAGCACGGTGGTGAAGTCCGCGATCTCGGGCTCGACGACCATCAACTCGGCGCCGATGTCGCGTGCGACGACCGCGGCGGATTCCGATTCGTCCAGGCGGTCCTGACCCGGGTAGCGGACCGTGACGCAGACCGGCGGCCGCATCAGGTGGGCCAGCACCGAGGAGTCCAGGCCGCCCGACAACAGCAGGGCGAAGTCGCCGGCCGGGGCCCGCAGCGGGACCTGCTCGGCCAGCACGACCGAGAAGCGGGACAGCGCCTCCTTGTAGTCGCCCTCGAACGGCCGGCATCCCTCCAACGACCACCAGGTGCGCTGGTCGAGCGAACTGGTGGCGGTGTCGAAGGTCATCAGGGTGGCTGGCGCCAGTAACTGGATTCCCTGGAAGGGAGTGTCGGCGCCGGTCGGGGTTTCGATGGAGATCATCTCGGGCCGCAGGACCGGCGGAGCACTGCCGTAGCCGGTCAGGGTGGTGACCTCGGAGGCGAACGCGAGCCGCCCGCCGTCCAGACGCCAGTAGAGAGGCTTCTCCCCCAGCCGGTCGCGGGCGAGGAAGAGCTTGCGAACGCGCGGGTCGTAGACGGCCAGGGCGAACATGCCGTCGAGTCCGTCCAGGCAGGACGGGCCGATCTTCGCCCAGGCCCGCAGAAGGAAATGAGCGTCCGACTCGCGGGCGGCCAGGGCGATGCCCCAGCCCTTCGCCTGCTGCCGGAAGTTGTAGATCTCCCCGTTGAAGGCCAGCAGTAACCCGGACGTGCGGTCGAGATAGGGGCCTGGCATCGCCTGCGGATCGACGATCAGCAGGGTGTTCATGGCCAGCACCGCCCGCCCGTCGGCTGAGGCGGCGTGCCTCGTGCCGTCCGGTCCGCGGTGGGCCTGGGAGACGCCCATCGCGCCGACCGTCGTCTCGTGCCGGGAGGCGTCGCCTCCGGCCAGTCCTGCGATTCCGCACATCTGGTTCACCCCCGTGGGTGGTTGGGATGCCTTGGCAGTGGCCACCACCGGAAGGCGCTTTCTTCGGTTACGGCGGTGGCCCGGACCCTCATCACACCGGTTGGCGGTGATCGCGGGGAGGGCTCGCAGGGGGGCTCACAACTCGCGTGCGCGGTTCGCCGCGGGCCCGGAAGGCAATACCCTCGGTGACCCGACACAAGGGGGACGTCGTGGCATCGACCGTCCGCCGGAGCCGTCCGCCCAACGCGGATCTGGCCCGGCTCATCGAGGGCTGCGGTGCGAGCCACAAGTACCTCGCCCACCGGATCAATCAGCTTGCCCGGCAAGCCGGGATCACGACCGACTACTCGCACACGTCCGTGGCGAACTGGTGCCGGCGGGGGATGACACCGAGGTGGCCGGTGCCCAAGCTCCTCGCGCAGACGATCGGTGAACGGCTGGGGCGGCCTGTCAGCCTTGCCGAAATCGGTATGGGCGATGCGGAGACACCGGACGTGAACGTGGGGTTGGATTTCCCGCGAGATCCCGCCGGCGCCGTCCGCGTCGCCACTTCGTTCTGGAGCTCCGTGAACCGCCGCGATTTCCTCAGCACCGGCGCGTCCGGCTTCGCCGTGTCCGCGTTCACCACCCCGGTGACCCGGTGGCTGGTCACCCCTGCCGACGAGACCGCCGACCACGACGGTGGCCGCCGGGTCGGCCGGGCCGACCTGGATGAACTACGGGAGGCCGCCGACGACGCCCGGCGATGGGACTCCAAATACGGCGGCGGGAACTGGAAGGCCGACTCCGTCACGGCTTGTCTCCAGGAGCGGGCGGCCCCGTTGCTGCGGGGATCCTTCTCCGACGAGGTCGGCCGCGAACTCTTCTCGGTCACCGGGGAGCTCTCGAGGCTGGCCGGTTGGACAGCCTTCGACATCGGAGAACACGACGTCGCCCAAAGGCACTTCATCCAGGCTCTCCGTCTGGCGAGGGCCGGCGGGGACGTTCAGCTGGGTTGCTATGTCCTGACCACCATGGCCATGCAGTCGCTCCTGCGCGGGTTCGCGGGCGAGGCTCTCGACATGGCCCAGGGCGCCTTCGAGCGGGCCAAGGGACAGGCCGTGCCCAGAGTGCTGGCGTTCACCAAGCTGATCGAGGCCCGCGCTCACGCCCGCGAGAACGATCCCAGGGCCGCCGCCCGGGCCTTGGCCGCCTCCGAGACCCTCCTGGAACAGGCGAAGCAGGGAAGCGGCGACGAACCCACATGGATCGACTTCTATCACCACGCCCGGCTGTCCGCCGACGCCGCCGAGGTCTTCCGTGACCTGAAGAACCCCAAGGCCGCCCTGGCCTGGAACCAGCGGGCCGCCGCCATGCCGTCCGATGCCTTCACCCGTTCCGTCGGTATGCGCCTGGCGATCGTGGGGACGGCCCACCTCCAGGCCCGCGACCTCGACCACGGCCTCGAACTGGGCAACCGCTCGGTCGGCATCCTCGCCCGCGTGCAGTCGTCCCGGGCCCTGGATTACGTCCGCGAGTTCAACACCGCCCTCGCCCCTTGGCGGCGTGAGCCGGCCGTCCGCGAGTTCATCCACCGGACCAAGCGGGAACTCGGCGTAACCGCGTGAGTGGTGCATGCGGCTGCCGGGCCGGCTACCCGCCCAGGAACACCGGGTTGGTGAAGGCCGCCAAGGGGCCCGGCAGGCCCGGGACCGTTGGCGGGTGGCGGACCTCCGCGCGGACGTACGTGGCGTACGCCGCCGTCGTTCGCCACTCCGCCGTGCCGGTGCCCGAGGCCGGGAGGGTGGTGGTGTGGAGCGTGCCCTGGTCGGTGACGAAGTGGGTGGTGCAGCCGGGGGCTCCGGTGACCTCCAGGCGTACCGTCACCGGGTCGTCGTCCGCCACCCGCAGGCGGTCGCCGATGCCCGCGTGGGCGCCCCGGCCGCCCGAGGCGGTGAACGTCAGGGAGACGCGGGCCGATTCGGCGACGTAGCTGTGGCCCGCGCGGATGCCCGCCAGGATCGCCTCGCGGGTCAGGTCCTCGGCCAGGACCACCGTCTGCGGGGTGCCGATGGCGTCGGGGTCGCGGTGGGCGTCGCTGTTGCCCATCGCCGGGGTCCAGGCCTGGTTCGAACGGCCCCCCACGACAAGGGTGTTGTCCCAGTCCGCGAGGGAGACCTCGTCGTCCACGGTGTACGGGCCGTTCCACACCTCCACCGCGTCCGCGTCGCCCAGGCCGAACTTCCAGTTGCAGCCGATGCAGGTCGCGTGCGGATGGGCGGGCACGACCAGACCGTCCGCGCGGCGGATCTCGCGGGCGTAGTGCCCGAAGCGGTTGTCGCGGGCCCGGTAGCGCCAGTCGACGAACGTACCGGCGTCCATCCCGATCGCGAGGACGTGGCCGTTGCGGGTGGTGACCTCCTCGCCGGTGAGGATCAGCAGGTCGTTGCCCCACAGGCCGTTCCACGCGCGGTGCCCGGCGGACGTGTTGTGCTCGCTGGTGTTGATGAAGTCGAGGCCGGCCGTACGGGCGAGCGCGGCGATCTCGGCCGGGGTGCGGCGGCCGTCGGAGTGCACGGAGTGGAGATGGCAGTCGCCCCGGTACCAGGCGCGGCCCCGCCCCTTCGCCCGGCGTGGCGGGTAGCTGGGGGCGGGGGTGGTGCCGGGCGGGCCGAGGGTGAGCGTGACGGTGACCTCGTACGCCAGACCCTGCGGGGAGACGGTGTACGGGCCCAGCGCGATGTTCCAGGTGCCGGCCCGTACGGGGCCGGGGAGGTAGCCGGGGGTGGCCTCGTCGGCACGCAGGAAGAACTCGGTGCGGGCGCCGCCCGACCAGCCCCGGAAGCCACGGCCGCCCAGGTCGGTGCCGCGCTCGTCGAAGATGCCGATGTCGAGGGCGTTGCCCTGGGTGCCCGGGGGGACGGCCGGGCGTTCGTACGTGTACGAGACGTGGAGCTCGCGGACGCCGCGCGGGACCTCGACAGGCAGGTGGACGAAGTCGGGGGAGCCGGGCGGGAGGGTGCCGCGCACGGTCCTGGTCACCTGGGGGCCGTCGGCGTCCGCCCCGGGGCGGGTGCTGTCGGCGGAGGCTGGGCTCGCGAAACTCACGGTACTCAACGTAAGCGCGGCGGCGGCCCCCGTCATGAGGAGCGTCCGCCGGTCCGGCGTGTTGCCGGAGTCGGCGCCGGTGTCGGTGGGTGGGTCTGTGTCGGTAGCGGTAGCGGTGTCTGTGTCGTCGTCCAGCTGCATGGCGGCGATTCCCCCGGCGGTCGAGAAGGACACAAGCGGTCGCGCGAGATCGTTCCCCCGGAGTCTCGGCCTCGGCCGTGAACCGGTGGGCAAGGGCGGGGGATCGGCGGATGGCGGGGAGACGACGGGGGCCCGTGACGGAAGGGGCACGCTTGCGCGAACGGCCGCGCCGCCCGGCCCGGTGGCCGGTGGCGCGGCCGTAGCGCTGCCTGGCTACGGGGTTACGGAGCTGTCAGATCCAGGGACCCGTACGCAGCGTCGTGTACCAGCGGTCGGCCATCTTGGCGTACCCGGTCGCCGTCGGGTGGACCCCGTCCGCGAGGTCGGCGGAGGTCAGGGCGCTGTGCATGTCGACGAAGTGGACGCGGCGGCCCTTCTGCGCCCACTGGTTCACGATGCCGGGAATCGCCGCGTTGTACGCCTTCCCCCGCGCCTCCACCCCCGGGTTGGTGAAGGGGATGATGCTCGCGACGAAGACGTCCGCGTTCGGCGCCGCGGCCGTGAGGTGGTCGATCAGGGCGGACAGCCGGGCCGGAGCCCCGGCGAGGTTGTAGTTCTGGGTCATGTCGTTCGTGCCGATGTGCAGCAGGACCGTACGGGGATTGGCCCGCTTCGCCCAGTCGGCCACCTGGGCGTCGATCTGGTCGATGCGGAAGCCGGAGTGGCCCTCGTTGTCGCGGTCGGGGAGCGAGGTGGGTCCGTGGTACTGCGTACCGACGAAGTCGACCAGGCGCTTGTCGGTCGCGGCGCGCTCCCACAGGCGGTTTCGGTAGGCGCCCGCGATGTTGGAGCCGGCGGTGATCGAGTCACCGAGCGGCATGATCCGCAGACCGCCGTTGGACTCGGCTGAGGCGGTCGCGGGGGCCATCAGGCCGGCGACGAAGGCCGCGGTCACCGCCGCACCCAGCAGGGCGGTCCTGCGGCGGCGCCGCGCGGGCGCACCGGCTGCCGAAGCGGCCGGCGAAGTGGCCGGCGGAAGGGCAGGGGAAAGGGCAGGGGAAAGAGAACGCATCAGAACTCCTCAGGTACAGCGTGTGGGGGGACGAGGGGAAATGAGCGGACAGGGGTCCGTACCGCCCTGGGTGGGGGCGGGTCTCTCGCGCGCGGGGGTGTCGCGGGGGTCAGCCGGGCCGTGTCCCCGCAGGTGAGATCTTGATTGTTTTCTACTGCGCGTTCGCGGGCCGCGCAAGCCTCGCGGCACGTCCACCCGCATCCGTACCCGCCCGGGTTGTCCGGAAGGCGGCCCCGGCCCTTTCCCGCGGGCGTACGTATCCTCGAAGGATGACGACGCAGGTGCCTGATCAGCCCAGGGCCGGACGACCGACCGCAGCGCAGGCCGACACCCAGGCCGGCGCGCCGGCCGCCGAAGCCCCCACCGCCCCCACCCCTCCCAGCGCCCCCACCGCCAACTCCATGCGGCGGGCGCTGAAACGGGCCCGGGACGGCGTCGCGCTGGACGTCGGCGAGGCCGCCGTCCTCCTCCAGGCGCGCGGCGACGACCTCGCCGACCTCTGCGCCTCGGCCGCGCGCGTCCGGGACGCCGGCCTGGAGGCGGTCGGGCGGCCCGGGATCATCACGTACTCCCGCAAGGTCTTCATCCCGCTGACCCGGCTGTGCCGTGACAAATGCCACTACTGCACGTTCGTGACCGTGCCCGGCAAGCTCCGCCGCGCCGGGCACGGCATGTTCCTCTCGCCCGACGAGGTCCTGGCCATCGCCCGGCGCGGGGCCGAAATGGGCTGCAAGGAAGCGCTGTTCACGCTCGGCGACCGGCCCGAGGACCGGTGGCCGGAGGCGCGGGAATGGCTGGAGGCCGAGGGGTACGACGACACACTCGCGTACGTACGGGCCATGGCCATCCGCGTCCTGGAGGAGACGGGGCTGCTGCCCCACCTCAACCCCGGGGTCATGACGTGGACCGACCTCCAGCGGCTCAAGCCGGTCGCGCCCTCGATGGGCATGATGCTGGAGACGACCGCGACCCGCCTGTGGAGCGAGCCCGGCGGCCCGCACCACGGCTCGCCCGACAAGGAGCCGGCCGTGCGGCTGCGGGTGCTGGAGGACGCGGGCCGCTCCAACGTCCCCTTCACCAGCGGCATCCTGATCGGCATCGGGGAGACGTACGAGGAGCGCGCCGAGGCGCTCTTCGCGCTGCGCAAGACCAGCCGGGCGTACCACGGCCTCCAGGAGTTCATCATCCAGAACTTCCGCGCCAAGCCGGACACGGCCATGCGCGGGATGCCGGACGCCGATCTGTACGAACTGGCCGCCGCGATCGCCGTGACCCGGCACATCATGGGGCCGTCGGCGCGCGTGCAGGCGCCGCCGAACCTGGTCGACCGCGAGTACGCGCTGATGATCGGCGCGGGTATCGACGACTGGGGCGGTGTCTCCCCGCTCACCCCCGACCACGTCAACCCCGAGCGCCCGTGGCCGATGGTGGACGAACTGTCCGAGCGGACCGCCGCCGCCGGGTTCGCGCTGCGTGAACGGCTCACCATCTACCCGGAGTTCCTCCAGCGGGGCGAGCCGTGGCTGGACCCCCGGCTGATGCCGCACGTGCGGGCGCTGTCGGACCCGGAGACGGGCCTGGCGCGCGAGGACGTCACCCCGGTCGGCATTCCCTGGCAGGAGCCGGACGAGGGCTTCACCGCCTCCGGCCGTACGGATCTGCACCGCACGATCGACACGGAGGGCCGTACGTCCGACCGCCGTGACGACTTCGACCACGTGTACGGCGACTGGGAGGAGCTGCGCGAGGCCGCCGCGCCCGGCATGGTGCCGTCCCGCATCGACGCGGACGTGAAGCAGGCGCTCAGCCAGGCCGCCGCCGACCCGACGAAGCTCACGGACGACGAGGCGCTGGCGCTGCTGCACGCGGACGGTCCGGCGCTGGACGCGTTGACCCGTATCGCCGACACGCTGCGCCGGGACGTGGTCGGCGACGACGTCACGTACATCGTGACGCGCAACATCAACTTCACCAACGTCTGCTACACGGGCTGCCGTTTCTGCGCCTTCGCCCAGCGCCGTACGGACGCCGACGCGTACACCCTCTCCCTCGACCAGGTCGCCGACCGCGCCGAACAGGCCTGGGAGGTGGGCGCGGTGGAGGTCTGCATGCAGGGCGGCATCCACCCGGACCTGCCGGGGACGGCGTACTTCGACATCGCCCGCGCGGTGAAGAAGCGCGTCCCGGGCATGCACGTCCACGCCTTCTCCCCGATGGAGGTCGTCAACGGCGCCTCACGGACGGGCCTTTCGATCCGCGAGTGGCTGACGGCCGCCAAGGAGGCGGGACTTGACTCGATCCCCGGCACGGCGGCGGAGATCCTGGACGACGAGGTGCGCTGGATCCTCACCAAGGGCAAGCTGCCGACGGCCACGTGGATCGAGGTCGTCAAGACGGCGCACGAGCTGGGCATCCGCTCCAGCTCCACGATGATGTACGGCCATGTCGACCAGCCGCGCCACTGGCTGGGCCACTTCCGCACGCTGTCCAGGATCCAGCAGGAGACGGGCGGCTTCACGGAGTTCGTGACCCTGCCCTTCATCCACACCAACGCCCCCGTCTACCTGGCAGGCATCGCCCGCCCCGGGCCGACGGACCGCGACAACCGCGCGGTGATGGCGATGGCCCGCCTGCTCCTGCACCCCCACATCACCAACATCCAGACGAGCTGGGTGAAGCTGGGCACGGAGGGCGCGGCGGAGATGCTCCGCTCGGGCGCGAACGACCTGGGCGGCACGCTGATGGAGGAGACCATCTCCCGCATGGCGGGCTCCAGTTACGGCTCGTACCGCTCGGTCAAGGACCTGATCGCCATCGCCGACGCGGCGGGCCGCCCGTCCCGCCCGAGGACCACGCTGTACGGCGAGGTCCCGGAGGAGCGGGTGGCGGCGGCGAAGGCCTCGGACGGCCATCTGCCCCAACTGCTGCCGCTGGTGCCGAATGAGACCGCGCCCCACGAGGCCGTGCCCAACGAGCTGGTGCCCAACGAGGTCTGAAACCCGGTGGGTTGTGTCAGTGATCGTTGTTAGCGTCCCCTTCGGCCCGTCGAAACCCGGCGGCCGAAGGGGAGGGGCAGCACATGACCAGGCACGTAGGCCGAAGACGCCTCGCGACGGTGGCACTCGCCGTCGCGGCGGTGGTGGCGGGACAGGGCGGGGCGGTGGCGGCGACGGCTGCCGAGAATCTGCCGCCGAAGCAGCCGGTGGTGGCGGACCTCCAGACCGGCGTCAAACCCTGCGGGGCGGGGGAGACCCGGCCGTACGTGAGCGACGCACCGGTTCTGCGCGCGGTCCTGTACGACCCGGTGGAGGACGACCGTCCGGGCGAGTTCTCCGGCGTCAGAGGCGAGTTCGAGGCGTGGTGGCAGGACGCCGACGGTGTGGAACAGCGCCGGACCGAGACCACCTACCTGGCCGGCTCGGGCCAGACCGCCCAATGGCGTCTGCCCTCCGACATCCCGGCGGACACCGTGGTCTCCTGGCGGGTCAGGGCCGATGACGGCCGGGCGGTGTCGCCCTGGAGCTCCGACGGCTCCGGCACCGTCTGCGAGTTCGTCCGCGACGACGTGACTCCGGCCCGGCCCGTGATCTCCTCGGCCGAGTACCCCGAGGACGTCTTCTGGTCGGACGGGGTCGGCAACTACGGCTCCTTCACGTTCGACTCGCCGTCCGACGACGTCGTGGCGTACCGGTACTTCTTCGTCGGCGGCCCCGGGGGCACCGCGGAGGCGGCCACGCCCGGCGGGCCGGCCACCGTCCGGTACGTCCCGCTGTCGCGGGCGACAGGGTCGCTCGAAGTCCGGGCGATCGACCGCGCGGGATGGAGCAGTCCGACCGTCTCCTACGTGTTCCACATCCAGGCCGGCCGCGTCCCCACCGGGCAGTGGAAGCTGGCCGAAGCGCCGGGCGCGGGAACCGCCGCCGCCGAGACGGGCCCGGACGCCCGGGCCGGCAGTGGTGTCACCTTCGGGGCGGCGGCCCCGCCCGGCACCGGCCTCACGTCCACCGCCCGGCTGGACGGCACCGGCCACGGCTTCCTGACACCCGGCTCGTCCGTCGTCGACACGGCGAAGACCTTCGCGGTCGGCGCCTGGGTGCGTCCCGCCAGGACGGACCGGGACCTGACCGTCGTCAGCCAGGACGCCGACGCGGACACCGCTCGTACCCCGGCCTTCAGTCTTGCCTCCCGCACGGGCGCCACGGGCGCCGCGTGGACGTTCACCTTCGGCGGCGCCCGCGTGTCCGGAGGCTCCCCCGAAGCGGGCGAGTGGGCGTACGTCCTCGGTCAGTACAACACCGAGACCGGCACCGCCCGGCTGTACGTCAACGGTGAGGAGACCGGTACGGAACAGGCGGCCACCGCCGCGCCGAGCACCGGGGCCCTCCAGATCGGACGGGCGCGGGGGAACACCGGATACCGGGACCGCTGGCAGGGCGAGATCGGCGACGTACGGACGTACGACCGGCTCGTCGTGCCCGACGAGGTGACGGAACTGGCCAGGCGCGCACCCGAACTGCGCGGCCACTGGTCGCTGGAGAGCGAGCGGGACGGGGTCAGCCCCGAGCTGTACGACGGCGCGCCGCTGAGGCTGAGCGCCGGTGCGACCCTCCACCGGGGGCCCGATCCCTCCTGCATCCCGGACCTCGATCCCGCCTGCCCCGTGGTGCGCTACGCGCTCGTCGACAACGGCGACCTGGAGCTGGACGGGGCCGGCGGCCACGCCGCGACGGACGAGCCGGTGGTCGACACCGGCGACAGCTTCACCGTCGGTGTGGTGGCCCAACTGCCCCAGGACGAGGGGGAACTTCCCATGACCGTCCTGTCCCAGGGCGGACAGCACGGCGACGCGTTCAAGCTGCGGTACGTGCCCTCCCTCTACCGCTGGCAACTGGTGGTGTCGGCGTCCGACGCACCGGGCGCCGAGGAGACGGTCGTGAGCCAGGTCCGGTCGGCGGACGACGTGCAGCGTCTGGCGGTGGTCTACGACGACGCGACCGACCGGATCACCCTTTATGTGGACGGCGTTTCCGGCCCTGACGCCACGGCCACCGTACGGAGCCTGTGGACCGGTACGGGTGGACTCCAGGTGGGACGCGCCCGTACGGCCGACGGGTGGGGCGAGTACCTGCACGGCGTCGTGGACGAGGTGCACGCCTTCGCGGGGGCGCTCCGGGCCGACGACATCCCCGCCCTCGGCCACAGCACGGAGCCCTGCCTCTGCTGATCCGTCCGGGCCCCTCGGCCCCTCCCCGCCCGGCTGCCACACTGGAG
Source organism: Streptomyces sp. NPDC087420 (assembly GCF_044744165.1). Classification (NCBI taxonomy): domain Bacteria; kingdom Bacillati; phylum Actinomycetota; class Actinomycetes; order Kitasatosporales; family Streptomycetaceae; genus Streptomyces; species Streptomyces sp. NPDC087420. Next base: position 115,424 of record NZ_JBIUXU010000009.1, read on the forward strand.
CGACCGGACGGGGAGGGGCCGAGACGTATGGCGGGGCGGGAGCAGGGGCGGGGGCGCGGGCCCGGGCAGGTGTCCATGGCCGAGTTGATCCGGCGGCGGCAGCGGTTTGTCGGGCGGCGGGCCGAACTGGTGGCCTTCCAGGACAACTTGGGCCTCGCGCCCGACGACGAGGCGCACCGCTTCCTCTTCCACGTCCACGGCATCGCCGGCGTCGGCAAGACCTCGCTCGTACGGGAGTGGGAGAAGACCGCGCGCGAGTGCGACGCGCTCACCGCGTACGTGGACGACGCCGTCAACAGCGTGCCCGAGGCGCTGGCCGCCATCAGTGCCGAATTCGCCCGCCAGGGGCGCCCGTTCAAGCGCCTCGACCGGCTGTTGGAGACGTACCGGCAGCGCCGCCACGAGGCGGAGTCCGCGTCCGCCGCCGCCTCGCTCGCCGATCCGGCGGAGGCGGGGGAGATGGGGGAGCCCGCGGCCCCGGGCCCGCAGCCCCCACGCCCCTCCGCCGGCAGCACCGCCCTCGCCACCGCCGGGACCATCGGACTCGGCATGGTCCCCGTCGTCGGGGCCTTCGCCGGTGTGCTGGACACCGCCCGGCTCGCCGAGGGCACCGACCGGCTGCGGGCCGCGCTCAGCGCGCGGTTCCGCAACCCGGACGACGTACGGCTGGTCCTGACTCCGGACCAGGTCCTGACGCCCGTCCTGGTCGAGGAGTTGACGGAGGCCCTCCGTCAACTCCCCTGGATCGCGCTCTTCTTCGACACGTACGAACGCACCGCGCCCTTCCTCGCCCGCTGGTTGCACGACCTGATGACCACGGAGCGGTACGGGCAACTGCCCCTCCAGGTTGTCGTCACCCTCGCCGGGCGCCAGCCGTTCGACACCGCTCTGTGGGACGGCTTCGCGGACTTCATGGCGGACGTACGCCTCGACCCCTTCACCGAGGACGAGACACGCAGGCTCCTCGCGGCGAGGTCCGTCACGGAGGAGACGGTCGTGGCGGAGGTGCTGCGGCTCTCCGGCGGACTGCCCGTCCTCGTCTCGACCCTCGCCCAGAACCGGCCCGCCGACCCGGGCGACGTCGGCGACCCGAGCGCGACCGCCGTCGAACGTTTCCTCAAGTGGGAGCGGGATCCGCTGCGACGACGTGTCGCCCTGGACTGCGCGCTGCCGCGCGGACTGGACGAGGACGTGTTCCTGGCCGTGGTGGAGGAGGCGGGGGTGAGGGAGGACACGGGGGCGGGGGAGTACGCGGCGGGACTGTACGACTGGCTGCGCGCCCTGCCCTTCGTCACCGAGAAGGCCGGGGCGGACGCCGCCGGACTCCGCTACCACGACGTCGTCCGCGCCCCCATGCTCCGCCTGCGCAGGACCCGTTCGCCGCGTGGCTGGAGCGGCCGGCACACCGCGCTCGCCCGGCGCTTCGCCGCCTGGCGGGAGGAGATCGAGGCGGAGGCGGGCCTGCGGGCCGACGACCGCTGGGAGAGCGGGCGTTGGCGCGCGCTGCGCCTGGAAGAGACGTACCACTCCCTCTGCGCGAACCCGGGGACGGCCCTCGCCACTGCCCTGCGCGACGTGGCGGAAGCCTGCCGCGAGGGCGTGGGCGCCGCGCGGCGGTGCGCGCTGGCGCTGGCGGAGGCGGGGGAGGACACGGACGACGCGGTGGTACGGGAGTGGGGGCGGCGGCTCGGCGACGCGCTCGGCGAAGACGACGCGGGCGCAACGACCGGCGTGCGGACCGGCGTACGGACCGCCCTCGGCCTGCTCCTCGACGGCGGCGCCCTGGACACGGCGGGCCGCGCGGTGGCGCACCGGGTACGCGGCCGGGTCCTGAGCGCCGAGGGCCAGTACGAGCCGGCCCTCGCCGACCTCGACCGGTCGCTCGCCCTCGTCCCCGGCCAGTACGGGGCGTACCTCGACCGGGGCATCACCCACCGCGGGCGCGGCGACACCCCGGCGGCCCTCGCCGACTTCCACCGCGCCGACGCACTGGCCCCCGACACCCCCGGGATCCTCGGGGCCTGGGGCGAGACGCTGCGCGCGGCGGGACGGTACGAGGAGGCCGTGGCGCTGCTGGACCGGGCGATCGCGGCCGCCCCGGGGGACGCGTACGCGACGGCGAGCCGGGGCAGCGCCCTGCACCGGCTGGGACGCCCCACCGAGGCCCTCGTCGACCTCGACCGCGCGGTGGCCCTGGACGGCGGCTACCTGTGGGCCCTGGTACGCAGGGGGCGGTTGTTCTGCGCCCTGGGTGAGCACGACCGCGCCGTCGCCGACCTGGACCGGGCGGCGGAGATCGCGCCGGACAGCGACTGGATCGCCTCGGAACGGGGCGAGATCCACCGTCTCGCGGGCCGCTACGAGGACGCGGACCGCGAACTGAGCCGCGCCCTGACGCTCAACCCCGCCCACCCCTCGGCCCTCGCGAGCCGCGGAGCGGTCCGCCACCGCCTGAACCGCCCGGCGGAGGCGCTCGCGGACCTGGACCGCGCGATCGCGCTGCGACCCGGCTACGCGTGGGCCATCGAATACCGGGAACAGGTACGCGCGGAATCGGCCGGGGGCTTTTCAGGCCCGGCATGACCGCCAGGACGACCGGCCCTCGCGGTGATACCCCATTCGCGACACATTCATGCGGACCTGTGAGACCGACCTGAATGTTCATCAGGAGGGCTTTCCGGCGGAAGTATTTGTTTGATCATCAGCACCCGAGGTCTGAGAAATCGCGAAGTAGCCTCTTTCAGTGATCACATTCGCCATCGAATGAGACCGCTACGACCGATCGATTCTTCATTTCTGACCAAGGGGCACGCATCGTGCGTTTGTCAAGACGATTTAATATCCGCTCGGCCTTTGCTGTATCGGCGCTGAGCGCTTTGGTATTGGGCATGTCCGGTCCGGCCCACGCCGATCCCGATCCCGATCCCGATCCCGATCCCGATCCCGTTCCGGTTCCGGTTCCGGTTTCGGTTTCGGTTTCGGCCGAGGCCGGCTCGATCGCCGTACAGCGCGGCTACAGCACCCCGTTCACTCCGACCGTCAGCGATCCGACCACCGCCACGGCGGAGCCGAGTTCGGTGGTCGACGGCACCACCGCGCGGTCCGAGGTGATCGCGCGCGCCCAGACATGGGTGGACCAGGATGTTCCGTACAGCCAGACCTCGTACTGGACGGACGCCAACGGAACCTACCGGCAGGACTGCTCCGGGTTCGTCTCCATGGCCTGGCATCTCGGTACCAGCCGCACCACATGGACGCTGCCTGATGTCTCCACCCGGTTGGGCAGCTTGGCGGACCTCCAGCCCGGCGACGTCATCAACAACGTACGGAATCAGCCGACGAATCTTCAGCACGTGGTGCTGTTCAAGGGTGGGAGGACGCCGCGCACACCAACGCGGTGATCCTCGAAGAGGCACGTCCGGGCACCAACGCCCGTCGATCCGTCTACTCGGTCAACTACCTCAACAGCGAGGGCTTCGAGCCGTACCGGTACAACAAGATCATCGACACCCCGGTCACGCCTCCGCCGCCGCACGGGTCGGTGTGGGACCGGACGCGTTCGGCCAGTGGTACGTGGGCGCTGAGTGTGACGATGATCGACGGGAACGGCAACATCACGGCGGCGGCCGCGTCCGCCCTGCCCGATGGCACTGTTCACGTGCAGGCGTTGGTCAATGGTGAGGTGTACGACCGTACGCGCTCCACCACCGGCAGCTGGGCCGCGAACCAGCAGATAGACGCCAACGGCGACATCTTCGACACCTACGCCGCCGGCCTCCCCGACGGCACCCTGCACGTCGGCACCCTCGTCTAGCCACCGGACAGCCACCGAATCTGGTGAGTCGGCCACGGCCCGGTGACCGCAAGCGGTCCCGGGCCTGGCTGTCGGCCCACCGGGTGATGGTGCCGACGACTCATTCCCCCCTACCTCTTCCGGAGGTTCTTCAGCATGACCAGATCTCTCGTATCACGTCTCCTGATCGGCCTCGCGGTCCTGTCGGCCGCGAGTTTCTCCCTCTTCCTGACAGCGGGACCGGCGACGGCCGCCTCGGTGAGTACGTGGGACAAGGTCGCCGTATGTGAGAGCGGAGGCAATTGGAGCACAAACACGGGCAACGGCTTTTACGGTGGCCTGCAATTCACTCTCGCCACCTGGAATGCGTACGGTGGCGATCAGTATGCCGCGTTCCCCAATCAAGCGACAAAGCAGGAACAGATTCTCACCGCGGAGAAGGTTCTGGCGGTGCAGGGCGAATCCGCCTGGCCCACGTGCGGACCGCAAGCCGGGCTCGGCAGTGATTCGGCCGACCCCTATCCGCCGGTCACGCCTCCGCCGCCGCACGGCTCGGTGTGGGACCGTACGCGTTCGGCCAGTGGTACATGGGCGCCCGGCGCGACAATGATCGACGGAAACGGCAACATCACGGCGGCTGCCGCGTCCGCCCTGCCCGACGGCACTGTCCACGTGCAGGCGTTGGTCAATGGTGAGGTGTACGACCGTACGCGCTCCACCACCGGCAGCTGGGCCGCGAACCAGCAGATAGACGCCGACGGCGACATCTTCGACACCTACGCCGCCGGCCTCCCCGACGGCACCCTCCACGTCGGCACCCTCGTCTGAGTCCGGCGATCCCATGCCTCGATCCCCCGCGGCCGAGGCATGGGATCGCGCCGTATCCGCCCACGCCGCCACCCCCCGTCCCCGTTCGATTACAGTGCTGCGCACCGAGCCGCCGAGAGGCGCGGCGCGAGGCGCGGCGAAGGGAGAGGGGCGCGTGAGCACACCGTCCGGGGCCGCCGTCTGGGGGCGCGCGGAGCAGCAGGACTTTCGCAGCCGGGTACGGGGCTGTCTGCTCGGTGGCGCCGTCGGGGACGCGCTCGGGGCGGGCGTCGCGGGCCTCACGCTCGACGAGATCCGGGGCGTACACGGCTCGGACGCGGTCGTGGACTACGTACCCGCGTACGGCCGCCGTGGCGCGGTCACCGCCGCCACCCAGCTGACCCTCTTCACCGTGGACGGACTGATCCGCGCGCAGGTCCGCAGAGACACCGGCGCCTGGCACCCCCCGACGGACGTGCACCGCGCGCACCTCCGCTGGGCGGCCACGCAGCGCGACTGGGGGCCCGACCTCCGCCGCAAGGACAACGGCTGGCTCGCGCAGGAGGAGTGGCTGTACGTACGCCGCGACCCGACGATCTCCTGCCTGACCGGGTTCGGCGACACCATCATGGGCACGCTCGACAAGCCCAAGAACCCCACCGCGAGGGACGCGGGCGCGCTCGTACGGTCCGCGCCGTTCGGCCTGCTCGTCGGGTGGGAGCCGCAGTTGGTGTGCCAGCTCGCCGTGGAGTGCGCCGCGCAGACGCACGGCCATCCCACCGCGTACCTCTCCGCCGGTGCCTTCGCCGTCATCGTGCACGGTCTGGCCCGGGGGGAGGCGCTGGAGGCGTCCGTGGCGCGGGCCCTGCTGCTGCTCGGCCCGCGCCCGGGGCACGAACCGGTCTCCCAGGCCCTCCAGTTGGCGCTCGGCGCCGTACGGCGGGGCATTCCGGGGCCGGACCGGATCGCCGAACTCGGCGAAGGACGCGCCGCCGAGGACGCGTTGGCCGTCGCCGTCTACTGCGCGCTCGTCGGTGAGGACATCCGCCACGGGCTGCGCCTCGCCGTCAACCACGACGGCCCGTCCGGCGCCACCGGCACCCTGTGCGGGGCGCTGCTCGGGACCCTGCACGGCGAGACGGCGCTGCCCCCGGCCTGGCTGGCGGAGCTGGAGGGCCGGCCGACCCTCCTCGAACTCGCCGACGACTTCGCGATGGAGATGACGCAGGGGCCCGCCCTGCACAGTCCGACGGTCGCGGTGTCCGGCTGGCTGGCGCGCTACCCACGGGGCTGAACCACGGGGCTGAACGACGGGCCGGAGGCAGGGGGTACGGGGAACACGGAGCGCCGGGCGGGCCTGGACCGAACCAGGCCCGCCCGGCGCTCACGTACACACGTCGCACGTACTCGCGTACTCACGTACGCAGCCGCCAGGCCGGCGCTCAGCCGTCCGACGACGCCTTCCCGCCCACCACCTTCGCGTCACGCGGCCCCGCCTGCCCCGGCAGGCCCAGCGACGCCGCCGTCAGGCCCGAACCGTCCCCGTCGCCCTCGCCGTTGATCCGCGCCAGCAGCACATCGCGCTCCGGGGTGTCCTCGGGCTTGAGGAAGCCGATCACGATGTACAGCACCAGCGAGACGGCCAGCGGGATCGAGACCTGGTACTGGAGCGGCACCCCGCCGTCGACGTTCCAGTTGATCGGGTAGTTCACCAGCCAGAAGGCCAGCAGGCCGAACGCCCAGCTGACGAGCGCCGCCGTCGGACCCGACCTGCGGAACGTCTTGAGCATGCCCAGCATGAACGGGATCGCGATCGGACCCATCAGGCCGGCCACCCACTTGATGACCACGGTGATGATGTCCTTGAACGTCGGCGAGTTGACCTGGGTGGCGATCGCCATGGACAGCGCCAGGAACGAGATGGTCGACAGCCGCGCCGCCGCCAGCCCCGCCCGCTCCGACCAGCCGCGCGCCGCCTTGGAGAGGGCGGGCGCGATGTCCCGGGTGAAGACGGCCGAGATGGCGTTCGCGTCGGAGGAGCACATCGCCATGGTGTGCGAGAAGAACCCGACGATGACCAGGCCCAGCAGCCCGTGCGGCAGCAGCTGCTCGACCATGAGGGCGTACGAGTCCGAGGCGTCCGGCTTCTGTGCCTTGACGAGCAGCGGGGCGCACCACATCGGGAAGAACAGGACCAGCGGCCAGACCAGCCAGAGGATCGCGGACAGCCGCGCCGAGCGGGTGGCCTCACGGGCGTTGGCGGTCGCCATGTAGCGCTGCGCCTGGTTCCACATGCCGCCGTTGTACTCGAAGGTCTTGATGAAGAGGAACGCCAGCAGGAACGTCACGGTGTACGGGCCCGCCACCGGGTCCGCGTGCCCGTCGGGGAGCTTGTCCCACACCGTCCACAGCGAACTGAACCCGCCGAGCTTGCCCATGACGGCGATGAGCATCGCGATCCCGGCGAAGAGCTGGATGATGAACTGGCCCAGCTCGGTGAGCGCGTCGGCCCACAGCCCGCCGACCGTGCAGTAGATGCCCGTGATGACACCGGTGATGAGGATGCCCTGGTTGAGGGAGAGTCCGGTGAAGACGGAGAGCAGGGTGGCGATGGCGGCCCACTTGGCGCCCACGTCCACGATCTTCAGCAGCAGACCCGACCAGGCGAGTGCCTGCTGGGTCTTCACGTCGTACCGGTTCTTGAGGTACTCCAGCGGGGACGCGACGTGCAGCCGCGAGCGCAGCCGGTTGAGGCGCGGCGCGAAGAGCTTTGAGCCGATCCCGATGCCGATGGCGATGGGCAGCGACCAGGTCACGAAGGACGTGATGCCGTAGACGTACGCGATGCCCGCGTAGCCGGTGAACATCACCGCGCTGTAGCCGGACATGTGGTGCGAGATGCCGGACAGCCACCACGGCATCTTGCCGCCGGCGGTGAAGAAGTCGCTGACGTTGTCCACGCGCTTGTGCGACCAGATGCCGATCGCGACCATCACACCGAAGTATGCGATGAGCACGATCCAGTCGAGGCTGTTCATGTGCCCCCTCCAGGGGTCCGCCTTGTGAACGTCGATGCTCTTCGTCAGTACGTCCGGATCAGCGGTGGCCCCGTGCGGGAGTGGGGACTTCGGGGATTGAACCGCTTGGCGCGGCGGCGGGTCAAGGCCCTCTCGGGTCATAAATGTGAACATGGATCAGAAAGCCGAACGATTTTACTTGTTCTTGACTCTACGAGGCGTTGTCGTGAACGTGACGACGACCACACGATGAGCGAGCACTTCGTCAGAGTTCGAAGAGTTCAAAAGTTCAAGGGTTCGACGCGTCCGATCGTTCGGAGGCAAAAAAAGACGACCGCCGGGATGCGGGTCCCGTGCGGTCGGGTGAGGGAGTGAGGAACTGGGGGCTGAGGGAGTAAGTGGCGGAGACGTGGCCGAGCCCCCTCGGCCAGGACGGCGGACCGGTCGAGAGGGCTCTCACCTTGGGGTGCGATGGGGGGTGCCAACGCGGCTGTGATCAGCCGATGTTGAGCGCGCCCCTGCTCATTTCCTGGACGAAGGCATTCCACGACGCGGGGACGAAGGAGATCGAAGGCCCCTCGGGCGCCTTTGAATCCCGTACGGCGATGGACTGGACCTCGGGTGATTTGACCTCGACGCAAGCGCCGTTACCGCCGGAATACGAGGACTTCGTCCACGTGTCCGTAGCGCCCTGAAGAATTGCCATGTTCGCTCCGGTTCAGCAAGTGGTGGAACATCACGCCAACTTCCTGCTGGCATGATCGACGCTACTCGTCCGCCTCGATGGGCGGGACGGGCGTTCACTCATCCGGATGGCATATCGGAGGGGAGCCTTCCACGGTGGGGCGGTTGAGGTGTAGCGTGCCCTCACTCCGGCGGGGAAGTGGACGTACAAGACATTTGGGAAGCGGGGTCGGGGGGCGGCCGGCGCGTGGCCGCCGCCCCCCGACCGCCTCAGCGGGCGTATTCCTTGGCGATTTCCGCGATGAACTGCCGCGTCTGGTCGACGTTCAGGGCCTGCGCGCGCAAATGCTCGTACATCACGCTGTACCGCTGTACGTCATTGGCCTTCTCCAGATAAAGGTCGCTCGTCACGCCCTCGATATAGACCACGCTGGAGTCGGACGCGTCCGGGAATTCGAGAATGGCGTAGTGACCCGAGATGCCGGGATGCGCGCCCATGTCGAACGGCAGCACCTGCACGGTCACATGCGGGAGTTGGGACTGCTCCACGAGGTATTCCAGCTGCTCCCGCATCAGTTGGCGGTCGCCGACGACCCGGCGCAGCGCCGCCTCGTCCACGACGGCCCACAGGCGCAACGGTTCCTCAGTGGTGGTGACGCGGTCCTGGCGGCGGATCCGTACCCCGACCCGCTTCTCCACGTCGCCGGCGGCGGACTCGGGCAGCGCGCCGTTGATGAGCGCCTCGGCGTACCGCCGGGTCTGGAGCAGCCCGGGGACCACCTGGGGCTCGTACACGCGCAGCGAGGCCGCGTCGGTCTCCAGGCCGATGTACACGCTGTACGGGATGTCGCCGAAGGCGTGCCACCAGCCCTGCTGGCGGGAGTCCTTGGCCATCTGCATCAGCGAGTCGACGATGCGGGTGTCCTCGACCTCGTACACCCCGCACAGGTCGCGGACGTCGCGCTGGCTGATGGAGCGGCGGCCGTTCTCCAGGCGGCTGATCTTCGACTGGGAGACCAACAGGCGTTCCGCCACCTCCTCGGCCGTCATGCCCTTGAGCTCACGGAGCCGTCGAAGCTCCTGTCCCAATCGGCGTCGCCTGACGGTGGGGTTGACGTTGGGCGCCACGGGAAACTGCACCTCCGGCTGCATAGCTGTACGTATCTACTGCTCAGCAGACTGCCACCAAAGGTCCCAACTGCGCGGGAAAACGGCCACAGAGACGAATGCGCCGGTTTCCGCGCGGGGGCGGCGCCGGGTGGCGGGGCGGCGGTCGGAGCCGTCGGCCGGGGGTGGAACGCAACACGCGGGGCAGCCCTGGAGTCAGGTCTGCCCCGCGTGTCCTGTGCGGCTCCCGAACCGGGTCTGGGGACGTCGGTGCGGCGGATTGCGTGGTGGTGCGGTGTTGCGGTGTTGCGGTGTTGCGGTGTTGCGGTCAAAACATAACGACAGGTACGGCGTTACTGACCCGCGTGGTGCGGCGCGGGCGCACGACTGTCGGTGAGACGGTCAGTGCGCCGCGACGCGAGCCATGCCACTCACGTGATGCGGCTGCATCGGCACGCCCCCCGGCCGTCCGCCCGGAGCGCCCTGCGCGCTCCGTTCCGGCTGGCCACGGTGCGGTTGAGCGCCCGCGCCGTTCTGGACGTCCATGACGGCGTGCGCCACAAGACCGCCCATGGGGTCGTGTCTGATCAGGTCCCGGAGGCGGGAGCGCGACGAGCGCCCCTCGTTCCCGGGGTACAGGTGCTTGCCGAGTCCGACCGCGTGGGCCAGTGCGGCGAGCGCCGCGGTCCGCGGGTCCGGCGGTACGCCGGTGCGGATCGCACTGTCCAGCCGGGCCCTGATCTCCCGGCTGATCGCCGTCTCTGTCGCCTGGTAGCGAGTCGTCGGCAGCACTCCACACATCTGGGTCGAAACGGCATGCACCATGCCGCACCGCTCCAGGTGCGAGAGGTAAGTCTGGCGCAGCCCCAGGCGGGGCCCGCCAATCCAATGGACAGCCCGAACCGGGCTGCCGCGTCTGCGCAGCAGTTCCAGTGCGGAGTCCAGAGTCGGATCTCCGGTCGGCCGTGGCATCACCACGGCGATACGATCCCCATCGGGGGCTATCCGTCCTGCCAGAGCCAGCTCTACTAGCTGTGCCCCGGCCAGGCCGAGGTCGAGCGACTGCGGCTGCGCTGTGGTACCCGTGGCCGGGTCCAGAGCGAGAAGCAGAAGCTCCTCCGGAATTGTTCTGCGGCTCTTGCCCATCCATGCCTCCCCGCGTGGATGAATGACAGGGTGACCCCTCTCACAATGGTCTGTCGAGAGTGCCTGGGTGCTTTGTACGGGAACCGTTATGTATGTCGTTCTCGTCTAGCACCGGGACAGCGGTTCCGGACAGGAAACTCGTAGATGGTTCGGCAAGGACGGCGCGTCGCGCGAGGTGCCGTATGAGACATGAAGGAGACGCGGTGGCGGGCGAGTCCCCCGGCAAGTCGGAGCAGCAGAAGTCGTCGGGGGAGACGACTCCGGGCGAGCGGGACCCGCGCCTCGCGGTCTTCCGCGAAGCCGCGACCGAGGTCCCCGAGGACGGCGCGACCAAGGTGCTGGGGACGGTGACCAGAGAACTGGACCGCGACGGGGCCGGACGGGCCCCGGGGACCCGAGGGGCCGGGGAGGCCACTCCGGAGGCTCGCGAGGTTCCGGAGGTCCGGGAGGCCGCGGGGGCCGGCGCGGTACGGGTCCCACGGGACGGAGTTCCGAAGGACGGGCCGCCCGAGGGCGGCCAGGCTCCGCGGGGCGGGGCGTTCGAGGACCGGCTCCCACAGGGCGGGGCGTTCGAGGACCGGGCGTCCGAGGACCAGGTCTCGCAGGGGCGGGCCCAGGGGGGCCGGGTCCCGCAGGACGAAGCTCCCCAGGACGGGGCGTCCGACGGGCGGGCTTCGCGGGGGCGGGCCCCGGAGGGGCAATTCCCTCAGGGAGCGGCTCCCAAGGACCGGGCGTCCGAGCGACGGGACCCGGGAACCCAGGTCCCGCAGGATGAAGCTCCGCAGGACGAGGCCTCCGACGGGCGGGCTTCGCGGGGTCGGGCTCCGGTGGGTCAGGTCCCGCAGGACCGGGTTCCGGCGAGCGCAGGGTCCGAGGGCAGGGCTCCGCAGGGCGAGGCGTCCGACGGACAGGCCCCGGAGGATGCGGCTCCCAGGGACCGGGCATCCGAGGGCCATGCCTCGCAGGGGCAGGCCCAGGGGGGCCGGGGTCCGCAGGCCGAAGGTCCGGAGGACCAGGCGTCGGCTTCGCAGAGGCAGGTTCCGCAGGGTGGAGGGGGCGAGGGCAAGGGGCCCGAGTCCCTTGGGACTGCCGCGCTTTCGGGGGCCGCTGGGTCCCCGGAGACTCCGGCGCCTGCGGAGGCCGCTGAGGCTTCCGGGATCCCGGTGTCCTCAGAGGCCGTTGAGGTTTCCGAGACTCCGGCGCCCTCGGGGGCTGATGAGGCCCCGGCGATTGCGCCGACCTCGGCGGCCACCCCGGCCCGGGCAGCCACGCCAAGCCCGGCAGCCACGCCAACCGCCGCCACCACGCCAACCTCCGCCACCACGCCAAGCCCGGGGGCCGGCCCGGCCCCCGACGCCCAGGACCCGGCGGACAGCCGCTCGTTCGAGCCCGGGGCCGCTCCTGCGGCCGTCTCCGGGCTTCGGGGGCGCGACGCGGGTGATTCCACGGAGTCGGGCGCTCCGAAGGCCGACACGGGCAGCCAGGGGGCTTCTGGGGGCGCGTCCGGCCGGGACGAGGAGTCCGCTGCGGTCGGTGACGCGAAGGCTGACGACGATTCCGATTCCGTACGCGACGCCAAGGCGTCGGAGCCGGCGGAGGCCGCCGCGTCCGGGATCCGGGACGATTCGGGCCCTTCGGACGTCAAGTCAACGGATTCCGTTTCGGGAGAGTCCTCGGACTCCGAGGGCTCCCAGGGATCCGACGGACGCGACGAACCCGACCGCCCGAACGGGCCGGTGAAGTCCGAGACCTCGACGGGCACGTCGTGGGGCCGGACCCGTACCGCCGACGAATCCAACTCCGCCTCCGCCCCGGAAGCGGGACCCGAGCCGAAGGCCGACCCGAAGGCCGACCCCAAGCCGCAGGCCGGATCCGACTCCGACTCCGCCACCGAGCCCAAGCCGGACGCCGGCGCCGAACCCGAGCCGGACGCCGCCACCAAGCCCAAGCCGGACGCCGCCACCAAGCCCAAGCCGGACCCCGGCGCCGCGCCGGCCCCGAAGGCCACCCCCGCCGACGAACCGCCCGACGAACCGCCCGTCGACCGCCAGACCGCCGTCTTCAAGGCCTTCGAGCGGCCGCAGCCCGTCGACCAGCCCACCACCACGCTCAAGGTGCCCACGCCGCCGCCCGCCAGGAGCAATCCCGGCACCAGCGCCAGCACCTTCGTACCGCTGCGCAGGGACGAGAAGTCCGAGGTCCGGGCGACACCCCCGCCCTCCGCGTCCGCGTCCGCCTCCACCTCCGCCCCGGCGCCGTCGAAGCCGGCACCGTTCCCCGGCTCCACCGGAACGAGCACCCCGACCAGCACGCCCGCCGCCCCCACCCCCGCCCCCGCCTCCGCGCTCTCCGGCGCGGAACGCACCCGGCAGCAGCCCATGCCGCCCATGCCGCCGCTCGACCTGCTCGCCGAGCTGACCAACACCCCGCCGCCGCCCCAGACCCCCGTCCGTACGGCGGTCCGGCGGGTCAAGATCTGGACCCCGCTGGTCCTCCTCGTACTGATCATCTTTGCAATCGTGCAGGCTCTCCGACCGCTGCCCGACCCCGCGCTCTCCCTCACCGCCCCCGCCACCTTCACCTTCGACGGCGGCAAGCTCGAGCTGCCCTGGCCGTCCGAGGGCCAGGGCGCCGTCGAGGTCGAAGGAGTCGGCAGTCTCGGGAAGTACGGCGCCGGCAAGCCCGCGCCCATCGCCAGCGTCGCGAAGACCATGACGGCCTACGTGATACTCAAGGACCACCCCATCACCGGCAAGCAGGTCGGCCCGAAGATCACGGTCGACAAGCAGGCGGGCGAGGAGTCGAACCGTCCCGACGAGTCGACCGCGCCTCTTCAGGAGGGCCAGCAGTACACGCAGAAGGAGATGCTCCAGCTCCTGATGATCCCGTCGGGCAACAACGCGGCCCGGCTCCTGGCCCGCTGGGACGCCGGCTCCGAGAAGGCCTTCGTCGCGAAGATGAACGCGGCCGCCAAGGACCTCGGCATGACGAACTCCACGTACACGGACCCGAGCGGCCTCATGAAGACCACCGTGTCCACCCCGGCCGACCAGCTCAAGCTGGCCGGGGCGGTCGTACGGAACGACGTCTTCCGCGAGATCGTGAACACCCCGGACATCGAGATCCCGGGCATCGGCAAGCGGATCTTCAACAACAACAAGATCCTCGCCGAGCCCGGCGTGAGCGGCATCAAGACCGGCTCCTCCACCCCCGCCGGCGGCAATCTGCTCTGGACCGCGCAGACCATCATCGACGGTGAGAACCGCCGGATCATCGGCATAGTGATGGGCGCGCAGCAGGCCACCACCCTGGACGACAAGCTCAACCTGGCCATCCAGAACAGCCTCAAGCTGATCAAGGCGTCCCAGGACGGCGTCACGTCCGCCGCCGTCGTCAAGAAGGGCGAGGTCGTCGGACAGGTGGACGACGGGCTGGGCGGTACGACCCCAGTCGTCGCCACCAAGGACCTCAAGCCGGTGGGCTGGGCCGGCCTCAAGGTCACGCTCCGGCTCGGCGGCAACGTTCCGGGCAAGGGTTCGGACAGCGGGTCGAAGGTCCCGCACACCGCGAAGGCGGGCACGGTGGTCGGCGAACTGACCATCGGCACCGGCGACGGCAAGGTCTCCACCCCGGTCGCCCTCCAGCAGGACCTGGCGGAGCCCGGCTTCGGCGCCAAGCTGACCCGCGTCGGCTGATCCCCGGCCGGGGAGGCGCCGACCCTCCCCCCGGGCAGGCCCGCGCCCGCGGACCCTCCCCCGGGGAGCACCAACCCTCCCCCGGGGAAGCACCGACCCGCCCGCCTCCTGGGAAGCGCCGATCCTCACCCCGGGGAGAGGGGTCTCACATGCCCCTCTCCCCGGCCCGCCCGCCGTGCTAGCGTCCGAAACGGACATCTGCTGAACGGGGCAGGGCAACTGTGGGACGCGGGGACGGCGTCCTTAGGACATGAGGCCCCCGGGCGCACGCGGCAAGGCGGCGCGCGGAGGGGCATGTCGGGGAGACGTGGAGAGCCGCAGTGACCACCACTGAGCCGGCCCGTACGGACGGCAGCACCACCCCCGAGGGGGCGGTAAGACAGCTGCCCGCACCGCCGGACGACGGGCCCCGGGTCTTCGCCGCCGGCCTTCGCGAGCGGGTACGGAGACACCCGGTCCTGTTCACGGGCGCGCTCGCGGCGGTTGTCCATCTCCTCTGGTTCTTCTTCTTCGCAAACAGTGGCGGAGACATCGCGGCCCAGGACGCGTGGGCGGAGTTCGTCGGCCGCCACCCCGACTCCGCGTATAACCTCGCCTGGTACGGCGGGATGCACCCGGTCTCGTACAGCGTCGTCTCGCCGTACCTGATGTCGGTCCTCGGCGTCCGTACGACGATGATGATCGCCGGGACCGTCTCCGCCGCCCTGCTCGCGCTGATCCTGGTGCGCGTCCGCGCGGTCCGTAACCCCATCGCGTGCGCGATGGCCGGGGTCTTCGCTTTCCTCTGCAACGCCCTGTCGGGGCGCGTGACGTTCGGGCTCGGTGTGATGTTCGCGCTGGGCGCGGTCGCCGCCGTGTTCTGCTGGCCGCACCGCTGGCGCAGGAAGCGCTGGCTCAAGGCGGTGGCCGCCGCGCCGCTCGCCGGGCTCGCGACGGCGGCGAGTCCCGTCGCCGGACTGTTCCTCGGGGTGGTCGCGGCGGCGCTGTTCGTGAACAAGCGGCGCCCGGGGGCGTACGCGCTCGGCCTGGCGCCGGCCGTCGTGGTGGCCGTGTCCGCCTGGCTGTTCCCCTTCTCGGGGACGCAGCCGATGTCGATCGGGACGGCCTCGCTGCCGTTCGTCTTCGCGGTGTTCATCTTCGTGCTGGTGCCGCGCGACTGGCGTACGGTACGGGCCGCCGCGGCCGTCTACGGCGTCGGCGTCCTGCTGACCTGGGTGGTCGACTCCCAGATCGGCTCGAACGTGTCCCGCCTCGCGATGATCGTCGCGGGGGTGGTGCTGCTGGCCGCGCTCCCGTACACGCACCCCGGCTCGCGCCGGTGGTACGCGCTGGTGGTGGCCTTCGCCGGCCTGAACTTCTGGATCGGCTTCAAGGGCGTCGACGACATCGTCCGTACCGCTCCCACCGCCTCCTGGACCCGTGAGCTGGCGCCGCTGGTGAACCAGTTGCAGCGGGCCGGCGCGGAGCGGGGCCGGGTCGAGGTGGTCCCGGCCAGGAGCCACCGCGAGGCGTCGGCGCTCGCCCCGTACGTCAATCTCGCCCGGGGCTGGAACCGGCAGGCGGACATGGAGCGCAACCCGATCTTCTACGACGACACCCTGTCCGCGGACAACTACCGCGGCTGGCTGGACCGCTGGGCCGTGCACTTCGTGGTGCTGCCGAAGGGCAAGCCCGACACGGGGGCGAAGATGGAGGCGGAGCTGGTCCAGAAGGGCCAGCCCTACCTCAAGCCGCTGTGGGGCGACGCCAACTGGCAGCTGTTCGCCGTCGAGGACCCGATGCCGCTGGCCGATCCGCCGGCGACGGTGGACCGGGCGGGCGCGGGCGAGCTGACGATCCACGTGAAGACGGCGGGGCGGGTGCTGATCCGTATCCCGTACTCGCCCTGGCTGGGCCTGGTCGACGCGGAGGGCAAGAGCGTGCTGCCGCCGCAGGAGACGGAGGCGTCCAAGGCGGACGACGACGGCCCCAAGGTCTACACGAACCCCAACGGCTGCCTGATGAAGACCGAGGAGGACGCGGAGGGCGACGAGTGGACGGAACTGCTGGCGCCCCGGCCGGGGGTGTACCGCTTGGCGGCGCCGTACCAGCTGCCGCGGGGGACGGGCTGCCCGGAGGAACTGCGCTGAGGGGGACAGAGCGGCCCCCCTCCCCCTCCCCCCCGCATGGTCACCTCACCTCACCTCACCTCGCCTCACCCCGCCTCACCTCACGGGGAAGGCGACGTCGCACACTTCATCCGAGGGCCGGGCTCCGTCCCAATCCGCCTCGAAGTAGATCTCACGGCAGGGCCCGGCGATGGTGAGCCCCCGCTCGGCGATCCACTCCTCGACGGCCTCGAAGGCGGACAGGATCTGCGGGTGCGCGACCTGGGCCTTGGTGACCCGTACGTACGCGAGCCGCTGCGCGGGCTCGATGCGCAGTCCGGTCGTACGGTGGTTCTCGGCCGCGTACGCCTCCGCCGCCCGTACGTCCCCCACCGGCACACAGGTCTCCGCCGGGCCGTCGCTGTCGAGGCTCACCTCGGCGTGATAGGCGACGAAGGGGGTGCCCGCGACGCCCCCGCACCGCTCGGCCGCGACGGTGAGCCGGTCGAGGGCGGCGGGGATCCAGCGCGGCAGCTCGGTGGCCGGCAGGTGCCTGCGCTCGGTCAGTACGGCCTGCTCGCCCACGTCCACGGTCTTGATCTCGTACATCGGGCTTCTCCTTCTACCGGACAATCGGTCACGGAGATGGGCGGCCACCGCGCTCTGCGTGGCGTGGCGTTCCTCGCGCTCGGCCCAGTAGCCGGCGAGCACGTCCGCGGCCCGCGGCCCGGGCAGCGCCACCACCTCGGCGATCCGGGCGAGTGGCATGTCGAGCTGCCGCAGCAGCGCCACCAGCCGGGCCCGCTCGACCTGGCCGGGGCGGTACCAGCGATAGCCGGTGACCGCGTCGACCCGGTCGGGAGCGAGCAGACCGAGACGGTCGTACAGGCGCAGCGCCTTGGGCGAGAGCCGCGACCTGGCGGCGAACTCGCCGATGGTGAGGAGTCCCGCGAGGTCTTCCATGGCCCCATCTTCCGTCGCCGGGCCGCTGTCGGCCCGGTGACGGGAGGGTGAACCATGCCGTTGGGGCAAGGTCAATCCCCGGCTTCCGGTTTCCGGCGGGGGTGTGATCGCGCATAGATGGGCGGCATGAGGCCCCAGCACTCCGAGCACCCGTCGCGCAGACCACTGCGCACGGTGTTGGCGGTCCTGGCGCTGGGGGCCGCGGCCACGGCGGTAGTCACGCTCACGCTCACGGCAAGCAACACAACAGACACAGCAACGGACGACACCACACCGTCCACGTCGGCACCGACGGACGTCATACAGCCCGAACTCCCGGCCCTACGGGGGGCATTGGCCCCCACTCCGCAACCGAATCAGGGCTACTCGGTGTGGGCGGGGCCGGGTTGCGAGACGGGTGAGTACGAGGAGAAGGGCCGCTTCGAGAACGGCGACGCGGCCTGGTACACGGTGAACTCCGGCGGCCACCAGGACGATTCGTGCGACGGCAGCTTCTCGGCGATCCCCATGTCAGGCAGCGCGAACGACGACCGCGGCTCGACGGCGACGTGGTCGTGGGACCTGGGCGGGGGCTACGAGAAGTGCGCGCTGTCGGTCTACATCCCGGACAGCGGCAACAACCGCGACACGGCCGGCGCCCCCTCGGTCTACGAGATCCTGTCCGACAAGGACGACCCCACGTCGGGCTACGCGGCCTTCGGCATCCGCCAACCAGCACACCGAGGCACCCTGCTGAAGGTAGGCAACTACCGAGTGAAGGCAGACCACTTCACGGTCCGCCTAAGAGACAGAGGCCAGGACTGGGGCACCCCGTCCCGCTACGGAGCCCACCACGCAGCAGCCCAAATGAACCTGACCTGCACCTGACCCACCCTCCCCCCCTCCACCTGCGGCGGAGTGGACGCGGAGCCTGGCTGACCGGTGGCCTGGTCCCCGCCGTTCCCCGTGGTTCCCCGCCCGTTCCGGCACGGATGTGGCACGCGCGACCTTGGGCCGGTGTGTCTCTCACCTGCTGCCATGGTCCGCAGGTGTGCCGTGCGCGTATCGGTCAGAAGGGAGGTTCGAGATCGCCGCGGCCATCGCTGTGCGGCCCCTGGTCCTCGGCCTCCTCCGAAAGAGGCTCCGGGCCGGGCGGATTGTGGCCCCATGCTCCGAGGGCCCTCCACGCGAGGCGACGATTGGGGTCGTTGCTGCTGGTGTCCAGGATGCGGCGTGCGTGCACGGCGAGGTGAGCACGGTGCCCGGCGAGCGCGGGGTGTTCGGCGAGGAGGAGCGCGGCGGTGACGGCGGCTTCACGCACATCCTCGTGGCTGTCATGCAGGAAGAGCGCGACGGCCCAATAGAGCATCGAGCGCAGGTCCCGGAAGGCCGCCACGGTGGTGCTGCGGTTGAGGAAGCCGGGGAAGTACTCCTCGTTGCGGGCGACGATCTCGTCGGAGGCGTCGTGGAGTGTGGAAGCCAGCCAACCCAACAACGTCGCGCGGACGGGGCTGTCGCGATAGGGCCGTCGCGTCATGGCCGCCGGGTGGGTGAGGATGCCGGCGACGTACATGACGGCGGGGGCGGTGGCTTCGTAAATAGTGTTCTGGTGGCCGACCAGCTCACCCAGCTCCCACAAGGTGGTGACCTGGACCTTGGCATCGGGCTCCAAAAGTTGCGCCAGAACCTTGGGAAGGTCCTCACCGGACCCGAAAGCCGTCTGGAGCGAACCCCAGCCGGTCTCCGCCAGGACAACCTGGTAGGGCGGCAAGGCAGGCTCGCGGGGCGCCCGGGCAGGGGAGCGACTGTGGGTCACGGCCAAACCTAGACCAGACTTCTGACACCATCCCCCTCCAGACCAGTCACTCGCAGTGGGCTCGTGCGTCCGGTGGTGGTCGTTGGTCATCATTGGCCGCTGCCGAGCGGCCTCGGACGGCCCATCTCCGCCAAGTGTGGGTCCCATTCGGCCGACGGCGGGGACGTCTTTGATGCGGCCCGTCTGAACCTGAGCCGACGCAGGACACCCAGCACGAGGCCATGAGCCACATGGACCAGCTGCTCAGGAGGCGTCCCGGTCGTCCTTGACCGTCACCGTTGATGTCTGATCTGGATGTCAGAAGGGGGTTACGTACCAAAATTGGTACGTAACCCCCTTCTTGAACTGGTGCCCCCGGCAGGATTCGAACCTGCGACACCCGCTTTAGGAGAGCGGTGCTCTATCCCCTGAGCTACGAAGGCCCGGCTTGTGTGGAACCTTGCACGGAACTGTGGAGCAGTCTGCGCTTAGGGCCTCTTTCCAAGCCTGGAGTGTCTGAGGTTTGTGACTACGGTGTGTGCATGCGCGGTCGCCCGCGCCAGACACATCGCATCGCCTGCCTCAGATGCTCGAGCCACAGACTACCGGATCGTGGCTGGGGCGTCGCTGCGATGGGGCGTCGCCGCCGTACGTGATGTGTCGCCCGTCCCGAACCGGTGCGTCGAGCTGCGCATGGCTGGGCGCCCTCCGCGGGCGTTCCGTCCGCCGCGATGCGGCGGAAACCGAGGTACTTGATGAGTGCTTGGGGCAGCCTGCTCCAGCGCGGCGTTGCTCGACTGCGAAGTCCTCGGAATCGCCGTCGGGTGAGACGTCCGACAGCTGGCCGGGGTTGAAGGTTCCTCGGGAAACGCGGTGGGAACGTGTGCCTGTCCCCGGTAACCTGCCTCGATCTGACCAGGCCAGAGAGGTCCGCCACAGTGAGTGTCACCACGTCGTCCCTGCCGGAACGCATCGAGCTCTCGGGGGAGGGGCTTGTTCTTCGTGACTGGGTGGAGGCGGATTTGGGTGCGATGCCGGCGTTGTTCGATCATCCCGACATCGCCTATTGGACACCGATCGTCTCGCCCTTCGACGAGGCGGCCGCCCGCGCGCGGCTGGAGCGGGATCGGGAGATGCGGAAGGAGGGTACGACCATCCTCCTCGCCATCACCGTCGACGGCGGCGCGCCGCTGGGTGAAGTGATGCTGCGGCGTGTTTCCGGCAGCGTGGCGGAACTTGGCTACGCGATCGGCCCGGCGCACCGTGGGCAAGGGCTGGCGGCGCGGGCGGTGCGTGTGATGGCCGCGTACGCCTTCGAGCAGTTGGGTGCCGAGCAGGTGATTCTGGAGCTGGAGGCCGAGAACGCCCCCAGCGTGTCCGTGGCCACCGGAACGGGCTTCGGACTGCTCGACGTACCGCTGATCACGGGCGAGGAGAAGGGGCGGCCCTACGCCCTGCAGACGTGGGGCTTGAAGCGTCCCTGAGTCTCTGAGCCGACTCGGATTTCCGCGAAGGGAATCGCTGGACCCTCGTTGTTGACCATGGGGGTGGGGCCGCATAGCGTCCGGTGGTGTGGGGGATCTTGAGCGGGTTGTGGCTGCGTTGACCGCGCGTGGGGCGCCCTTTGGGGTGGTACGGGGGGAGAGCGGGGGGCTCGTTTACGCGAGTGGGCCTCGGAGCTTGGTTGAGTTCGTGGAGACCACGTGGGCCTTCGGGGACCGGCCGTTTCTCTTGATCGGTGAGCGGACCTTTAGTTACGGGGAGTTCTTCGCCGCCTCTTGCGCTCTGGCTGTGCGACTTGTGGGTGGGGAATTCGGGCTGCGGGCCGGGGATCGCGTGTGCATTGCCATGAGCGATCGGATCGAGTGGCAGGTCGCCTTCTGGGGTGTTCAGTTGGCGGGGTTGGTGGCTGTTCCCGTTGACACCTCTTGGGGGGAAGGGGAGTTCACGTCCGTGCTCGACGACTGCGACCCTCGGTTGTTGTTCGTGGATCGGGTGCGGCTGCCGCGCGTCGCTGCGTGGGCCGAGGCTGCCGCCGCGCGGGTTGTTCTCCTGGAAGGGGAGGTGGAGGGTGCCGATCCCGCCGTTGCTCCTCCCGGGCTCGACGTGCGTCCTGAGGACTGCTCCACCATCTTCTATACGGGTGAGGGGCGTTCGGGCCGTCCGCCCCTCGGCGCCGTTGCCACGCACCTCGCTCAGGCCGGGGCCGTGATGAACGCGCGCTTCCACGCCGCCGTCTCCGATCTCGGGCGGGGGCGGGGGCGGATTCCTGGGTTCGGGCCCGTGCCCGTCACGACCCTCACGTACCCCTTCTTCCACCCCGCTTCCTTCGCCGACGTCTATCGCGCCATGGCCGTCGGCGGCACCCTCCTGGTAGAGGAGGGGGAGAGGGCGGGGGCTGAGGGTGTTCCTCGGGTGCGGGTGGACGGGCGCCTCGCCGAGACCTGTGGGGCCGTGCTCCTCGACGGGCGGCCCACCCCCGTCACCGAAGTCCGCGTCACCGGGCCCCGCGGCGAACCCCTCCCCGACGGGGAAGTGGGGGAGCTGTGGCTGCGTGGGCAGTCGCTCGCGCGCGGGTACTGGGGCGACCCGGTGGCCGGCCTCGCCGCCTTCCCGGAAGGTGGCGGCGGGTGGTTCCTGACTGGTGTCCGGGCCACGGTCCGGGAGGGACATGTCAGCGGGGCCATGGGGGCCATGGGGGCCGGGGGAGAGTGAGGGGGCCGCCTACGACCGCGTCACCTTCACCCTGAACTCCCCGCCCCTCTCCTCCCCCACCACCGCGATCCGGATCCCGTTCGACCGGTCCACGAACGACTCGCCCGGGCGGTACGGCGCGTCCGACAGCTCCGCGTGTACGTTCGGCCGCCGCGTGCACCCCCCGCTCGTCTTCGCGCTGTCCGCGACCGTCACCGGCCCGCGCCCCGTGTCCACCCCCGTGTCCACCCGGTAGATCAGCACCCCCGGCCGGCACACCGCGTCGTCGTTGCCGGCCCGGGTGCGTACTTCCACCGCGTACCCCGCGTCCTTGGAAATCGGTACGAACGTCAACTTCGGGCCGCCCGCCGTCGCCAGCGGGCCCAGCAGATGCTCACTGCTCCCGCCCGTGGCGGCGCAGCTGATCTGTGAGTCGTCCAGCCAGCCGAGCTTCCATTTGTGCCAGCCCAGCAGGTCGTTGTTGGCCCCCCAGTCCTCCGACATGATGTCCCAGTGCCCGACCGTGCCCCCGCCCTGCGGCGTGTACAGGTCAGGAAGGCCGAAGACATGGCCGTTCTCGTGGGGCAGCACCCGGTAGCCCGTCTCCGCGTACGACCCCGAGCCGTCGTCCTGGCGGCTGTAGACGAACGACGTGTTGGCCAGCGGCACGCCGTCCGCGTGGGGCGCGTCCCCGTTCCCGGAGAAGGTCACGGACAGGACCGTGTCCAGCGCCGAGGGGCCCGCGTTGGGTGTGACCAGGACGTTGATCAGGTCGTACTCGCTGAAGTCGACCTTCGGGTCCGCGACCCGTACGAGGTCCTCGACGAGCTTCCGGTAGCCCGGCTCGTACGGTGACCCGCGCACTATCCCGTACGCCGTGAAGTCCTGCGGCATCCGCAGCCAGCTGGTCACGGGGGCCTCGGGACGGTAGTCGAGCCGACCGTACGAGCTGGTCCTGAACCACTCGGACGTCTGCGGGAAGAACTCCCCCAGCCGCCCGAGCGCGTCCCCCGGACCCGGCGCGTCGGGGAAGTCGATCATCAGGTTCAGGGCGCGGACCGTGCCGGTGGAGGGGGAGTAGCCGGGCGGGGTGGGCACGCCCTCAGACATTTGTACGGTGGAGGCGGACGCGATACGGCACGGGCCGAGGGCCGAGTCCTGGCCGACGGCCGCCGGGCCCGCGCTGGCCCGGGACGGGGCCTGGAGGGTCGCGCTCGCCGTGGTGAGCGCGGCGAGGGTGAGTGCGGCGAGACCCGCGAGCGCGCTGAGCCGGCCGGGCCTGCGGTGCCGGCCGCGGTACGGGCCCGACCGGCCGCCACCGCCTCCGCCGCCTCCACCACCGCGTCCGCCGCCGCCTCCCCCTCCGCCCCTGCGTATCCGACGCGTCTGCTGCATGCGGTCGCCTCCGGGTCCGCGGCGGCGGGCCGGTCCTGACCGCTGCCTGTTCGATACCGCTGCCTGTTCGCTCACCTGCCTGTTCGATCACCCTCCGTCGGTCGGCGTGTCGGCGCTCGCTGGGTGCGCCGATCGTGGGTTTTTTCCGGGTTTGTGTGTGGTTCGCGCATGATCCTTCTTCATGTGACCCAGGTCACGCGGGGAAGGTGAAATAAGCGGGGACCCTCTCCCCGTTTGCACGTGTGTTCCAGGGAAACGGGGAAGCGATCCCCGCTTACCGAAGAGCCGCGGCCCCCGCCCACCGGGGGCTCAGATCGACCGATGATCGGTCGAGGATGGACCGAGGGAGGGCCGGACGTGACCACCACCGCCGCGGAACCACGTGTGCGCCGCATTCCCCGGCCGCGCGCCGACGCGCTGCGCAACCGGGAGCGGATCGTGCACGCGGCCCGCGAGATGTTCGTGGAGTTCGGCCCGGAGGCCGCGTTCGACGAGATCGCCCGCCGCGCCGGCATCGGGAACGCCACGCTGTACCGGCACTTCCCCGACCGGCACTCCCTCGTCAACGACGTCGTGCTCTCCGTGATGGCCCGGACCGCCGAACAGGCGGAGCGGGCCGCGATCGAGGAGGACGACCCGTTCGCCGCGCTGCGCCGCTTCGTGCACGCCGCCGCCGACGAACGGATCGGGGCCCTGTGCCCCATGCTCTCCGGTACGTTCGACCGGGACCGCCCCGAACTGGACGCCCAGCGCGAGCGCCTCGAAGGCGCCGTGGAAGGGCTGATGGAGCGGGCCAGAAGGACCGGACAGCTCCGCACCGACGTCGCCGTGGGCGATCTGATGGTCGCGTTGTCCCAGCTCACCCGCCCGTTGCCCGGTACCGGCTGCGTAGACATGGACCGGTTCACCCACCGGCACCTGCAGCTGTTCCTGGACGGACTGGCCGCCCCGGCCCGGTCCGTACTGCCGGGCAAGGCCGCGACCCTGGAGGATCTGCGCCGCGCCGCTCCGTGACGCGCCCTGAACCAAGACCCACGGATCAAAACCCTCAGATCAAAAACCCTCAGATCAAAAACCCTCAGATCAAAAACCCTCGGAACGAGAACGCCGACCGTACGTGAGGACCGCGCGCCGCGGACCTTCCGGCCCGGACCGGCCCAGACCTCACCAGGACAAACGTCCCGGGCGAACGTGCCGAACTTCGTCCGTCCATCACTCCGTCACTCAGTGACCCCAGTGACTCCATGACCTCGTAAGGCATGCACCGTCGCATGTACTTACGTACGTTTTCGCCTTTCTGCACCCTTAGGTGGATCCCTCCATGTCAAAAACAGCCGAAACACGGCTCCCCGACCAGGACGCCTCGGCTCCTGACCCGACCCGCTGGAAAGCGTTGGCGTTCATCGCGCTCGCCCAGCTGATGGTCGTGCTCGACGCGACGATCGTGAACATCGCCCTGCCCTCCGCCCAGAAGGACCTCGGGATATCGGACGGCAATCGGCAGTGGGTCATCACGGCCTACGCACTCGCCTTCGGCGGGCTCCTCCTCTTCGGCGGCCGTATCTCGGACCTGTGGGGACGCAAGCGCAGCTTCGTCGTCGGTCTCTCCGGCTTCGCCCTGGCGTCCGCGCTCGGTGGCGCGGCCACCAGCGAGTTCATGCTGCTCGGCGCCCGTGCCCTCCAGGGTGCCTTCGGTGCCCTGCTCGCCCCGGCGGCCCTGTCGCTCCTCGCGGTGACCTTCACCGACCCCAAGGAGCGCGCCAAGGCCTTCGGCATCTACGGGGCGATCGCCGGTGGCGGTGGCGCCGTGGGTCTGATCCTCGGCGGCTTCCTCACCGAGTACCTCGACTGGCGCTGGACGTTCTTCGTCAACGTCCCCTTCGCGGTGGTCGCCGCCCTCGGCGCCTACTTCGTGATCCGGGAGCCCTCGGGCACCCGTAACCGCTCCGCCCTGGACGTCCCCGGTGTGATCCTGTCCACGCTGGGCCTGGTCTCGCTGGTGTACGGCTTCACCCGCGCCGAGTCCGAGGGCTGGTCCGACCCGACGACCATCGGTCTCTTCGTCGGCTCCGTCGTGCTCCTGACGGCGTTCGCGGTGGTCGAGTCCAAGGTCAAGAACCCGCTGCTGCCGCTGCGCGTGGTGACCAACCGCAACCGCGGTGGTGTCTACCTCTCGCTGGGCCTCGCGATCATCGCGATGTTCGGGCTCTTCCTCTTCCTGACGTTCTACCTCCAGATCGTGAAGGGCTACTCGCCGGTCCAGACCGGCTTCGCCTTCCTCCCGATGATCGCGGGCATGATCATCGGCTCGACCCAGATCGGTGCCCGGCTGATGACCCGGGTGCCCGCGCGGCTGCTCATGGGCCCGGGCTTCCTGCTCGCGGCGATCGCCATGCTGCTGCTGACGCAGCTGGAGATCGGCTCCTCGTACGCGGGTCTGATCCTCCCGGCCGAGATCATGCTGGGTCTCGGTATGGGTACGGCGTTCATGCCAGCCATGTCCCTCGCCACGTTCGGCGTCGAGCCGCGTGACTCGGGCGTCGCCTCCGCGATGGTGAACACCTCGCAGCAGGTGGGCGGCGCGGTCGGTACGGCCCTGCTGAACACGATCGCGGCCTCCGCGACCACCTCGTACCTCACCTCCCACGCCGTGGGTTCGGGCGGCCAGAAGCTGCTCCAGGCCCAGGCGCTGGTGCACGGTTACGCGAGCGCCATCTGGTGGGCCGTCGGGATCCTGGTCGCCGCCTCGGCGATCGCGGTCACCTTCATCACCGCCGGGCGTCCGAACATGGACCCGACGAAGGTCGGCGGCAGCGAAGGGGCCGAGGGCGAGGTCCAGGTCCCGGTCGCGATGCACTGACGGTCGTGCGGGAAGGCGACGGTGTACGAAGCGGTGGCGCGGTGACCCCGTACCCGCCGTAGTGAGAAAAAGCGCGGTCGGCGATCGCGCGGGACAGTGAAAAAGCGCGGTCGGCGATCGCGTGGCACGGTAACGACGGATCTGCCCTGGTGTCGCGGTGGTTCAGCGGCGCCAGGGCAGATCCGCGCCCGTACCCTCCGGCTGCAACCCCTTCGCGATGACCCACATGATCTCGCCGAGCTGGGTCACCTGCTCGGGGGTGAGCCGGTCGAAGATCGCCTGGCGTACGGCGGTGACGTGCTCCGGCGCGGACCGCGCGAGCACCTCGTTGCCCTCGTCCGTCAGATACGCGTTCTGGCCGCGCTTGTCGGACGGACACTCCTCGCGCCCGACCCAGCCGTACTTCTCCAGCCGGGCGATCGCGTGCGAGAGCCGGGACCGGGTGATCTTGGCGGCCATGGCCAGCTCCGTCATCCGCATGCGGCGGCGGGGGGCGCGGGCGAGGTAGACCATCAGGGCGTAGTAGATGTGCGGCATGCCGGCGTCGCGCTGGAGCTGCCGGTCGAGGTGGTCCTCCAGGAGGGTGCTGCCCTGGACGTAGGCCTGCCAGACGTCCTGCTCGGCGGGGGTGAGCCAGCGAGGCTCCGCGCCGTCTATACCGCCTGCGCTGCCGCCCGTATTGCCTGCGCCGCCCGTGCTGTCCGTACTACCGCCCGTACCGGCCGCGCTGCCGGAGGATGCCGTGGTCATGAGGCCACTCTACCTATTCTTGAAAGTTAAACTAGATGCGGCTAGGCTTGTTGCGGCAAGCGCTTGAGGTCTCAAGTAAAAGTCCGAACCGTCCGAACGGATCACCTTTGGAGTCGCCATGAACGCCGTCGCGGAGCGCATGCCTGCCCTCTACCTCTCCCATGGCGCGCCTCCTCTCGCGGACGACGCGAACTGGACCAGCGAACTCGCCGCGTGGTCCGCGACTCTGCCCCGCCCCAAGGCGATCCTGATGGTCTCCGCCCACTGGGAGGAGGCTCCGCTCGCGCTCGGTGCGACGGAGACCGTACCTCTTGTGTACGACTTCTGGGGATTCCCCGAACGCTATTACGCGGTGGAGTACGCGGCGCCGGGGGCGCCGGAACTGGCCGATTCCGTAAGGAAGTTGCTCCGCGGCGCCGGTACGCCCGTACAGGACGTACCGGACCGCGGCCTCGACCACGGGGCCTACGTGCCCCTGGTCGAGATGTTCCCCGAGGCCGACGTCCCCGTCCTCCAGGTCTCCATGCCCACCCTCGATCCCCGGAGGCTGCTGGAGATCGGGCGCAAGCTCGCGCCGCTGCGGGACGAGGGGGTACTGATCGTCGGCAGCGGCTTCTTCACCCACAACCTGGCGGCGCTGCGACACGCGGGCGGCGGGGTGCCGGGCTGGTCGGCGGAGTTCGACGACTGGGGGACGCGGGCGCTGCTCGCGCAGGACGTCGACGCGCTGCTCGACTTCGAGAACAAGGCGCCGGCCGGGCGGCTGGCCCATCCCCGTACGGAACACTTCGCTCCGCTCTTCGTCACGCTCGGCGCCTCGGAGGGGGAGCTGGACAGCGGGCGGAGTGTGATCGACGGCTTCTGGATGGGGCTGGCGAAGAGGTCGCTGCAATTCGGCTGAGGCGGGTGGGTGCGCGAAGCGGTCCGGCGCGCGAGGCGGTCCGGGCCTCAGAGCGCCGGCGGGTTGAGTTCGACGGCCCGTACGGCGGCGGCGAGGGCGGTGCCGTCCCACCCGTTCCCGTCCCACCCGTTCCCGCCGCGCCCGTCGTCCGTCCCGCCGAACGCCGCCACGTCCAGCGCCGTGTCCGTGAACTTGATCGTGTGGTCGTCGCCGTGCGCCGCCGCCCGCGCGAAGATCTCCTCCGGCGCCAGCGAGGTGGATGCGTACGGCGCCGGGTCGTCCGGTGCGTACGCGGCCGTCACGGCCGCGCTCGCCGCCCAGGCGGCCTCCAGGCTCGGCGCCCACAGTTCGGGCGGGAGGGCGGGGAGGGTACGGAGCACGGCGTTCGGCGCGGTCGCGGCATGCACCAGCATGATCGGCTCGCCGTGCCCGTGGGTCGCGTAACGGTGCACGGCCGCGGTCACCAGCTCCGCCAGCCGCTCGCGCGCGGCCTCGGGGCCGAAGAGGCCGCCCCGTACCCCTTCTCCCTCTGCCTCTGGTGCCCCGTCCCCTGCCGCTCGTGTCCCGTCCGGAACCCCCTCCGCAGGCCAGTCGGGGAACGCCGTGAGCAGCCTGAGCCGCTGCTCGATGCCACCCGTCCGCTCGGACACCGGCGGTACGGCGGCCAGCGCGGCGGCGGCGCTCGACGCCCGGGGGAGCCGTACGAGGGGAGGGAGCGGGCGGTACCGCGCGGCCCAGTACCCGAGGCCGTGGGCCAGCTCCGCGCGGCGCGGGGCCGTCTCCTCGGTCGTCAGCAGGGTCCGTACGGCATGGCCCACCCGGATCACCGGATGCGTCGCGCCACCCGCGATGCCGGGCAGCAGCCGGGGCCACCACTCGGCGAGCACGTCGCGCCAGGGGCGTACCGCGATCTCCCGCCCGAAGTGGCCCGTCCAGTCGGCGACCCGCCCGATGTCGCCGAGCGCCTCCCGCCAGGTGGCCGCCGTGACCGGGGTGCCGGTGGGCGGCATGTCCTCCAGGCGGTCGCGGTAGTGGTCGAGCCAGCGGTGGACGGCGGGCGCCTGACCGTGCCGTACCAACGCCTCCACGGCCATCGGGGCGTGGTTGCTGAGCCACCCCTGGCGCTCGGGTCCGGAGGCGTGCAGCCGCTCCAGCGCCTCGTCGAGCGTGCCGGTGGTATCGGGCGTGCTGGTGGTGTCGAGTGTGCCGGCGCTGTCGGGCGTGCCGCCGATGTTGATCGGACCGCCGTTGTTGATCGGGCCGCCGGTGTCGATCGGGCCGCCGGTGGAATCGCCAGGGCCGTCGCTGTTGTTGTCACTGATGCCGGTGGTGTCCATACCCGCACGCTAGGCGCGGCGCCACCGGTGGTGTAACGGCCCGCAGACCTAGGGTGACGGCCCATGGGCCTAAGCCGTGGGACCCGGCGGACCTACGCCCCAGGCCCCAGCCGCTTCTCGTACCACGCCACGTCCCAGTACCGCCCGAACTTCCGGCCAACCTCGCCGTACGTCCCCACGTGGCGGAAGCCGAAGCGCGTGTGCAGCCGGGCCGAGGCGTCGTTGGGCAGGGAGATGCCCGCGTACGCGCGATGCACGTCCTCGTCCGCCAGCGCGTCGAAAAGCGCCTGGTAGAGCAGGGTGCCGAGGCCCCGGCACACGTGGTCGGGCGCGCAGTAGACGCTGACCTCCACGGAAGTGGAGTAGGCGGGCTTGGGACGGAACGGGCCGCTCGTCGCGTACCCGAGAATGCGGGCAGACGGGACATCCTGAGCAACCAAAAGGCGGTGCGGGCCGTCTACAGGGTGGGAGCGCAGCCACGGCAACCGCTCCTCCGAAGTGAAGGCAACGGTGTCGAAAGTGATGGCCGTCTCATGGATGAAGTGGTTGTAAATGTCCGTGAGTGCACCGAGATCGGCCTCCGTCCCGGCCCTGACCTGCACGTCCGTCGGCCGCTGCGGCATGTGCCCTCCCTCGTCGGCCGGACAGGGTACTGCATGATCACAAAAATCCAGGTACGCAGGGGAATTCTGTCCTGATTCCAGTCGTTGTTTCCAACGGATGCAGGGCACCCGAAAGGGTGTCGCGACCTACTCAGTCCAGTTAAGGGAGCTCGCATGGCAACCCGTGCCGTCGCCCGTCGTTCCGCCACCGGCGGTTCGAAAGCGGCAAGCAGTGTTCGCGCCGTGGGCGGGGAGATCGCCGACCGCGACCTGGTCGGCATGTACCTCGACGAGATAGCGCGCACACCCCTGCTCGACGCCGCCAAGGAAGTCGAGCTGTCCCAGACCATCGAGGCAGGTGTGTTCGCCCGGCAGATCCTCGACGGAGAGGTGGAGAGCGAGGCAGGCGGAGCTTCGCACGAAGAGCTCGAGGCGCTGGTCGCCGCGGGCGAGCGTGCGAAGGACGTCTTCATCCGCTCGAACCTCCGTCTGGTGGTGGCGGTCGCGCGCCGTTATCCGCGCAGCGGCCTGCCCCTGCTCGACCTGATCCAGGAGGGCAACGCCGGCCTGGTGCGTGCCGTGGAGAAGTTCGACTACGCCAAGGGCTTCAAGTTCTCGACGTACGCCACGTGGTGGATACGCCAGGCCATCACCCGGTCCATAGCGGACCAGTCCCGTACGATCCGGCTGCCCGTCCACCTGGTGGAGGAGCTGGGCAGGATCCGCCGTGTGCAGCGCGAGTTCAACCGTGAGAACGGACGCGATCCTGACCCCGCCGAGGTCGCCAAGGAGCTGGACTCGACCCCGGAGCGTGTCAACGACGTACTGGACTGGGCCCGTGACCCGGTCAGTCTGAACATGTCGGTGGACGACGACGGGGACACCCAGTTCGGTGACCTGCTGGAGGACACCTCCGCCGTCTCGCCCGAGCAGTCCGTCATGACGCTTCTGCGCAGTGAGGAGCTGGACGATCTGATCGGCAAGCTCGACGAGCGCACGGCCTCGATCATCAAGATGCGCTACGGCATCGTGGACGGCCGGGAGCGCACGCTGACCGAGGTCGGCAAGGAGCACGGACTCACGCGTGAGCGGATACGGCAGATCGAAAAGCACGCGCTCATGGAGCTGAAGAAAATGGCTCGTGACACCGGCTTCGACGCGGCGGCGTGACGTCGCCGCCCATCGGCCGTAGTGTCAGCCCTACGCACACTGCTTCTGGGTGTCGCGTACGGGCCGACACGTCGGCCCCCTCAGACGAGCCCCGGCACCAACCCCCCCCAGGTGCCGGGGCTCACCTCTGCCCTCCGCTCTGTCCTCCGGACTCCCCGTGCTCAGCCGTTGGGGCTGCCGCCGCCCGGGTGAGCCGGGCCCCCAGGTCGTTCAGATAGTCCGTCAGCTGGGCGGGGCCGTGGGCCGTGAACGCGCAGTTCACCAGCGCGAGTCGCAGCGCCAGCCACTCCAGCGAGTCGTGCGACGTGGTGCGCAGCCGGCAGGAGCCGGGCCCGGTCGGCTCCGGCGTGCCGAGGTAGGCGGGCAGCCGCGCCGCCACGAACTCCGCGGGCGCGGCGAAGCTCACATCCACCTCCAGCCGCGGCTGCATCCGTGCCATGGACCGTGCCATGAACTCCGCCGCGTCCCCCGTCGGCAGTTCGCGCGCCGTGAAGCGTGCCCCGGTGGCCACGGGGTCGCTGACCCGGTCGACGCGGAACGTACGCCAGTCCTCCCGCCCCAGGTCGTACGCGACCAGGTACCACCGACTGCCGGTCGACACCAGGCGGTACGGCTCGACCTGACGCTTCGTCTCCGTACCGTCGCCCGACCGGTAGCCGAAGCGCAGCCGCTCCGTCCCGGTGACGGCCGACGCCATCACCGTCAGCGTGCGCGCGTCGATGGTCGCGCCGTCGCCCCGGGTCAGCGGCATCGTCGCGGCCTGGAGGGTGGAGACACGGCGCCGCAACCGCGACGGCAACACCTGTTCCAGCTTCGCGAGCGCCCGTACGGACGCCTCCTCGACGCCCTCGATGGCGTGCCCGGCACCGGCGCGCAGCCCCACCGCGATGGCGACGGCCTCCTCGTCGTCGAGGAGCAGCGGCGGCATCGCCGTGCCGGCCACCAGCCGGTAGCCGCCGATCGCGCCTTTGGACGCCTCGACCGGATAGCCCAGGTCACGCAGCCGGTCGATGTCCCGGCGGATGGTGCGCGGGCTGACGTCGAGCCGCTGTGCCAGCTCGGTGCCCGGCCACTCGCGTGGCGTCTGGAGGAGGGAGAGCAGGTTGAGGAGCCGTGCCGGGGTGTCCGTCATGTCTCCATGATGGTGTTCATCTAGGACAGAAGCTGGCCTACATGCCACCTAGCTTCTTCGCATGACCACATCGGCCGCCGTACCGGATACGGCTTCTCTTCCTGCTACCGACCCCGGGGCTGTCGCCGACACCGGAGCTGTCACCAATGCCAGAGCTGTTACCGACCCCGGAGCTGTCACCGATCCCGGAGCTGTCACCGATCCCGGGGACACCGGCCACCCCAGCTCGGCCGACGGCGGACTCACCGGCCCCGCGGGCGACCGGCGCCGCTGGCTGGCGCTGGCGGTCGTCATGACCGCGGCCTTCATGGACCTGGTCGACGTCACCATCGTCAACATCGCCGTCCCGAGCATCGAACGGGACCTGTCGACCTCCTTCGGGGCGATCCAGTGGATCACCGCCGGATACGCGCTGGCCTTCGCGGCCGGGCTGATCACGGGCGGCCGGCTCGGTGACATCTACGGCCGCAAGCGGCTCTTCCTCGTGGGTATCACCGGCTTCACCGTCGCGTCCGCGCTCTGCGGGTTCGCGGTGAACCCGGACATGCTCGTCGCCTCCCGCCTCCTCCAGGGCGCGATGGCCGCGCTGATGGTGCCTCAGGTGCTGGCGATCATCCACGCCACCTTCCCGGCGCACGAACGCGGCAAGGTCTTCGGGATGTTCGGCGCGATCATCGGGCTGGGCGCGGTCTCGGGGCCGCTGCTGGGGGCGCTGCTCACGCAGTGGAACCTGTTCGGCCTCGAATGGCGCCCGATCTTCCTGATCAACCTGCCGGTCGGGATAGCCGGGGTGCTGCTGGGCCGGAAGTTCATCACCGAGTCCAAGGCGCCCAAGGCGCTGCGTCTCGACCTCGTCGGCGTCGTGCTGGTGACGGCGGGCCTGCTGATGCTGATCTATCCCCTCACACGGGGACGTGAGTTGGGGTGGCCGCTCTGGGGCCACCTGTGCATGGCGGGCAGCCTGGTCGTCTTCGGCGCGTTTGTGGCGTACGAGAAGTACAAGACGCGCAAGGACGGGTCGCCGCTTGTCGAACTGTCGCTGTTCAAGGTCAAGAGCTTCGGCGCGGGCATCGCCGTACAGCTCACCTTCGGTGTCGCCCTGGGCATCTTCTTCCTGGTCTGGACGCTGTACATGCAGATCGGCCTCGGCTGGACCCCGCTGCGCGCCGGCCTGACGGGTCTGCCGTTCTCCGTCGCGGTGTCGGTGGCCGCCGGTCTCTCGGTCCAGGTCCTGGTGCCGCGCTTCGGGCGCAAGGTGCTCCAGGCGGGTGCGCTGACGATGATCCTGGGCGTGCTGCTCTACATCGGCGAGGCGGCGCGCTACGGCACGCAGATCCACTCCTGGCAGATGATCCTGCCGCTCATGGTCATGGGGATCGGGATGGGCCTGATCGTGGCGCCGCTGACGGACGCGGTGCTGTCCGAAGTACCCCGCGAACACTCCGGCTCGGCGTCCGGGCTGATCAACACCACCCAGCAGATGGGCAACGCGCTGGGGCTCGGGCTGGTGTCGGTGGTCTTCTTCGGCGTGGTGGACGACAAGGTGGGTACGACGGCCGCCCCGGCCGCTGTGGCCACCGCGTTCACGGACGGCTTCCAGAACGCGCTCTGGTGGGTGGTGGGCGTCATGACGCTGATCTTCGCGGTGATGTTCGCGCTGCCCTCGAAGGCGCGAAGCGCGGGCGCTGAGCGCTAGGCGCCGTCCGTTACTGCCCCTCTGAGGAGGTGCCCGTCGAAGCCCGCGTCCACGAGGGACGCGTACGCGGCGAGCACCTCCTCCGGCACGTCCTGCTCGACGGCGAACCCGCGCTTCGGATACTCGATCACGCGCTGAAGATCGCCGACGAGCATGTCCACGACCAACTTCTCGTCCCCGATGGTCTTCACGTACGCGTCGAACTCCAACGGTACCGAGGCGCAGGTCACCTCGACCTCGGGCCACAGCTTCCGGGTGGTGGCGTAGGCGCGGCGCTCCATGTACGGCTTGCAGACGAGCAACACGCTTCGCGGCACGATCCCGGCGGCGGCCAGCAGGTCGCGCGAGAACGCGATGTTCTCCCCGGTGTTGGCCGCGCGCGGCTCCACGAGGATCGCCTCGTCCGGGACGCCGAGCGCGATCGCGTGCTCGCGGAAGTGCGTTGCCTCTCCGCGGGGGAACCAGGCGAGGGTGCCGGGGCTGTTGCCGCCGGTGAACAACAGGGTCGTGAAGAGCCCGGCGCGATACAACGCGGCGCAGTGCGCGGCAACGCCAAGATCATGACTCCCGAGCCCGACTGCTACGTCGACGGGGTGGGGTGCGTGGCGCATGCGGTGGTAGTCCCACAGGGTGGTGATGTCGGCAGAACGGTCCACGCGAGCGCCTCCTGAACGACGGCCTTGGCGGCCGGGCTTTTTGTCCTCAAGCGCCGGACGGGCTTGGTTTTGCCCGCTGCGGGCCGGCTTTTATCCGCAGGCCGGTTGCCGGGGGCCGGGCAGGGGCCGTGTCCTGCACTGCATGTTTTACGTCGCGTTCAGCAACTCCGAATTGCGTGACGGTCGCCATGCGACACAAAACACGCTCTACGTTCCGGACACGACCCCTGCCCGTCCCCCTTCCAGGCCCGCGCCAAAACAACCCGGCCCACCCCGGGTCTCTAAGCCGGTCCGGCGTTTGAGGACGCAGTGACCCGCGCGTGCCCGCCGCGCAGGGGCACCATCCAGCCCGTCCGGCGTTTGAGGACATCAGTAAGCCGCGCCCGCGCACCGGGCAGACGCCACAATCAAGCCCGTCCGGCGATTGAGGACAACGGGCCGGCCGCGAGGCCGAGCGCGCCGCGGAGGCCAGCAACGCCACGCCCACTCCACCGCGGCCTAGCGGACCCGCGCCCTCGCCTCCATCACGTCGCGCGCCGTCCGCTCCGCCCCGTACACCTCACACATGTGGCGCCCGTCCGGCGTCGCCGTGTGCTCGACCTCCCACAGGCTCATCTCACTGCCGTCAACGAGTAAGAACGCGTGCTCGTACAGCATGAACCCCGCGTCCTTGCCCTCCACCTGGCACTGCCGCCCGAACACCTGCGTGATGTGGTGGGCGAAAGCCGTCCGCAGCAGCCGAGCCGTCTCCTCGCCCGGCCGGTCCGCGTTCTCCGCGCGGCGCAGGACCCGGCGGGCGTGGTCCGGGGAGTTGTCCGGGACGTACATGCGAGGCGCAGGCGTCGGCGGCGTGGCCAGCAGGCGGTCCAGGAGGGCGAGGTCGAAGTCGTCGAGTGGCGGCGGCCCGGCGGACACGAGGGGATCCGGCGACCCGAGCCGAGGTGCCTCGGGGCTGCCGGGACGGCACAGCCGCGACGCGGCCAGCTGCGCCTCGTCCTCGTCGGCGTACAGCTCGTGGAGCTGCGCACCGCCGCGCCCGGTGTTGTGCACCAGCTCCCAGAGCGTCATGGTGCTGCCGTCGGTGAGCAGGTAGGAGTGTCGGTACGTCTCGCGGTGCAGTCCGGCACTGTGGTGGGCGGAACACAGCGAACTGGCGTGCGCCAACGCCGAATCGAGCCGCTCGACCAGTGCGTCGGGAAGGTCGAAGGAGTTGAGTGCCCGACCCAGGAGTCGCTCGAGGTGCGTCTCGGTTGTCTCATGCGGATCGTTCAAGTTGGGTCTCCAGGCCGTCGCCACATGTCACTTGGTGATTGCATAACGTAGTCCCTGGGGGTGACATTGCGTCCCAAGTTTATGAAAACTATCGGCGCGTTCGCGTGGTTCATGCGCGCCCCCTCAACTCCGTTGGCCCACAGGCCGGTCGAGCCCGTACAACTCCCGGTAGGAGGGAAACATTCCGCCCGGCCCCTCAACGCTCTCCGCGGCCAGCACGGCCCGCACGATCGCCCTGGTCACGACGTCGGCCCCGGCGGCGAGCACCTCGTTGAGGGCGAGCGGCTCGTCGTCGGCGAGGGGACGGTCGCCCGTCGCGAGGGCGAAGACCGTGTCGCCGTCGTTGAGCAGGTGTACGGGACGGACGGCGCGCGCGATGCCGTCGTGCGCCGTCCCCGCGAGCTTCTGCGCCTCCGCCCGGGTCAGTCCGGCGTCGGTGGCGACGACGGCGAGCGTGGTGTTGAGGGGCGGCGGCCCGCTCCGCTCGCGCAATTCGGCCAGGCGCTGCCGGGCCGCCTCGTGGACCTCGGCCGGCGGGTACGCCACCGGGCCGTCGAAATACCGCCCGTACAGCACCCCGGTCAGCGGATCGACCGCGGAGCCCGCCGCGTTGGCCACGACCAGCGCGGCGACGGTGATCCCGGAGTCCAGGACCGTACTCGCCGTGCCGACCCCGCCCTTGAGGGGGCCGACAAGGGCGCCCGTACCCGCGCCCACCCCGCCCTCGGCGACCGGCGCCCCGCTCGCGGTGGCATCCGCCGCCTCCACCGCGGCGCGTCCGGTCGCCGCGTCCGGGCGGATCAGCCAGCCGCCCCCGCGGCCCAGATCGAAGATGCCGGCGGTCGGGACGACCGGCACCACCTGGGCGGGATCGGGCCCGACCCGCACCCCGCGCCCCCGCTCCTCCAGCCACGCCATCACCCCGGACGCGGAGTCGAGCCCGAACGCGCTGCCGCCCGACAGCACGACGGCGTCGATACGCCGCACGATGTTGCGCGGATCCAGGGCATCGGTCTCCCGGGTGGCCGGCCCGCCGCCCCGTACGTCCACCCCCGCCACCACCCCGCCCTCCGGCGCGAGGACCACGGTGGTGCCGGTGAGGGCCAGCGCCCCCGCCACCTGGGCGTGGCCGACCCGCAGTCCGGCCACATCGGTCAGTGCGTCGTTGGCTGCCATGAGCATCGTTCCCTTCCTCAGAATCCGGCCACGCGCGCGGACCGCGCGGCGAGCGTCACTCCCACGGCGACCGCCATCGCTGCCACCACCCCCGCGGAGAGGACTGCCCACACCCCCGCGAACGTACAACCGATGATCACCACCGCCGCGCCCGGAAGCACGAGCTGCTGCGCCGTACCCGTCTTGAAGTGCCTCGCGTGCAGGGCCCACACCGTGATCACGAACAGCGCGGCCGGGATGGTCACGGCGGCCGACGCCGCCGCCGTCGAGACGTGCGCCTTCCCCACCGCGTGCTCCACCGCGACCTCCAGTCCCGCCCCGATGGCCGCGGCCGACCCGAAGATCACGAAGTGACCGTATCCCCACGGGAGGGCTTCCCTGTTGCTGGTCAGCCGTTGGTGCGCGGGGACCGCGAAGTAGATCCACCAGGCGGCGAAGACGAGCAGGATGCCCCCGCCCGCGATGGGCAGCAGCTTTCCGACGGCTTCGTGTTCGTCGAGCGCCGACTGGACGGCGACGGTCGCGGCCGACATCGTCTCGCCGAGGACGATCAGCGTGAACAGCCCGTAGCGCTCGACGATGTGATGCGGATGCCAGGGCGTCTCATGCGCTCGCTCCGCGATCACCGGCACCAGCAGCTCGGCCACCCCGACCACGACGAACAGCCAGCGCCGCATACCCTCCGGCGCGGCCAGGAGCGCCACCCACGCCCCCTCACAGATCACCAGCCCGACCGCGTAGCGCAGCGCGGCCGTCCTGGCCGGCCCCGCGGGCTCGGAGGCTGCCGCCCGCAGCCACTGCCCGGTCAGCGCCACCCGCATCACCAGATATCCGATGACGGTGACGACCCAGTCGTTGTCCGCGAAGGCGCGGGGCACGCCCGCCGCGTAGATCAGCACCCCGCAGATCTGCACCAGCGTCGCGATCCGGTACGGGACGTCGTCGCAGTCGTAGGCCGAGGCGAACCAGGTGAAGTTCATCCAGGCCCACCACACTCCCCAGAAGACGAAGAGGTAGCCGATGATCCCGGTGCCCGGGTGGCCTTCGGCGAGCGCGTGCACCAGTTGCAGTCCGGCCTGCGCGACCGCCACCACGAAGCACAGGTCGAAGAAGAGCTCCAGCGGTGTGGCGGTCCGATGCGTCTCGTCCCGGCCGCGCGCGGTCATCCTGCGCAGAGGGCCTGCTGCGTTGGTCGACATCATGCGCCCAGCACAGCAGAGGGGGCCCCGGTGGCCGGGCCGGACGCGCGCACGGGTCTGCCCGGCCGCCGATCCGGGTGGGACGGCGGTGACCGTACCCTGGAGGTATGAGCATTGCCCCCACCCCCGAGCCGGCCGCGGAGCAGTCCCGGCCGTCCCGTCCGAAGCCGCCCCGCCCGACCCAGGGGCTCGTCTTCGACGATCCGCTGGACCAGCAGTCCTCGGACGACACGGACGGTGGCTGGGGAGAGCGGCCCGCCGGGGGCGGCGACAGCGCCGCCGACCTGGCCCGTTTCCTGGACGAGAAGCCGCCCCACCACATCTGATCCGGACCGCCGGGCGCGCTCCGGCGGCGGACGGCTAGGGCGCGCTGCGGGTGGTGGGTACGCCGTTGCCCGGGCCGCGCTGGGACACGAGGGCGTCCCTGATCTCCTTCAGCACCTCCAGCTCGCTCACCTCCAGGACTTCCTTCACCTCTTCCTTGGCGGCCTGGTTCTTGGCCCGCCGGGCAAGGAACCTGGACATCGGCAGCACCATCAGGAAATAGACGACGGCCGCCGTGATCACGAAGGTCAGGACCGAGCTGACGACCGTTCCCCACATGATCGGGATGCCCTCGACGACGTTGCCCGCCTCGTCCGTCGAACACGGCGACTTGAGGCACGAGTGGTACCTGTTCAGGTCCTTCGTGCCGAACGCGCCGACCAGGGGGTTGATGACGCCCTTCACGACCGAGTTCACCACGTTCGTGAACGCCGCTCCGATGACCACCGCGACCGCGAGGTCGATCACGTTCCCGCGCATCAGGAAGGCTTTGAAGCCCGCCAGCACGCTCTCCTTGTCCTTGCTCACGAGTGAGCCCTTCTTCATATCTGCGGTACGGATGACCAACTGCCCCGCAACCTACGACAGCGCGTGCCCGTGCTGTCCAATCCGCACACGCGAACAGGCGACCCGCCAGCTCGTCAGTACGACTCAGCACAGTGTCACCGCCAAGGGGGACACCGCGCCCGCCCCGGCCAGCTCGGCGGCGGTGGCACGCGGCACGGACAGAACGACCAGGGCTCCGGCCTCCGCCGGCGTCTGCCGGTCCGTTTCCCCGTCCCCGCCCGTGGGGTCGGGGATCTCCGTCACCCGGGCACCCGCCGCCACCACGCGGGCCCCGGCGCTCTCTTCCGCCCCGTCGGGCCCGGCCGTGGGCGTGGCGATCACATCGACGCGGTCGCCGCGCCGCAGGAGCCGGACCGTGGCCGCGTCGGCGATCCGCACGGGCGCGGACGCCATCTCGACGGGGGCGCGACGACCTGCGGCGGACGCCCGAGGCGGTGAGGTTCCGTGCGGCGGGGCGCCGTCCGGCACACCGGCCGCGTTGTCGCCTCGGGACCTGGTGTCCCCCGTGACCCCCACCGAGCCGCCCGCACCGCCGGCGGCCAGGGCCGCCGCGGTCATGGCCAGGCCGGCCGCCATCACACGCCGCCGCCTGCGCAGCGCCCGGCTCAGCCGGTGGCGCGGGCCGCCCACCCGCAGGGGCTCGAAAGCCGGCACGCCGCGGAGATCGGGCGCCGACGAGCCGGTGGGCGCGGGCAGCGATGCCGGGGCCGGCGAGGGCGGGCGGGACAGGGGAGAGCAGGAGTGAGGAGCGGAGTGATCGTGCGCGGACGAACGGGACATGGCAACCACCGCCAGTCGTGAGGAGTTTCTGCGGTCGCTCCTCACGATCCACGGTCCGCGGCGATCCTGCCGCGGCCTGTGGACGGCCCGCCGATTGTGGATAACTCGGCCACTCACGCGGGTGGTTCGGCCGTCAGGCCGATTGGCGCGGTTTTGGTCAGGGCAGTTTCAGACCAGTGTCGATTCCGTCGAGCGCATGCGCACACAAACAGTTCCGGGTCTCGCTCGCCTGCAGTCCGCCCACTGCGTCGAACAAGACGGTGCGCAGCCGGTCCACGTTGGAAGCGAACACTCTCAGCACCTCTTCGTGGGAAACGCCCTCACCCGTCTCGGCTCCCGCGTCCAGGTCCGTCACGAGCGTCATGGAGGTGTAGCAGAGGCCGAGTTCACGAGCCAGGATCGCCTCGGGATGTCCCGTCATCCCGACCACAGACCAGCCCATCGCCGCATGCCACCGGGATTCCGCCCGAGTGGAGAAACGAGGTCCCTCGATGACCACCAGCGTTCCGCCGTCCACCGGCTCCCACGCGTGCCGGCGCGCCGCCGCCAGCGCGGACTTACGGCCCTCCGGGCAGTAGGGGTCGGCGAGCGAGATGTGGACGACCTTGGACGCGCTGCCGTCGGGCAGCGGCACCCCGTCGTAGTACGTCTGCGTCCGCGCCTTCGTACGGTCCACCAGCTGGTCGGGTACGAGCAGCGTGCCCGGTCCGTACTCCGGCACCAGGCCGCCCACCGCGCACGGGCCGAGGACCTGCTTCACACCGACAGATCGCAGCGCCCAGAGATTGGCGCGGTAGTTGATGCGGTGGGGCGCCAGGTTGTGGGCGCGTCCGTGCCGGGGAAGGAACGCGACCCGCCGGCCGGCGATCTCGCCGAGGAAGAGGGAATCGCTGGGCGCTCCATAGGGAGTGTCCACCTCGACCTCGGTCACTTCCTCCAGGAAGGAGTAGAAACCCGACCCACCGATCACGCCGATCTCTGCGTTCGCCATGGCGATCACATTAGCCGCAGAGGCACACGCCAAGGACCCCGGCCGTCAGTGACGGCGGGGCCCTGGAGAAGGAGGGATCAGGCGGCCGAGGAGCCGCTGGAGCTGCTCGACGAGCCGGAACCGGAGCCCGATCCGCTCGACGAGCCGCTGGAGCCCGAGGAGCCCGACGAGGAGCCGGAGGACGACGACGAGGCCGCTGTCGAGGACTTGGCGTCCGACGACGACTTCGTGGCGGCGGAGCCCGAGGTGGAAGAGCCCGCCGACGCCGGTGCGCTGCTGGACGACGAGCCGCGGCTGTCGTTCCGGTAGAACCCGGAGCCCTTGAAGACGATGCCGACCGCGGAGAACACCTTCTTCAGGCGTCCCTCGCAGGTGGGGCACACGGTGAGGGCGTCATCGGTGAACTTCTGCACCGCTTCGAGGCCCTCGCCACACTGGGTGCACTGGTACTGGTAGGTCGGCACTTGTTCCTCCTGGCACTCTCACTCAATGAGTGCTAACGACGCTCCATAGTGACGTATTCCGAGAGTTCAGTCCACTGTCACCGGCACGCGGTGACTCATCCCACGCGCCGCGACGCGTCCGGGGCCCTTCGGCGAGAGCCGTGAGCGCAGTGCCGCCAGCGTCGCCAGAGCCAGTGCCGTACCGACGAGCGGCACCAGGAATCCGGCGCTCGCGCCGTGCGCGTCGGCGAGCTGTCCGGCGACGGTGACCGCCGCCGCCTGGCCGAGG
Organism: Streptomyces sp. NPDC087420; assembly: GCF_044744165.1. NCBI lineage: Bacteria > Bacillati > Actinomycetota > Actinomycetes > Kitasatosporales > Streptomycetaceae > Streptomyces > Streptomyces sp. NPDC087420. The sequence continues at coordinate 156,731 of NZ_JBIUXU010000009.1, forward strand.
GCCACGGCTCCGGTGAGCCAGGTGAAGGCCTCGGTGCGCGCTTCCGCGGGCACCAGCGACTCGACCAGCGTGTAGCCCGTGATCAGCGCGGGCGCGATGCACAGACCCACCAGCAGACCCAGTCCGGCGAGAAGAGGAGCGGAATGCACAGCCCACAGCGCGGAGGCGGTCAGCGTCAGCGCCGCGTACGCGACCAGCAGCCTGCGGCGCGGGCCCACCTTCCAGGCCACGGCGCCGCACACGATCCCGGCCAGCATGTTGCCGGCCGCGAAGATGCCGTACAGCACACCGTTGCTCCCGGGCTTCCCGATCTCCTCGGCGAACGCCGTCAGGGAGACCTGCATACCGCCGAAGACCGACCCGATGCCGAGGAAGGCCACGGCGAGGACCGGAATGCCCGGCACGGAGAGCGCCGAGGTGCGCGGCCGGGCCGGGGCGCCCGCGGCGTCCCGGTGACGTTGTCCCGCGGTCCGGGGCTGGGTGCCCCGCTGGGCCGCGAAGAGCAGGCCGCCGACGAGCGTCAGCGCACCTTCCGCGATCAGGCCGGCCGCCGGGTGGACGCCAGTGGCCAGCGCCGTCGCGAGCACCGGACCGATGACGAAGGTGAACTCGTCCGTCACGGATTCGAAGGCGGCCGCTGTCGGCAGCAGCGAAGACCCGTTCCCCTTCCCGAGGACGGCGGCCCAGCGCGACCGCACCATGGGACCGATCTGCGGGACGGAGGCGCCGGTGGGGACGGCTGCCGCGAACAGGGCCCACAGCGGGGCGCCGGCCAGCGCCAGGGCGATCAGCGCCGTGACGGACGCGGCGTGGACGAGTACGCCCGGTACGAGGACCGCGCGCTGGCCGAAGCGGTCGGCGAGCTTGCCGCCCTGGGGTGCGAACAGCGCCATCGAGACACCGGTGACGGCGGCCACGGCGCCCGCCGTCCCGTACGAACCGGAGGTGTGCTCGACAAGCAGGACGATGCCGATCGTCAGCATCGCGAACGGCTGCCGGGCGGCGAAGCCGGGCAGCAGGAAGGTCCAGGCGCCGGGGGTACGCAGCAGCCGCCCGTATCCGGGGCGGGGTGCCGCGGCGGTATCGGCGTCCGAGGTCCGCCCGGCGGTGTCGACCGTGTGGGACACGGTCCGTGCCTTTCTGCCGCCTGGTAGCGGGCCCCCGCGAGTGCGGGGGCGGCCGAGAGCTGTCCTCTTGCGCGGATCTGCGGTAGATACCGGGGCCCACGGTGGGGGGCTCCACGGCCGCCATACGGTCGCGCCAGCTCTGCGTCAGGCAGAGGTGGTCGATCAAGTACGCCTTCATCGTACAGGTAGGAGCTTTGTGGCGGCTGGGAAACCCCCGGTGGCCCTGGGGTGTGCCTGGGATTGCCAAGGGCTGTCCCGCGATCCCCGGTGGATCAGCGCTCAGACGCCCGCGTTCGTCCCCAGCCATCCGGCGAGCTTTCCGCCCTGTCCGACCGCCCGCAGCCGCCGTTCCGCCGCGTCCCGCACCGGGTCCGTCGCGACGACCAGCAGCTCGTCGCCCCGGCGCAGCACGGTCGACGGCAGGGGGACGAAGCTCGTCCCGTCCCGTACGACCAGGGTCACGGCGGACCCGGCGGGCAGCCGCAGCTCCGCGACCTCCACGCCGTGCATCTTCGACCGGGCGGGGATCGCCACGGAGAGGAGATGCCCCCGCAGCCGCTCCAGCGGCGCCGATTCGATCCCCAGGTCGGCGGCGTCGGAAGAGCCGCCCAGCCGCAGTGCCTTGGCCAACCAGGGCAGGGTCGGCCCCTGCACCAGCGTGTACACGACGACAAGGACAAAGACGATGTTGAAGATCCGCTTGCTGCCCTCGATCTCGGACACCATCGGGATGGTCGCCAGGATGATGGGCACGGCTCCGCGCAGCCCCGCCCAGGACATCAACGCCCCTTCCTGCCAGGGGACACGGAAGGGCGCGAGGCTCACCAGGACCGACAGCGGGCGGGCCACGGCGGTCAGCACCAGGCCGACGATCACGGCGGACCAGAAGTCGTGGCCCAGTTCGTGGGGCGTCACCAGGAGTCCCAGCAGGACGAACATGCCGATCTGCGCGATCCAGCCGAGCCCTTCGGCGAAGCCGCGGTTGGCGGGGGCGTGGGGCAGGCGGGAGTTCCCGAGGACGACGGAGGCGAGATAGACGGCGAGGAAGCCACTGCCGTGGGCCGTGGCACCGATCGCGTACGCGGAGACAGCGATGGCCATCACGGCGATCGGATAGAGACCGGAGGCGGGAAGCGCCACATGCCGCAGACAGAGAGCACCGACCCAGCCGACCGCGAGCCCGATGAAGGCGCCGATGGCCAGCTCCATCGCGATCTCGCCGACCAGGACGTACCAGTGCTCCACCGGACCGGACGCGGAGAGCGCCACCACGATGATCACCACGGGGGCGTCGTTGAAGCCGGACTCGGCCTCCAGCGCCCCGGTCACCCGGGTCGGCAGGGGCACCTTGCGCAGCACGGAGAAGACGGCGGCCGCGTCCGTCGAGGAGACGACGGCGGCGATGATCAGCGCCGCCCGCCACTCCAGGCCGACCAGATAGTGCGCGGCGGTGGCGGTCACCGCGATGCTCACCGCGACGCCGACGGTCGACAGGACCACCGCCATGGGCAGCGCGGGCGCGACCTCTTTCCACTTCGTGCCCAGACCGCCCTCGGCCAGGATGACGACCAGCGCGGCATAGCCGATGACCTGCGTCAGTTCGGCGTTGTCGAACTTGACGTTGAAGATCCCGTCCTGGCCTATGGCGATCCCGATGCCCAGATACAACAGCAGGCTGGGGAGGCCGCTGCGGGACGAGATCCGTACGGCCGCGACCGCGATCAGCAGCACGAGGGAGCAGATGAGCAGGAGTTCATTGAGCTGGTGGACAGTCAGCGGCCGATCCTTCCCCTCGTGCTCGCCGGATCGTTCCTCCGGCAGCGGGTACTTCGTTACCTTACCTAATCTTTAACGTTTTCTTGACGCGCTCGATCGTCAGTACGAGCGCCACCCCCTATGCCGCCTCACGCGCCCCTCACCCTTGTGTGATCGTCTGATCAGTCGCACTACATGACACCGAGTCCTGATCGTTGAAGCGCTGCGCCTATGGTTGCTCCAGCATTCCCAGGACCACCCTGCCCCTCGAAGGACAGCGATGCCCGCCAACACAGCCCCCCCTTCCGCCAAAAAGAAGGGGCGACGCGCCCGTCTGATCCTGATCGTGCTGGTGCTGGCGCTCGTTGCGGGTGTCGGTTTCGGCGCGTACTGGGGTGTGAGTACGGTCCGCGCCTCCTTCCCCCAGACCACGGGGTCCGTCCAGCTCAAGGGCCTGTCCGGCTCCGTGGACGTCAGACGGGACAGTTACGGCGTCCCGCAGATTTACGCGGACACCGACGCCGACCTGTTCCGCGCCCAGGGTTACGTTCAGGCGCAGGACCGCTTCTGGGAGATGGACGTCCGGCGTCACCTGACGTCCGGCCGCCTCTCCGAGATGTTCGGCAAGGGGCAGGTGAAGACCGACGCCTTCCTCCGCACGCTCGGCTGGCGCCGGGTGGCGCAGCAGGAGTACGACACCCAGCTGTCGGCGGAGACGAAGAAGAACCTCCAGTCGTACACGGAGGGCGTCAACGCCTACCTCAAGGGGCGTGACGGCAAGGACATCTCCGTCGAGTACGCGGCGCTGAGCTTCACGAACGACTACAAGCCCGAGAAGTGGTCGCCGGTCGACTCGGTGGCCTGGCTCAAGGCGATGTCCTGGGACCTGCGCGGCAACATGCAGGACGAGATCGACCGTTCACTGATGACAAGCCGGCTGAGCGCGAAGCAGATCGCCGACCTGTACCCGGAGTACCCGTACGACCGGAACGCGCCGATCGTGGACGAGGGTGGGATCGATCCCCTCACCGGGAAGTACGACCCCAAGGCCCCGGCGACGGACCAGCTCGGCGGCACCGGCGACGGCACGGGCACCGGCGACGGCACGGGCGTTGGCACGGGCACCGGGGACGGCACCGGCACTGGTGTCGGAGACGGTACGGGCACAGGCATAGGCACAGGGACCGGTACGGAGACAGGCACCGGGACCGGCATCAGCACCAACAGCGGCGGCGATCCCGCCGACCCGGGCAGCCCCGCCGCCGCCACCCAGGCCCTGGCCTCCCAGCTCGGCTCCCTCTCCAGCACCCTCGACGAGATCCCGGCCCTGCTCGGCCCCAGCGGCAGCGGCATCGGCTCCAACTCCTGGGTCGTCTCGGGCTCCCTCACGACGACGGGCAAGCCGCTCCTCGCCAACGACCCGCACCTCGCGCCCCAGATGCCGTCCCTCTGGTACCAGATGGGCCTGCACTGCCGCAGCGTCTCGCCGAAGTGCCAGTACGACGTCGCCGGCTACACCTTCTCCGGCATGCCGGGCGTCGTGATCGGCCACAACCAGAACATCGCCTGGGGCTTCACCAACCTCGGCGCCGACGTGACCGACCTCTACCTGGAGAAGGTGAACGGCGACTCGTACCTGTACGGGGACGGCGAGAAGCGCTTTGTCACGCGCGAGGAGACAATCAAGGTCGCCGGCGGCCCCAGCAGGAAGATCACCATCCGCGAGACCAACAACGGCCCCCTCGTGTCCGACCGCGACACCGAGCTGGAGAAGGTCGGCGACAAGGCCCCGGTGGGCAATCTCGCGCCCGACAGAGGCACCGGCTACGCGGTCGCCCTCAAATGGACCGCGCTGGAACCGGGCAAGTCCATGGACGCGGTCTTCGAACTGGACAAGGCCGCGGACTGGAACCAGTTCCGCAAGGCCGCCTCGCACTTCGAGGTCCCCTCGCAGAACCTGATCTACGCCGATACCAAGGGCAACATCGGCTACCAGGCGCCGGGCACGATCCCGATCCGCCCCAAGGGCTTCGACGGCAGGACGCCGGCCCCCGGCTGGGACCCGAAGGCGAACTGGGAGAAGGACCCGATCCCGTTCGACCAGCTGCCGTACGAGTACAACCCCAAGCGCGGGTACATCGTCACCGCCAACCAGGCCGTGATAGACGCGAAGAAGTATCCGTACACGCTGACCGAGGACTGGGGCTACGGCGCCCGGAGCCAGCGGATCAACGACCTCATCGAGTCGAAGACCAAGGACGGCGGCAAGATCTCGACCGATGACATGCAGACCATGCAGATGGACAACAGCAGCCAGGCCTGGACGCTGCTGAAGAGCTATCTGCTCAAGATCGATGTCTCGGACCCCTCCGTCCGCGAGGCGCAGAAGCTCCTCGAAGGCTGGGACGGCACCCAGGAACCGGACTCCGCCGCGGCCGCCTACTTCAATGCGGTCTGGCGCAACGTCCTCAAGCTCGCCTTTGGCAACAAGCTGCCGAAGGAGCTGCGCGCCAAGGGCGATTGCCTCACCGTCGCGCCCGCCGACAACACCGGCCCGGTGGACGACCTCGACACACGCGCGGTGCGGGAGTGCGGCCAGCGCGACCCGGACTCGGCGCAGCCGGACGGCGGGGACCGCTGGCTGGAGGTCGTGCGCAACATCATCAAGGACGACAAGAACGCGTGGTGGAGCGCCGCCGGCGGCCGCCGGGACAGCGCGACGAAGACCCGTGACCAGCTGCTCGCCCGTGCCATGACGGACGCCCGCTGGGAGCTGACCGCCGCGCTCGGCAAGGACGTCTCCTCCTGGAACTGGGGCCGACTGCACCAGCTGAACCTCAAGAACCAGACCCTCGGCACCGACGGCCCCGGCGTCCTGAAGTTCATACTGAACCGCGGCCCGTGGAACCTGGGTGGCGGCGAGGCGGCGGTCGACGCGACGGGGTGGAACGCGGCAGGCGGTTACGACGTCATCTGGGTCCCGTCGATGCGGATGGTCGTCAACGTCGGCGACTGGGACAAGTCCCGCTGGATCAACCTGACGGGCGCGTCGGGACACGCGTACAACGCGCACTACAGCGACCAGACGGACAAGTGGGCCAAGGGCGAGCTGCTCGACTGGTCGTACACGCCCAACGCCGTCGAACGCAGCACGACCGACACCCTGACGCTGAATCCGTAACGCCGGTCTCAGCGGTATCAACGGCCGGTCCGGAGGCCGCCCCCTCTACGAGGGGGCGGCAGCCACCCGCTCCATCCCCCTCGCGCCGTCAAGCGCCGTCAACACCATCAAGCGCCATCAAGCACTGTCGAGCACCATCAAGGACGGCCGCCGGTGAAGTGCCTGACACTTCCGGGCGTCACCACCGCGTGTACGGGACGGTCGTGCGGCTCCGCCGGGACCCGCGCGACCACCTCGTCGTCGTACAGCAGGACGGCCAGCGTGGGTGTGGCGCCGGCCCGCTCCAGCCGGGCGAGGACCCGGTCGTACGAGCCACCGCCCCGCCCCAGTCGCATCCCGCGTGTGTCCACCGCCAGTCCCGGCAGCAGCACGGCCTCCGCCGCCAGCACGGCGTCCAGGCCGAGCGGAGTCCCGCCCGGCTCCCACAGGCCCCGCCCCGCGCGTACGAGACGCTCCGCCCCCTCGTACCGCGCCCAGTCGAGGTCGTTGTCCGCGCGCAGCACCGGCAGGAGCACGTCGACGCCCCGCGCGCGCAGTATGTCGAGCAGCACGCGTGTGCCGGGTTCGCGTCCGACGGAGACGTACGCGGCGACCGTACGGGCCCCGGCCAGCTCGGCCAGATCCCCGGCCCGCCGCGCGAGAACCGACGCGGCCTTTTGCGCGTCTTCACTGGACAGCAGGGCTCTCGCGGCGAGGAGTTCACTCCGTACGGAGGCCTTTCCGGACATCTCATGCGGCACCGGACATCACAAACCTCTCGATTGCGGATGTACACCCATAGGTGCGGCGAAAGTTAACCGGAGCATCATCTTCCGCGCATAGCCCACCGGATAGGGTTATCCGTATGACTCAGTCGCCCTCCCGGATCACCAAGGCTGTCATCCCCGCCGCAGGCCTCGGCACCCGGTTCCTCCCCGCCACCAAGGCCACTCCCAAAGAGATGCTGCCGGTGGTCGACAAGCCCGCGATCCAGTACGTGGTCGAGGAGGCGGCGGCCGCCGGCCTGTCCGACGTGCTCATGATCACCGGCCGCAACAAGCGCGCCCTTGAGGACCACTTCGACCGCAACTACGAGCTGGAGGGAGCCCTCACCCGCAAGGGCGACGCCGAACGGCTCGCGAAGGTCCAGGAGTCCAGCGAACTCGCCACCATGCACTACGTGCGCCAGGGCGACCCCAAGGGCCTCGGCCACGCCATCCTGTGCGCCGCGCCGCACGTGGGCGACCAGCCCTTCGCCGTCCTGCTGGGCGACGACCTGATCGACCCGCGCGACCCCCTGCTGTCGCGCATGATGGAGATCCAGGAGCGCGAGGGCGGCAGCGTCATCGCCCTCATGGAGGTCGACCCCGAGCAGATCCACCTCTACGGCTGCGCCGCCGTGGAGCCCACGGGCGACAGTGACGTGGTCAAGGTCCACGACCTGGTCGAGAAGCCCGACGCGGCCGACGCGCCGAGCAACTACGCGATCATCGGCCGCTACGTGCTCGATCCCGCGATCTTCGAGATACTGCGCAAGACCGAGCCGGGCCGCGGTGGTGAGATCCAGATCACCGACGCCCTCCAGCAGCTCTCGGTGGACGAGAAGGTCGGCGGACCGGTCCACGGTGTGATTTTCAAGGGCCGCCGGTATGACACAGGCGACCGCGGCGACTTCCTGCGTGCCATTGTCAGACTCGCGTGCGAACGTGAAGACCTGGGCCCGGACTTCCGCGCCTGGCTCCGCAGTTATGTCAGCGAGGAGATGTAGCGCTTTGAGCAGCACGGCAGAATCGGCTCCGGTGGCCCGCCACGAGCAGCTGTGGTCGGTGGACGAGCACCTCGCGGACATCCTCGCCGCCATCCACCCGCTCGAACCCATCGAGCTGCAACTGCCCGACGCCCAGGGCTGCGTCCTGGTCGAGGACGTCACGGTGCCGGTGGCCCTGCCGCCGTTCGACAACAGCTCCATGGACGGGTACGCGGTCCGTACGGCCGATGTGGCGGGCGCCACGGACGAGTTCCCCGCCGTGCTCACCGTCATCGGCGACGTCGCGGCGGGCAGCGGCGATCTGCCCGAGGTCGGCCCGGGGGAGACCGCCCGGATCATGACGGGCGCCCCGCTCCCGCCGGGGGCCGAGGCCGTCGTGCCGGTCGAGTGGACCGACGGGGGTACGGGCGAGGGCCCGGCGACCTCCATGCGCCCCGCGGGCGACGCACCGGGCGGGGGGAGCGGCGAGGTCCGGGTCTACCGCTCGATCGAGGCCCGCGGCCATGTCCGCGCCCAGGGCAGCGACGTACGGGCCGGCGATCTCGCCCTCAAGGCCGGTACGGTGCTCGGCCCCTCGCAGATCGGGCTGTTGGCGGCCATCGGCCGCGGTTCCGTCCGGGTACGGCCGCGCCCGCGCGTGGTCGTCCTGTCCACCGGCAGCGAGCTGGTCCAGCCCGGCGAGCAGTTGGGTACGGGCCAGATCTACGACTCCAACAGCTTCGCGCTCACCGCCGCGGCCCGGGACGCGGGCGCCATCGCGTACCGCGTCGGGGCCGTCACGGACGACGCCGAGACGCTCCGCGCCACCATCGAGGACCAGCTGATCCGCGCGGACCTCCTCGTCACCACGGGCGGCGTCAGCGTCGGGGCGTACGACGTCGTCAAGGAGGCGCTGTCCTCCGTAGGAGACGAGGACGAACCGGGCAGCGGCATCGACTTCCGCAAGCTGGCGATGCAGCCGGGCAAGCCCCAGGGCTTCGGCTCGATCGGGGCGGAGCACGTCCCGCTGCTCGCGCTGCCCGGCAATCCGGTCTCGTGTTATGTCTCCTTCGAGTTGTTCGTACGGCCCGCGATCCGCGCCCTGATGGGCCTGGAGGACGTCCACCGCCAGACGGTCCGCGCGACGCTGGTCAGCGACAAGCCGCTGACCTCGCCGAGTGGCAGACGGCAGTTCCTGCGGGCGAAGTACGACGCGGAGGCGGGCACGATCGCGCCGGTCGGCGGCGCCGGGTCCCACCTCGTGGCGGCCCTCGCCCACGCCGACGCGCTGGCCGTGGTCCCGGAGGACGCCGTGTCGGTCGAACCCGGCACGGAACTCGACGTGGTCCTGATCGGTTGACCGCCCCGGGGTGGCGGTACCGTGTCAGCCCACACAGGCCCTCTCGGGCCCGGACCGGGAGCGCTCACAGCAATGACCGCGTTTAACCGGGGGGAGACCTCCGGACCGTCTCAGCAAGATCCTCCATCAGCTCCTCCGCCCGTCCCTCCGTCGGGACAGGCGGAGGGACGGACGGAGGGGCTGACCCACCTCGACGCGTCGGGCGCGGCCCGCATGGTCGACGTCTCGGCGAAGGACGTCACGGCGCGCACCGCCCGCGCCAGCGGACGTGTCCTCGTCTCGCCGCGCGTCGTCGAGCTGCTCAGGGGCGGGGGAGTGCCCAAGGGGGACGCTCTCGCCACGGCCCGTATCGCCGGCATCATGGGCGCCAAGCGGACGCCGGACCTGATCCCCCTCTGCCATCCGCTCGCCGTCTCGGGTGTCACGCTGGACCTGGCGGTCGCGGACGACGCCGTCGAGATCCTGGCGACGGTGAGGACGACGGACCGTACGGGCGTGGAGATGGAGGCCCTGACCGCGGTCTCCGTGGCCGCGCTCACGGTGGTCGACATGGTCAAGGCGGTCGACAAGGGCGCGGTGATCACGGACGTACGGGTCGAGGAGAAGACCGGCGGCAAGTCGGGCACGTGGACGCGCGGGGCCGGAGACGGGAGTACGACATGACGGACGATCCCGCACTCCAGGCCGCCACCCCTCCCCCCTCCGCCCCCTACCGTGCCTTGGTCGTCACCGCCTCCAACCGCGCCGCCGCCGGTGTCTACGCCGACACGGGCGGCCCGATCCTGGTCGAGGGCCTCACCGCGCTCGGTTTCTCCGTCGAGGGCCCGAAGGTCGTCCCCGACGGCGACCCGGTCGAGCGGGCGCTGCGTGACGGCGTGGCCGCCGCGTACGACGTCATCCTGACCACGGGCGGTACGGGCATCTCCCCCACGGACCGCACCCCGGACGTCACCCGGCGCCTCCTGGACCACGAGATCCCCGGCATCCCGGAGGCGATCCGCGCCCAGGGCGCCACCAAGGTCCCCACCGCCGCGCTCTCGCGCGGGCTCGCGGGCGTGGCCGGCCGGACGCTGATCGTCAACCTGCCGGGCTCGGCCGGCGGCGTGCGCGACGGTCTCGCCGTCCTCAGCAAGCTGCTCATCCATGCCGTGGACCAGCTCCGCGGCGGCGATCACCCCCGTACCTCCGGATGAACCCCTCCTGGCCGGTGCTGCTGGTGGACGGAGACGTGACACTCCGTCCGATAAGGATGCGCGACCAGCGCGCCTGGCGAGAGGTCAACCGGCGTAACCGCGACTGGCTGCGTCCCTGGGAAGCGACGATTCCGCCGCCGGCCCCGGGTGCGCCGCTCGCCCAGCGGCCCACGTACCGGCAGATGGTCCGTCACCTGCGCGCCGAGGCGAACGCGGGCCGGATGCTGCCGTTTGTCATCGAGTACCAGGGGCGGCTGGTGGGGCAGTTGACCGTCGCCGGGATCACCTGGGGCTCCATGTGCTCGGGGCATGTCGGCTACTGGGTGGACCGTGAGGTCGCCGGGCGCGGCGTCATGCCGACGGCGGTGGCCATGGCGGTCGACCACTGCTTCCGTTCGGTGGGGCTGCACCGCGTCGAGATCTGCATTCGCCCGGAGAACGGGCCCAGCCGCCGCGTCGTCGAAAAGCTGGGATTCCGCGAGGAGGGGCTGCGCCCGCGCTATCTCCACATTGACGGAGCGTGGCGGGACCATCTCATTTACGTACTCACGGCGGAGGAGGCCCCGGAGGGGCTGGTCCACCGCTGGCACCAGGCGCGGAGGCCGGGAACGTCACGGAAATAAAATAAGTGTTCGAATTCGGTCCGATGTGACCATCAAGCGATCTGAACAATCACAAAAAAAGTCCGTGATATCAGCCAGATCGTGCGACACACCGGCCCAATTGGCGGATGCCCTCGCGCGAACCCCTCTACGGTGTGAACCGTGAGCAGCAGCGGCCTCATCTACGCAGTCATCGTCGGGGCCTGGGCCGCCTACTTGGTGCCGATGTGGCTCCGCAGGCAGGACGAGCTCAACGAGGCGCGCCCGACGGAACGGTTCAGCACCGCGATCCGGTTGCTGTCCGGCCGGGGCGCCATGGAGCGTCGTTACGCCAAGGAGCTACAGGTACGCGCCGCCGAGGAGGCGGGTTCCGACGTCGAACCGGACGATCGGGCGGAGTCGATGAGCTCCGTCGACGTCCGGGCCTTTTCCGCGCCCCCGGACCGGACCGAGGCGCGCCTGGAGATCCCCGCGGAGCTTCGCGGGGAGGCCAAGGCGCACCCCAGACCTCCGGCGCAGCGCCTCGCGCCACCCCGGCAGGCGGCGGCCCAGGTATCGGGACCGGCGCAGGTGCACGCCCCGGTCCCGGAGCCCGCGCCCGCCCGTCCGGAACGTACGTTCCGCCCGTCCCGTACGGCCCGTCCGGTACGTGTCCCGCGTGCGGTACGTCCCCGTGCGGTACGTCCGCGTGCGGGACGGCAGTCGGGGGCGGCGGCGGAACGCGCCCGGCGCGCGCAGCGCTCGCAGGTCCTCGCGCGCCGTCGCCGTACCACCGTCCTCCTCTTCCTGGCCTTCACGCTCGGCGCGATCGTGGCGGCGGTGGGAGGCCTGGGACTCCTCTGGGCACCGGCAGCCCCGGCGGTCCTGCTCAGCGTCTACATCGTGCATCTGCGCGGCCAGGAACGACGGCGCTTCGCCTTCACCATGGACCGGCGCAGGGCCGAGGCGGCGGCGCAGCGCCTGCGGGAGAACCGCCCGCGCCGCCACCAGCCGCCGCCCGCCGGCGCGGGTGGCGGAGCCGGTGAGCCGGACGAGGAGGCGCCCGCGTCCCACCCGGACCCGGAACCCCCCGCGACGGTCTCGCCGCAGGAGGCGGGACGCCGCGCCCTGGTCGAGCAGACCGACCACGCGGAGTGGGTGGACCAGCAGCGCGAACGCGGCCCGGCACGGGGCGACAGCTGGGAGCCCGTCCCGGTCCCGCTCCCGACGTACGTCACGGCCCCGGTCGCCCCCCGCGCGAACGGCGGCGTCGAGGTCGGCGACCCGGAAACCTGGAGCGCGGCCCGCTCCTCGACGGCGGAGCCCACCCCGGAGGCACCCCCACCACCCCCGGCCCAGCGCACCCCGCCACCCCGCCGCACCCGCGACCGGGGCAGGACCCCCCTCTTCGACCAGTACGAGGAGGGCGACCGCCCCCGAGCGGCCAACGAGTGACGACCACCCTGTGACCAGCCGCCGACAGCCCCAACGGATTTCCGGGCACGGCGACGGGGGTGCTAAGGTTTCACTCGTTGCAAGGGCCTGTAGCGCAGTCTGGTAGCGCACCTCGTTCGCATCGAGGGGGTCAGGGGTTCGAATCCCCTCAGGTCCACTGCAAGGGCCGTTCGCGAGTTAGCTCGTAGGCGGTTTACGAGTCCCGTTCGATCACTGTGATCGGACGGGACTTCGTCGTTGTGGAAGCGCGTACAGCAGTTGGGGTCCGCAGGCATCCCGAGCGCCACGATCCCGGGTCAGGATTCCGTGATGTCGTCCTGGGGCGCCGGTGCGGCGGGGTGGCAGTCCGTCGCGCCGGACCGGTGAGCAGCCCGGGCCGGACGGATGGAGGCGAAGGCCGCGGCGAGTAGTTCGAGCAGGGGAGCCGCGCGGGGGTGGGGGTCACGGCGCGGCGTGATCGCGTAGACGCCGCGGGTCGGCGGGTCCACAAGGCCGACCGTGGTGACGTCGGCCCGCAGCGCGCTCGTCAGCACTCCGGGGATCAACGCGATCGCGTGACCGGTGGCGACCAGGGCAAGCTTGCCGGCCAGATCGGCCGCGGTGAGGCCGACGCGGACGCTGACTCCGGCGCGGGCGGCGTGCTGGTGCAGGAGCGCCGCGGAGCCGTCGTCGTCCTCGGCCCAGGTCTGGTCGGCCAGCGCCTGGATGCGCACCGGCGCACGCCCGGCCCGCGGATGGCCGGCGGGCAGGACGACGACCATCTCGTCCAGCCCGAGGAACCGGCGCTCGACCCGTGGGTCGACGGCCAGCCCCGGCGGAGCGTCGGTGACGATGGCGATGTCGAGTACCGCGCTCTCTTCCAGGGCCGGCCGGCATCGGACGAGCCGGCCCGCACCCGCCGTATCGACTCCATAGAGGTCCACGGCACCGTCGCGACCGCCACCATGACGCTCTCGCACGGCGCGGACACGTTCACCGACGTCTTCCTGCTGGTCCGCACCGACGACGGCTGGCGCATCGCCAACAAGGCGTATCACCGCGCTCCTGAGAGGGCGGCATGTAACGCGATGTCACTGTGGATGTCACCGGAACGTGTGCGGCCGCCGCGCAAGCCGGATCCGCGCCTGACGCAGAAATCGAGGAGACTACCGGCTGCCGGTACGCCAGGATCTGGGAATGGAGATGTCCAACGTTACGCGTGCGAAGGCGGCTGCGACTGCGGTCGCCGTATCGCTCGGCCTGCCCGTCAGCGACGCAGTCGTGCTCCACAACTCGAACAAGCTGGCCCTGCGGCTGACGCCATGCGACGTCTTTGCCCGAGTCGCCCCTGTGGGGCAAGAGGTTGCACAGTTCGAAGTCGAGCTCGCTCGGCGGCTCACCGAGGTCGGAAGCCCGGTGTGTCCCCTGGAGCCCCGGGCGGACCCGGTCGTGTACACCCGCGATGGCTTCGCCGTGACGCTGTGGATCTACTACGAGCCCGTGACACCTCACCTGTCACCAGTCGACTACGCCCAGGCGCTTGAGCGGCTGCACGCCGGCATGCGCGAGGCCGAGGTGCCCAGCCAACGGTTCACCGGCCGCATCACGGAGGCAGAAGACGTCGTTGCCGACCCGGAACGTTCGCCGGAGCTCGCCGACACAGAGCGCGTCTTCCTCAGCGGCAGACTCGCAAGCCTGCGCAAGGCGATCGAGGAGCGCGGCGCCGTGGAGCAACTGCTCCACGGCGAGCCGCATCCAGGCAATGTGCTCAGCACGGCAAACGGCCCGTTGTTCATCGACTTTGAGACGTGCTGCCGTGGACCCGTCGAGTTCGACCTCGCCCATGCTCCCGAGATGGTCTGCGGGCACTATCCGAACCTCGACCAAGGGCTGCTGGACGAGTGCCGCGAGCTCGTCCTCGCGATGGTCGCAGCCTGGCGTTGGGAGCTGGGCGACGAGTTTCCGAACGGGAGGCTCAACGGAGAGGCGTTCCTGCGCGCACTGCACGACGGACCTCCCTGGCCGACACTCGACACGATGAACAAGCGACTGGGCGCCCAGTAGAAATCACCCAAAGCCACTCGAAGGCGACAAGGAACCGAACGGCGAGGCTCCAAGATCCTTCAGAGGGAGCGGGCGGGCCGCGGCGGTGGCGGACGGCTATGGCCGGGGCTGGGTGAACGAGCCCTGCTCGATCTCGACGAGGATCCCGCGGTCGGTCAGCCGCTTGAGCTTCAGGCGAAATGTTGTTGACGTTGTTCGGCTCGATCGTCAGGTCCATCGCCTCGCAGATCTGCCGCGCCCGCAGCGGATGGTCAGCGGCGGCGAACACCGCCATGATCTGCTGGTAGGCCGCATGATCCGGCAGTTTCGGTGCCGGGGGCGCGGGCGGCTGCGGATCGGGCAGCGTCAACTCCCCGCCGGTCATGCGGTGCGCCAGGCGGGCGTGGTCGCCCCGGTCAGCCTGCGCACTATCACCGCGGTCATCGCCCAGTACACCCGCGACTCCGAACTGCGGGGCAGGTGCTCGTAGTCGCGCACCAGCCTGCGGTAAAATATCAAGATCCCTAAGGTGCGCTCCCCTACCCACCGCTTGGCCCGGGGAACGAACCCGCTCTGCGCGGGGTTGCGCTCCACGACCTCCACCGCGATGCCCACCTTCCCCATGCGCGAGGACAGCGTTCTTGAAGCCCTGATCGACCAGGGCCTTCTCCACGGTGTCGGTGTCGGCGACGACCTTGTCCAACAGTGCGATCCCGAGGGCGTTTTCGTGCGCGGACGCGGCCGCCACGACCACCGCGATTACCAGCCCCAACGCGTCAACGGCCAGGCCGAGCTTGCGGTTCGGCGCATTTGCGCCGCATCACGTCCCGTCGACACAGCGGGCACTCCGGCCGACGCGTGCACAATCTGCGTATCGAGCACCACCAGGCTCGGGTCCGCCATCCGGCCCATCATCTGCCGCACCTGAAGACAAAACACCTATGCGCTCACGTATCGCCCTCTGAGAGGGAGGGAAGGGGCCGTTGCCCTCGGGGAACGGTCCCTTCCCTCCCTCTCGCCGTACCGTGGGGGAGAGAGTCGGGCTAGGACTGGGTGACGAAGTACGGGGTCACCGTCAGCCAGCCGTTGGCCCGGGCGCCGTTGAGGCGGCCTGTGGAGGTGTTGGCCAGGGTGTACCAGGAGTCCACGTAGTCCGGGTCGTTGGTCCACCAGGAGACGGGGATCGCGTCGAGGATCGCGTTCACCAGCGGGATGTAGGCACCCAGGTCGGTGATGGTGAGGAGGGCGTCCGCCAGGGCCTTGGCCAGGGCCTGGTAGTTGGTGTCGCCGTCGTCCTCCATCATCACCACGTCGGCGAGGTTGTACTTGTACGAGGACCAGTTGACGAGAATCTGGTTCGGGTAGTACGTGGTGCCGTCGTTGTCCAGGTACGGCATGTCGACCGTGTCGACGCGCACCTTGCCGTCGAAACCGAAGCCGCTGACGATCGAGAAGACCTCGGCGTCACCCGAGACCCAGGGCTCCTCGTCGCTCGACAGCTGGACCGAGTCGATTTTGGTCGTCCAGAAGCCTGCCGCCGCCGACCGGGTGGGCGAGTTGGGGGCGGTGGAGGGCTTGGGGGTGGTCAGGCCCCGGGTTGTCAGTTCCTTGTTGAGCGTTTTCAGGCCTGCTGCCATGGCCCGCGACACGTCGATGTCCACCACGTAGACCGGGCGGTCCGGCGTCCGTCGGGCGTCCAGGGTGTGGGCGCGGCCCCGGCTGTCGTACGCGGTGATCGTCTCCGCGCTGTCGTCCGTGGTGGCCGCCGCGACCAACGGGGCCGTACCCGAAACCAGTTCGTCCCGCATCGACGGGGCGGCCAGGCGCAGGCGCAGCAGGGAGCCCGTGTCGGCGGCCAGGCCCTTGGCCTCCGCGATGCGTCGGTCGGCGGTGGCGATCGCCGGTTCCAGGGCGCCGCCGGCCCGGGTTGTGGTCCGGCCGGTCAGCGCGCGGAGGTCGATCTGGTCCGAGGCGAGCGCGGCGGTACGGACCTGGGTCCGCCAACTCCCCTCGCTGAGCGACTCGGCGAAGGCGCGGGCCGTGCTGTCCTCGATGCGGCCGACCGTGGAGGGGGAGGTGGAGGTGGACGGTGAGGAGGTTGGCGCGGCGCCTGCCGTCGGCGACGCCACCCCTTGCAGGGTGGCGACAGTGGCGGCGCAGAGTGCGAGAGCGAGGGCACTGCGGCGCGTGCGGGACGTGCGCGACATGCGGGACGGGCTCAAGCGATCCTCCTGGAGGCTGGCCGCGTGCGCCTCTCGACGCGGCGGCGGTAGGGGGCGTTCAGGACTGCGCCGGATCTGTGGAGCTGCGGATCTGTGGAGCTCTGGAGTTCTGGAACTCCGAGGCTGTGGAGCTGTGGATCTATGCGGGTAGACCACGCTCCAAAAGCATGTCCGTAGCATGTCAAATCTGCAAGGGCGCCTCGGTGAACAACGTCAGAGCGCCAGGTGCATGACGTGCAGCCCCACATACCCCTTCGCCGGGTGCCGGAACGCCCCCGGCACTGTGCCGACCACCTCGAAGCCGAGCGAGCGGTACAGCCTCACCGCGTACTCGTTCGTCTCCACCACCGCGTTGAACTGCATCCCCCGGAACCCCGCCGCCCGCGCCCACTCCACCGTGTACTCACACAGCGCCCGGCCCACACCCCGCCCCGCACGCGCCGGATCCACCATGTAGCTCGCGCTCGCGATGTGCGAACCGTTGCCCATCTGGTTGGTGTTCATCTTCGCCGTGCCCAGGACGGCCCCGGCGTCGTCGACGGCGACGACCGTACGGTTCGGGGCCGGCAGGAGCCACATGTCCCGCCCGCCCTCCTCCGTCAGGTCGGTCGCGTACGTGAAGGTGTCGCCCGCAGCGACGATCTCCTGGAAGAAGGGCCATATGGCGGGCCAGTCCGCCGCGGTGGCTTCTCTGATCAACATCCGCACACCATGGCATGTACGGCGCGCGGACGCCGAGCGGTTTTTGGTACGGAGAGACTGAGAGGGCCGAGAGGGCCGAGAGGGCGGGGCACGCGCCGCGCCCCTCACCCCTTCCCGACCGCGTACGGCATCGACCGCACCCGGTTGTCGAAGTTCGACGGGACCAGGACCGGCGCGGCCGTCGCGCGCAGGTCGGGTGCCCGCGTCAGCAGTTCGCGGAACAGCGCCTTCATCTCCTGCTTGGCGAGGTACGTACCGAGGCAGTAGTGCGGCCCCCCGCCCCCGTACCCGACATGGGGGTTCGGGCTCCGGGTGATGTCGAAGGCGTCCGGGTCGGTGAAGACGGTCTCGTCGCGGTTGGCCGACGCGTAGAACAGGACGGCCTTGTCGCCCTTGCGGAAGGTGTGGCCGTTCATCCGGTGGTCCCGGGTGAGCGTGCGCCGGAACTGGATGATCGGCGTTGAGTGCCGCACGATCTCCTCCGTCGCGCCGTCCGCGTACCGGTCGAAGTCCTCCATCAGCAGAGCCCGTTGCTCCGGATGGCGGGTCAGCAGGTCCAGGCCGTGCGCGATGGCGTTCCTGGTCGTCTCGACCCCCGCGACCATCAGGAGGGAGAAGAACGCGCCCAGTTGGCGATCCGTCAGTGCCTGGCCGTCGACGTCGGCACTGACCAGCATCGAGACCAGGTCGTCGGTGGGGTTCTTACGGCGTTCACGGCCCAGGTCCGCCACCATGCCCTGCATCGAGGCGAGCGCCCGCAGACCCTTGCCCGGCATCCGGAACCGGTCGCGAGCCGCCCGCGCCACCCCCGTGTCACCCGAGGCGCGGTTCACCTGGCCGAGGATCGCCGGCCGTTCCTTCTCCGGGATGCCCATCAGATTGCAGATGACCTCGAACGGCATCCGGGACGCGACCGCCGTGACGAAGTCCCCCGGCCGGTCGGAAAGAACCGCCCCGGCACCTCCGTCCGCGAGCACGTCGTCCACGATCCGGGCCGCCACCGCCCGGATGTCCTCCTCCGTCCGCCCCAGGATCCGCGGAGTGAAGGACCGGGAGACGATACGGCGCAGCTGCGCGTGGAGCGGGCCGTCCAGATTGACCAGGGAGTCGCCGAACAGCGCGCGCACCCAGCGGGCCGGTTCGGGTGTCGTGGCGCCCGGCGCGCTGGCGAACACCTCGGGGTTACGGCTCGCCTCGACCACGTCCGCGTGTGTGACCAGCGCGTGGAATCCCCGCTCCCGCCGGCCCCGCCCCTTTTCCCGCTCCACGAAGTACTGAGGTGCGTCCCATTGACGCAGAAGAGCGAACGCGCGCAGGCGTTCGGCGTGCGGAAGTTGCCAGAACGACGGATCCCCGAGATCCGGTCTCGGTCCTTCCGGCTTTTCTCCCCCTACCGCGGCCTGTTCTGCCAGCGTGGTCATGGGAATTCCTCTCGGGTCGGGGTGTGGTCAAGGAGCTTGCCACGAAGAGGAGGCTCCAGCGCGGGACCAACTCTCGTACACGCGGGACCAACTCTCGTACAGGAGAACGAAATAGGAGTGCGCTCGCCCACTCGGGTGACGCGGACTCACGAACATTCCCCGCGGGCCGCTACTGTGCGGAAGCATGACCACTCCCCACACCGCCGCGAACACCCTTCGGTACACCCCTCTCCTGGGCACCCTTTCGGTGATTCCCTGGACCAGCGATCCCGCCGCCGAAGAACGCAACGCGCCTTATCTGCTCGCCTATTCACTGGGCGACGGCCGCGAGGGTCCGGAGGTCGGCGAGGAGACCATGCGGACCGTCCTCGGCGAGGTCGGGCTGAAGCCCGGAGGCGATCTGGTGGACGTCTCCCGCAATCCCGGCCTCGGGATCAAGCTGCTGGTCGAGGCGGGTCGGGCCGTCCTGACCATGCCGTACCTCAACGCGCAGTGCCCCGTCCCGCCGGAGTGGGAGGAGGACGCGCGCGAGATCGGGCACGTCTACTTCATGGTCGCCACCCGGCCGTGGACGTCGGGGACGCCCGGAAAGCCCGTCACCGAGGAGCGGTTGCGCGCCTTCATCGGGGACGACGAGGTGCTTTCCAGCGCCGCGCACTGCCTGCTGCCGGTACGGAGCCTGCGCGGCTGAGACGGCGCCGGGTGGCGGGAGTGGAAAGCATCGCCTCACGCACGGAGCGCGGAAAGCATCGCCTCACGCAGGGAGCCTGAGAAGCATGGCATCAGCACTGGTCGGCAATGCGACAGCCGGCGAAGGAAACAGGAAACACGCCAAGGACGAGACGGCGGCGGCGGACGGAACGGGCCTTTCCCCGGGCGGTGTCCGGGCGTTCGCGGTCATGCTGGTGATCACCGGTGCGATGGGGCTGCTGGCGGCGTGGGTGATTACGCTGGACAAGTTCAAGCTGCTGGAGGACCCGAATTTCACGCCGGGGTGCAGTCTGAATCCGGTGGTGTCGTGCGGGAACATCATGAAGAGCGCGCAGGCGTCGGTCTTCGGGTTCCCGAATCCGATGCTGGGGCTGGCGACGTATCCGGTGGTGATGGGGATCGGTCTGGCGCTGCTGGCCGGGGCGCGCTATCGCCGGTGGTTCTGGCTGGGGCTGAACGCGGGCACGCTGTTCGGGGTCGGATTCTGCACCTGGCTCCAGTACCAGTCCCTCTACAACATCAACTCGCTGTGCCTGTGGTGCTGTCTGGCGTGGGTCGGCACGATCGTCATGTTCTGGTACGTGACCTCCCACAACCTCCGCCACGGGATCATCCCCGCCCCCGCCGGGCTGCGGAGCCTGCTGGGCGAGTTCACGTGGGTTCTGCCCGTGCTGCACATCGGGATCATCGGGATGCTGATCCTCACCCGTTGGTGGGACTTCTGGATCAGCTGACCGACCGCTGATCAGGTCGGTACGACCAGGCTGATCAGGTCGGTACGAGCAGTTCGGCCCCCGGCCCCGGCGAACGGGGCGGGGGCCGGTACGGCGAACTTGGCGGCGGCGAACCGCGTTCCGGAAGGTCCGGTGCTACTTGCCCAGCGCCTTGCCCAGCGGGATTCCACCGAGCAGCTTGTTGCCCTTCGACTTGCTCAGGGTCGCCGCGGTGTCCTTGACCGCGTTGACGAGCGAGCCCTTGTTCTTGGAGTCGAGCGCGTTGGTGTTCAGCGGCGAACCGCTGCGCAGCCCCTCACTCGCCAGGGTGTTGACGGCGCCGTTCAGGCTCATCGAGGAAGAGCCTTCGGCGGCGAAGGCGGGGCTGGCGGCACCCAGCGCCATCATGGAACCGGCGACGACCGCGGCGACCTTCATGGGCTTCATTCTTGAATCCTTCTTTCAGCGATGTCAGTTGCGAGGCGGGGAGACAAGCGGCGGGACAAGCGGCAGGACGGGCGGCGAGACAACTCACCTTTCGTACGGGCCTCTTGGAGGTTTCGCTTGCGTGGCCTCGTCATGGGTAACGATTCCCGGACGCGCCGGAAACTCCGTGCGGAAGGAATTCTGGGCAGGCCACCCGAATGAAGGGGACTCGGCCTATTCTCGTATCAAATCCCCCGCGCCCGGACCCCTCACTGAGGGGCCCGGGCGCGGGAGGGTGTGACGGCCCGCTCTCACGGGCGGGGGACGCTCAGGAGGACTGCCCCGGGGTCACCGGGAGCTGAGGCACCGTGGGGACGGTCGGGAGCTTGGGCGCGCCCGGGGTGGCGGGCAGCGCCGGCAGGTCGGGCAGGACACCGCTCAGCAGGTTCGTGAGCAGGGTGATGAGCGACGCGAGTACGGCCTGGATCTGGGCGAGCACGTCAGCCGGAGCCGCGGCGGCGGTGGCCTTGACCAGGCCGTCCGTCGACTTCCGTACCGCCGCGAGAGCGTCGCTCTTCGCGTCGGCCGGGAGCGTCTGGAAGTGGTCGTCCGCCTGCTCGGGACCGGGAACAGCCGGCTTGGGAGCGAGGGGGGCGATGGGAGTGCCGGGAACGATGGGAGTGCCGGGAGTGACGGGAGCGGCCGGGGCCGCCTTGCCCACGAGCGCCAGCGCGTCCTTGATCGCCGCCGAGTGCTTGGCCGCGTCGGCGGCCGGCAGCTTTCCGTTGTCGGCCTTCAGCACCTCGGTGACCAGCGCGGTGACGGGCGTGAGGACGCCGGCCACCTCGGTCAGCGGCTTGACCTGCTTGCCGAGGGCGTCGGCGGTGGGGAGCGGCGCGCGAGGGGTGCCGACGCCGGCGTCGTGACGGGCGGAGAGGGCCGACCCGAGCGCGGCGGCTTCGGTGGCGGCGTGGGAGGCGGCGACGGCCGGGCCCGCGGTACCGAGGATCAGCGTGGCGCAGACGGCGGCGGTGGCGGCGCGACGTGACAGCAGGGGACGCATGCAGGTGTCCTTTCGGGGGTGCGTCGGGAACGTTGGTTTCACCGTGGGTTCCACGACTGCGGCCCGCAACCGATCGGGCAGCTGACGCACTGTCGGCCGACTGGTGGTCGTACCTCCCCTGACCTGGTACGACCTGTCACCGCCCGGCGCCACGGCGGTCGGCGCCCCGCCGCCGAAAGGGTGGCGGGGCCACACCCGTACAGCGGAAGAGCCGCCCTTCCCCCCGAGGGGTGGGCGGCTCTTCCTGGCGTCGAAGACGAAGTGACCAGAGGTCAGGCGTTGACGCAGGTGTTGCCGAAGGTCGGGTTGAGCAGGCCGATGACGTCGACCGTGTTGCCGCAGACGTTCAGGGGGATGTGGACCGGGATCTGGAGCAGGTTGCCGGAGAGCACACCGGGGGAACCGACGGCCGCGCCCGCCGCACCGGCGTCGGCAAAGGCAACGCCGGACGCACCGGCGACGGCGGCGGCAGCCGCGGTGGACAGAACAACAGCCTTGGCGATACGCGACATGGGGGAGGGCTCCTCGGTGATAAAGGGAACGGCATGGCGGGCGCAGTTGCCCGACTCATCCATCAACGCAGGAGCAGGCCATCGGTTGCGCGCCCGAATGAGTGAAGCTCGCCTGTCGGCCGGGCACGCGCGGACACAAAACGTGCCCGTGCCCGATAGCGGGGGTTGTCACCGGGTCACGTGATCGGCAGTGATGCGCGGTGATGCGGGGTGATGGGCGGTGATGCGCGGTGATCGACGCGGTTCGAACAGAGGGCGAGAGAGAGGTACAGGCGACGACAGGCGAGAACAAGCGTCGACAGGGGACGGCGGGGGACCAATGAGCGTGCCTATCCCCCCGCCAATTGGCCCGAGGGCTCGGCGGCGGGGCGCCGCGGGCCGATATCCGGGACGTTTTCCGTAAACGCGAGTCCGGTTGTACGTTCAGCATTTTTCCGGGAGTTCCAGCGCGTCTGGCGTGATTTTCAGCCCGGTCTCTGTAAAGGTTCCCGGGTGTTTGTGTATGGAATTCAGCGACACGCCCGGACCGTATCGGCATTGCGTTCGATTCGCTGTCGGGCGTGACTCCGCCCCTCCCGGTGCGTTTCTCGTAGAGGCAGCAGCACGGGGCTCGGCTCCGTGGGTCCACGAGTGGAAAGAGTTGCGCGTGCAGCCACAGCGGCACCGGCCGGGGACCGGCTTCACGGCGCTCCATCTCGTCCAGCCGGTGGACGGCGGGGTCGCGACGGTGGTCCTCGATCTGGCCGGGGCTCAGGTCGCCGCGGGGACGCGGGTGGTGGTCGCCTGTCCCGGGGAGGGACCGCTCGCCGCGGAAGCCGCCCGCAGGGGCGCGGAGGTACGGGAGTGGCGGGCCACCCGCGACCCCGGACCCGGTCTGTACGAGGAGACACGGCAGGTGGCCCGGGTCGTCGAGGACGTACGCCCCGATCTGCTCCACGCCCACAGCGCGAAGGCCGGCCTCGCCGGACGCCTCGCCGTCCGGGGCCGTGTCCCGACCGTCTTCCAGCCGCACGCCTGGTCGTTCGAGGCGGTCGGCGGGGTGACGGGCCTCCTGGCCCGGCGCTGGGAGCGGTGGGCGACCCGCTGGACCGACCGGGTCGTCTGCGTGAGCGAGGCGGAGCGGCGTACGGGCGAGCGCGCCGGTGTACGGGCCTCCTGGGTCGTCGTCCACAACGGCGTCGACCTCGACCGCTTCCGGCCCCCCGCCGAACCGGCGGCGGACCCGGCCGCCCTCCGCGCGGCGCTCCCGCTCCTCGCCGAGCTGCCCGCCGCCGCCCCGCTCGTCGTCTGCGTCGGCCGGCTGTGCCGTCAGAAGGGGCAGGACATCCTGCTGCGCGCCTGGCCGCTGATCACCCGCCAGGTCCCGGGGGCGCGGCTGGTACTCGTCGGCGAAGGACCCGAGTCCTCGGCGCTGCGGGACGCGGCCCCGCCCTCCGTGCTGTTCGCCGGAGCCGTACCGGACACCACGCCCTGGTACCGGGCGGCCGATCTGGTCGTCCTTCCCTCCCGTTGGGAAGGCATGGCGGTCGCCCCCCTGGAGGCGATGGCGTGTGGCCGCCCCGTTGTCCTCAGTGACGTGGACGGCGCGCGCGAGAGCCTGCCGCCGGGCCGGGAGGCTCTCCTTCTCACTCCACCCGAGGACCCGCCCGCGCTGGCGGAGGCCGTGAGCGCTTTGCTCCGCGACAGGCCACTGCGCGAAGCCGTCGGCAGTCAGGGCCGCCGGCACGTACTCAGCAGTTACGACGTGCGGCAGACCGCGCGGGCCATCGCGGACGTGTACCGCGACGTGGCCGCCGTGCCGCGCCCCGAACGCAGGGAGCCGATCCCCCAGTGACCACGGAAAGCGCCAGCGTTCCCCCGCCGTCGGGGCGCGCGCGCCCGGCCGGCCCGTCCACGAGACGCCCGTCCACGGTGCGTCAGCCCTCCGGCCGTCAGGCACCCGGCCCGCATCCTCCTGGGCGCCGGCCCCGGGGGCGGATCTCCGTCGCCGTCCCGCGCCGGGACACGCCCGACCGCGTGGCGGTGGCGTCCCGCCGTCCGGCGGGTGCCCCGCTCCGCTTCCGGCTGCCGCTCCTCGCGGGCGACTCGCTCGCCGCCGTGCTCTCCACCGCCTTCCTCAGCGAGGAGCAGCGCGACGCCGTCCTGCTCCCGCTGGTCCTCTGCGTGACGATGCTGAACGCGCTCGCCGGCCTCTACCGCCCCGGCCTCGTCCTCTCCGGCCTCGACCAACTGCCCACGCTCGCCGCCAGGATCGCGGTGTCGTGGTGCGCGGTCGCGGCCGTCCTCGCCGGGTTCCTCCCCGGCCACGCCCTCGGCCTCCTGGCCCTCCTCGCGGGCGGCGCCCTGCAACTGGCCACCGCGTGTGTCTGCCGCTCCTTCGTCCACGGACGCCGTCGCGCGGCGGCACGCAACCGGCCGCGCTCCACCCTTGTCGTCGGTACGGTCCCGGCGGCGCGGCGCGTGGCCGCGCTCCTCGCCCAGCACCCCGAGTACGGCCTGCGGCCCGTCGGGATCGCCGCGCCCGCGCACGAGGAGGGCGGGGACGGGGGCACCCTGCCCGTCCTCACCTCCACCGAGGAGATCCACCGCGCCGTCATCCAGAACGGGGTGGCCGAGGCGGTGTTCGTCGACTCCGGTACGGGCTCCGGTACGGGCTCCGCTACAGACCACGGCACCGACCTCGCCATCGGCACCGACCTCGCCATCGGCTCCGTCAACGGCTCCGCCTCCGGCCTCGGCATCGCTTCCCCCGACGGAACGGGCACGGGCACGGACGGCTCCGAGCGCTGGGACCGCCCCGCGCTCGTCGGCCTGTTCCACGAGTACGGCTGCGCCACCTGGTTCGTCGGTACGGGCCCGTGGGAGCCGGCCCTCGCGAAGGGCGGCGCCCCGGTCGGCGGTACCGCCGGGTCCGGCCACATGGCCCGGCACGTCTGGGGTTACGCCGGCCGCCGCCTGGAGCCCCCGGCCGCGCGCCGGCGCGGCGCGCTCGCCAAACGCCTGCTGGACGTGGTCATGACGGCCCCCGTCCTGCTCGCCGTCTCCCCGCTCCTGCTGGCCTGCGCCCTCGCGGTCCGGTTCTGCGACGGACCGGGCGTGCTGTTCCGCCAGGAGCGCGTCGGCCAGGACGGCCGCCCCTTCACCCTGCTCAAGTTCCGTACCCTGCGCGCCGATCCGCACGAGGCCGCCACCCGCTGGAGCGTCGCGGGCGACCACCGGATGAGCGCGGTGGGGAACTTCCTTCGCCGCACGTCGATGGACGAGCTGCCGCAGCTGTGGAACGTCCTGCGCGGTGACATGAGCCTGGTCGGCCCGCGTCCCGAACGCCCGTACTTCGTCGCCAACTTCAGCAAGACACACCCCGGGTACGCGGCCCGCCACCGGATGCCCGTCGGCATCACCGGTCTCGCGCAGGTGCACGGGCTGCGCGGCGACACCTCGATCGAGGACCGGTCGCGCTTCGACAACCACTACATCGACAACTGGTCGTTGTGGCAGGACGTGTGCATCCTCCTGCGGACCGCCGCGTCCCTCGTCCGCCCGGCCGGCAGCTGATGACGGCCGCCACCGCGTACCTCCCGCCGGCCGCCGACCGCCCCCCACACGACCCCCCGCGACACGACCGCCCGCCGGCCGATGTCCCCGGCACCCACCGATGGCCCGAGCCGCTGCGGAGGTTCGCCCCCCTCCTCCCCGCCCTCGCCGTCGTCGCGCTGCTCGCCGTACCCGCGCCACCCGCCGGTGACGGTTCCGCGGGTTCCGGCACCGTGGCCGACGCCGCGTCCGGGGTGCTTGTCCTCTTCTGTCTCGTACGGGTCCTGCGCGACCGGGCCCGCCCCCTGACCCGTACCGCCGCGCTGGTCCTCGGCCTCCCCGTCCTCGGCGTGTCCGTCGCGTCGATCACCTCCCACGACCCCGCCGCCAGCCTGCCCGGTGTGGCCCGCTACCTCCAGATCTTCGTCCTCGTCCCGGCCGCGCTGCTGCTGCTCCCGCGCGACCGCCGCGACTTCCGCGTCGTCGCCGGGGCCGTCGTGGTCCTCGGACTCGGGCAGGGCTCGCTCGGGGTCGTGCAGTACCTGACCGGCACCGGCGCCTCGTACATGGGCGAGGACATCCGCGCGGTCGGCACGTTCGGCGCGACGGACGTGATGGGCATGGCGACCGTCGTCGCGTACGCCCTGGTCATCGCCGTCGGGTACGCGCTCGGCGAGGACCGGGACGTGACCGGGCGGCAGCGCGCGGTGGCGCTGGTCTGCGCCGGGCTGCTGTTCCTCCCGCTCGTCCTGTCGTTCAGCCGGGGCGCCTGGATCGCGACCGCCGTCGCCCTCCTCCTCCAGCTGGCGCTCTCCGGAGTGCGCCGGGCCACCCGGGTCGTCCTCGCCGCCGCCGCGCTCGGCGTGGTGCTCGTCGGCGGACTCGGCATCGGCTCGCAGATGATCACCGAGCGGCTGAGCAGCATCACCCAGGTCGCCGACGCGCCCGACCAGTCCGTCACCGACCGGTACACGATGTGGGCCGCCGCCACCGACATGTGGCGCGAGCGGCCCGTCACCGGGGTCGGGCTCAAGGGCTTCCCCGCGTACCGCGACAGCCACTCCTCGCTGGCCCTCTCCGCCGCCAGCGACACGGCGGGCGCGGGGGCGGGCTTCCAGCGCCAGCCGCTGCTCTCCCCGCACAACATGTACCTGCTCGTCCTCAGCGAACAGGGCCTGGTGGGCGTGGTCGCGCTCGCCGGCAGCTGGGCCGCGCTGCTGGTGTGCGTGCTGCGCCGGGTGCCCGCCGCCCGCCGCTCCGGGGCCGGCGCCGGACCGGGGCTGGTGACCGGCGGGCTGCTGGTCTGGCAGTTGGTGGACTTCGGGTACGCGGACATCGGCGGCCCCTCGACCGTACTGACCGCCGTGATGCTGGGCCTCGCCGCCTGGTGGGGCCTGAACCGGGCCGCCGTACCGACGGACCACCAAGTCCCCGACGACCACCGAGCGAACAGCGGGGCTGCCCAGGCGTGAGTGAGACCAGGCAGTCCCTTCCCGGGGTCCCCCCGCAGCCCGTCCCGCCCCGCGCGGCCACCGGAGCCACCGGGGAGACCGGCGCGAGCGGCACGAAGACCGGCGAGTCCGGCGCGAGCGGTGGCCTCTTCTCCGGGAAGTTCCTGGCGCGCGCCGCCTTCCTCACCGCCCTGCTGACCGCCGCCGGCGCCCTCCTCGGCCTCCTCCGCGACCAGACCATCGCGCATCTGTACGGAGCCGGCCCCGACACCGACGCCTTCCTCGTCGCCTGGACCGTGCCCGAGGTCGCCTCCACGCTCCTCATCGAGGACGCCATGGCGCTCATCCTCGTCCCGGCGTTCAGCCTCGCGCTCGCCCGCCGCGCCTCCCACCAGGCCCCGGAGCCCGATCCCGTACGGGTCCTGATGCGCACGACCCTGCCCCGGCTGTTCCTCGCCCTCACCGCCGGGGCCGCCCTGCTGGTGGCCGCCGCCCCCTGGGTCGTCGCCGCCCTCGCGCCGGGACTGCCCGAGCCGCAGGTCGCCGTCGACTGCACCCGGCTGACCGCCACCTGCGCCTTCTCCTTCGGCCTCGCCGGATACATGAGCGCGGCGCTGCGGGCGCACGGCAGCTTTGTCGCGCCCGCGATGATCTACACCTCGTACAACGTCGGCATCATCACGACGATGCTGCTCCTCAGCGACCGGCTGGGGGTACGGGCCGCCGCCGCCGGGGTCGCGGCCGGCGGCGTCCTGATGGTCCTCGTCCAGGGCCCGGCGCTGTGGCGCAGGCTCAAGGAACGCCGGCCGGTGACCGGGCGGGAGCCCAAGGGCACGCCCCGGGTGCCGCCCGTCGCGATCGGACTCCTCGCGCCCGTCATCGTGTTCGCGCTCAGCCGCCAGTCGCAGGTCCTCATCGAGCGGTTCCTGGCCGCGCCGCTGCCCGCCGGGGCCATCTCGCACCTCAACTACGCGCAGAAGGTCGCGCAGATGCCGATGGTGCTCTCCCTGATGCTCTGCACGGTCACCTTCCCCGTGGTCGCGCGCGCCATGGCGGCGGGGGAGACCGACCGGGCGCGCCGCCGTGTCGAGCGGGACCTCGCGATGGCCGGGATCATCGTCCTGGTCGGTGCCGCGACCGTCATCGCCTGCGCGCCGCAGATCATCGAAGTCCTCTTCCAGCGCGGCGCGTTCGACCACGCCGACACCGCCGCCACGGCCGCCGTGATGCGGGTGTACGCGCTCGGCCTGCTCGGCCACACCCTCGTGGGCGCGCTGGTGCGCTGCTACTTCTCCGCCGCCCGCCCCCTCTGGTTCCCGGCCCTGGCCATGCTGGCCGGCCTCGCCCTCACCACCGTCGCGGGCGCCCTCCTCGTCCAGGTCTGGGGCGTCCTCGGCATCGCCGCCGCCAACGCGCTCGGCATCACCGTCACCGCCGTGCTGCTCCTGCACGGCGTCGCCCGCCACAGCGTGCCCGTCAGGACCCGGTACATGACCGGCGCCCTGGTCAAACTCATCGCCGCCGCAGCGGCCTCGACCGGCTCCGGCTGGCTGTGCGGCGTCCTCGTCCCGTCACCCGTCCTCGGCGCCACGTCCGCGTTCGTGGTGATCGCCGTCGTGTTCCTCGGGATCGCCCGCGCGCTGCGGGCCCCCGAGATCGACACCGTCCTCCGTCCCGTCACACGAAAGCTCGCTCATGCCCGCTGACACAGCGTCCGCAGGCCCCTTGTGGGCAGTCATGTACCACTCGGTCGCCGACCGCACGGACGACCCCTACCAGGTGACGGTCTCGCCCGGACGTCTCGAACGCCAGCTCAGGTGGCTGCGCCGCCGGGGACTGGCCGGCGTCGGCATGGCGCAACTGCTCCGCGCCCGCGCCGAGGGCCGGGGCTCCCGGATGGTCGGACTGACCTTCGACGACGGGTACGCCGACTTCAACGAGGCGGCCGTGCCGCTCCTCCACCGGTACGGCTTCACCGCCACCGTCTACGTCCTGCCCGGCCGCCTCGGCGGTGAGAACGAGTGGGACAGCCTCGGCCCCCGCAAGCCCCTCCTCACCGAGGACGGCATCCGGCTGGCCGCCGAGGCGGGTATGGAGGTCGGCTCGCACGGGCTGCGGCACATCGACCTCACGGTGGCCGACGATGACGTACTGGCCGCCGAGACCGCGCAGAGCCGCGCCCTCCTCCAGGACATCACCGGCACCGAGGTGACCGGCTTCTGCTATCCGTACGGGACGGTCGACGAGCGCGTCATCGGGGCCGTACGGCATGCCGGGTACGCGTACGCCGTCGGCATCGACCCCGGCCCGCTCACCGGCCTGTTCGCCCTCCCGCGCGTCCACGTCGGCGAGAACGACACCAGCCCGCGCCTGCACCTCAAGCGACGGCTGCACCGCTGGCGCCGCGAACCGGTCCCGTACGCCGCCCCCTACGAGCCCGAGCAGGCCCGCCCATGAGAGTCCTGCACGTCATCACCGGTCTGGGCATCGGCGGCGCCGAGCAGCAACTGCGCCTGATGCTGCGGAAGCTGCCCACCGACAGCGACGTCATCACCCTCACCAACCCGGGCGCGGTCGCGCGCGGCATCGTCGCCGACGGGGTCCGCGTCCGGGACCTCGCGATGACCGGCAACCGTGACGTCGGGGCGCTGCCCCGGCTCACCGGGCTGGTCAGGCGCGGTCAGTACGACCTGGTGCACACGCACCTCTACCGCGCCTGTCTGTACGGGCGGTTCGCGGCGCGTCTCGCGGGGGTACGGGCCGTCGTCGCCACCGAACACTCCCTCGGCTCCGCGCAGATCGAGGGCCGGCCGCTGTCCACCGGGGCCCGCGCCCTCTACCTCGCGGGGGAGCGCCTCGGCACCGCCACCGTCGCCGTCTCCGCCACCGTCGCCCGGCGGCTCGAACGCTGGGGCGTACGGCGCGACCGCATCCACGTCGTGCCCAACGGCATCGAGGTCGACCGCTTCGCCTACGACCCCGCCGCCCGCCGCGACGCCCGCGAGCGCCTCGGACTGCCCCAGGACGCCTTTGTGGTCGGCGGAGTGGGGCGGCTCACCGGCAGCAAGCGGTTCGACACGCTGGTCCGGGCCGTCTCCGACCTGCCGGACGCGCGCCTGCTGCTCGTCGGCGAGGGCACCGAGCAGGTCAGGCTCCAGCGGCTGGCGTACGTGCGGGGGGCGGCGGACCGGATCCTGCTGCACGGCGCGTGCCAGGACCCGCCGCCCGACGCCTACACCGGGTCCGGGTCCTCCGTCGTCGACCCGGCCGACGGGCCCGACCTGCCCGCGCTTCTCGCCGCCATGGACGTCTTCGTCTCCACCTCCCAGGACGAGGCCTTCGGGCTCGCGGTGGTCGAGGCGCTGGCCGCCGGACTGCCCGTCCTGCACGTCACCTGCCCCGCGTTGGAGGATCTCCCCGCCGAAGCGGCCCCGGGGGCACGGCAGATCAGCGGAAACGTTCCCGAACTGATCGCGGAGCTGCGGCAGTTCCAGGAAGCGTCCCGGGGATCCGGGGTCCACCGCCTGTCCGTGCCGGACGCCGCCCGCCACTACGACATCTCCCACAGCGCCGAACAGCTGATGGCCGTCTACGAGAACGCGCTGCGCGGCCCGGCTCCCACCCGAGAAGTGAGTTGCCCATGACCAAGGAATCGAGTTCTCCGCGCCGCGAGGGCGTCCGGCCCTCGTCGGCGCCTTCGAAGTCCAGGCCGAGGTTCAGGAAGCCCCCGCTGTGGACGGTCGTGCCGGCCGCGGCGGCGATCGGCGCGCTGGCCGGCGGGGTGTACGGGATGGTCAGCACCCCGCAGTACAACGCCACCAGTTACGTCCTCGTCGTCCCGACCGAGAAGTCCGACCCGGCGGCGGCCCTCGGTTTCGCCACGGCGTACGGACGGGTCGCCTCGCAGGTCGCGATCCTCGGGGACGCCCAGGTGTGGGCCCGGGTGCCGGCCGCCACCCTCAAGGCCAACGTACGGACGTCGACCTCGCCGGACGCGCCGATGATCTCCGTCACCGCGACCTCGTCCGACGCGTCGGTCGCGGTCAGCATGGCCGACGGGGTGGCCCGCTCCCTCGTCGTCAACGGCTCGCACCTCCAGACCAGCACGAACGTCAAGGTGCTCCAGTTCTCCCGCGCCGTGAAGCCCACCGACCCGGTCTCGCCCTCCGCACCGCTGGCGGCCCTCGTCGGCGGCAGCGCGGGCGGCCTCCTCGGCGGCCTCGGCCTGCTGGTCAGGCCCAAGCGGCGGCGGACGGCCGCGCCCTACGGGTCCGTACCGAACCCGTCGGCCTCGGAATCCCCCTCGCACTCCCCCCACCCCCAGCCCCAACCGGAAACGGTGTGATGGCCACCCAACCGAAGACACGCACGACGCCCGCGTCCCCCACGACCAGGACCACGGCCCAGGCACCCGCCACGCCCGCCAGGGTCACCCCCTCCACCACCGTCTCCTCGCCCCTCGCCGGGTCCGTCTCCGGCTCGGTGTTCACCACCGAACTGGTCCGGGACATCGACGGCTTCGCCGCCCTCGCCCCCGCCTGGAACGACCTCTACCGCCGCTCCCGCACGGCCACCCCCTTCCAGAGCCACGCCTGGCTCCACTCCTGGTGGCTGTCGTACGGCACCCCGGGCCGCCTGCGCGTCGTCCTGGTCCGCCGGGGCGGGGTCCTGATCGCCGCCGCCCCCCTGATGCTGATCCACCGCCCCTTCCCCGTACTGATCCAGCTCGGCGGCTCCATCTCCGACTTCTCCGACGTCCTGCTGGACGACAGCTGCGCCGACGCCGCGGCCGCCGCCCTCGCGAAGGCCCTCGCCCGCGCGGCCCGTACCGCCGTGATCGACCTGCGGGAGGTACGGCCCGGAGCCGCGGCGGAGCGCGTCCACGCCTGCTGGCCCGGCACGCGCCGGCAACTGGCCGACTCGCCCTGCCTGGAGCTGCCCGCCGTCCCCATGGACGAGCTGCTCGGCCGCCTCGCCTCCGCCCGCGCCCAGCGCGCCCGCGCCAAGCTCCGCAAGCTCGACGCGCTCGGCATCGAGGAGCGGATCGTGCCCGAGGACGAGATCCCCGGCGCGGTCGAACGGCTCCTGGAGCTGCACCGGCTCCAGTGGCAGGGCCGCGGGGTCACCCCCGAACACCTCAGCACCCGCTTCGCCGCGCACCTGACCCGCTCGGTCCGGTCCATGGTCGAGCAGGGCGACGCCATGATCACCGAATTCCGGCTGGCCGGGGAGCTGGTCGCCTCGGACCTGACCCTCATGTCGTCCCAGCTGGCCGGCGGCTATCTCTACGGGGCCGACCCGGTGCTGCGCGCCAAGAAGGTCGACGTGGCCATGATGCTGCTGCGCACGTGCGCGCGGCAGATCAGCGCCAGTGGGCGGACGACGCTGAGCATGCTGCGCGGCAACGAGCCGTACAAACACCACTGGCGCCCGGACACCGTGTGCAACCAGCGCTTCCTCCTGGCCAGGACGTATCTGACGCCGTGGCTGCATCTGCTGGCCGCCCGCGCGGCGGGTCGTGGCCGGGCCGCCGCGCTGGTCAAACGGCTGCGGCGGGGCGGCGAGAAGGCATGACCCGGATACGGTCCGCCGTGCCGCCGCCCCGCCGCTGAGGGGGGCTGGGGGGGCTGGGGGGGGGAGACGTCAGGAGTTCTTGCGCTCCCACCAGTCGATCCGGAGGCAGAGCTTGCCGCCG
Organism: Streptomyces sp. NPDC087420; assembly: GCF_044744165.1. Lineage (NCBI taxonomy): Bacteria > Bacillati > Actinomycetota > Actinomycetes > Kitasatosporales > Streptomycetaceae > Streptomyces > Streptomyces sp. NPDC087420. The sequence goes on from NZ_JBIUXU010000009.1 coordinate 189,581, forward strand.
AGCCAGGTCTCGACCCAGCTGCCGAGGTTCATCGGGGTGCAGGCGCCCGGTACGGGGGGCACCGGCGGGACGGGCGGGGTGGGGACGGTGGGCGTCGGGACCGTCGGGGTGGGCACGGTCGGGGTCGGGACCGTCGGGGTCGGTACGGGAGGTGTTGTCGGCGCGGGCTCCGGCAGCCGTCCGTACAGCATGGAACGGAACACCTTCGACGACTCGGGATTCTTGTCGCACTGCCAGACGCCGTGCGGGCAGTAGTCGGTGACGGTGTTGTAGAGCGGTTTGTGGGTGTCGATCCACTGGAGCATGCCACGCATATAGGTGGGGTTGTCGCCGTTCCGGTAGAGGCCCCATTCCGGATAGGAGATGACCTTCTTGTGCGCGGCGGCGAATTCCACGTGCTGTCGCAGGCCGTACGGCTCATTCACCTGCTCGTCGAAGGTCCGGCCGGGGGGCTGGTCGTACGAATCCATTCCGATGATGTCCACGACGTCGTCGCCGGGATAGCACTCGGTCCACGGAACGGCGTCCCTGCCCCGGTTCGGCGCCCAGTCGAAACGGAACTTCTGGCCGGGCACCGCGCGCATCGTGGTGACGATGTTCTTCCAGTACTTCTTCCACGACTCGGGGTCGGGTCCGCAGCGGTGGGTGTACGTGGTGCCGTTCATCTCCCAGCCGAGCACGATCACCGTGTCGGGGACACCGAGCCCGACGAGCCGTTCCGCGAGGGCCTTGAAGTGGCTGTCGTAGTTTCCCTGGGCGCCTTTGCGCAGCTCACGCCGTACGAGACCGTCTGGGACGCGGTCCTCGTTGCGCTCCAGCATCGGGACGTTGAGGACGAACAGCCGGTCGGCGCTGGCCTTGCGCCACTCCGCCCAGTCCTCGATGAAGCCGGGGCTGCCCTCGATGTTGGACCAGACGTCGCCGGGGAGGTAGGTGTGGCCGACGCGCAATTCCGTACCGCCGAGCCATTTCTGCATCTCGGCGATGCGCCGTACTCCTCTCGGCCCGTAGTCGAGATAGGCGCCGAACGCCGGCGACTGAGCCTGTGGCGGTTTCGGGTCCGGGGGGTCCACCGGTCCCGTCGTGGCGGTCGGCAACGGAAGCCCCGCGCCTGTGGCAAGAAGGCCTGCCGTGACCGCACCCAGACAGGTGCTCGCCAGCCGTCGACGTCGGGACATGTGCGCTCCTCGTGATCGAGCCTCAGCTTCCGATTGCTCAGCTTCTGGTTCAAAAGTATTTCTGATAAGCCAATGGGGAACCCGGGTTGGCTTTCCAGTAGCCCGTTCGTGCATTTGATCCCCCGCATGGGTTATCGAAATGCAGAGCACGGCAGCGCGGAGCACGGCACGGCGGAGCACGGCACAGCAGGGCACGGCCGGGACGGAACGTGCCTGCCGGGGAGGGAGCGGACGGCGCGTCAGCTGGTCGCGCGCGGCCGTCGGTCTCGCTGGGTCACCGATCGCCGGACGGGTTCGAGACGCCGTCCGGCGATGGACGACCAGGCCGTCTCTTTCGGATCTTGCCTGACCCGCGCTGCCTGGCACCGCACCTCGCCGCGTTGTCGGGAGACCCGAGTACATTCAGTACACGGGTCACCCTCCGCCTTGCGATGCACGGCACCAGACAACGCGGGCTTAACCGGCAAGATCCAAAAGAGACGGCCTGGCCCCGCGGGCCATCAGCACCGGCCTCAGACGCGGGCCTTCGCGGTGCTGCGGCGGTAGAGAATCCCGCCGCCGAGCAGCAGGCCGGCGCTCATCGCGGCGGCGGCGAGGAGGTGGTCGCTGCCGGTCTCGGCGAGCTGCGGGGCCTCGGCGCGGGCCGGGGCGGACGGGCGGTACTGCGCGGGGACCACCGGCGGGGCGGCGTGGTGCGCGACGGGCCTGTTCGGGGTGTGCGGGGGTGTGACGGGGGTGTTCGGGACCACGGAGCGGTCGTCGACGGGCGGCTGGACGGGGGGCACCTGGCGGACGGGGGGCCGGGGTGTCACGGTGCCGTTGGCGCAGTTGTTGCCGAAGGCCGGGTTGAGCAGGCCGACGACGTCCACGGTGTTGCCGCAGGCGTTCAGGACGAGCTCGACGGGGGCTTCGAGGAGGTTGCCCGCCAGCACGCCCGGGGATCCGGCGGCGGTGCCGTTGGCGTGGGTGGAGCTGGCCGCCTGGTGGTGGGGGCGGGGGGAGACGGGGGCCTCGTGGACGGCGGGCCCGGGCTGGGGGCGCGGGGCGGGCTTGTGTTCCCGTACGGGGGCGGGGGCGGCGGCCGGTGCGGGCCTGTGCTCGCGTACGGGCGCGGGGGCCGGCGCGTGGGCCGGGGCGGGCGCGGACGTGTGCGGGGCGGGACGGGCGTGGGCCGGAGCCGGAGCCGGAGCGGCGTGGGCCGGGGCCGGGCGGGCGTGGGCCGGGGCGGGCGCCGCGTGGGACGGGGCGTGGGCGGCCGGCGGGTGGTTCTCGTGTGCCTGCGGGCGGGGCGCGGGGGCCGCGTGCGCGGGCGCCGGTGCCGGGGCCGGGGCCTGCCGGTACGCGGCCGGGGCCTGCGGCGCGTAGCGCCCGTACGTCTCATGGGCGGAGGAGTGCGCGGAACCGGACGTGTTCCCGCAGTTGTTGCCGAAGGACGGGTTGAGCACGCCCACCGGGTCCACGGTGTTGCCGCAGATGTTGACCGGGACCTCCAGCGGCGCCTGGATGGAGTTGCCCGAGAGCACACCGGGTGATCCGACGGCCGCCCCGTCGGCCTCGGCCGCTACGGCGTAGCCGCCCGTCATGGACAGGACGCTCGACGCCGCAGCGGCGGTGAGCAGTCCTTTGCTGATGAGGTCTCGCATCTGGTTCTCCTCCTGCTGGCGGATTCGGCAAGCAGTTGTCGCGGGTGGAACAGGTCCCAACTGAGGCCGGTCCCCGAGCACGTGTCGCACGCGCTCGGGGACCGGCCGAAGACAGCCCCGAGGGGGCGTCGGTGCAACGTCAGGCGTTGACGCAGGTGTTGCCGAAAGCCGGGTTCAGCAGGCCGACGACGTTGATGCTGTTGCCGCACAGGTTCACGGGGATGTGGATGGGCACCTGGACGACGTTGCCGGACAGGACACCGGGGGAACCGATGGCGGCACCCTCGGCGCCCGCGTCGGCGACGGCCGGGGCGGCGGCACCGACGGCCAGGAACAGCCCCGCGACGATGGTTGCGGCCTTCTTGCACTTCATCTTTGAGCCCTTTCCGCAGCGGAGAAAACGTCCGCACGACTGTCGTGGCACGCGAGCCTCGCAAAGCCGGCTCATACGTCCGCTGCTGGAACTCCAACGAGCCCGGCCGATTCGAGGAAACTGGCCCCTTTTCGGCTTTCTCGGGTTCACCCGACTGCCGCGTCCAGAGGTTTCGTTTCTGCGCTGAAATCGCGTACGGGCCGGCCGGGGCGTCGGTGCCCCGGCCGGCCCGTCGGCCGGGACCAGGGCCCCGGCGATGGCGCGTACGACGGATCAGCTGTTGCCGACGCCGTTGCCCGAGAGGACCGGGATGTCGTCCAGGATGTGCGACAGCGGCTCGTCACCCTTGGCCTGGGTGGAGTTCTCGGTGCACTGCTGGTTCTGCGGCGAGGCGAGGACGTTGATGTCCTGGACGGCGACCGGCACGAGAACGCCGACGAGCGCACCGGCGTTGACCTTGACCGGCAGACCGACACAGAGGTCGTTCAGCGAGCTCTGGACCAGCTCACCCTGCGGGCTCATGTTGCCCTTGGTCGAGTTGTTCCCGTACGACGAGCCCGCGCCGTTGCCGCTGAGGGAGGTCGTGCCGTGGTCGTTGCCGACCGCGAGCGCCGTAGGCGCCGCCGCGGCGGATACGCCGACTACGGAGGCGGCGACGGCGGCGCCGGCCATAATCTTCTTGATCACGAGAGTGTCCTTTTCTCAAAGAAATTCAGGTCGAGCGGGTCGAGCGGATGGAGCGACCTGCACAACCGCCTCCCAGGTGTTTGGTTGCGCTGCTTCACTCGATCGGCTTGTTGAACGCCGGTAATAGGCCATTGGAGTGAAGTGAAAGAACTAAACCGACGATGCGAAGTTGCTCAGTACGCCCCGGAGACTTTGGGGCATCCTTCAGAAGGGGACTCATCGTGATCAAGAAGGTTCTGGCCGGCGCCGCTGTCGCCGCCTCCGTCGTGGGCATCTCCGCCACGGCCGCCCCGCAGGCGCTGGCCGTCGGCAACGACCACGGCACCACGTCCGCCAGTGGCAACTTCGCCAGCCAGCAGTACGGCAACTCCGCGACGTACGGAAACATGAGCCCGCAGATGGCGCTCATCCAGGGTTCGCTCAACAAGCCCTGCATCGGCCTGCCCGCGAAGCTGAACCTCGGCTCCCTCGTGGGCGTCGTCCCGATCGCGGTCCAGGACGTCAACATCCTGTCCTCGCCGCAGAACCAGCAGTGTGTCGAGAACTCGACCCAGGCGAAGGGCGACGAGCCGCTGTCGCACCTCCTCAGCGACATCCCGATCCTGTCCGGGAACGGCGCGGGCAACAGCTGAGACGTCGGCCGAGAGATCGGCCGGGGGCCGGACCACCGCTGAACTCCGCGGCGGTCCGGCCCTTTTGCGTCCGGCCTTTTCGCGTCCGGCCCGGCTCAGGCCCCCGCGCCGTCCTTCGTCAGGTAGTACGTGTCGCGGACATCAGGGTCGGAGGTGAGGAAGAAGAGACGTAGCTCCCCCTTCTTCTCCTTGGTGACCCCGATGACCCACGTCGCGCGCGACGGCGGTGGCGCGGTCCGCGAGGCGGCGTCCATGGGGTCGGGGGAGACCGCCGTGTCCGGTGTGCCGACGGGAGGGGTGGCGTCCGCCCCGTCCGCCGGCGGGGCGGCGTCGGCCGCGGGCGCGGCCTCCAGCCGGATCACCGACCCGTTCCCCACGGTGTTGCCCCCGCGGTACGCACCCGGTTCCTGCACGCTCCAGGTGCCGGTCCCCGTCATCCGCCGGCCGTCGTCGAAGGCGAACTCCTGGCCGTCGAGGTTTGTCGTCTCCGCCTTCGCTCCGGGTTCCAGTGTCAGGGAACTGCCCTCCCACCCGTGCCAGGTGCCGTAGAGCTCCTCCGCGGTCACGGTGACGGGCGGGGGCGGGGGGTCGGTCCGGCTGTCGACGCATGACGAGAGCAGCGGCGCCACCGCGAGCGCCAGCGCGGCGGAGACCAGGCGCCGGACGGCTCCGGCGGCCATCATCCCCTTGAGGGGCAGGTATTTCATGGCGGCGCCGTAGGCCGTCTTGTAGTCCAGTCCCTTGATGGTCTCTCCCATTTTGGTCCCCGGCCGGTGCGACAGGTAGGACCGCACCATCTGCAGCCAGATGTGCCGCTTGACGTCCTGCGTCATCTTGTCGCTCTCGTCGAAGTGGTAGGCGGCCGGGGTGGCGCCCATGAACCACAGGGAGACGAGCTGAGTGGCGTTGGGGTTGAGGAAGACCGCGGGGTTCAGGCGCAGTCCGAAGCGGTGGGCCGCCGCGGCCCGGTTGCCCAACTCGGTCTGCCGGGCGGCGCCGGAATTGGTGCCGCCGCCCTTCTTGCTTCCCGAGCTCGACGCCGTACCGCCCGCTTCCTTCTGCATGCGTTCCGGGTTGAGCGTCTGCGACAGGTCCGCCTGGAGCAGCGGGTCGACGCTGATGAACTGGCCCGTCTCCGGGTCGTACTCACGCGCGCCGACATGGGTGAGACCGGTGCTCGCGTCGGCGGTCATGCCGAGGAAGCCCGTGTCGTCCGGCCCGTAGACGTAGCCGGTCGCCGAGGCGCCCTCGGTGAGCCGGCTCAGCTTGCCCTCCTCGTCCCAGGTGAGGGTCTGCGTGGCGGCGTCGTCGGGCCGTCCGGTCGTGTTGCCGGTCGCGTCGTACGCGTAGGTCGCGGCGGCGCCGGTGCAGGATGCCGTGGTCGTGGTCAGCAGGGTGTGCGGCTGTGTGGTGGCCGCCCGGTAGCAGTAGCGGGTGGTGGTCGTCGCACCGGCGGCGGTGTGCTCCGTCTCGGTGGCCCGCCGGCCCGACGTGGTGTAGCCGTAACTCGACCAGTAGGGCGCGGCCCCGCCCAGGTTGGCGCTGGTGCGTCCGCTCGCCGCGCAGTCCTCGGTCCCCGGCGTCCACGCCTCGGTCAGACGCTGGTAGCCGTCGTAGTCGAAGCACTGGATGTCGGCCGCCGAGGAACCGCCGAGCGTGGTGGTGTCGGAGATCCGGGTCACGTTGCCCGCGATGTCGTACGTGTAGTGCAGGTTCAGCGCGTCGTACGCGTTCCCCTGTCCCCTGACCTCGGTCCGCAGCAGCCGGCCGGTGCCGTCCTCGTAGTCGTGCACGACGTTGACCTTGTCGACGCCCGTCGCCTCGGAGACGCCGAGGGTGAGGGTCGACACCTGCCCCAGGTCGGTGTAGGTGCTGTTCTGCACCATGTACTGGCCGCCGCACCGAGGACGCCCGCGACGTAGCTAAACGGAAAATTCATTGGGCCGTTCGGGGGAATGACCGAAACTATCCGCCCCGTGGCGAGTTGAGTAATTCGGTACTCCACCGGTGGAGTCCGACTTTCCGGAAAGGCATTTAAATGAAGAAGCTGTGGGCAACCGCTGCTGTAGCGGCATCGCTCGTCGGGGCCTCGGCCGCCGTCGCGTCGCCGGCCCTGGCCGTCGGGAACGACACGGGCACGACGTCGTTCAGTGGTAACGGTGCCGAGCAGGCCTTCGGCAACTCGGCGACCCACGGGGACATGAGCCCGCAGCTCAGCCTCGTCCAGGGTTCGCTGAACAAGCCCTGCATCGGCCTGCCCGCCAAGGTCAACGCCGGTTCGCTCGTGGGCCTCATCCCGATCGCGGTCCAGGACATCAACGTCCTGTCCTCGCCGCAGAACCAGCAGTGCACCGAGAACTCGACCCAGGCGAAGGGCGACGAGCCCCTGTCGCACATCCTGGACGACATCCCGGTCCTGTCCGGGAACGGCGTCGGCAACAACTAATTGCCCCGAAGGCCCGGCCCGGCGTCCTGACGCCGGGCCGGGCCTTCGCGCTGTCCGGGGTTCGCAGGCTTTCGTCTCGGCTCACACCAAGCAGAATTCATTCCCCTCGGGATCGGCCATCAGCACGTGATCGGGCCGGCCCTGGAGTTCGTACTCGCGGATCACCGTCGCGCCGGCGGCCGTCAGGCGTTCCACCGCCGCCGTCACCCGGGGCCAGCGGATCTCCCAGGGGGTCTCGCGGCCGCCGCCGACCTGGACGTCCAGGTGGAGCCGGTTCTTCGCGACCTTCGCCTCCGGCACCTGGAGGAAGGAGATGCTGGGCCCCACTCCGTCCGGGTCGGCCAAGTAGGCCCCCTCGTCCCACTCCTCCTCCGGCACGTCGTGGTGCGCGAACCACTCCTCCCAGCTCGCGAACCCCGTGGGCGGCGGCTTCTCGTCGTACCCGAGCGCCAGTGCCCAGAACTGCGCCAGTTCGGCCGGGTGCGCGCAGTCGATGGTCAAGGTCCACTTGGTGGCCATGAGGGTTCCTGTCCGTCCGTTCGGCTCCAGTGCCCCGGACCCTACCGCCGTCTCCGACGAGCACACGGACCTGGACAGGCCCGGCCGAATTCCCCGGTGATTATCAGAGACAGTGCTGATTCCCATCACCAGACTTTGTTCGACATTCGGCTCCCCGCGCTTATAAATTCGGCGTACGGAATATCAGGCCGCCCGCATATCCCGACGATGTGGATGGAGCGCGATCATGACGATGTCCGCCGAAAGGCCGTGGGTCGACCGCTGTGTGGCCGAGCTCGCGCAAGGCCGGCTTCGGGGCGTGTACGAGGACGGGGTGCGGGTCTTCCGGGGTGTTCCGTACGCGGAGCCGCCGGTGGGGGAGCGCCGCTTCCGGGCGCCCGGGCCGGCGCCGGTGTGGGAGGGCGAGCGGCCGGCGCACACCGCCGGGCCGGCGTCGATGCAGGTCAACGGCGAGAACATGGCCCGGGTCGTGGCGCTGATGGGCGAGATGGTGCCGCAGCTGCCCGGGAATCCGCAGACGCCGCCCTACGGGTACGCGCTCTACAGTCAGGCCAACATCAGCGAGGACTGTCTGTACCTCGACATCTGGGTCCCGGACGAAGCCCACACTCAACCCCTGCCGGTGTACGTGTACTACCACGGCGGCGCGAACGAGGTCAGTTCCGGGTCGTACCTGCGCGAGCGGGGCGCCACCCTCGCCCGTGAGGGACAAGTGATTGTGGTCCGGCCCAACTACCGGCTCAGCGCTCTCGGCTGGCTGCATGTGGGCCTGATGGACGAGCGCATGGGTGAGGCGGTGAATCTGGGGTTGCAGGACCAGTTCGCCGCGCTGCGCTGGGTCCACGACAACATCGGCTCGTTCGGCGGCGACCCGGACCGGATCACCATCGGTGGTGAGTCGACCGGCGCCAGCACCGTGTCGCACCTGCTGACCAACCCCGCGGTGCGGCCGCTGTACCGGCGGGCCGTCGTCCAGTCGTTCCTGCCCTTCGAGGGCTGGTCGACCCAGGAGAAGCCGGAGGCGCGGGACGTCGCCCGGCGGATCCTCGACCTGGTCGGCATCACCGACGCCACCGAGCTCATGTCGGTCGACGTCGAGCGGCTGCTGGCCGCGCAGCTGGTGGTCCTCCAGGCGGTCGGCCCCGACGTCAATGCGGCGTGGCGTACGACCGGGGCGGTGGTCGACGGCACGATCGTCCCCGAGATGCCGTTGCGGTACCTGACCTCCGACGCCGCGGCCGACGACCTGCGGGACAAGCAGTTGATCTTCGGAGTCGCCAAGGACGAGTGGCAGTTCTGGAGGAGTACGTCGGACACGCTTCGCAGCGGCTCCCGCGAGTCCACCCGGGCGGTGCTGACCCAGGTGTTCAGCGAGGACGAGGCCGGGCGGATACTCGACTTCCACCTCGACGCCGTACCGGACGACCGCCGTCCGGGCCGGGCCCTCAGCGATGCCATGAGCTTCGTCCATGCCAAGTGGGGCATGCTGGCGGTCGCGCTGAACCTCTCCCGGCGGGTGCCGAGCTGGGTGTTCCAGTTCTCCTGGGACCTTCCCGGCATGGGCGGTCTGATGCGCGCGACCCATACCGGCGACATCCCGTTCCTGTGGGGCACGTACACCCCGCAGGACATCGCCGCACTACCGCCGTTCCACGGCATCGATCTGGGCCGGGTCTCGGTGATATCGGCGGCCATGCGCGCGATGTACGCCGAGTTCATGCGGACCGGCGATCCCGGCGCGGACTGGCGCGCCTTTGATCGCGACGGGTGGAACATTCTCTGGTTCGGTGAGCGGCTGGAAATGCGTCCGGGTCTGCTGCGCGACGAATGGGATCTGATGACCGGGACGAAGGTGCGTGACATTTCGACCCTGGCCGACATCCTCACCGCCAATGGCGAGGCCGCCCGGCGAGAGGCGTTCGGGAGCTGACCTTTCTCAGGCGGCCCTTTCTCAGGCAGTGCGGGCGGACTTGATCGGCATGGCGAGGGTGGTGAGGTCGCCGCGGGCGGCGGAGCGGATGGTGACGGGCTGGTCGTCCCCTCTCAGGTCGAGCATCACCTCGGGGCCGATCGCGGTGCTCACGGCGGGGTAGAGCGTGGTCAGCTCGAAGGAGATCCGGAGTGGGTGTCCGGTGGTGGTGGCGGGGAGGGGGTGGTGGGTGTGTTTGTCGTCCTCGTCGTCCTCTGAGACGACGTTCACTCCGTGGGAGGCGATGTGCAGCGCCAGGCGCTCGCCGGGGTGTTCTTCCAGGGCTCGCAGGAGCAACTCCTTCGAGACCGTCGTACGGGTGGTGATCTCGCCCAGCGAGGCGAGCATCAGGCGGTAGTCGGGGAACTCCTCGGTCAGCAACCGGCAGTGCCGGTCCTCCCGGTCGGCCACGCGGAGCCAGATCCCGTGCGGCACCGCTTCGAGTCGCACCAGCGCGCTGCGGCGGATCTCGGCGACGGCGGCCCGCAGTTCGTCGCCGTTGACCGTGCCGGCCCAGGTCTGCGCCGGTGGTTCGGCCGGCACCAGTGTGCGGGTGGAGAGCCGGTAACGGTCGGTCGCGGTCAGCGTGATCGCGTCATGAGTCGCCTCGACGCGCAGGCCGGCGAGAACCGGCATCCCGGGCTCGTGCGCGGTCGCGGTGAGGACCTGCTCGACGGCATCCGCAAGTACGGGACCCTTCAGCGCCGTGATCGGAAGACCTGACGCCTTGCCGAGCGCGGACTTGATGACGGCGGCCTTCCGGTGTGCCGCCGCCGCGTCTTCGACCACTCTCGACACATGCTCGTCGAGCAGCCGGGAGGCTTCGTCGGCCCCGGAACCGAGCACCGCCTCGATATCCGCGAGGGGCATGGCGATCTCACGGAGCCGGCGCAGCGCGGTGGCCCGCGCCACCTGGTCGGCGCCGTAGTAGCGGTAACCCGAGACCGGGTCGATCTCGGCGGGGGGCAGTAGCCCGGAGTCGGCGTAGAACCGCAGCGCGCTGGAGGTCAGACCAGTGCGCTGGGCAAAGAACCCGATCGGCATCAGCTCGGAATTAGGCACCGCGCCATCATTGAGCTTCAACCAACTCGAAGGTCAACGCGCCGTCGCGAGGGTTCCAGTCAGTTTGGGTCGGTGAGGAGGGGCAGGAGGGCGGGGCCGGCGGGGTTCTTGCTGTCCCGGACGGGGACGGTGTGGTGGGTCGAGGCGTAGGGGCGCGTTGTGGGGACTGGCTGGTACTACTGGTTCATGCAGGAAGAGACAGCGCGGTCCGCGATCGACACGTTCATCTCCGCTTTCAACGCCTCGGACGACAGCTATGTGACGGCTCTGCTCTCGCAGGCCCTTACCTCGGACGTCGTCTTCTGGGGGCCGTTGGGCCGCAGTGAGGGGATCGAGGCGGTCGAGCGGTTCGTACTGGACATCCGGAAGCACCCGGCGGGGCCCGGTTCGATGGTGCGCTGTTCGGGGGTGGACATGCCGGACGAGTGGGCCCGGTACCAGTGGGTCTTCGCCACGCCGGACGGGGGTCCCCGCCTTGCGGGAACGGACGTTGTCCATCTACGGCGGAGCCTCATCGACCAGATCATCGTCTTCGCCGGGGAGATCGAACCGTCCGTCGCCTGAGGGGTGTTGGCGGAGGCCGCGCACCTTTGGGCCGCGCGGCCCCTCACCTGTCGGTCAGTTTCGGTCCGTCACCAGGGACAGCAGGGCCGTCCAGGCGGCGGGGGTGAGCATGAGGGTGGGCCCGGTGGGGTTCTTGCTGTCCCGTACCGGGACGGTGTGGTGGGTCGCGGCGTAGGTGGGTGACCATTCGATGCACTGGCCGCCGTCGCCGCCGCTGTATGTGCTCTTGACCCACTCGTGGCTGCTGATCATTTGGCGTGTTCCTCCGAGATCCTGCGGATGAAGTCCAGTGAGTCGTCGGGCGAGAGTGCCGCGGCGCGAAGCCGATCGTAGGCGGCTTGTGCCGACGCCACGATCGTTGCCGAATCAGTCACTCGTCCTTGTCCCATGGTCTCCGAATACATGACGGTTGTTCCGTCTTCCTGCGTAAGCAGATTAAACGGAAGGTGCGAGGCGGGGGCTCCTGCGCTGAAGGGGAGCACCTGGATCATGATGTGCGGCGATGCGGCGGCTGCCACGAGGTGGTCGAGCTGTTCGATCATCACCTTCTTGCCTCCGACCTGAGTACGAAGCACGCCTTCGTGGAGGATGATCCACAGCAGGGGCGGTTCCTCTCGGTCCATCACATCCCTGCGGCGTAGGCGCGCGTCCGCCCAGCCGGCGATCTGCTCGTCGGTCGCACGCGGATGCATGGCACGGAACACGGCACTCGCATAGCCGCGAGTCTGCAACATGCCCATGATGAACGTGGTCGAGTAGTCCAAGATCGTCGTCGCGTCTTGTTCCAGCTTCACGTACGGGATGAACCAGCCCGGATGGCCCTGCTCGCTCACCCGCCGCCGCAGGCGGCCAAAGCTGCCCGGGGTCTTGAAGACCCGGTCACACGCGTCCGCGAACTGCTGGGACGCCAGCAGCGTGCCGCTCTCGACCTTTGACACGTACGGGCGCTTGTAGTGCGTCGCGTCCGCCAGCTGTTCCTGGGTCATTCCCGCGAACTCCCTCGCGTGCCTGACCTCGTTTCCGAAGAACGCCGCTCCGTCCTGCGGTTCGGCGGATTCCTCGACGGCGGCCTCGCTCATTCGTTCAACTCCTCTGTGTTCTTGGTGGTTTGGAACCTCATTTCTGCTGTTCAGCGTAGGGGGTGGTGGTCATGCTGGGAGGCGAAAACATTCAAAAGCACACGGAGAGAGGATCCTGGAATGGCGGAGGGCCGCGCCGACGAGGACGAGTTGGCGGAGTTAATTGAGCAGGGTGGGTTCTGGCGGGTCGCGCCGGACTGGGTTCCCAGGGAATTCGCGTCGCCGACAAGGGAGTTGGTGGAGCGTGTGGCGCTCGGGCTGAGGCGGTCGGTCGATGGCGGGCAGTGAGGCGCGGCGGTTTCTGTCCCGGCTGGTGGACGCGTTCGGGGTGGACGGGGTGCTGGTGGTGTGGAAGGCCGAGGACGGGGGCGAGGCGGGGGCCGGTGCCGAGGGGGCGGATCTCGCGCCCGGATCGGGGCTTCGGTGGCCCGCCTGTGAATGCGGGCATTCCTTGTGTCCGGACAGCACGCCTTCCGCATCTCCCGCCGAAGAACTCAGTGCGCGGGTGGCCGAGCGGAACAAGTGGAGCAGGCAGGGGCGGCCGTGAAGGGGAATGGGCCGGGAATTCCTGTCGGTTGACCATGAAGAGACCCCGGGCCGCCGCTGGGGGCGGCCCGGGGCCTGTCACGCCTTTTGTGGGGGACGTACGGGTCAGGAGAGCGCGCCGTCGTAGTCGGGGAGCTTGAACGTCTTCTCCGCGTGGCCGCCCGCGAAGTCGGAGGCGTTGTTGCCTATGTTGGCGATGATCGTGTAGCCCCGGTTTTCGATGTCGGCTCTCTTCGCCGCCTTGTACGTGGCCGCGTCGCCGAACAGGTCGCCGATGCTCCGCTCGTACAGACCGGTGACGGGGTAGCCGACGGACGTCAGGTTCGGCTTGGTGACCCAGCCGATGAAGTCCGGGCGGGCGGTGATGAAGAAGACCGCCACGCCGTGCGCGTCGGCGTAGCGGGCCAGGTCGAGGGTGGGGGCGACGGCGGGGGAGGGCGGGAAGGGGGAGAAGTAGGTCTCCAGGGAGGTGTTGTCGATGTCGAGGACGATCGCCTGCCTCTCGCCGGTGCCGTCGGCGATGCGCTGTTCGAGGTACGGGCGGGCCTCGTCCGTCACCTTGCGTACGTCGGCCTGCCAGGTGGCGTAGTCGACGGCGGCGGCCGAGGCGGTGGGTGCCAGGGCCGGTGTGCTCGCCTGGGCGTCCGTCGCGCCCGCCAGTGCGACGAGCGCCGCCGCTGTCGCGACGGCGGCGCCAAGTCGGCTGCCTCGCAGGGTGGTTGCCATGGTTCCTCCACGGTGTCCGGGCCCGGGGTGCGGGCGCCGAGTTTGTTGTCGATCTAGACCTAAGCCGAAAAGCGCGGGGTTGGGGGCGTGGCGCACGAAGTTGGCCGGTGAACGTTTGGTGACATGGACACATCCGGTCTGCACGGGTCGCGGGCCCGGGTGACCTGGGCCGGTTCGGTACTGTGCCGGGGTGCTGACCGTGACAAGCGTGAACGTGAATGGCCTCCGCGCCGCCGCCAAGAAGGGGTTCGTGGAGTGGCTCGCCGGGACCTCCGCCGATGTGGTCTGCCTCCAGGAGGTACGGGCCGAGCCGGAGCAGCTGCCCGCCGGCGTGCGGGAGCCGGCGGGCTGGCACACCGTGCACGCGCCGGCCCTCGCGAAGGGGCGGGCGGGGGTGTCGCTGTACACGCGGCGGGAGCCGGAACGTGTCCAGATCGGCTTCGGCAGCGCGGAGTTCGACGCGAGCGGGCGGTACGTGGAGGTCGATCTGCCCGGGGTGACGGTGGCGAGCCTCTATCTGCCGTCGGGCGAGGTGGGCACCGTACGGCAGGACGAGAAGTACCGGTTCATGGACGAGTTCCTCGTCCACCTGGAGCAACTGCGGAAGCGGGCCGAGGCGGACGGGCGTGAGGTGCTGGTCTGCGGGGACTGGAACATCGCCCACACCCCGGCGGACCTCAAGAACTGGAAGGCCAACGCCAAGTCCTCCGGGTTCCTCCCCGAGGAGCGTGCGTGGCTGACCCGGGTCTTCGACGAGGTCGGTTACGTGGACGTCGTACGGGCCCAGCACCCGGATCAGGAGGGCCCGTACTCCTGGTGGTCGTACCGTGGCCGCGCCTTCGACAACGACACCGGCTGGCGCATCGACCTCCACGCGGCGACCCCCGGCCTGGCCGAGCGCACGGTGAAGGCGTACGTGGAGCGGGCGGCGACGCACGGGGAGCGCTGGAGCGACCACGCCCCGGTGACGGTGGTCTTCGACCGGCCCTAGGGCCGGCGCGGGGGTGGCGTTCGGCCCGCGACGCCCGGCACGCGCACCGGCCGCGTGGTGGCAGCGGCCTGAGAGCTGCCCGGCAAAGGGCCTGTAGGGCTTGGGACGCTCGAAGGCCGCGGTGCCGGTGTGGGCGGATGCGGTGGAGCTGTTCCGTCGGGTAGCGGTCTATTGGGGGACCGGGTCGGCGGTGGGTGACCACGAGGCCGGTCCCGGGAGAGCCGCCGTCGGCGATCGGGACAGGGGGCTCCGTACCGACCGACCCGTGTCTGGGCCCTTGGGTTCTGAGGGCTCAGTTGGGTGGTTGCTGGGGTGGGCGCAGTCTGCGGTCCAGGGCCATGGATAGTTCCGCTTCCACCACGCTCTGGGCCAGGGGGCGGAGGGTGGTGGGGTTGGCGTGGGTGGTGTGGGTTTGGAGTGTGGTGGTGAACAGGTCGGCCAGGGCCGTTGCGTGCGCGCGGACCTCTACCGCCGCTGCCAGGACCGCTGCCAGGGGGACGCCCTCGCGGACCAGGGCCGAGGAGGCGTCCAGGAGGCGGCGGCTGATGTGGACGATCTCGTTGCCGTCCACGGCCAGGTAGCCGAGGTCCAGGGCCGCGGCGAGGTTCTCCGGGGTGACCTCGCCCTCGAAGTAGTCGGCCAGTTCCTCGGGGGAGAGGCGGACCGGGGTTTCCTCGGTGGGGGGTTCGTTCAGGCCGAGGGCCGAGGCGAAGCCGCCGGGGGCCTGGGCCGCCTCGAACGTCGCCGCCAGGTCCGCGATGCCGTTGAGGGTGTGGCCGCGTTCCAACAGGGCGGCGATCGTGCGGAGTCGGGCCAGGTGCTGGTCGTCGTACCAGGCGATCCTGCCCTCGCGGCGCGGCGGGCTGAGCAGGCCGCGCTCGCGGTAGAAGCGCACGGTGCGCACCGTGATGCCCGCCTCGCGGGCCAGGTCGTCCATGCGGTACTCCATGGGCGTCACTTTATGTCGTACCGTCGGTAACTTCTCTCGTCCGAACCCTACCCATGGGTAGGGGCCTGCCCTACGCTGCTTAACCGTGCCAGTGATTACTGGCACGGTTCGGCGGTCGCGGGAGGCGTTGTGGTTGTCGGTCAGCACGTGCGGCACGTACGCGTTGCGGTCATCGGGTCGGGGTTCGGCGGCCTCGGGGCCGCCGTCCGGTTGCGGCGTGAGGGGATCACCGACTTCGTGGTCCTGGAGCGGGCCGGATCGGTCGGCGGGACCTGGCGGGACAACACCTATCCGGGGTGCGCGTGTGATGTGCCCTCCCACCTCTACTCGTTCTCGTTCGCGCCCGAACCCGACTGGCCGCGCACCTTCTCCGGGCAGTCGTACATCCGGGCCTACCTGGAGCGGGTCGCGGACACCTTCGGGGTCCGGCCGCATCTGCGGTTCCACCACGAGGTGATGAGGGTCCGGTGGGACGGGGTGGCGCTGCGTTGGGAAGTTGC
Source organism: Streptomyces sp. NPDC087420 (assembly GCF_044744165.1). Classification (NCBI taxonomy): domain Bacteria; kingdom Bacillati; phylum Actinomycetota; class Actinomycetes; order Kitasatosporales; family Streptomycetaceae; genus Streptomyces; species Streptomyces sp. NPDC087420. The sequence continues at coordinate 205,445 of NZ_JBIUXU010000009.1, forward strand.
CACCTCCCAAGGGGACTTCACCGCCGATGTGGTCGTGTCGGCGGGCGGGGCGCTGTCCGATCCCCAGGTGCCTGACGTGCCGGGGCTGGAGACGTTCCCGGGGGAGGTCTTCCATTCCGCCCGCTGGGACCACGGACATGAGCTTCGGGACAAGCGCGTTGCCGTGATCGGCACCGGAGCCTCCGCCATTCAGATCGTGCCCGCGATCCAGCCGGGGGTAGGGCGACTGACGGTCTTTCAGCGGACACCGCCTTGGGTCATGCCCCGTGCCGACCGGGCCATCTCGCGGATCGAGCGCCGGCTGCATCGCGCGCTCCCGGCCACCGGGACCGCGCGGCGCCAATTCCTCTGGGGGGTGCGGGACTTGCAGGTGCAGGCCTTCACCAAGAGGCCGGATCTGCTGGGGGTGGTGGAGCTGCTGGCGAAAGCCAACATGGCCAAGGCCGTCAAGGACCCCGCGCTGCGGGCCGCGTTGACCCCCTCGTACCGCATCGGCTGCAAGCGCATCCTGCTGTCCAGCACGTACTACCCGGCGCTCGCGCGGCCCAACGTGGACGTGGTCGCCTCCGGTCTGGCGGAGGTGCGCGGGTCGACGCTGGTCGCGGCGGACGGGACGGAGGTGGAGGCGGACGTGATCATCTTCGGGACGGGCTTCCACGTGACGGACGTCCCGATCGCCGAGCGGGTGGTGGGGGCGGGCGGGGTCACGCTGGCCGAGGCGTGGAAGGGCGGCATGGAGGGGCTGCGCGGGACGACGGCGGCCGGCTTCCCCAACTGGATGATGATCACCGGGCCGAACACGGGGCTCGGGAACTCCTCGATGATCCTGATGATCGAGGCTCAGTTGAACTATCTCGCCGACTATCTCCGGCAGTTGGGGCGGTTGAGGCAGTTGGGTGGTGGGGGTGGGGGTGGAGGCGGCCTCGGTGGTGGGCGTGTTGCCCTCGACGCCCGGGTCTCCGCCGTCGGCGCCTGGAACCGGCGGGTGCAGGAGCGGATGACCCGGACCGTCTGGAACACCGGTGGCTGCACCAGCTGGTATCTGGACGCCAACGGCCGTAACACCACCATCTGGCCGGGAACCACACGCGAGTTCCGCCGCGAGACCCGGGCCGTCGACCTGGCCGAGTACGACGTGATCCGCGCCGGTGACGGCGGCGCGGCGCCGCAGCCGTCCGCCACGAAGGAGACAGTCCGATGAGCCCCTTGCCCACGTCCACCCGTCGTGCGCTGACCGCCGTCTCCGCCGACGGGTCGCGGATCCATGTGGAGGTGTACGGCTCCGAGGGTCGGCCCGCAGTCGTGCTCGCTCACGGGTGGACCTGCTCGACCCGTTTCTGGTCGGCGCAGACCGCCGGACTGGCCGCCGAGCAGCGGGTGATCGTCTATGACCAGCGGGGGCACGGGCGGACCGCGTTCCCCGGCCCCGGCGCCTGCACCGCCGACACTCTGGCCGACGACTTGGAGGCGGTCCTCGCCGCGACGCTCGCGCCGGGCGAGCGGGCCGTGTTCGCCGGGCACTCCATGGGCGGCATGGCGATCATGGCCGCCGCCCGGCGGCCGGGCTTCCGGGAGCACGCGGCGGCTGTGTTGTTGTGCAGCACGGGCAGTTCGGGGCTGGTCGCGGAGTCGTTGGTGCTGCCGTTGCGTGCCGGGCGGGTGCGGACGCGGCTCACCCGGGCGGTGCTGGGGTCGCGGGCCCCGCTGGGGCCGGTCACAGCGCTCTCGCGGCGGATCCTGCGCTACGCGACGATGGGGCCCGCGACCGCGCCGGAACGGGTGGCTCGGTGTGCGCGGATCGTGCACGCGTGCGGGCGGCGCGCGCGTGTCGCGTGGTCGCACGTGCTCGACACGCTCGATCTCGACGCGTACGTACGGGAGTTGAGGGTGCCTACGGCCGTCCTGGTCGGGACCGCCGACCGGATGACCCCGCCCGTACACGCGCGGGCGCTGGCCGCAGCCCTGCCCGACTGCACCGGGCTGACCGTGCTGCCGGGGGTGGGGCACATGACGCCGGTGGAGGCGCCGGAGGCGGTGACGGGGGCGATTCGGGCGCTGGTTGTCGCGTATCTGGATGCGGATGTTCGTGGGGGTGAGGTGCGTGCGTGTGCGGTTGATGACCGTACGGCTGACACACGTACGGCCGAGGTCGGTGCGGCGACCGCCGATGTGACTACGACGGAGGACGTGGCATGAGCCGTACCGGAACCAACCGTCTCGAAGGGCAGGTCGCCGTTGTCACCGGCGCGGCGCGCGGGGTGGGGGAGCACCTCGCCCGCAAGCTGTCGGCGCGTGGCGCGCGGGTCGCGCTGGTGGGGCTGGAGGAGGACGAGCTGAAGCGGGTGGCGGGACGGCTGCACGGTGACGCCGACCACTGGTACGCGGACGTCACCGACCACGCCGCGATGGCCCGGGTGGCCGGGGAGGTCAAGGAGCGCTTCGGGAAGGTGGACCTCGTCGTCGCCAACGCGGGGGTGGCGTCCGGGGGGCCGTTCGTGGACTCCGACCCGGACGCGTGGCGGCGGGTCGTGGAGGTGAACCTGATCGGGGGAGCGGTGACGGCGCGGGCGTTCCTGCCGCTGCTGCTGGAGAGCCGGGGCTACTTCCTCCAGATCGCGTCGCTCGCCGCGCTCACCCCGGCGCCGATGATGACCGCGTACTGCGCGTCCAAGGCGGGGGCGGAGGCCTTCGCGCACAGCCTGCGGGCCGAGGTCGGGTACCGGGGGGTGCGGGTCGGCGTCGGTTATCTGTCCTGGACGGACACCGACATGGTGCGGGGCGCGGACGAGGACGAGGTGATGCGGGAACTGCGGCAACGGCTGCCGTGGCCGTCCAACCGTACGTATCCGCTCGGCCCGGCCGTGGACCGGCTCGTCGCCGGGATCGAGCGGCGGTCCGCGCATGTGTACGGACAGGGGTGGCTGCGGGGGATGCAGTCCGTCCGGGGGTATCTGCCGGGGCTGATCGCCACGGTGGGGCGGCGCGAGATGCGGCGCTTCGGGCCACGGCTCGACGGGGTGCGTACGGGGCTGGTGGGGGCGGGCGGGGCGGCCGACGAGCGGGGCCGTACGCTGCGTAACTGATCGAAATGCGCGGAATGTCGGGCCGTGTCAGTCTGGTCGGGATCCACCCCCCCGTAGCGCCCCACAGACTTTCAGGAGTGGCTTTCCATGGGTATTTCGGACCAGTTCAAGGACAAGGCGCAGGAGCTTCAGGACCAGGCGCGGTCGCGGATGAGCGACCAGGAGAAGGACAAGGCGAAGGCCAAGGGCAAGGGCCGTGGCGCGGACGGCCGTGGTACGGACGGCCGTAAGGACCGGGACATGGACCGGGACGCGGGTCGCGACCGCGACATGGGTCGGGACATGGGTGGTGACCGCGACCGGGACATGGGTCGGGACATGGACCGCGACGCGGACCGTGACATGAGCCGCGACCAGGACCGGGCCGACCGGGACCGGGCCGACCGGGACGGGATGCGGGGCGGCGCGCGCGACGCCTGAGGCTTTGGCCCGGTAGGTACGGGAGGCGCACCCCGGTCGCGGGGTGCGCCTCCTTCCCGTGCGGTCTCGTGGGGCCGGGGTCAGGCCGTCCCGCGCGGGGGGAGCTCGGGGCGGCGGAGGTCCGGGACCGCGCCGTACCCCGGCGGGGTCGCGGCCGGATGGGCGGCCAGCAGGTCCAGCGCCACCCACACGGCGTCGTCCAGCTGCGCGTGCCGGCCCTCGGCCCAGTCGAGCGGGGTGCGCAGGGCCTCGATGTCCGGGTCCACGCCGTGGTTCTCGACGGACCAGCCGTACGCGTCGAACCAGGCGGCGTTCATCGGGACGGTGATGACCGTGCCGTCGCCCAGCCGGTGGCGGCCGGTGATGCCGACCACCCCGCCCCAGGTGCGCTGGCCGACCACCGGGCCGAGGTTCAGCAGCCGGAAGGCGGCCGTGATCATGTCGCCGTCGGAGGCGGTGGCCTCGTCGGCGATGGCGACCACCGGGCCGCGCGGGGCGTTCGAGGCGTACGAGACGGGCTGGGCGTCGCGGGTCAGGTCCCAGCCGAGGATGCGGCGGGTGAGCTTCTCCACGACCAGTTCGCTGATGTGGCCGCCCGCGTTGCCCCGTACGTCCACGATCAGGGCGGGGCGGGAGACCTCTAGGCGCAGGTCGCGGTTGAACTGCGCCCAGCCGGAGCCGCCCATGTCGGGGATGTGCAGGTAGCCGCAGCGGCCGCCGCTGATCTCCCGTACGACCTCACGGCGTTTGGCGACCCAGTCCTGGTAGCGCAGGGGGCGTTCGTCGATGAGGGGGACGATCGCGACGCGGCGGGAGTGGGGCTCGGGTCCCGCGGTGTGTCCCGCGGTGTGTCCGGCGGTGCGGAAGGTCAGCTCGACGGTGGTGCCGCCGGCGGCGGAGAGGAGCGGGAAGGGGCCGGCCACGGGATCGACGGGGCGGCCGTCGACGTGGGTGAGGATCGCGCCCTCGCGGATGCCGGTGCCGGCCAGCGGGGAGCGGGCCTTGGAGTCGGAGGAGTCGCCGGGGAGGATGCGCTTGACCATCCAATTGCCGTCCCGGCAGACGAGGTTGGCGCCGAGCAGGCCCATGGCGCGCTGGTAGTGGCGGGGGCCTTCGTTGCGGCGGGCGGGGGTGACGTACGCGTGGGACGTGCCGAGCTCGCCGACGACTTCGCGGAGGAGGTCGGCGAACTCGTCGGGGGAGGCGACGCGTTCGACGAGGGGGCGGTACTGGGCGAGGACGCCGTCCCAGTCGATGCCGCACATGTCCGGCTCCCAGAAGTACGTACGGATGAGGCGGCCGGCCTCCTCGTACGCCTGGCGCCACTCCGCCTCCGGGTCGACCTCGTGGAGGATCCGGCGGAGGTCGAGGTAGACGGTCGAGTCGGTGTCGCCGGGTTCGGTGGCCGGGACGGCGCGCAGCTCGTCGTCGTCCACGACGACCAGGCGGGTGCCGTCGGCGCTGGGGGCGAACCAGTCGAGGTGCGCGACGAGTTCGCTCTTGCGGGCCTTGGTGAGGTCGAAGTGTTCGAGGGTGGGGCGGCCCGAGGTGTCGGCGGGGTTGGCGAAGGTCTCGCCGAGCGCGCCGGAGATGGGCCAGCGCAGCCAGACGAGGCCGCCGCCGCTGACGGGGTGCAGCGCGGAGTACTTGGACGCGGCGACGGGGAACGGGGTGACGCGCGCCGCGAGCCCCTCCTCCTCGACGGTGACCGTGCCCTCGCCGGCGCCGGCGTCGCTCATCGCCGGGTCGAGGCCGCCGGCGGCGGGGCGGCCGTCGGGGGAGAGGGCGAAGGGGGACGGGGTCGCGGAGGAGAGCGGTACGAGGTACGGGCGGCAGCCGAGCGGGAAGGAGAGGTCGCCGGTGTGCACGTCGTACACGGGGTCGAAGCCGCGCCAGGAGAGGAAGGCGAGGTAGCGGCCGTCGCTGGTGAAGACGGGATTCTCGTCCTCGAAGCGGCCGTTGGTGACGTCGATGATCGTACGGTCGGGGCTGCCGCCGATGCGGGCCATCTTGATCTGGCGCAGGGTGCGGCCGACGCCGGGGTGCGACCAGGTGAGCCAGTCGCCGTCCGGCGAGAAGGCGAGGTCGGCGACGGGGCCGTTGATGGAGCGGATGACTTCGGTGACGATCCCGGGCCCACCCGGCGGCTTCCAGAGGGTGGACCCGGTGCGGGGCGCCCCTGTGGGGGGCGCGTCTGCGGTGGGCCCGTTGGTGGTCGGCTCGGGTCCTGCGGCGCCGGGCGCGGCGTGGGCGGCGGAGCCGCCGGGGGTGGGCTCACCAGGGGCGGCGCCCCCGGCGGCCCCCCTTGCCGGGCCACCTGCGGTGGGCCCGGCGGCGTCCGGCCCGGTTCCTGCGGTGGCCCCCGTCCCGGGTGGGGTCGTGCCCGTCCCGGGTGGGGTCGCGCCGGCCCCGGGTGGGGTCGTGCCCGTCCCGGGTGGGGTCGCGCCGGCCCCGGGCGGGGTCGTGCCCGCCTCGTGCGGACTCGGGCTGGTTCCGGGCGGGGACGTACCCGCCCCGCGCGGGCTCGCGCCCGTCCCCGCCGGAGGCGTGCCCGCCTCCGGCCCCTCCTCCTCCGTCGTGTCGATCAGGAGCAGTCTGCCGTCGTGGGACGCGATCGCGATGCGGTCGCCCGTGGGGGACGAGACCATTTCGTGGACTCGGCCCAGGTGGCCCGAGGCCAGGCGGCGTGGGGGGCGGTCGCCCGTCGCTCGGGGGAGGTAGGCGATTTCGATCGCGTCCTCGCCGTCCGCGTCCGTGACGTACGCGACCTGGCCGCCGCCGCCCAGCATGTCCGGCTGCCGTACCCGTACCCCCGGAGTGTCCGCGATCGTGCGGGCCGGGCCGTCGCGGTGGGTGAGCCAGTACAGGCTGCCCCGTACCGACACGGCGCTCGCCCGGCCTGTCGTGTCCACCGAGATCGCGTCCACGTGGCTCGCCGCCGGGACCTGGTACGCGCGGCGGCCGGCGCGCGGGCCGCCCAGTCGTACGTCCAGCTTCCGCGGCACCGAGTCCGGGGTCAGCGCGTCCACCAGCCAGATGTCGCCCGCGCACTGGTAGACCACCCGGCGCCCGTCGGAGGAGGCGTGGCGGGCGTAGAACGCGTCGTGGTCGGTGTGGCGGCGCAGGTCCGTACCGTCGGGCAGGACCGAGTACAGGTTCCCCACCCCCTCGTGGTCCGAGAGGAACGCCACCCGTCCGTCCACGAACATCGGGCAGTCCAGATGACCGCCGATGTCGGGAAGGAGGCGTTCGCCGTGCAGCCACAGGCGGCCCATCGCCCCGCCGCGATACCGCTTCCACGCCGCCGGCTCGTGCGGCGGCTTGCCGGTGAGCAGCAGCGTGCGGTGTTCGCCGCCGATGTCCGCCACGGCCAGGTCCGCGACCGGGCCCCACGGCAGCTGGCTGCCCGGCGACCCGTCGGTGGGGACGCTGTAGGCCCAGGAGTAGTACGAGAACGGCTGGCCGTGCGAGGAGACCGCCAGGATCTGCGACTCGCCGTCCTCACCCGGCGGCGTCCAGCCGCAGACCCGGGTGTCGGTGGAGCCCCAGTAGCCGAGCCGGCGGGCCGGACCCCCGTCCACCGGGGCCAGGTGGATCTCCGGGTCGAGGCTGCGCCAGGTCGTGTAGGCGATCTGACGGCCGTCGGGCGAGAAGCGCGGATGACCGACTCTGGTGCGGTCGACGGTCACCCGCCACGCACGTCCGGGCCGGTGCCCGGCCGGCACGAGGGGAGCGACCCAGAGGTCGTCCTCGGCGGCGAAGCACAGCAGGTCGTCGTGCAGGTGCGGGAACCGTAGATACGCGCCGTCGTCACTCACCCCCCAATGCTTTCCGCGTGGAGGGGGTGCGGCAACTTCTGGCCGGGGACTTTTTGCGCTCACATTTATGTCGTACTCACCTCTGTGGCGCAGGCCACAAGCGAAACGGTTTCGTTTCGCTCGGCGCCGGGCTATCTTCGTACTGTACGAAACCGTTTCGTTCGTGTGGGCCGGGCAGGAGGTGGAACATGGCGGGTACCAGGCTGACGCCCCAGCGTGAGACCGAGCTGTACGGCGCCGTGCTCGACCTGCTGCGTGAGGTGGGGTACGACGCGCTGACCATGGACGCCATCGCCACCTGCGCCCGCTCCAGCAAGGCCACCCTCTACCGCCAGTGGGGGAGCAAGCCGGTGCTGGTCGCGCGGGCGATGCGGCACAGCAAGCCCGACCAGTCGCACCACGTCGACACCGGTTCGCTGCGCGGTGACCTGCACGCGATGACGGCGCTCACCGACGAATCCCAGATGGAACGGGACTCCGCGCTGATGCGGGCGCTCTTCCATGCCGTCCACGACAACCCCGACCTCCGCCAGGCGCTGCGCGACGTAGTGGTGGAGCCCGAGACGAGCGGACTCAAGACGCTGCTCCGGCGCGCGGTCGACCGCGGCGAGATCGCCGCGGACCATCCCGCGCTGCCGTTCGTCCTGCACATGCTGGTCGGCGCCTTCGTCGCCCGGCAGCTCATCGAGGACCGGTCCGTCGACCGGGCGTTCCTCGTCGCGTATCTGGATGCCGTGGTCCTCCCCGCCCTCGGCGTCTGATCGTCCCCATAGCCAGCAACAGCCAGTCCCCGCAGTCCCCCTCCCCGTAGCACCCGCATTTCCCTGACGCGTGCCGCTCTCTCGCCGTCGGGTCGGCTCCCCATGCCCTTGTTTCGTCCACAGACCGGGAGTACGCCCTCGTGGCCACGTTCCTCTACAAGCTCGGCCGGCTCGCTTTCCGGCGCCGCCGCTATGTCGCCCTGATCTGGGTGGCCCTGCTGGCGTTCGCCGGAGTCGCCGCGGCCTCCGCGTCCACGCCCACCTCCAGCTCCTTCTCGATCCCGGGTACGGAGGCCCAGCGGGCCTTCGACCTGCTCGACCAGCGGTTCCCCGGAGCCAGCAGCGACGGGGCCACCGCCCGGGTCGTCTTCAAGGCCCCGGCGGGCGAGAAGATCACCGCGGCCGGCAACAAGGCCGAGGTCAAGAAGATCGCCGACGAGCTGAAGGCCGGCTCGTCGCAGGTCAAGTCCGTCAACGACCCGTTCACCACGGGCGGGGTCGCCAAGAACGGCTCGACCGCGTACCTGAGCGTCTCGTACAAGGTCGGCTCGGAGTCGCTGACCGACGCGACCCGTACCGCGCTGGAGGACGCCGGAGCCGACGCCAAGGACCGGGGCATGGCCGTCGAGATCGGCGGGGACGCCCTCCAGGTCGCCCCGGAGACGGGCTCCGGTGAGATCATCGGTGTCGCCATCGCGGCGGTCGTGCTGGTCATCACCTTCGGGTCGCTGATCGCCGCCGGACTGCCGCTGGTCACCGCGCTCCTCGGCGTCGGCGTCGGGATCTCCGGGATCACCGCGCTCGCCACCGTCCTCGACCTCGGCTCCACCACCTCGATCCTCGCGATGATGATCGGCCTCGCGGTCGGGATCGACTACGCGCTGTTCATCGTCTCGCGGTACCGGGCCGAACTGGCCGACGGCCGGGAACGGGAAGAGGCGGCGGGACGGGCCGTCGGCACGGCGGGATCCGCCGTCGTCTTCGCCGGGCTCACCGTGGTCATCGCGCTCTCCGGTCTCGCCGTGGTCAACCTCCCGATGCTCACCAAGATGGGCCTCGCGGCGGCCGCGACCGTGGTGATCGCCGTCCTCATCGCCCTCACCCTCACCCCCGCGATGCTCGGGTTCGTGGGCAAGCGGGTGTTCGGCCGCAAGGCCCGTAAGGCCATGGAGCACACGGACGCCCAGGTGCGCGCCGGAGCGACGCCCGTCGAGAAGAAGCCCAACATGGGTACCCGCTGGGCGCGGTTCGTGCTGCGCCGGCCGGTCGCCGTGCTGGTGGTGGGTGTGCTGGGCCTCGGTGCCATCGCCCTCCCGGCCACCTCGCTGGAACTGGGCCTGCCCGACGACGGCTCGCAGCCGGTGAGCACCACTCAGCGCAAGGCGTACGACCTGCTCTCCGACGGCTTCGGCCCCGGGTTCAACGGGCCGCTCATGCTGGTGGTCGACGGCCAGGCGGACAACAACGCCAAGGCCGCGGCGCTCGGCATCTCGGCCACCGTGAAGAAGATGGACGACGTCGTCACCGTCCTCGACCCCGTCCTGAACAAGGCGGGCGACACCGCGACCGTCACGGTCATCCCCAAGGACCGGCCCTCCTCGATCAAGACCGAGGAACTGGTGCACGACATCCGGTCCGCCGCGGCGAAGGCCCAGGCGGAGAACGGCGCCGAGGTGTACGTCTCCGGTGCCACGGCCCTGAACATCGACTTCTCGCAGCGCATGAACGACGCCCTCCTGCCGTACCTGGCGCTGGTCGTCGGGCTCGCGTTCCTGCTGCTGATGCTGGTCTTCCGGTCGGTCCTCGTCCCGCTGAAGGCCGCCCTCGGCTTCCTGCTCTCGGTTGTCGCGGCGCTCGGCGCGGTCGTCGCCGTCTTCCAGTGGGGCTGGCTCGGGGGGCTGCTCGGGGTCGAGCAGACCGGCCCGATCATGTCGATGATGCCGATCTTCCTGGTGGGTGTGGTCTTCGGCCTCGCGATGGACTACGAGGTCTTCCTGGTCACCCGCATGCGGGAGGCGTACGTCCACGGCGAGCGGCCCGGCGAGGCGATCGTGACCGGCTTCCGGCACGGGGCGCGGGTGGTCTCGGCCGCGGCGGTGATCATGATCGCGGTCTTCTCCGGCTTCATCGGGGCCAGCGACGCGATGATCAAGATGATCGGGTTCGGCCTCGCCGTCGCGGTCTTCTTCGACGCCTTCGTGGTCCGGATGGCGATCGTGCCCGCCGTGATGGCCCTGCTCGGCAAGCGGGCGTGGTGGCTGCCGCGCTGGCTCGACCGGGCGCTCCCCAACGTGGACGTGGAGGGCGAGCAGCTGCGCAAGCAGCTCGGGGACGACGCGCGGGGGGCGGACGGCTCCGGCGGTCCGGAGGGCGGGCCCGGCTCCGAGCGTGAGCTTGTGCGCGTCTGACATACGGAAAGGCTCGGCGTACTTCTGACGTACGCCGTCCCAGTGCTCCGGGGCGGGTGTGAGCGGCACCCGTACCCCGGACACGCACCGGCACCGTGGGGACGGGGGCCGGGAGCGGCGCGTGGCCCGGTCGCGCATCCCTGAGAGGGGGTGCGGGACCGGGCCACAGCGCGTTACGGGGGACGATCAGGTGCGGTGGAGGAGGTTTCCCAGCTCGTTCTCGACCTCGATCTCGTGGTGCTCCTTGCCCGCAGGGACCATCGCGTACGAGCTCTCCAGGAACCGCCGCAGGGGCGCGTTGTCGAACTGCACCAGCGCGACCCCGTCCGGCGAGTGGAACTCCAGTACGGTCTGGGCCCGCCCGCACGGCCACACCAGCACGTCACCCGTGCCGGACGGCAGCCGCAGGCCGGTTTCGAGCAGGTCCCGGGCGAAGGCCCAGACCACCTCGCTCCGGTCGAGGGAGACCTCGGGGGGAAACACGATGCGCATCGCGAGCGGATCGGCGCCGTCGTAGAGCAGGGTGACGGGAACGGTCTTGTGCTGGGCGGCGTCCGTGATCAGACGTGCTTTGGCGGGTTGTTCCACGACGGGTGGCATCGGCTCGCTCCTCTGGGGTGAGAGCCGGGGACGGTGAGTCTGGCGTCACGACCCCGCGGGCTTTATCGGACCTTCATTTCATAGTCACACAAAACAGTCAAATAGGGACATGCTGCCCAGTGTGGTCGGGCCGCCTCGCGCTCCCCCGCAACCCCCCGTTCCCCGGGAGGGCGGTTTGCATACAACCTGCTCTTGCGAGCTGTTCGCAAGAGGGCCCTATCATCAGACGGTCACCCGCCGCCGACAGACGGTTCCCACCCCCACCGCCCGGTCCTCAACAGCCCCCGCAGGAAGCGGAGCCCGCCATGCATGTCCCCGACGGATTCATCAACCTGCCCGTCTCCGCCGCCGCCGGCGTGGTCGCCGTGGGCGCCGTCGCCGTCAGCCTGCGCGGCGCGCGCCGGGAGCTGGACGAGCGCACCGCGCCCCTGGCCGGACTGGTCGCCGCCTTCATCTTCGCCGTACAGATGCTCAACTTCCCGGTCGCCACCGGCACCAGCGGCCATCTCCTGGGAGGGGCACTGGCCGCGATACTCGTCGGCCCGTACACCGGCGTGCTCTGCATCTCCGTCGTGCTGTTGATGCAGGGCATCCTTTTCGCGGACGGCGGCCTCACCGCGCTCGGCGTGAACATCACCGACATGGCCGTGATCACGACCGTCGTCTCGTACGCGCTCTTCCGCGCGCTGGTGAAGATCCTGCCCCGCGCCCGCCGCTCCGTGACCATCGCGTCCTTCGTCGCCGCCCTGGTCTCCGTACCGGCCGCCGCCCTCGGCTTCACCCTCTTCTACGCGATCGGCGGGACCACCGACATCCCGCTCGGCAAGGTCGTGACCGGCATGGTCGGCGTCCACGTGCTGATCGGCATCGGCGAGGCCGCCATCACCGCGCTGACGGTGGGCGCGGTCATCGCCGTACGCCCCGACCTGGTCCACGGCGCCCGCGGCCTCTCCGCCCCGCTCAAGCTGCGGGTCGGCGGCGAGCTGGTGGACGCGGCGCCCGCCGCCGCGCCCGTCCCCGTGGCGGCGCGGTCCACCCGCGCGGTCTGGGCGACGGGCCTGGTCACCGCCCTCGTACTGGCCGGCTTCGTCTCCTTCTACGCCTCCGCGAACCCCGACGGCCTGGAGAAGGTCGCCGCCGACCAGGGCATCGACAAGAAGACCGAGCCGCACCACACCGCCGACTCCCCGCTCGCCGACTACGGCGTCAAGGACATCACCGACGCCCGGATCTCCGGCGGCCTCGCCGGGGTCATCGGCGTGGCCGGCACCGTCGCCGTCGGCAGCGGGATCTTCTGGGCGGTGCGCCGGCGCCGCGCGGCCGACCGAGACGGCTCCGTGACGTCCTTCGCCGGCGGGAGCGTCTGACATGGGCGCCGGTCACGCCCACAAGCTCTACCGGCACGGCCACTCCCCGGTCCACGCCCTGCCGCCGCACTGCAAGCTCGCCGCCGTCTTCTGCTTCGTCCTCGTGGTGGTCTCCACCCCGCGCGAGGCGGTCTGGGCGTTCGGCCTGTACGCGGTCCTCCTGGCGGCGGTCGCCGCGGCGGCCCGTATCCCCGCCGGATTCCTGCTGCGGCGGATGCTCATCGAGGTGCCGTTCGTCGCCTTCGCCGTCCTGATGCCCTTCGTGGTCCCCGGCGACGAGATCCGCGTCCTCGGCGTCCCCCTGAGCGTCCCCGGGCTCTGGGGCGCCTGGAACGTCCTCGCGAAGGGCACCCTCGGCGTGGCCGCGTCCGTCCTCCTCGCCTCGACCACCGAGCTGCGGTCGCTGCTGCTGGGCCTCCAGCGGCTGCGGCTGCCGCCCCTGCTCGTCCAGATCGCCTCCTTCATGATCCGGTACGGCGACGTCATCACCGACGAGATGCGCCGGATGTCGATCGCCCGGCGCTCGCGCGGCTTCGAGGCGCGGGGCGTACGGCACTGGGGGGTGCTGGCCAAGACGGCGGGCGCCCTGTTCATCCGCTCGTACGAGCGCGGCGAGCGCGTCCACCTGGCGATGGTGAGCCGGGGGTACACGGGCACGATGCCGGTGATCGACGAGGTGACGGCCTCGCGGGCCCAGTGGCGCTACGCCGCCGCCCTCCCGGTGACGGCGCTCGCCGTGTGTCTGCTTGGCTGGACCCTATGACTCGGCCGGACCTCACGCCCCAGGACCTGACTGCCCAGGACCCCACGACCGCTCCCTCCTCTCCCTCCTCCGCCCGGCCGGTGTCCCTCGACGTCCGGGGCCTCGCCTACGCCTATCCCGACGGCCACCAGGCGCTCTTCGGCGTCGACCTGTCCGTCACGCGCGGGGAGCGGGTGGCGCTGCTCGGTCCCAACGGGGCCGGCAAGACCACGCTCGTCCTGCACCTGAACGGCATCCTCGACGCCGGGGCCGGCACGGTCACCGTCGCCGGGCTGCCGGTGGAGAAGCGGAACCTCGCGGAGATCCGGCGGCAGGTCGGCATCGTCTTCCAGGACCCGGACGACCAGTTGTTCATGCCGACCGTGCGGGAGGACGTGGCGTTCGGCCCGGCCGCCGCCGGGCTGCGCGGCGCCGAGCTGGAGGCGCGGGTCACCACCGCGCTCGGGCGGGTCGGCATGGCGGAGTACGCGGACCGCCCCCCGCACCACCTGTCGTTCGGCCAGCGCCGCCGGGTCGCGGTGGCGACCGTCCTGGCCATGGAGCCGGAGATCCTCGTCCTCGACGAACCGTCGTCCAACCTCGACCCGGCGTCCCGGCGCGAACTCGCCGACATCCTGCGGTCGCTGGACATCACCGTGCTGATGGTCACGCACGACCTGCCGTACGCGCTCGAACTCTGCCCCCGCGCCGTCATCCTGAGCGAGGGCGTCATCGTCGCGGACGGTCCCACCCGCGACCTGCTCGGTGACGGGGCGCTGATGGGCGCGCACCGGCTGGAGTTGCCGTTCGGTTTCGACCCGAAGTCCGTGGCGCCGGGACCCGTCCCGTCGTAGGTATGTTTCTTCCGAGCGGTACGCGCGCGCGAGCGGCGACCGGATCGGAACGACGAGCGGTACGACGGGCGGGAGTGCGGGCGTGGACGTCCAGGGCACGGTGGCGGCGGGCTTCGAGCCGGTCAGGGATGCCTTCGTACGGAACTTCGAGCGGCTCGGTGAACGCGGCGCGGCCGTCGCCGTCTTCCGCGACGGGCGGAAGGTCGTCGACCTGTGGGCCGGCACGCGGGACGTCGACGGGACGGAACCCTGGGCCCTCGACACCGCGCAGACGGTCCGCTCCGCGACGAAGGGCATCGCCGCCGCCGTCCTCCTCCTGCTCCACCAGCGCGGGCAGATCGACCTGGACGCCCCGGTGGGCACGTACTGGCCGGAGTTCAAGACGGCGGGCAAGGAGCGGGTGCTCGTACGGCATCTGCTCACGCACCGCGGCGGACTGCCCGTCCTGGACCGGCCGCTGACCCCGGCCGAGGCGATCGACGGCGAGTCGGGCGCGCGGGCGCTCGCCGCCCAGCGGCCCCTCTGGGAGCCGGGCACCGACCACGGCTACCACGCGCTCACCCACAACTGGCTCATCGCCGAACTGGTCCGCCGGGTCACCGGCCGGAGCGTCGGCCGCTGGATCGCGGAGGAGATCGCCGGGCCGCTGGGGCTGGACTTCTGGGTCGGGCTGCCCGCCGAGGAGGCCCACCGGGTCGGCCGGATCGGCCCCGCCGAGGCCCCGCCCGCCGCCGAGGGAGGCGGCGAGCTGCGGCTGCGGCCGAAGCGGTCCGTGTCGGAGGCGTACAAGGACCCCGAGTCGCTGACGCGGCGGGCGTTCGGCGCGATCGCACCACGGGCCGACGAGAACGATCCCGCCTACCGCGCCGCCGAGTTGCCCGCCGGGGGCGGGATCTCGACCGCGCGGGCGCTGGCGCGGGTCTACGCGGCGATGATCGGACCGGTCGACGGACACCGGCTGTTCGCACCCGCCACGCTCACCCTGGCCCGCACGGAGGAGTCCGTCGGCCCGGACCGGGTGCTGGTCGTCGCCACCCGCTTCGGCCTGGGCTTCATGCTGCACGGCCCGGCGGCCCCCCTGCTGGGCCCCGGCTCCTTCGGCCACCCGGGCCGCGGCGGCGCCCTGGGCTTCGCGGACCCCGAGTCGGGCATCGCGTTCGGGTACGTCACGAACGGCATGCGCAAGGGCGTCACGGCGGACCCGCGGGCGCAGGCGCTGGTACGGGCGGTGCGCGCGGCGATCTGATCGCCGGATCAGGGGGCCTCGGCTCCGTGAACCAACGGCTCGGTCACGGTGAGCTTCTCGGCGTCCTCGGCCACCCAGTTCTCGCCCCCTCCCAGGATGGGCCCAAGAACGTACGTGGTCCCCTGCTGGACGTCGGTCACGATGGCCTTCCTGTCGGTGGTCCCGTCGTACACCTGATCGCCGACCCATGCCCTCCCGTCCTTCATGCCGCGTCCTCCACTCGCATCTCGCCCCAGACCTGTTTGCCCCACGGATCGAGGTCGGTGCCCCAGCGCTCGGTGAGGGAGTTCACGATCACGAGGCCACGGCCCCGGATCTGGTCGCCGTTGGAGTCGGTCCGCATCATCGGGATGGCTTTCGAGCGGTCGACGGCCCCGAGGCGAATCCAGTTCTCCGTGGGGCGGGTGACGATCACACGGATCGAGGATCCCTGCTCGGCGACTACTACCGAGACTTGATCACTCTTGCGCCGGACGCCTCGGTCGCCCGAGAGTGGGGCGACCGCTACCGAACCGAATGGAGCCGACTGTGAGCGCCGCCGAGCTGGACGTCCGTCGCTTCGGGCATGATGACCTGCCACAGATCCGGCAGACGATCATCGAGCTGCACGCCGCACGGCGGGCCCCGACCGGGACGACGACTTCAAGAAGAAGTTCCCCTGGTTCGTGGACCATTGGGGCGGTAACGCGGACTTCGCCTGCGTGATCGCGTACGACGGGGACGAGGGGGTGGGCTTCGCGTACGGCGCTCCCGCCGCTTATGGCCGCGAGTGGTGGCGAGAGCACGTGGAGACCGTGCCGGAGAAGACGCTGACCTTCTCGTACTCCGAGCTGGCCGTCCACCCGAAGAAGCGGAAGCAGGGCGTGGCGGACGCCCTCTCCCGTGCCCTCCTGGAGGAGAGGCCCGAGAACCTCGCCGTCCTCCTGGTGGACATCGAACACCCCCGCGTCCAGGCCCTGTACGAGCGCTGGGGCTTCCGGAAGGTCGGCGAGCGTCAGCCCTTCCCGGACTCCCCGGTCTACGCCGTCATGCTGGCCGAACCAGCCGGTCGGCCTGGCGACGACCCCTACGAGGGCTCCGGACGGCGCCGGACCGAGTTCATGCTCTGTGCGGAGGGCGTTGACCGGACGGACGAGGGCCATGTCCGCCGTGCCCTGCTGGTCTTCGAGGACTTCATCCGCGCGTACCGGGACCCGGACCAGCAGGGCAGGCCGAAGTGGCCGGAGGACATCGGTGTTCGGCTCGATGCCGGTTCGGCCCCTCAGACGAGCCGCTTACGGCCCCAGAAGAAGAGGAACGCCACGGCACCGGCGGTCAGGGCGAACAGAATCGACGCCCCGAACCACTGCATGGCGTTCATCTGCGACAGCGGGAGGTACTGCACCGACCAGCCCACGACACCGTCCTTGTCCAGGCACACCTGCCGTGCCGCCTCGGTCTGCGACTCCGAACAGGTGCCCCAGCCCAGCAGATCCCCGCTGCCGGTGACATACGACTGGTCGATCTCGTAGGCGCCGCGGGGGAGCAACGGGAACACATTCTCGCCTATGACACCCTTGTCCGTCGTGACCGTGACGACGTTGCCGAGCGACAGCTGGAAGTAGCCCCAGACGAGCTGGAGCACGACGGTGAAACCGAAGGTGACCACCATGGCCGGCAGCGTGCGCCGCAGCACCGCGCCGATCGCCACCCCGCCGAAGACGGAGAAGAGGGTGAGGGCGACAGGCACCGGGCCCGTCGTGTTGAACGCGGCGCCCGAGGTCCAGTCCAGGACCGTGACCTCGGACTTGACGGGGTTCCACCACCAGCCGAACACCGCCGACAACGCGCCCGTGCTCACCACGACCACCAGTCCGGCCAGCGCCAGCTTCGTGGCGAGCCAGCGGGTCCGGCTCATGGACTGGGCGGCGACCAGCTTGGCGGTGCCGTTCTCCAGGTCGCCCGCGATGAGCGGGGCGCCGAGGAAGACACCGAGCAGGACGGGTATCGCCTGGAGACCCATGGAGACGACGGAGAACGCGTCGTTGTACTGCTGGACCTTGCCGCCCGCCTCGTCAAGGCCCTTGCCGGGATAGCCGTAGCCGTCGAGGAAGTCGACCAGCTGGCCGCGCTGGTAGACGATCCAGGCCACGGAGAGCGCGGTGGCGGCGAGGATCGTCCAGAACGCGGCCCGGTGCTGGCGCCAGACCAGCCAGGTCATACCGCTGAGTCGGGGGCGCCGGCCGGCCTCCGTGGTAGTCGTGTCCGAGGTCCCGTCGGTGGTCCCGTTCATGGTCCCGTTCTTGCCGTCGCTCGTGGAGCCGGTCGAGGTGCTGGTCGAGCCGCGGGTGAAGGTGCTCATGCCGCCACCGCCCCGGTGCCGAACCCCTGGCCGTGGACCTGGGCGGTGGGGGTGATCAGCGGTGGTGCGTCGGGTGAGCGGAGATAGGCGAGCAGGAGTTCCTCCATGTTCGGGGCGTTTATGTCCCAGGGGCCGGTGACCGGGCCCACGGGGCGGATGAGCGCGGTGAACTGCCGTCCGCTGGTCCGGGACTCGACGAGGGTGTGGTGCCCGAGGGCGGCGGGAGCCATGCCGTCACCCTCCTTGGCGCCCGTGACCAGGGTGTGCACGGACATCAGTTCGTCCACGTCACCGGCGAGGCGCACTCCGCCGCCGGAGACGACGACGAGGTAGTCGCACACGTTCTCCAGTTCGGCGAGGACGTGGGTGGACATCAGCACGGTGGTTCCGCGCTCGGCGGCCTCGGCGAGGAGGGTGCCCATGATCTCGTGGCGCACGACCGGGTCGAGGTCCGACATCGGCTCGTCGAGCATCAGCAGGTCGGGGCGCTTTCCGAAGGCGAGGGCGATGGCGACGCGGGTGCGCTGGCCTCCGGAGAGGGTGCTGATCTTCGCGTCGAAGGGCACGCCGCCCGCGCGGATGATGTCCTCGGCGGCGCGCTGGTCCCAGCCGGGGTTCAGCTCCCGGCCCAGACGCAGGGTCTCCGCCACGGTGAAGCGGCGGAACAGGGGCTTCTCCTGGGCGAGGAACGCTGTGCGCCGGCCGGACTCCACCGAGCCCGGAGCCTCACCGAACAGGCTGATCGAGCCGTTCGTCGGCTGGAGGACATGGGCCGCGATGCTCAGCAGCGTGGTCTTGCCCGCCCCATTGGGTCCCACCAGGCCGCAGATTCGTCCCGCCGGGAGCCGGAAGGAGCAGTCCCGCAACGCCCAGCCCCGGCGGTAGCGCATCCCCAGCCCGTACGCCTCGATCGCCGGTTCCCCCGCGTACATACCTTCACTCACCTGTGCTCCTGGTTGTCGTGGCCCCCGTGGACCCCGTTGTCGTGGACCTCGTCGCCGCCACGTTCCCGGGCGGCGTACTGCTTCTCCATCGCCGACGCGACCAGCGCGGCCACGTCCTCCTGCTCCAGACCGCCCCCGGCCGCCCTCGACATCCACGCCACCAGCTCCGCGTACAGCGCCGAGTCGGTGCCCGTCTCGGGGCGGCCCAGCGTGCGGCGTACGAAGGTGCCCTGGCCCGGTCGCGGTTCGACCAGGCCCTCGCGCTCCAGCTCGCGGTACGCCTTGAGGGTGGTGTTCGGGTTGACCGTGCTGGTCGCGGCGACCTCCTTGGCGGTGGGCAGCCGGTCACCCGGCACGAGTACGCCCAGCCGGAGGGCCTGCTTGGTCTGCTGCACGATCTGCTGGAAGGCGGGGACCCCGCTCCGCCTGTCGATGCGGTACTCCACGATCACCACCACCATTCCACTACTTGATTAGTGGAATGATGATGGAGGGCTGTGAGGGCGGTTGTCAACGTCGACCGGGGACGAGGAGAAGCGGGTGGGAGGTCATGGCGCAGAAAGAAGGCGCTGGAGGAGTACGCCTGGAAACGACCGACCGGCGCCCGGCTCTGGTGCGGGCGGCGGGTTCGGAGACATGATCACCGGACACCGGCCGGACGGGTCGGGCGGCCGGACGGAGTGAGTGGGATGCGACAGGTGGATCAGCCGGAGGCGGGGCGGACCGGGGCGGGTCTTGCGGCGGTGGGGGAAGTGCCGCCCGGTGTCCGGCGGTTCGACGGGTACGGCGTGCTGATCACCGGCGCGGGCCGGGGCATCGGCGCGGCCACGGCGCGCCGGCTGACCGACGAGGGCGCCCGCGTCCTCGTCACCGACCTGGACGAGAAGCGGGCGCGGGCCACGGCCGAGGCCCTTCCCGGCGCCCTCGCGTACCGCTGCGACGTGGCCGACCGTACGGAGATCGAGGCGGCGGTGGCGTACGCCGTGGAGCACTTCGGCTCCCTCGACGTCCTGGTCAACAACGCGTACGCCTGCGCGCCCGACGCACCGCTCTTCGAGGACGAGCCGGACGACGTCTGGGCCAGGGACCTCGACATCACCCTGACCGGGGCGTTCCGCTGCGCGCGGGCCGCGCTGCCGCATCTGGCGGCCTCGGGGCGCGGGGCCATCGTCTCCATCGGTTCGGTCAACGGCGAGCAGGACTTCGGCAACCACGCCTACAGCGCGGCCAAGGCGGGCCTCGCGAGCCTCACCCGTACCCTCGCCGGCCATGCCGCTCCCCGGGGAGTACGGGTGAACCTCGTCGCCCCCGGCACCATCCGCACGGAGGGCTGGGCGGGCCGCGAGGACGCGCTGGACCGCGCGGCCGGGCACTACCCGGCGGGGCGGGTGGGCACCCCGGAGGACATCGCGTCGGCGGTGGCGTTCCTCGCGTCCACGGACGCGGCGTGGATCACCGGCGTGACGCTCCCGGTGGACGGCGGAATCCTGACGAGCAACGTCGGTCTGCGGCGGGCCCTCGGGGGCGGGGCCTGAGCCTGTCGTTCGATACGCGGCGGTCGGGTTGGCCACCTGCCTGCCGCCCGGACCCGTCCACGTACCGTTCTTCCATGCCCGAACTCCAGCGTCTGCGCCCCGACCACGCCCCGGCCCTGCTCGCGTTCGAGCGCGAGAACCGGGCCTATTTCGCGGCGTCGGTCACGGATCGCGGCGACGCGTACTTCGCGCACTTCGACGCCCGCCACGACGCGCTGCTCGCGGAACAGGCCGCCGGGCTCTGCCACTTCCACCTGCTGGTGGAGAGCGGGGGAGAGGTGGTGGGGCGCGTCAACCTGGTGGACGTGGCGGACGGGTCCGCCGAACTGGGGTTCCGGATCGCCGAGAAGGCCGCGGGGAGAGGGCTGGCGACCGTCGCGGTCCGCCGTCTCTTCACCCTGGCCGCCACGGAGTACGGGCTGACCTCCCTGCGGGCGGGCGCGGCGCGCGGCAACCTCGCGTCGCGGGCGGTCCTGACCCGCACCGGGTTCACCCCTACGGGCGAGAGCGTCCTGGGCGGGCGGCCGGGGATCACGTACGTACGGGAGTTGGTGCGGGCGTGACCGGGCCCGTACGGGAAGCCGGTGCGCGCGGGACCGGGCCCGTACGTGAGCTTTGCGAGGCCCCCCTCACGTGTGCAGCATCAGACCTATCCCCACCACCATCAGCCCCGCCGCCGCGATCCTCGGCGTGCCGAAGCGTTCCTTGAAGAACACCGCCCCTATCGCCGCCCCCACGATGATCGACGACTCCCGCAGCGCCGCGATCGGGGCGAGCGCCGCCCGGGTCTGGGCCCACAGGACCAGCCCGTACGCCACGACCGACAGGAAGCCGCCCAGCAGGCCCAGCGCGGCGTGCGGGCGGAGTTGGGGGAGAAGGACGCGGGCGCCGCGCACGTGGAGCGCGTACGCCGGGATCAGGACGCCCTCCAGGATCATCAGCCACGCGAGATAGCTGACCGCCGAGCCCGCGTTCCGTACGCCCACCCCGTCCACGACCGTGTACGCGGCGATCGACAGGCCCGTCGCCAGCGCGGCCACCAGCGCGGGCCAGTGGGGCTTGGTGCGCGGCTCGGTCCCGGGCTTGGTGCGCGAGCCCTTGATGCCCCACAGGGCCACCCCCACCAGCCCCGCCGACGCGACCGCCACCCCCGCCGCCTGCCAGGCGTCGAGCTTCTCGCCCACGAAGAGCGCGGCCAGCACGGTGACCACCAGCGGCGCCGTACCGCGCGCGATCGGATACATCTGGCCGAAGTCACCGAGGCTGAACGACCGCATCAGCAGCGCCTGGTAGGCGATGTGCAGCGCCGCCGAGACGCCGAGGTAGGGCCAGGCCGCCGCGTGCGGCAGCGGGGCGAAGCAGGCGGCCACCGCGCCGAGCGCCGCGCCGCCCCCGGCGATCAGGGTGAAGGCGAGGAGCTGGTCGCGGATGGTGTGCGCGATGGCGTTCCAGGTCGCGTGGGTGAGGGCGGCCACCAGGACCGCCACGGCGACGAGCGGAGTCACGCCTTGCGCTCGCGGACGTCCACCAGGGTGCCGTTGGCGTGGGCCACCAGGGACGCGGGGTCCATCGGGAACACGGTGTGCGGGGTGCCCGCCGCCGCCCACACCACGGCGTGGTCCAGCAGGCCCCGGTCGGCGAGGACGGTCGTTTTCGTACGGTGGCCGAAGGGCGGGATGCCGCCGATGGCGTACCCCGTGGTCTCCCGTACCCGATCGGCGTTCGCGCGGGTGACGGCCACGGCGCCCAACTCCTGCCGTACCCGCTCCAGATCGACCCGTGAGGCGCCGTCCATCAGCACCAGGACCGGGACCCCGTCGGCCTCGAAGACCAGGGACTTCACGATCTCGTCCAGCGCGCAGCCGACCGCCGCCGCGGCTTCGGCGGCGGTGCGGGTGGCGTCGGGGAAGCGGCGGATCTCCCCGGCCAGGTGGCCGAGGCCCAGCTCGCGCAGGGCCTCGGCGAAGCGGGGGTGGGCGGCGGTGGCGGGTGCCGCGGCGGTGGGTACCGCGGTGTGAGGTGCCGTGGTGTGAGCTGCCGTGGTGTCGCGTTCGTTCATGGCTGGCACGCTAGTCGGCGGGGTACGGGCTCCGCGAACGGCTTTCGCGCCCGTGACCGGCCTGCTGCCGGCTCACCCCGCTCCCAGCACCGCCGCCACCACCGGCCCCGCCGCGTCCGCCCCGTGTCCCCCGGACTGGACGACCGCCGCGGCCGACAGGTCGTCCTGGTAGCCGGTGAACCAGCTGTTGGAGTCGGCCTGGTTGTCGACCTCGGCGGAGCCGGTCTTCGCGCCCTTGTCGCCGCCGAGCCCCGACATCGCCTGCGTCGCGGTGCCGTACGAACTCGTCGCGGTCAGCCGCATCATGTACCGCAGGTTCTGCGACACGGCGGACGGCAGCGAGCGCTGCGCGTACGCGATCTGCCGGTCGTCCAGCGACTTCGACACGATGACCGGCTGCCGGAAGGTGCCGTTCTTCGCGGTGGCCGTGATCGACGCCAGGTTGAGCACGTTCATCTGCACCGTGCCCTGCCCGATGTACTGCGCCGCCGCCTCGCCGCCCGCCGCGGCCGGCACGCTGCCGTCGAACGACGTCACGCCCGTCTGCCAGTTGAGCCCGATACCGAAGACCTCCTGCGCCTCCTTGCTCAGCGCGGCGTCGTCGTGGGTGTCGTCGATGAAGTGGATGAAGCCGGTGTTGCAGGAGCGGGCGAAGCTCTGCGCGAAGGTGCCGCCCTGGATCGAGAAGCCGTCGAGGTTGGTGAACGTACGCCCCTGGTAGAGCACGTCGGGGGAGCAGTCCGCCGGTCCGTCCGGGCCGGCGAGGCCCTTCTCCATCAGCATCGCCGCCGTCATGATCTTGAGCGTGGAGCCGGGCGCCTGCTTGCCGAGCATCGCCGCGTTCCAGCCGTCGCTCCGGTTGTTGGCGACCGCGATGATCTCGCCCGAACTCGGCTTGACGGCCGCGACCGACGCCTCGCTGAACTTCTTCACCGCCGTCTCCGCCGCCGCCTGGACGTTCGCGTCCAGCGTCGTGCGCAACTTGCCGGTCTTGCCCTTGGCGAGCGTGAGCAGCGTCCGGTTCGGGGTGGTGGCGTCGTCGCCGCGCAGCGACAGTTCGATGCCGGGCGTGCCGCCCGCGTCCTCGCCGTACTTCTTGCGCAGCTCGTCCAGGACACTCGCGAGGGACGGGTACTTCTCCGCCGTCAGCACCTTGCCGTTACGGTCCACCGCCTCGATCGGCGGGACGGACGCCTCACCCGTCACCAGCGACGTGGTCGCGGTCAGGTCGGGGTGGATCACGCGCGGCGCCCAGTCGACGAGCGGCTTGCCGGTGGTCAGGCCGCGCACCACCGTCAGCTCGGAACTGTACGACCAGGGCTTGCTCTTGCCGTCGAACGTGACCGTGGCCTTGACGGTGTACGGCACCTTCGCGCCGACCGGGGTCCCGGGGGTGATGACGGCGGAGGCGACGTGCGCCTCGTCCCGGTAGTCGGTCAGCACGGACTGGGCCTCGGCGGCGTTGTTGGTCAACTGCGCGGCGGCGGCCGGGTCCTTGCCGCCCGCCCACGCGGCGAGGAAGTCCTTGGCCGCCGTGTCGATCTCCTCGGCGCTCAGCGGACCGGTCTTGACCTCCTCGGACTGTGAGGTGGTGGTGGTGCCGCCCGTCCCGCTGTCGCCGAGCCCGTTGTAGACGTTGACCGCCCCGTACCCCACCCCACCGACGACCACGGCGAACACCCCGCCGACGACGGCCACTTTCGCTCCGCTGCGCATCCTGCTGTCCCCTCCCCGGGGCCTCCTTTGAACACGTTCAAGGAGGCAGTCGGGGGAACTCTACGGGACAGGTGTGACAGATCGGCCGGGTGTTATCGGACTGCGACGATGACATTCGGGCGGCGTGCGGGTGACGTACGGGTGCCCAATGCCCCCGGCATTGACGGCACTTCCTACGCCGGTGCCACCCGCAGATCCAGCTTGAGCAGGGCGTTCTCCACCAGCTCCGGCATCGCGGGGTGGATCCAGTACTGACCGCGCGCCATCGTGCGCGCGTCGAGGCCGAAGTGCATGGCCTGGATGATCGGCTGGATCAGGGTGGGCGCCTCGGGGCCGATGACGTGCGCGCCGAGCAGCAGGCCGGTGATCGGGTCCGCGAGGAGTTTGACGAAGCCGGTCGTGTCCTCCATCGCCCAGCCGTACGCGATGTCCGCGTACGCGTGTGTCGCGCTGACGTACTCGACGCCGTCCCGGCGTGCCTGGTCCTCGGTCAGGCCGACCGAGGCGATCTTCGGTGCGGAGAACACGGCGTGCGGCACGTACCGGTGGTCGGACTCGATGGGGGCGCCGGGGTTCAGCAGGTTGTGCTGCACGACCCGCCCCTCGTGGTTGGCGACATGCTTGAGCTGGTACGGGGAGCTGATGTCGCCCAGCGCCCAGACGCCCTCCACGGACGTGGCCTGGGTGCTGTCGGCGTACACCCGCCCGTCGTCGGTGAGCTTGAGCCCGCCCGCGGCGGCGTCGATCAGGTCGCTGTTGGGGACGCGACCGGTGGCGACGAGGAGTTCCTCGGCCTCGATGGTCTCGGGCCCCTCGGGCCCGTCCACGTACACCCGTACAAGACTCCCCTCCCTCTCCACACGCGACGCGGTCCGGTCCATGCGCAGATCCCAGCGCCGGCCGGCGAGGTCGGTGAACCGGCGGGCAATGTCGGTGTCCTCGTGGCGCAGCAGCAGCCCCGAGCGTCCGATGACGGTGATCTCGACGCCGAGGGCGGAGAAGACGTGGGCCAGCTCGACGCTCACGAACCCCGTACCCATGATGATCATGCGCGGGGGCAGCTCGTCCAGCCGCATGACGGTGTCGCTGGTGAGGTAACCGGACGTGTCGAGCCCCGGCAGCGCGGGGACGGCGGGCCGGCTCCCGGCGGCGACGACGATCCGGTCGGCCGTGACGGCCTCGGGCCCGGTGGCGGTCTCGACCACCAACTCCCGTATCCCGGTGAAGCGGGCGGTCCCCTTGAGCAGCGTGACGTTGGGGCTGCCCTCGGCGCGATAGCGCTCACCGCCGGCCGCGATGGGGTCGATGCGTCCGAAGATCCGGTCCCGGATCTCACCCCACCGCACGCCCCGCAGCTCCAGATCCACCCCGAGCCGCGACGAACCGGCGGGCGTACGGGCGGTGTCGGCCGCGTGCACGAACATCTTGGTCGGAATGCACCCGACGTTCAGACACGTCCCTCCGTACAGGGAGTCCGGCCCGATGCCCTTCTCCACGATCGCCACGTCCCACTGGGCGAACCGCTCGTCCACGATCGAGTTCCCGGAGCCGGAACCGATGATGACGAGGTCGTAATGGCGCATCCGCTGATCCGTCCTTGCTGTTCGTAACGCTGCTGAAGACTCCCCGAAGTCTCTCTCAGAACCCGACCCCGAACCACCCGCCGGGGAGCGCGGTCGTCTCCTGTAGGAAGGGCATAGGGAAGGGCGTACGAAGAACGCCGTCCTCCGTCCGACCGGCAAGGAGCACCAGGCCGTGATGAACGTCGAGATCTCCCCGCGCTTACGCGAGGCCGCCACCGAACTCGGGGCGGGTGTCCCCTACGCCCTGAAGGTCCTGGCCGGGCGACTGGCCGAGGAACCGGAGCTGGGCCGGCCCACGGGTCCGCCCGGCGTGCTCACCGTGATGGTGGACGGTGACCTGTTCGAGGACTGCCCGACCCTGGCCGTCGACTACCTCCGCGAGCCGGGCCGGATCGAGATACGGCAGGCGATCCCGACCCCTTCCGCTTCCGCCGGGCCCGCCGCACCCGCCGCGCCCGCCCGGTCCCGGGACCAGCCGGTCGACCCGGCGGCGGAAGCGCTCACCGTACGAGAGATCGCCGACGCCTGGCAGCGGATCACCCACTGGCTCCGGCGCCACGCCCCCGCCTCCCACGCCGCGCTCCGCCCCGGCGCCGGCCCCACCACCCTCACCGCCCTGGAACACGACCTCGGCACCCCGATACCCCCGGCTCTGCGTGCCCTGTGGTCCCTGAGCGCGGGCGACGACGGGGTCGGCGGCCGGGGATGCCTGCCCGGCAACCGGGCCCTGATGACCCTGGACGCCGTGGCCGAGTCGTACCGGCACCGCATGGACGCCCAGGCCCACGAGGACACCCAGGCCCACGAGGACACCCAGGCCCACGAGGACACCCAGGACCACGGGGACGCCCTCAACGCCCGCCGCGACGCCCCCCGCCCCGAATACGACCGGTTCACCGCGTGGAAGGCCACCTGGATCCCGGTGATCGCCCTGGGCCCGGCCGACGGCGCCTCGGGCCTGTACCTGGATGCCGCGACCGGCTTCCTGGGCCGCTGGTCCCGCTACAACGAACCCCCGGACGACGAACTCGACACCCTGGTCACGTACTTGGAAGAGGCCGCCGACATGCTGGAAGCCCCGGCCCTGGCGACGCGGGACGAGCCGGGTCTGGTCGACGGGGTGCTGGTCTGGGGGAATAGCCGGTACGGCGGGGAGGAAGACGGCTGGCGCGCCCTGACGGGTTGACGACCACCCACGAGAAGGGAGCGGTCCCTCACCCCCCCCCGACCCCTTCCCCGCGCGGTGCTCCGACTTGGCCGACATCTCCGACGTGAAGGCCGCCGCCCCGGCGCATACGACGGCGCCCAGCGCGAAGCCCACGACGATCGGGTTGACGTAACCGGGAATGGCGTCGGCGACGAAGCTTCCGCCGTCCGTCGTCTCGCAGACGAAGCGGAGGGGCACGTAGTCGACGTCGTAGTCGATGACTTGCAACGCGCGCTCCCACTGTCCAGGCGTCCGGCAGGGCCGCATCGGCGAGGAGTCGGTCCCTCCGTCCTCCGCATCCATCACCGCACCGGCGAGAAGGAGCAGCCCCCAGGTATGGACGGCGACCGCGGCCGCACCCAGCAGGGAGCCGAGACACCGCCCCCACACCACCCACCCACCCGCCGTGGCAGGCCACTTCTCCCCGGCAGCTCGGGAATCGATGCAGCGAGCGACGACGGCTCCGCTCGACCTCCCACGCCTGCGGCGCGACGGTCCTACGATCTTCGGCATGACAACTCCCGCCTGCTACGCGTGCGCCCAGGAAGCACGGTTCGACACCCTCCCCCCACGGGAGCGCGTCGCCTTCGACCAGCACTGGCGGGTGGCACACGCCCTCAACACCGGGTTGCCCGGCTGGCTGGTGCTGCTGCCCCGCCGCCACGTCACCGCAGTCCACGACCTCACCGACACCGAAGCCGCGTCACTGGGCACCTGGCAGGTCAAGCTCTCCCGTGCCCTGCGCGGCGTGACCGGTTGCGTCAAGACGTACGTCGTCCAGTTCGCCGAAGCCGAGGGCTTCGCCCACGTGCACTTCCACATCGTGCCGCGCACGGCGGACCTGCCCCCGGAGCACCGTGGACCAGGCGTCTTCAGGATGCTCCAGCTCCCCGAACAGCAACAAGTGACGGCCGACCAGGCGGACCACCTGTCCCGCTCACTCCGAGCGCACCTCCACGACTGAGCTCGGGGCCGCCCGATCCCTACTGGGCGATCTCTGGGCCGTGATCATGTTCCTGTGGATGCCCCATGTATGGCATCCGCTCGCGTGAACAGACCTCGGAGGGGCACGTCTCGCACCCTGCCGCCGCCGTCGTGGGCGCCGCTCGCTGGACAGTCTCGCCGGTCACCCGCCGTGCCCGGAGCCATCCATGGCATCCGCGCCGCACGCGAGCACGGCGTCCTCGACGCCCTTACGCTGCCTTCGTCGCAGCGCCCTGACGGCGCCGCTCTGTCTCGGACCGCCGGCCCTCGGCGGACCTGCTCACCCATCAGGCGACAGGTCTTACACCCCGTCTGACCAGCCATTCAAGGTTTCCCCAAGATTCGTGCGAGGGCTGCCCGTCAGCCTCGTGAACAGCGGGAGGACCGACCTCCTAAGTCCTTCGACAGCATCGAGTCGGTGGGTCAGGCAAATCCAAATCGGAACCGGAATGCTTCCGTCAGTCAGTCAATTTGCGGAGTGCGCCGTAGGGCACACCATCGAGCAGTTTTCGGTGGTCTAAGGGACTAGAGGGGTTGGATCTCGATCATGAAAGTAACTGCATGGCACAAGAGGGCGTTCGTGGCTGTTATAGCCGCAATTTCTGGGACGCTTCTCATGGCATCCCCGGCAAGTGCTGGTACTTGGAGGAATTCAATTTCCAATAGTTACGGGTACGTGGACGCTTACATCTCTCATGGTGCGTCATCCAATACAGGATGTTCATACGCGAAGGTGAACGGCACGTACAGAGGGGTGCTGGAGGACAGGAATGCCGACGCGTACGGCGTCGTTGCCTACCTTCAGTACACAGACTGCGCCACCGGGCAAATTAAGCAGATGGAAGTTGGGAAAGTGGGGACCGGGAAAACGAATCTCAGCCTTACTTCCGTCTACAACGCGAAGCTCCCGCGGCTGCTGCTCTGTGCGTGGACGACAGGCGGCGGTTCCTTTATCGACTGCGCAACCTGAGTGAGGAGAACCATGAATCTGAAACTCGGCAGAGTCGTCACGGCGGTTGGCGTCATTCTCGCCACCCTCTTCTTTTCGGCTTCGGCAGCCCAAGCGTATTCACGCTCCTTTGGCCTGAACACGGGAGACTCCGGTGGAGCATTCTACGGAGGCTGGGGACAGGGGGTCCTCAACACCAGCGCCGATGATCTGGCCAAGTGTGCGCGCCTATGGGTCACGAGCGGCAGAATCTGGGATGAGGATGCGGATGGCCACGGCGTCATCGCCTATATGGCGTATGACGACTGTGCCACAGGCGCCCGGAAGTACTACAAGCTGGGCAGTGTCGGCGGTTCGGGAGCCACTGCAGCGCTGACAACTGCGGCAGTCTCCAACGCCAAACATCCGAGCATCATGATGTGCCTGTACGACGGAACATCCCAGATGAAGTCGTGCGCCTCTAGCTGGTAAGGCCGGAGGACAGGCTCGTCTCGTCCGAGACATGCTTGAGTGACACTCTGTTCGGACGGTCACCCGAGCGCAATGCCCGTTCGGCCTTCACGACCTTGCTTGGGTCGTGAAGGCCGACGCTGTCGTATGGCGCATTGAGCCGAAGGGCTCGACTCCCGACGAGATCATCCGCGTGACCCTGGATTGTACAAGCGTCGGATGTAAATCCCTCTGACCCCTGTCATCCGGTGGGCATGTGCGCCCCCGTGCGTCTCTGCGACCGGACTTGCCACCTCCTTCCTGCTCGGGCGGATGTGAGGCCATGGGGCGACGAACCAGATCCATTGGATCTCCCGGCAGCGTGAGGAGCTGATCCGTCATGGGGTCTCAGTCGAGATGCGGAGCACCAACCAAGTCCGGAGGTAGTTGCCAACGGTTGGCGATGGTGGGCGCCTCTCGCTGCCCACTGCACCGAGGGCCGTGGTCGACCTACGGCGTGGCCAAGCGCAAGGCCGACGAAGCGAAGAAGAAACTCAAGCAGCAACGGAAGAAGTAGCTGGCCACGAGTCCGTGCGCGGTGGGTGCCCGGGCCGTCTGTGGGCCGTCCGAGGGCGAATTGCGACGACCGACAACGACCAGTGACGACCATGGGGCCCGGCGTGACGCCGGGCCCCATGGTGCATCTACCCAGCTACACCCACGTGTCGAACCACATCCGGTTCCGCCACGAGTCCACCGGGATCGACGTCCCCGTGTACAGCGGCCAGAAGTAGATGAAGTTCCAGATGATCAGCAGGATCAGGACGCCCGCGCCCACCGCGCCGATCGTGCGGCGGCGTTCGTCCGAGCCCGCCGGGCCCGCCATCGCGCCGATCATCATCGCGACCGCCAGGCACAGGAACGGGACGAAGATGACCGCGTAGAAGAGGAAGATCGTGCGTTCCTGGTAGTGGAACCACGGCAGCCAGCCCGCCGCCACCGCGCAGGCGATCGCGCCCGCGCGCCAGTCGCGGCGGAAGATCCACCGCCACAGCAGGTAGAGCAGGGCGAACGCGGCCGTCCACCACAGCAGCGGGGTGCCCAGCGCCAGGACCTCGCGCGCGCACTTGCCCGTCGTTGTCGCGGGGCAACCGTCCGTGCCGGCCGCCGGGGACTCGTAGAAGTACGAGACGGGCCGGCCCAGGACGATCCAGCTCCACGGGTTCGACTGGTACGTGTGGCCCGAGGTCAGGTTCGTGTGGAACTGGAAGACCTCGTACTCGTAGTGCCACAGGCTCCGGATCGAATCCGGCAGCCACGTGAAGTGCCCGCCCTTGCCCGCGCCCGTGCTCGCCCAGGGCCGGAAGTAGCCGTCGTCCGTGACGAACCAGCCGGTCCAGGACGCCAGATACGTCGCCAGGGCGACCGGCACCGTCGAGACGAAGGCCGGCAGGATGTCCCGCAGGATCACGGCCCGGTACGGGCGTACGGCCCCGGCCGTGCGGCGCGCGCCCACGTCCCACAGCACCGTCATGATCGCGAAGGCGACCAGGACGTACAGACCGCTCCACTTCGTACCGATCGCCAGCCCGATCATCACCCCGGCCGCGAGCCGCCACGGCCGCCAGCCGAGCCGGAGGTTCTCCGCGATCCTGGCGTCCGGGCGCAGGACGCCCTCCGCGTCCTCGGGCAGCGCGGCGGCCAGTTTGCGCCGGGCCCAGTCGCGGTCGATCAGCAGACAGCCGAACGCGGCCAGCACGAAGAACATCAGGATCAGGTCGAGGAGAGCCGTACGGCTCATGACGAAGTGCAGGCCGTCGACGGTCAGCAGCGCTCCCGCCAGGCACCCCAGGAACGTCGAACGGAACAGCCGCCGCCCGATCCGGCAGAGCAGCAGCACCGACAGCGTGCCGAGCACCGCCACCATGAAACGCCAGCCGAACGGGTTGAGGCCGAACATCTCCTCCCCGAGCCCGATGACCCACTTGCCCACCGGCGGATGCACGACGTAGCCGGGATCCGACGGCACCGCCACGGAGGACGGGTCGGCCAGGATCAGCTTGTCGACGTCCTTGACCTTCCAGTCGCCCTCGTACCCCTGGTGCATCAGGGCCCAGGCGTCCTTGGCGTAGTACGTCTCGTCGAATATCACCGCCTTGGGTGACCCCAGGTGCCAGAACCGCAGCACTCCCGCGACCAGGGTGATCAGCAGCGGCCCGCCCCACGCCGACCAGCGCGTCAGCCGCGCCGCCAGGACGGGCGGGCAGGCGAGCACCGCCCACAGCCGCTCGGAGGGCTCGGTGTACGGCGGCACCAGCCGCTCGCGGAGCCCGATCACCGGCCGGGGCACATGGCCGAATCGGCGCAGCCGCTGGGGCCATGAGGGCGGCTTGTCGCCGGCGTCGGGCCCGTGGAGGGCTTCTGGCGCAGTACTGGTCACCGCGCCATCGTAGGGAACGCCGCTGTGAGTGGTGCGCGTCGCGCCCTGCGAGGATGACGGATGTGAACGGAACGCAGGCAACGCCGGGACCGAACGAGCCGTACGAAGCGTACGAATCTCATCCATTGAGTGCGCCGCACGAGGATGAGGACGGGGCAGAGGACGGGGTAGTGGACGACGGAGCGGGAAAGGGGCTCGGGGAGAGCGACGACGAACTTCCCCTGGAGCCCGGCGCCTACGCGACGCGCGGGACCGGCGGCGTCCTCGTCCTCGCCGGCACCCCGATCGGTGACTTCGGCGACGCTCCGCCCCGGCTCACCGCCGAGCTGGAGACCGCCGACGTCATCGCCGCCGAGGACACCCGCCGGCTGCGCCGGCTCACCCAGGCGCTCGGCGTGCAGCCCCGTGGCCGGATCGTGTCCTACTTCGAGGCCAACGAGTCGGCCAGGACCCCGGATCTGGCCGACGCCCTGTCCGGTGGCGCGCGGGTGCTGCTCGTCACGGACGCGGGCATGCCGTCCGTCTCCGACCCCGGCTACCGGCTGGTGGCCGCCGCGGTCGAGCGTGGCATCAGGGTCACGGCCGTGCCGGGACCGTCCGCCGTCCTGACCGCGCTGGCCCTCTCGGGCCTGCCCGTCGACCGCTTCTGCTTCGAGGGGTTCCTGCCCCGCAAGGCGGGCGAACGCCTCAGCCGGCTCCGGGAAGCCGCCGGCGAGCGCCGCACCCTCGTCTACTTCGAGGCCCCGCACCGGCTGGACGACAGCCTCGCCGCGATGGCCGAGGTCTTCGGCGCCGGCCGCAGGGCCGCCGTGTGCCGCGAGCTGACCAAGACGTACGAGGAGATCAAGCGCGGGGGTCTCGGCGAACTGGCCGCCTGGGCGGCGGAGGGCGTACGGGGCGAGATCACCGTCGTCGTCGAGGGCGCGCCGGCGCCGGGGGCCACCGATCTGGCCCCGGAGGAGCTGGTGCGCAGGGTGCTGGTGAGGGAGGAGGCGGGCGAGCGGCGCAAGGAGGCGATCGCCGCCGTGGCCACCGAGGCGGGGCTGCCCAAGCGCGAGGTGTTCGACGCCGTGGTGGCGGCGAAGAACGCCGCGCGGGCGGGATCCGCCGAGAGGGCTCGTACCGGCTCCCCGGAAGGTACCGGAAGGTAAAGGACGATCGTGAATTGCAAAGCACAGACCGGCTGCCGGGCCATTTGGGCATGAGTAGGCCAAGACCGCTCCATTAATCGACAGGGCCTGGTGCGCTCCCGCCGTAATAGGCGTCCACTGGAGAAGTGGAGAGGAGCTGGCATGACTGAGATTACGGGCGCTGCCGTCGCTCACGAGGCATATGCGTTCTGTTGCATGCGCTGTGGTCATGGGTGGGAACAGGCCTATGACATAGAGCACCACGTCGACGGTACGGGCCACAATTTCGTCGTATACAAGGCCGGCGGAGTGCGGGTTCCTTCCCCGCTCTCCAGCCCGTCGTGCAGCAACTGCGGGGGACACGTCGTCCGGATCATGAGGTCCGGGCAGGTGTCGTCGGTGAGGGCACTGGCGATGCAGCACTACGAGCCCGCGAGGACGACCAAGGCGGCCAGGAACGGCAGGGCCGGGAAGGCGTCGAAGGCGGACAAGAACGCGCAGATACCCGCGCAGGACGACGGGTCGGAGCCGGGGGACGGGGGCACGGGGAGGCCCGTCCACCACTGGCACCTGTCGGACCTGCTGCACCCGTTCCATCACCGCAGGTGAGCCATCGCAGGTGAACCACCGTGGCCGAGTGACCCCGGGACCCGGGTGATCACCGCACGTGAACCCGTGGGCGCGGTCCTCTCGTAGGATCGCGCCCATGAGTTCGAAACAGGCCGCGCCACCGTTGCCCGAGCCCCTCCGGGTGCCGGTCGCGGATTCGCACACCCACCTGGACATGCAGGACAGCACGGTCGAGGACGCCCTGAAGAAGGCCGCCTCGGTCGGTGTGGCGACTGTGGTCCAGGTGGGGTGCGACCTCAAGGGATCCCGGTGGGCCGCCGAGACGGCGGCCGCGTACGAGAACGTCCACGCGGCGGTGGCCCTGCACCCCAACGAAGCCCCACGGATCGTGCTCGGCGACCCCGACGGGTGGTCGCGCCAGGGCGCACGCCCCGGCCGCGGTGACGCGGCGCTGGACGAGGCGCTGACCGAGATCGACCGGCTGGCCGGGCTGCCCCACGTACGGGCCGTCGGCGAGACCGGTCTCGACTATTTCCGGACAGGCCCGGACGGCGTCGCCGCGCAGGAGCGGTCGTTCCGCGCCCACATCGAGATGGCCAAACGGCACGGCAAGGCGCTGGTCATCCACGACCGCGAGGCGCACGCGGACGTGCTGCGCATCCTGGCCGAAGAAGGTGCGCCGGAGCGTACGGTCTTCCATTGTTATTCGGGTGACGCGGAAATGGCCGAAATTTGTTCGGCGGCCGGTTACTTTATGTCTTTCGCAGGCAATGTGACATTCAAAAACGCTCAGCCGTTGCGTGACGCGCTCACAGTAGCGCCATTGGAACGGGTACTTGTCGAGACGGATGCGCCCTTTCTCACACCGGCGCCCTACCGGGGCCGGCCGAATGCGCCGTATCTGATTCCGGTCACTTTGCGCGCGATGGCTGAGGTGCGTGGGATCGGTGAGGACGCGCTGGCGGAGGCCATCGCGCGCAATACGGCGCAGGCGTTCGGTTACGGGCCGTCCTGAGGCCCTCTCGCGACCCTGTGGTGACCCTGTGGTGACCCTGTGGTGACGTGGCGCGCAGGGTAGCGGCACCACGCTGAGTGGTCGAGTCGCTTTGGAGAGTGACCGAAGCTCCGCTAGTGTCCCGGCCGCACCGTCGATCGCGGCGGGGCCGACCGGATCCTCTGGAGCGTCGTGAGCAATGCGCAAGGCAGTCACCGGGCCGCACGCGGCGGGCACCGCGGTGCCCGGGCCGTGGAAACGGCAGCCGAGCCGGACGAGCTGGTGGAGACGCGGGCACTGAGACGGGTCGGGCAGGTGCTGCCGTACGGGGGACAGGTGCCTGTGCCGTACGGCGGCGGGTACGAGGAGCAGGACGGGTACGAGGCGCAGGCCCCGCACGAGACGTACGACACGCATGACACGTACGCCTCGAACGATCCGTACAGCGCACCCTCCGCCGGCCCCGACGCGTACGCCCCCGTCCCCGCGCCCGCCCGCCACTCCTCCCACCGCCGCAGACGCCCCGCGCCGCCGCCCCCGCGCCTCCCGCACGACGAACACACCCAAGCGGCCCCCGACCCCCTCCCGGCGGAGAACTCCCTCCCGGCCGGGAACTCCCTCCTGGCCAGGAATCCCCTCCCGGCCAGGAACCCCCTCCCCGCCGGAAACCTCCGCCGCCTCGTCCCCCAAGCCCTCGTCGTCGCCTTCCTCGCCGGCGGTACCTCCGCCTTCGTCGCCAACGACAAGGCCGTCGAACTCAGCGTCGACGGCGTCCCGCGCACCATGCACACCTTCGCCGACAACGTCGCGGAGCTACTGGCCGACGAGGGCGTCACGGTCGGCGCGCACGACATCATCGCCCCCGCGCCCGGCGCCGAGCTGGCCAGCGGCGACGAGGTCGTCGTCCGCTACGGCCGCCCCCTCCTGCTCACCCTCGACGGCCACCGCCGCCAGGTCTGGACGACGGCCCGCACGGTCGACGGAGCCCTGCGCCAGCTGGGCGTACGGGCGGAGGGCGCGTTCCTGTCCGTCTCGCGCTCGTCCCCGATCGCCCGGCACGGGCTGGCCCTCGACGTACGGACCGAACGCGCCGTGACCTTCATGGCCGACGGCCGTGAGCGCACGATCCGTACCAACGCGGCGACCGTCGGCGAGGCTCTCGCCCAGGCCGGCATCACGCTGCGCGGCCAGGACGCCACCTCCGTCGCGCGGGACAGTTTCCCGCGCGACGGCCAGACGGTCACGGTCCTGCGCATCACCGGCCGCGAGGAGGTCCGGGAGGAGCCGATCCCGTACCGCGCCGTGACCACCCGGGACGCCTCGCTCTTCAAGGGCACGGAAGTCGTGGACCGCCAGGGACGCCAGGGCGCGCGCCGGGTCACGTACGAACTGCGGACCGTCAACGGCGTACGGCAGAAGCCCCGCAGGCTCCACGACGAGATCGTCCGCGAGCCGGTCACCCAGCGGGTCAGGGTCGGTACGAAGGAGATGCCGGCGTCCGTCGCGGGCGCGGACGGCCTGAACTGGAGCGGACTCGCCGCCTGTGAGTCGGGCGGCCGTCCGGGGGCGGTCGACGCGTCGGGGAACTACGGCGGGCTCTACCAGTTCGACACGGGG
This sequence comes from Streptomyces sp. NPDC087420, assembly GCF_044744165.1. NCBI lineage: Bacteria > Bacillati > Actinomycetota > Actinomycetes > Kitasatosporales > Streptomycetaceae > Streptomyces > Streptomyces sp. NPDC087420. The sequence continues at coordinate 241,242 of NZ_JBIUXU010000009.1, forward strand.
ACCTGGCAGTCGCTGGGCGGCAGCGGGCGCCCGCAGGACGCCCCGGCGTCGGAGCAGACGTTCCGCGCGAAGAAGCTGTACGTGCAGCGGGGCGCGAGCCCGTGGCCGCACTGCGGCCGGAGGCTCACGGGGTGACGGGGGTGGCGGGCTGACGGGTGGAGGGGCGACAGGGACCACAGGGACGACAGGGCCGGCGCCGGTTGACCGTAGGCTTACCCGGTGAGTACCACTGAGCCACCGCCCGACACCAACGCCCTGCTGGGCCCCGCGGACATCCGTGAACTGGCCGCGGCGCTGGGCGTACGCCCGACGAAGCAGCGCGGGCAGAACTTCGTGATCGACGCCAACACCGTCCGCAGGATCGTCCGCACCGCCGGGGTGCGCCCGGACGACGTCGTCGTGGAGGTCGGCCCCGGGCTCGGCTCGCTGACCCTGGCGCTCCTGGAGGCGGCGGACCGGGTGGTCGCCGTCGAGATCGACGACGTGCTGGCCGGGGCGCTGCCCGCGACGGTCGAGGCGCGGATGCCGGCCCGCGCCGAGCGCTTCTCGCTGGTGCACTCCGACGCGATGCGGGTCACGGAACTGCCGGGCCCGCCGCCGACCGCGCTGGTCGCGAACCTTCCGTACAACGTGGCCGTGCCCGTCCTGCTGCACATGCTGGAGCACTTCCCGACCATCGAGCGGACGCTCGTGATGGTCCAGGCGGAGGTCGCGGACCGGCTGGCGGCGGGACCCGGCAACAAGGTGTACGGAGTGCCGTCGGTGAAGGCCAACTGGTACGCGGACGTGAAACGGGCCGGATCCATCGGCCGTACGGTCTTCTGGCCGGCGCCCAACGTGGACTCCGGGCTGGTCTCGCTGGTACGGAGGGCGGAACCGGTGGCGACCTCGGCCTCCAGGACGGAGGTCTTCGCGGTCGTGGACGCGGCGTTCGCACAGCGCCGCAAGACCCTGCGCGCGGCCCTCGCGGGCTGGGCGGGCTCGGCACCGGCGGCGGAGGCGGCCCTGGTGGCGGCGGGGGTGTCGCCGCAGGCGCGGGGGGAGGGGCTGACGGTGGAGGAGTTCGCGAGGATCGCGGAGTCAAAACCCACACCACTCCCCGAGCCGCCGACGGACGCCCAACCAACCACCCCGCCCCTGTCCTCGCCCCCGAAGGAGACCGGCGCGTGAGCGTCACCGTACGAGTACCGGCCAAGGTCAACGTCCAGCTGGCCGTGGGCGCCGCACGCCCCGACGGCTTCCACGACCTGGCGAACGTCTTCCTCGCCGTGGGCCTCTACGACGAGATCACGGTCACCCCGGCCGACGAACTGCGCATCACCTGTACGGGCCCCGACGCGGACCAGGTCCCCCTGGACACCACCAACCTCGCGGCGCGCGCGGCCATGACACTGGCAGCCCGGCACGGCATCGACCCCCGGGTCCACATCCACATCGCCAAGGACATCCCGGTCGCGGGCGGCATGGCGGGCGGCAGCGCGGACGGCGCGGGCGCACTACTGGCCTGCGACACCCTGTGGTCCCTCAATTCCCCCCAATCCGAACTCCTCTCCATCTGCGCGGAATTGGGCAGCGACGTACCGTTCAGCCTGCTGGGCGGCGCGGCCCTGGGCGTAGGCCGGGGCGAACAGCTCACCCCGCTCGCGGTGGGCGGGGCCTTCCACTGGGTGTTCGCGGTGGCGGACGGCGGGCTCTCGACGCCCAAGGTGTTCCAGGAGTTCGACCGCCTCACGTCCGGCACGGACATCCCGCCCCCCAGCCCCGACCCGGCCCTCCTGGAAGCACTCCGCACGGGCGACGCGGTCGCCCTGGCAGGCACCCTCTCCAACGACCTCCAGCCCGCGGCCCTCTCCCTGCGCCCGTCCCTGGCGGCCACCCTCACGACAGGCATGACGGCGGGCGCCCTGGCGGCCCTGGTCTCCGGCTCGGGCCCCACGACGGCCTTCCTGACCAAGGACGAGGAATCAGCCACCCAGGTAGCCACCACCCTCCACACCTCAGGCACCTGCCGCACGGCCCGCCCGGCCCCGTCCCCGGCCGGGGGCGCGACGGTCGTCCGCCGGACGGGCGCCTGACCGGCCAGGCGCAACCGGGCGCGACCGGGGGCGGAGCGCCCACCGCGAGAAGAGGGATTTTCCGGTACGGGGCGGCCGATCCGCCCGGTGCGTGAGAGCGATCGAACGCTGCGCGCGGACCGGCGGGTCGTGGCGACTACGCTGGGACGTCGATCCGTCCCCCCGTACAGGAGTGAAATGGCCGTCAATCTGGTCAATGTCGAAGCAGTCACCAAGGTGTACGGCACCCGTGCGCTGCTCGACGGTGTCTCGCTCGGCGTTTCCGAGGGGGACCGGGTCGGGGTCGTGGGGCGCAACGGGGACGGGAAGACCACCCTGATCCGGTTGCTGTCCAAGTTGGAGGAGACCGACTCCGGGCGGGTCACGCACAGTGGCGGGCTGCGGCTCGGGGTGCTCACGCAGCATGACTCGCTCGATCCCGACGCCACCGTCCGGCACGAGGTCATCGGGGATCTCGCCGATCACGAGTGGGCCGGGAACGCCAAGATCCGGGACGTGCTGACCGGGCTCTTCGGCGGGCTGGACCTGCCCGGGTTCCCGCAGGGGCTCGACACCGTCATCGCGCCGCTCTCCGGTGGGGAGCGGCGGCGGATCGCGCTCGCCAAGCTGCTCATCGGCGAGCCGGACCTGATCGTGCTCGACGAGCCCACCAACCACCTCGACGTCGAGGGCATCGCCTGGCTGGCGAAGCACCTCCAGGCGCGGCGGTCCGCGCTCGTCTGCGTCACGCACGACCGGTGGTTCCTCGACCAGGTCTGCACGAAGATGTGGGACGTGCAGCGCGGGGCCGTGCACGAGTACGAGGGCGGTTACTCGGACTACGTCTTCGCCCGCGCCGAGCGCGAGCGCATCGCCGCCACCGAAGAGGTCAAGCGGAAGAACCTGGTCCGCAAGGAGCTGGCCTGGCTGCGGCGCGGCGCCCCCGCCCGTACGTCCAAGCCGCGCTTCCGGATCGAGGCGGCCAACGAGCTGATCGCCGACGTGCCGCCGCCGCGCGACACGTCGTCGCTGATGAAGTTCGCCAACGCCCGGCTCGGCAAGACCGTCTTCGACCTGGAGGACGTGACCGTCCAGGCCGGGCCGAAGGTGCTGCTCAGTCACTTGACCTGGCAGCTCGGACCCGGCGACCGGATCGGGCTCGTCGGGGTCAACGGCGCCGGCAAGACCTCGCTGCTACGCGCGCTCGCCGAGGCGTCCCGTACCCGCGGCGACGTCCAGCCCGCCGCGGGGAAGGTGACCGTCGGCAGGACCGTCAAGCTCGCCTACCTCTCCCAGGAGGTCGCCGAACTCAAGCCGACACTCCGGGTGTTGGAGGCCGTGCAGCAGGTTCGGGACCGCGTGGACCTCGGCGGGGGACGGGAGATGACGGCCGGTCAGTTGTGCGAGCAGTTCGGGTTCACCAAGGAGAAGCAGTGGACTCCGGTGGGGGACCTGTCCGGTGGCGAGCGGCGCCGGCTCCAGCTGCTGCGGCTGCTGATGGACGAGCCGAACGTCCTCTTCCTCGACGAGCCCACCAACGACCTCGACATCGAGACGCTCAACCAGCTGGAGGACGTGCTCGACAGCTGGCCCGGCTCGATGGTGGTCATCTCCCACGACCGGTTCTTCATCGAGCGGGTCACCGACAAGGTGATGGCGCTGCTCGGCGACCGGACGCTGCGGATGCTGCCGCGCGGGATCGACGAGTACCTGGAGCGGCGCAAGAAGCTCGCGGAGTCGGGCGCCCCGGCCGCTCCCGCCGCCACCCTGCCCACCCCCGGCGGCGCGCCGGCCGCCGCCGCGCCCGCGTCGGCCAAGGACGACCGCGCGGCGAAGAAGGAACTCCAGAAGATCGAGCGCCAACTCACCAAGATGTCCGACCGGGAGACCCTGCTGCACCAGCAGATCGCCGACCACTCCACCGATTTCGGAAAGGTGGCGAAGCTGGACGCCGAGCTTCGTCAACTGATCGGCGAGCGCGACGAGTTGGAGATGCGGTGGCTGGAGCTTGCCGAAGACGCGTGAGGATGACCTGTACAGAGGACGCGTGCAGACCGTGTGTTGAGGCATAACGGCCGCGTCACGGGCCGGTTCTCCCTTGGGAACAGGGGAGGACCGGCCCCTTCCGTACGCGCGTCCGAGTGATACAAAGAAGCCCCGCTCGACTGAAGTGACGATGCGGAATCCATACCCGAACCGCTCCGTTCCGAGGGACCAGCCATCGGAACAGCGGGGGAGACCGGTCGGGCAGTGGGCCGTATACAGGGGACACAGGGGGAACGTGCTGATGACTCAGCCACCCGGGCAGCAGCCGCCATCGCAGGAGCCGTCGCAGGAGCCGTCGCAGGAGCCGTCTCCGCAGGCGTCGCAACCGCCTTCGCAGCCGCCGCAGATGCCGGCCGCGCCGCCCACGCCGCCCCCGGGACAGCCCGGTTACGGTCAGCCCGGTCAGCCCGGTCAGCCCGGCCCGTACGGTCAGCCGCCCGCCGGTCCGCCCGTGTACGGCTACCCGCAGGCGCCCCCCGGCCAGCCCGGTTACGGCTACCCCCAGGCCCCCGGCCAGCAGCCGGGCCCGTACGCGCAACAGCCCGGCCCCTACGGCCAGCAGCCGGGGCCGTACGGTCAGCAGCCCGGCCCGTACGCCCAACAGCCCGGCCCCTACGGCTACCCTCCCCAGCAGTTCCCCGGCGCCCCCACCCCGCCCCCCGGCGGCGGCGGGCGGAACCCCTTCAAGGGCAAGCCCGCCCTCGTCATCGCGGCGGCCGCCGCAGCGCTCCTGGTCGTCGGCGGCGGTACGTACGCCGTCCTCAGCGGCGACGACGACGGCAAGAAGCCGGTCGCCGACACGAGCCAGGACCCCAGGCCGACGGGCAGTTCGTCGGCGGACGTCGACCAGGGCGACGGCACCGGCGGCGGGCGCGAGAACGACGACGACCTCAACGCCGGGCGCGAGGACGGCGAGTCCAAGGTGCTCTTCCTCCAGACCAACGACGTGGACCTGCCGCGCGACGGCGCCGACGTCTACGGCCCGTGGTTCGCCGGCGACACCGTCGTCAAGGCCATGTACAGGCAGGTCGTGGGGTATTCGGCCACCGACGGCAAGAAGAAGTGGACGCTCGACCTGCCCGCCGAGCTGTGCGCCGCGCCGACCGCGCCCTCGGCCGACGGCAAGATCGTCATCGGGTACATGAACGGCACCAGCGACAAGAGCGACTGCAACCAGCTCCAGGTCGTCGACCTCGCCACCGGCAAGGGCGGCTGGAAGCAGGAGATCAAGGAGATCGGTCTCTTCGACATCCTGAGCGACGTGAACCTGACGATCAGCGGCGGCACCGTCACCGCCGCCAGGACCGCGGGCGCCCAGGCCTACCGGATGACCGACGGCAAGCAGCTGTTCGAGAAGTCGACCGGCACCTGCAAGCCGTTCGCCTTCGCCGGCGGCCCCAAGCTGATCGCGGCCGAGAGCTGCCCGACGGGCGACTTCGAGACCTCGCACCATCAGCTGGAGGAGCTGGACCCCGTCACCGGCAAGGCCAAGTGGACGTACAAGCTGGCCAAGAACTGGGAGGTCGACAAGGTCTACTCGGTCGACCCGCTGGTGATCTCCACGCGCGAGAAGGACAAGGACTCGTCCTGGAACGTCCTGGCGCTCAACGCCAACGGCACGCTCCGCTCCTCGCTCGCCGGCGGCAAGGACTCGTTCGCGCCCAACTGCGGCGGCGGGTTTGTCATCTTCGGACGGAACCTGGAGGGCTGCACCGGCCTCGCCGCCGACGCGAAGACCTTCTACATGGCGACGGCGCCCGCGAAGGGCAGTACGTCCCGTACGAACGAGGTCGTCGCCTTCGACCTCAACACCGGTAAGCCCACGTGGCGTTCGAAGGCGCCCGGCGACCGCATGATCACGCCGCTGCGGATGGAGGGCGGCAAGGTGGTGGTGTACGTGGAGCCGACGTACGACAAGGCGGGCGCGGTCGCGACCATCGCCCCGACCGGCGGTGTGCCGACGGTGGTTCAGCGGCATCCCGCATCCACGGCCGAGATCGAGGACTCGTTCTACCAGCCGACCCTGGCCTGGGCGGGCGGGCGTTTCTACGTCGTGGGTGGCCGCGTCAGCGCGAGCAACGACGCGGCGGAGCTGAAGGAGAAGACGATGATGGCCTTCGGCAACTGACCGCGGCCGTCGACGTCTTGAGCCCCGCTCCCGCCGCTCCCCACGCTCCTCTCTTCTCCCCGTCTTCCGAGCCTTCCGAGCCTTCCGAGCCTTCCTCCGAGGTACGTACGCCATGACACAGCCGCCGCCCCCGCCGCCCAACGAGCCCCCGCAGGGAGGGTTCGGCGCCCCGCAGGACCCGCCGCCCGGCGGCTTCGGCGCCCCGACGCCGCCCCCGCAGTACGGCTACCCGCCACAGAACCCGCAGTACGGCTACCCGCCGCAGGGCCAGCAGCCCGGATACGGCTACCCCGCCCAGCAGCCTCCGTACGGCTATCCGACCCAGCCGCAGCCCCAGCCGCAACCGCAGTCCCCGTACCCCCCACCCCCACAGGGCCGCAAGAAGCTCTCCACCCAGGCGCAGATCATCATCGCCGCGACCGTCGCGGTCGTCCTGATCGTCGCCGGCGGGATCTACGTCGCCAACTCCGGCGGCGACAGCCCGAAGGACGACGCCAAGAACACCACGTCCGGAGCCGACGGCGGCAAGGACGGCAAGGACGGCCAGAAGGACGGCCAGAAGGACGGCGAGGACACCGACAACGGCATCGGAGGCGGCGGCAAGGAGAAGGCCCCCGCCGACGTCAAGTCCACGATGGCCTTCAAGCTGGCGACACCCAAGGTCACCGACATCACGAACGTCTCCGGCTCCTGGCTCACCGACACCGCCTTCGTGAAGACCGGCGTCAACGAGATCGTCGGGTACGACCCCGCCAAGGGCACCCAGCTGTGGAGCATCCCCCTCCCCGGCCAGCTCTGCGCCGCCACGGACCACGTCAAGGGCAACCTCACCGCCATCGCCTTCGAGGCCGCCGAGCGGACCGACAAGACGGACTACCAGCCGTGCACGGAGATCGGCGCGATCGACCTCGCGGCGGGCAAGCTGGTGTGGCGCAAGAGCGTCACAGGCCCCAACGCGGGAGACGCCAAGCTCAAGTTCGAGGAGATCACCATCGGCGCCGGTACGGTGGCGCTCGGCGGTACGGACGGCGGCGCCGCGCTCGACCTCGCCACCGGCGCCCTCCGCTGGAAGCCCCAGGCGAGCGCGGAGAACTGCGCCGACATGGGGTACGGCGGCGGCGCCGGGCTCGTCGTGGCCCGCAAGTGCGGTACGTACGAGGACCCCCAGGTCAGCATCGACACCCTGAACCCGGTGACGGGCGCCCCGCTCTCCTCGTACAAGATGCCGCCCGGTGTCGCGTACGCGAGCGTCATCTCCACGAAGCCGCTCGTCGTCGCCGCCGACGTCGGTGACACCGCGGGCGACGGCAGCGGCATCTCGGACTTCTTCTCCCTCGACGAGAAGACGGGCGCGCTGCGGGCCAAGATCCCGGCCGACGCCGACACGTACGCGGCGGACTGCGCGACCACCGAGGTCGAGTCCTGCCGGGACGTCGTCGTCGGCAACGACCGCCTGTACCTGCCCACCGAGGAGCACGACGGCTCCGGGGACTACGGGCAGACCAACGAGATCGTCTCCTTCGACCTCGCCACGGGTAAGACGACCAGCGACCGCGCGGACGCGGGCGACCGCTACACGATCACGCCGCTGCGCATGGACGGCGGCAACCTGATCGCGTACAAGTGGCCCCCGTACGACAAGGGCGGCCAGATCGTCTCCATCGACGGGTCCACCTTCAAGCAGACCGTCCTGATGGAGAATCCGTCCGACAAGGCGGTACGGGAGGCGGAGACCAGCTTCACCAAGGGGTACTCGGAGATGCACTTCGCCGGGGGCCGGCTCTTCCTCGCGGACGCGATGCTGAGCAAGCCCTCGACGCTGAACCTGACGTCGTACCTCGCGGTGTCGTTCACGACGGGCTAGGGCGTGTCGTCGTTCATGACGGGCTAGGGCCTGTCGTCGTTCATGACGGAATAGCGTCACTTCGGGACACGACCTGCCCCCACTCGTCCTGAATGGCGGGGAATTCCGCAATCCGGGGGGCTTCTGGCCGGTAGGGGGCGCGCGATCTCGAACAAGCGTGTAGCTTGCCGGGTCAGGAGCCCGGGGGGACCAGGCTCCAGCGCGATGGGGGTTGGCTCGATGGGCGTGCGGCTCATGGTGGTCGATGATCACCGACTGCTCGCCGAGGCGCTCGCCTCGGCCCTGAAACTGCGCGGGCACCGGGTGCTCGCGGCGGCCGCCCCCACCGCGGGGGTCGCCGAGCTGGTGGTGAGCAGGGCGCCGGAAGTGTGCCTGATGGGTACGGCGACGCCGGCGGAGCCCGGGGTCTTCGACCCGATCGTACGGATCAAGCGCGAGCGGCCGCAGGTGGCCGTGGTGGTGCTGGGGCCGGTTCCCAGCCCCCGCGGCATCGCCGCCGCGTTCGCCGCCGGGGCGTCCGGTTACGTGCGCCACGACGAGCGGATCGAAGGCGTCGAGCGCGCCATGGTCAAGGCACGCGCGGGCGAGGCGGCGGTGGCGCCGATGCTGCTCCAGGGCGCGTTCACGGAGCTGCTGAACCCGGCGGCGCAGCCCGACGACGAGGGCCAGCGGCTGCTGCGGATGCTCACGCCGCGCGAGGTCGAGGTGCTGGTACGGGTCGCCGAGGGCGAGGACACCCGGCTGATCGCGGCGGGCATGAACATCGCGCCCAGTACGGCCAGGACCCATGTGCAGCGGGTGCTGATGAAGCTCGGGGTGGGCTCACGGCTGGAGGCGGCGGCGCTGGCGGCGCGTACGGGGCTGCTGGACCGGGCGGTGGTGAACGGGCCCGTCACCGGGGGGCCCCTCACCGGGGGCCCCGTCACCGGGCCGGACCTCCGCGACGAACGTTTCGGCGACGAGCGCTTCGACGATCGCGCGTGAGGTCCGGCCCGGCCACGGGGACCTCACTCCGCGGGCGGCGGCCCTGACTCCTCCGCCGGCGCGGTCGGGCGCAGTTTGAGCCAGATCAGGAAGAAGAGGCCGAGCGCCAGCATGCCTATGCCCGTCCACAGGTTGATGTTGATGCCCTGTGCCTTCTTCAGGTCGGCGTCGGACGCGGTGATCCCGGCGATCGTCACGATGATCCCGTAGACCACGAAGAGTCCGCCGATGATGCGTCGTACGTCGAAGAGCCGTGCCGCGGTGGCGGACTTGGTCTCCAGTTCCTCGACATCGTTCCGGTAGTCGCTCATGTTGTTGTGTTCCTTGTCGACCGGTCGGGATCAGAGAGAGAACGGGACGTAGCAGACGGCGGCGAGAATGAGCGCGCCCCAGCCCAGCAGGGCCGGCCTGCGGTACCACGCGTCGTCGCCCTCGGCGGCGGCCTCGTCCATGCCGGGCGACCGGGTGCCGTACACCAGGCCGTCGAGTTTCTCGGCGGGCTTGGGCTTGGTGACGTACGAGACGACCACCATCACCACGGCGCCGACCACAAACGCGACGATGGACGAGACGAAGTTCGCGCCCTGGTCGCTGGGGATGGAGATGACCCCGCCCTTGTACAGCCAGAAGTAGTTCACCATCGCGGCGACCGTGCCGGAGAGCAGGCCCCAGAAACCGGCGGCCGGGGTGGTCCGCTTCCAGAACATCCCGATGATGAAGACCACGAAGAGCGGGACGTTGAAGAAGGAGAACAGCGTCTGGAGGTAGTTCATGATGTTGCTGAAGCTGGAGGCGATGAACGCCGTACCCATGCCGATCAGCACGCCGACGGCCGTGACGATCCGCCCGGTCTTCAGGTAGTACGCGTCCTCGCGGTCCTTCTTGAGGTACGCGCCCCAGATGTCGTTCGTGAACACGGTGTTGAACGAGGACACGTTCGCCGCCATACCCGCCATGAAGGCGGCCAGCAGGCCGGTCACGGCGATGCCCAGCACGCCGTTGGGCAGCAGGTCGCGCATGAGGACCGGTATCGCGTCGTTGTACTGGAGGCCGCTGCCCGCCTTGCCGAGCGTGGGCTCCATGACCAGCGCGATGAGACCGGGCACGATCACGACCAGCGGGATGAAGATCTTCGGGAACGCGGCGATGAGCGGGGTGCGCTTGGCGGCGGAGAGGTTCTTCGCGGACAGCGCGCGCTGCACCTCGGCGAAGTTGGTGGTCCAGTAGCCGAAGCTCATGACAAAGCCGAGGCCGAGGACGATGGTCAGCCAGTTCGCGCCGAGCGGGTTGGGCGAGCCGACGCCCGTGCCCTGCCAGGCGGTGAGGAAGGCGCCGCCCTTCGAGTCCGTCAGCGAGTCGGTCAGGCCGCCCCAGCCGCCGACCCGCTTGAGGCCGACGACGGTCAGCGGGATCAGCGCGGCGAGGATGACGAAGAACTGGAGCACCTCGTTGTAGATCGCCGAGGAGAGGCCGCCGATGGTGATGTACACGAGGACGAAGAGGCCCGCGACGACGATCGCGACCCACTGAGGCCAGCCCAGCAGCGCCTCCAGCACGATCGCCATCGCGTAGAGGTTGACGCCCGCGATCAGTACGGCGGACACCGCGAAGATGATCGAGGAGAGCAGGTGGGAGGAGGGTCCGAAGCGGTGGAGCAGGAACTCCGGTACGGAGCGGACCTTCGAGCCGTAGTAGAAGGGCATCATCACCAGGCCGAGGAAGACCATGGCGGGGATGGCGCCGATCCAGTACCAGTGCACGGTGTAGACGCCGTACTGCGCGCCGTTGGCCGCCATGCCGAGGATCTCGGTGGCGCCGAGGTTGGCGGAGACGAAGGCGAGTCCCGTCACCCAGGCCGGCAGCGAACGGCCGGAGAGGAAGAAGTCGAGGCTGGTCTTCACGCTGGCCCGGGCGGCGAACCCGATGCCGAGGACCACGATGAAGTAGATCGCCAGGATGGTGTAGTCGAGCCCGTTCGTCGGGAGACGGAGCCCTTCGGCCAGGTAAGGCATGGGGTACTCGCTTCGTCGCAAGTTCGATCGTGATCGATCTTGGTTGATATGTGCGGCTTTGGTGGTACGGAGTTTGTCGATGGGGTAGCGGAAGTTGATCGGTGCCGTCGTCACGTGTGCCCCGCACGCAAACATTGACGCATCTGTTTGCTTGTGGTTTCTTGTGTGCGATTCTGTTTGAGTTGAGATGCTCTATACGTGTGGGCCGGGCCTGGAGGCGACGGAATGAAGAAGACGGTGACGCGGCTCGCCGACGGCCGGGAGCTGATCTACTACGACTCCGACTCCGACTCCGACTCCGGGGGCGGGGGCGGGGACGGGGACGGGGACGGGGACGGAGAGGGTGGCGGCGCGGCGCGCGAGGCCGTGGACCGCCGGCCCCTCGGCCCGGTCGCGACCTCCTCCGAGATCCGCCGCGACCCGCTGCTCGGCGACGCGGTCGCCATCGCCTCGCACCGCCAGAGCCGTACGTACCACCCGCCCGCCGACGAGTGCCCGCTCTGCCCCTCCAGGGACGGCAGGCTCAGTGAGATCCCGGACTCGTCGTACGAAGTGGTCGTCTTCGAGAACCGCTTCCCCTCCCTCGCCGGGGACTCGGGCCGCTGCGAAGTCGTCTGCTTCACCTCCGACCACGACGCCTCGTTCGCGGACATCGGCGAGGAACAGGCCGCGCTGGTCCTGGCGGCGTGGACCGACCGCACCGCCGACCTGGCCCGGCTGCCCCAGGTGGAACAGGTCTTCGCGTTCGAGAACCGCGGCGAGGAGATCGGGGTGACGCTCGGCCACCCGCACGGGCAGATCTACGCGTACCCCTTCGTCACCCCGCGCACCGACCTGATGCTGCGCTCGGCCCGTACGCACCGGGCGGAGACCGGCCGCAACCTCTTCGACGACGTCGTCGCGCGCGAACGCGCCGAGGGCACCCGGGTGGTGCTGGAGGGCGAGCACTGGGTGGCGTTCGTGCCGTACGCCGCGCACTGGCCGTACGAGATCCACCTCTACCCCAAGCACCGCGTCCCCGACCTGCGGTCCCTGGACGACGCGGCCCGCACAGAGTTCCCACAGATCTATCTGGAACTCTTGAAGCGCTTCGACCGGATCTTCGGGGAGGGCGAACCGCCGACCCCGTACATCGCGGCCTGGCACCAGGCGCCCTTCCGGGCCGCGGGGCGGGACGACTTCGCCCTGCACCTGGAGCTTTTCACCGTGCGGCGTACGTCCGGCAAGCTGAAGTTCCTCGCGGGCTCCGAGTCCGGCATGAGCGTGTTCATCAACGACGTGCCGCCGGAGACCGCGGCCGGGCGATTGCGAGAGGTAGCGAGCAAGTGAGCAAGAAGTACCTGGTCACAGGTGGCGCGGGCTATGTCGGCGGGGTGGTGGCGACCCACCTGCTGGAGGCCGGCCACGAGGTGACCGTCCTCGACGACCTCTCCACCGGATTCCGTGAAGCCGTCCCGGCGGGCGCGGAGTTCATCGAGGGCCGCGTCCACGACGCCGCCGAATGGCTGGACTCCTCGTACGACGGCGTCCTGCACTTCGCGGCGTCCTCGCAGGTCGCCGAGTCGGTGGCGAAGCCCGAGAAGTACTGGGAGAACAACGTCGGCGGCTCCCTGGCGCTGCTCGGCGCGATGCGCGCCGCCGGGGTGCGCACGCTGGTCTTCTCGTCCACGGCGGCGACGTACGGCGAACCGGTCTCCACGCCCATCACGGAGACCGACCCGACCGCGCCGACCAATCCGTACGGCGCGACGAAGCTCGCCGTCGACCACATGATCGCGGGGGAGTGCGCGGCGCACGGGCTCGCGGCGGTGTCGCTGCGGTACTTCAACGTGGCGGGCGCGTACGGGAGCGCGGGGGAGCGGCACGACCCCGAGTCGCACCTCATCCCGCTGGTGCTCCAAGTCGCCGCCGGAAAGCGGGAGTTCATCTCCGTCTACGGCGAGGACTACCCGACGCCGGACGGCACGTGCGTGCGCGACTACATCCATGTCGCGGACCTCGCCGACGCGCATCTGGGCGCGCTGGAGGCGGCGGTGAAGGGCGAGCACCTGGTGTGCAACCTCGGCAACGGCAGCGGGTTCTCGGTGCGTGAGGTCATCGAGACGGTACGGAAGGTGACGGGCCACCCGGTCCCGGAAGTTCTGGCAGGGCGCCGCGACGGGGACCCGGCGGTGCTCGTCGCGTCCGCCGAGACCGCGCGCACGCGGCTGGGCTGGACCCCGACCCGCTCGGACCTGGGCGGCATCGTGGCGGACGCGTGGGCGTTCGCACGGCGTGAGGAGACGCGGGAGTGAGCGTGACGGAGAACAGTGCGGGCGGCGGGGATACGGGCGAGGGGAGTACGGGCGGCGGGAGTACGGGGCACCGGGGCGTGGCCGAGCAGTTCCGCGCCCTGTACGGGGCCGCGCCCGACGGGGTCTGGGCGGCGCCCGGGCGGGTCAACCTGATCGGTGAGTACACCGACTTCAACGACGGCTTCGTCATGCCGCTCGCGCTGCCGCACACCACGGTCGCCGCGGTCTCCCGCCGTACGGACGGAGTGCTGCGCCTCCACTCCGCCGACGTCTCCCAGGGCGTCGTGCAACTCGCCGTCGACGCCCTCGAACCCCTCTCGGACACCGGCTGGGCCGCGTACCCGGCCGGGGTCGTCTGGGCGCTGCGCGCCGCGGGGCACCCCGTCACCGGCGCCGACATCCATCTCACCTCGACCGTGCCGACCGGCGCGGGGCTCTCCTCCTCGGCCGCCCTGGAGGTCGTCACCGCGCTCGCCCTCAACGACCTGTTCGGACTGGGCCTGTCCGGCGGCGAGTTGGCGGTGCTCGCGCAGCGCGCCGAGAACGACTTCGTCGGTGTCCCGTGCGGAATCATGGACCAGACGGCGTCGGCGTGCTGCACCGAGGGCCACGCCCTCTACCTGGACACCCGCGACCTGACGCAGCGTCAGGTGCCGTTCGACCTGGCGGCGCAGGGGCTGCGGCTGCTGGTCGTCGACACGCGCGTGAAGCACGCGCTGGGCGACGGCGCGTACGCGGAACGCCGCGCGGGCTGCGAGGCGGGCGCGCGGGCGCTCGGCGTACCGGCGCTGCGGGACGTCCCGTTCGGCGGACTCCCCGCCGCCCTTGACCGGTTGGCGGACGAGGGCGAGAACGTCCGCCGGTACGTACGCCACGTCGTGAGCGACGACCACCGCGTCGAGCGGGTCATCGCGCTCCTGGACGCGGGTGACGTCCGCGCGGTGGGCCCGGTCCTGGTGGAGGGCCACGCCTCGCTCCGCGACGACCTGCGGGTCTCCTGCCCGGAGCTGGACCTGGTGGTGGGCAGCGCGGTGGCGGCGGGCGCGCTGGGGGCCCGGATGACCGGCGGCGGCTTCGGCGGCTCGGCGATCGTGCTGGTGGAGGAGGCGGACACGGACGGGGTCACGGCGGCGGTGGAGAAGGCGTTCGCGGCGGCGGGGTTCACCGCGCCGCGCGTCTTCACGGCGGTGCCGTCGGAGGGCGCGCGGCGGCTGAACTGACCGGGCGGTGCCGGGGCCGTCACCGCCCGAAGCGGCGCAGGAAACGTCCCCGGCCTTCCTGATCCTGCTGACCGTCCTCCGAAGCACCCGCCCCGCTCAGCGACTTGACGAGGATGTACTCCGTCACCCCCGGCGGGTAGTCCGTCACCTCGCCCGCCACCTCGTACCCCTGTTTCCGGTAGAAGCCGGGCGCTTGGAAGTCCCACGTCTCCAACCGCGCCCGCGCGCAGTCGCGTTCGTCCCTCGCCACCCGTTCCGCCTCCCCCAGGAGGCGGGTGCCGAGGGCGGCGCCGCGGTGGCTCGGGTCCACCCAGAGGAGGTCCACATGCAGCCAGCGGGCCCAGGTGCGGCCGACCAGCCCGCCGGCCAGCGCGCCCGTCGCCTCCTCCAGCAGCCACACCTGGAGCGGTTCCTCCCGGCCCAGCGGACTGTCCCGCAGCGTGCGCATCACGGGTGAGCGCTCCACGTTGGTCTCCCGCAGTCGTTCGCCGAGCTCAGTACGTCGTTCTTTGTCGACTTCTGTCTCAATACGAAACATGAAGCCCACCTTAAACACCCCGGTCAACCAGTTCTGCGAATTTCCTTCCGCTCACGGCCCACAGCCGTACGCTGATGCACAGCACCGGTGGGGGCCGGTGCTGATGCAGGGGTGGAGCAAGTCGGGTACGACGCCCGGGGTGGGGTGCGCGGTCAGCAGCACGGCGGCGGCCGTGCCCTCGACGCGACCCCGTTCGCCGGGCGCCGTACCCGCGACGTCCGCTCCCCGCCTTCTGGGGGTGTCCATTGGTACGTATCAGGGTTCTGGTGGTGGACGATCACCGCATCTTCGCCGAGTCACTCGCCGCCGCGCTCGCGGCCGAGCCGGACGTGGACGTCGCGGCGGCCGGCAGCGCCCCCGCGGCGCTGCGCTGTCTCGACCGCGCGGCGGCCGAGGGACGCCGGTTCGATGTGATGCTCGTCGATGCCGACCTGGGCACGATCGCGGGACCGGTTCAGGTGCCGGTCGCGCGCGCCGTGCCCGACAACGGCGGTGCGGTACTGGTCGACGGGCTCTCGCTCGTCGCCGGTGTCCGTTCCGCCCAGCCGTCCGTCCGGGCGGTCGTGCTCGCCGAGAAGGACGACCAGCGCCGCGCGGCGCTGGCGCTCCAGGCGGGCGCGTCCGGCTGGGTCGCGAAGGACTGTTCACTGCAACGGCTGCTCGCGGTGATACGAGGCGTCCTGCGCGACGAGACGCATCTGCCGCCGGCTCTGCTCACCGGCGTTCTGCGGGAGTTGACGGCCGCGCGCAAGCACCGCACGGAGAGCGAGCGGCTCGTCGAGTCGCTCACTCCGCGCGAGCGCGAGGTGCTGCGGTGCATGGTCGCGGGGCTGGGACGCAAGGCCGTCGCCGAGCGTCTCTTCCTCTCCCCGCACACCGTGCGCACGCACATGCAGAACGTGCTGGGCAAGCTGGGTGTGCATTCCACGCTGGCCGCCGTCGCCCTGGCCCGCCGCGCCGGGGTCGGTCCGGCGGATCTAGCCGGGGATGTTGTCGAAAGGGGCGGTCAGCTGGCGTAGCAGCCCGGCCAGCTCCCCGCGCTGCGCGCGGGAGAGCTCCGCGAGGATCGCGCGCTCCTGGGCCAGCAGCCCGGCGAGCGCCTGATCCGCGCGATCTTGGCCCTCGACGGTGAGCCGGACCAGGACGCCCCGCCGGTCGGTCGGGTCCGGCAGCCGCTCGACCAGGCCCTTCTTGGCCAGCCTGTCGATGCGGTTGGTCATCGTGCCCGAGGTGACGAGCGTCTGGGTCAGCAACTGGCCCGGCGAGAGCTGGTACGGGTCTCCCGCGCGCCGCAGTGACGTCAGTACGTCGAATTCCCACGGCTCCAGCTGGTGCTCGGCGAAGGCGAGCCGGCGCGCGCGGTCGAGGTGACGGGCCAGCCGGGAGACGCGGCTGAGCACCTCCAGCGGTTCCACGTCCAGGTCAGGACGCTCCCGCCGCCATGCCGCCACCAGTCGGTCGACCTCATCCTCCATGGCGATCAGTGTAGAGGGTCCCTCGACGTGAAGTCTCTTGACGTCAAGATATATCCGGTGCAGGCTGGGTGGTGAAGGTGGTCGCGAATGCCTGGCGTCGGGCTCCGCGCTGCCCGCAGCCGTTCCCCGCCCTCGTTCCCCGACCCCCAAGGAACTCGACCATGCCCCCCGCCACCCCCGCGACCCCCTCCGCCCCGACCTGGGACCCGCGCCAGTACCTGCGCCACGCGGGCCACCGCACCCGGCCCTTCCTGGACCTGCTGGCCCGCATCCCCGAGCCGCCGGCCGGCGACGGCCCCCTCACCATCGCGGACATCGGCTGCGGCCCCGGCAATGTCACGGCGCTGCTCGCCGACCGCTGGCCGACCGCCCTGATCACCGGGTTCGACACCTCCGCCGAGATGCTGGAGCTGGCCACGGAGCGGCACGCGGGCCCCACCGCGGGCGGCGGCCGGATGGACTTCGTCGCCGGGGACGCCACCACGTGGACGCCGGACCCGGCCCGCCCGTACGACCTGATCGTCTCGAACGCCGCGCTCCAGTGGGTCCCGGGCCATCCCGGCTTCTTCCCCGCCTGGCTCGACGGCCTCGCGCCCGGCGGCACCTTCGCGTTCCAGGTCCCGAAGAACTTCGACGCCCCCAGCCACGTCCTGCTCGCCGAACTGTGCGACAGCCCCGCCTGGCGCGACCGCCTGGCGGGCCGGGCCCGCCGCGACGCCCGCGTCCTGGAGCCGGCCGACTACCTGACGCTCCTGGAGGACCTCGGCTGCGAGGCGGACGTCTGGGACACCACGTACCTCCAGCTCCTCCCCGGCGAGGACGCGGTCCTGGACTGGGTGAAGGGCACGGCCCTGCGCCCGGTACTCACCGCGCTGGGGGACGACCAGCAGGCGATCGACAGGTTCACCACGCAATACCGCGACGCCCTACGGGAGGCGTATCCGGCGGGCCCGCACGGCACGGTCTTCCCGTTCCGCCGCGTCTTCGCGGTGGCCCGCAAGCCGGTCGCTCAGCCAGGTCTTCGTCTTCCGGCCTCGTCCCGCGGAACTGGATCTTGATCATGGCGAACGGTCCGGCCGGCGGCCGAACCGGGCATAAGAGCTGACGCGAAAGACGCGGCCGAAGAGGGAACCCCACAGTTGGCGCAAGAGATCGCGGGGTTCATGGCGATGCCCCGCCTGGCTTCGGCAGCTGCCTGCTCCGCTGCGCCGATCCACCAGCGGTAACCGGGGGTAGCCTGGACGTGTGTGGAATTGGCGCGCCGAATGGGACCGCCTTCTGACCCGGCGATGGGGCCGTGGGATGGCGGTAGTGCGTTTGCGGTGGTGGCCCTGATCAGTGTGGCGGATTTCTTGTCCCCGACCACCACGCACTTGGGTCCGTTGCTGGCTCTCGGCCCCGCCTTGGCCGCCGCGTTCGCCGGGCCGCGCCTCACCGCCCTCGTCGGAGTGGTGGCCCTGGGCGCCCAGGAACTCGTCGATGGACTCGACCGCAGGCTGGGCACGACAAACCACTTGGCGCAGCTGATCACCCTGGCCATACTTTCCGCTCTGATGGTCGCCACCAGTTATGTACGCGAACGGCGCGCCCAGCAGCTCACCCGGACGCAGTCGGTGGCCGAGGCGGCGCAACGAGTCCTGCTGCGGCCTCCGCCACACCGGATCGGACCATTGCGGATCGCCTGCCTGTATCTGGCCGCCGAGAATGAGGCCCAGATCGGAGGCGACCTCTTCGCCGCCGCGCGCGGCGCCGACCCCTGCACCCGGGTGGTCGTCGGCGATGTCCGGGGCAAGGGACTGGCTTCCATCGGCGAGGCGTCGGTCGTGCTGGGAGCCTTCCGCGAGGGCGCACAGCGCTGCTCCAACCTGCCCGAACTCGCCACGACTCTGGAAGAGAGCGTCTACCGGGACATTGAGGAAGTCGCCGATGTCGAAGCCGATATCGGTGAGCACTTCATCACCGCGCTCGTGCTGGAGATCCCCGATCAGGAGCCCTTCGCCGAGATGATCAACTGCGGCCACCCGCCGCCCCTGCTGATACACCGCAGTCACGTCGGAGCCATCGACCCCGGCAATTCCACACCGCCCCTGGGTGTGTCGGGCATACCCCTTGCCGGCCGGCGTATGGACACCTTCGCGTTCGAGGCTGGTGACATCATGCTGCTCTACACCGATGGCGCCATCGAAGCCCGTTCGCCGAGCGGAGAGTTCTACCCTCTCGCCGAACGCCTGCGCTCATTCGCCGGGGCCACGCCCGAGGTACTGCTCCGGGAGATCCACCGCGACCTGGTCAAGCATGTGGGAGAGGAACCGGGCGACGATGTCGCCCTCCTGGCCATCGAACGGCTCCCGGCCCGTCATGAGCAACAGCCACGCCCCATGGCCGCCCCCTCCGGCGCCTCTCCCGGCTCCGACGCGGGAGTTCGCTGACAGACCTGGCCGGGATGGGTGTCAGATGTTGATGACGCCGACGACCGGCACCCTCAGCACGGCGCCACTTCATCGCGTTGCGTGCCTCGCCCTCGTCGTCCGCGCCGGTGCCGGCCGGCGCACCCGACCCGCCCGCGTCCATCGTGGCCCGCACGGCCGCGATCGTGACAGGCGACTCGACGGCTTGACCCCGTCGAACCGGATGCGGGATCTCGGTCACCGCCTCGGGGTCGCTCGACATCGACCACATGTCGCGCTTGCCGAAAGCCGGGACTCCGGGACGTCCCAGTGGGCCTCAGCCCGCCGCGAGGCCTACGCGAATGATCTTGGCGCCCACGCGAGACGGCCGTACAGCTGCACGGTAAACGCCGGAATCGAATCACGTCATCACAATCACAACGAGTGACCACCGCCCTCCGGGCTGACCGCCCGGAGGGCGCTGGCGTCACGACCTCCGGTGCCCGATCAGCCGTGGCTTCGGCTCCAGGCCCTCAAGCCCGTGCCACGCCAGATTGACCAGGTGTGCCGCCACCTCGGACTTCTTCGGGCGGCGGGCGTCCACCCACCACTGGCCCGTCAGCGCCACCATGCCCACCAGCGCCTGTGCGTACAGCGGCGCCAGCTTGGGGTCGAAGCCGCGGTTCTTGAACTCCGTGCCGAGGATGTCCTCGACCTGGACCGCGATGTCGCTGATCAGGGACGCGAACGTGCCCGTGGACTGGGCCACCGGCGAGTCGCGGACCAGGATCCGGAAGCCGTCCGTGTACCGCTCGATGTAGTCGAGCAGCGCGAACGCGGCCTGTTCCAGCAGCTCACGCGGGTGACCGGCGGTCAGTGCGCTGGTCACCATGTCCATCAGCTGGCGCATCTCACGGTCCACGACAACCGCGTACAGCCCTTCCTTGCCGCCGAAGTGTTCGTACACGACGGGCTTGGAGACCCCGGCCTTCGCCGCGATCTCCTCGACCGACGTGGCTTCGAAACCCTTCTCGGCGAACACGGTCCTGCCGATGTCGAGCAGTTGTTCGCGGCGCTCCGCACCGGTCATACGGACTCGGCGTGCACGCCGGCCGCCCGCGGGGGGCCGGCTCTTCTCCGTGCTGCCCGTGCTGTCCGTACTGCCGTCGATCGCCACGATGCCCATCATGCCGCGTTGGAGGGTGCGCCCTGGCGCCGGGAGTCCACGCGGTCGGCGCTCGGCCAGCGGACGTCCGAGGCCCAGCCGAGCTGCTCGAACCAGCGAATGATGCGGGCGCTGGAATCGACCTGTCCCCGCAGCACGCCGTGCCGCGCGCTGGTCGGGTCCGCGTGGTGCAGGTTGTGCCACGACTCGCCGCACGAGAGCACGGCCAGCCACCACACATTGCCCGAGCGGTCGCGGGACTTGAACGGACGCTTGCCGACCGCGTGGCAGATCGAATTGATCGACCAGGTGACGTGGTGCAGAAGAGCCACCCGAACCAGTGAACCCCAGAAGAACGCCGTGAAGGCGCCCCACCAGGACATCGTTACCAGACCGCCTACCAACGGGGGGATCGCCAGCGAGACGACCGTCCACAGGGCGAACTGCCGGGACACCGCGCGCAGGGCCGGATCCTTGATCAGGTCGGGCGCGTACTTCTGCTGCGGTGTCTGCTCCTCGTCGAAGAGCCAGCCGATGTGCGCCCACCACAGGCCCTTCATCAGGGCCGGCAGCGTCTCGCCGAAGCGCCACGGCGAGTGCGGGTCACCCTCGGCGTCGGAGAACTTGTGGTGCTTGCGGTGGTCGGCCACCCAGCGCACCAGCGGGCCTTCCACGGCCATCGACCCGGCCACCGCCAGCGCGATCCGCAACGGCCGCTTCGCCTTGAACGAGCCGTGCGTGAAGTAGCGGTGGAAGCCGATCGTGATGCCGTGGCACCCGAGGTAGTACATGAACACCATCAGGCCCAGGTCGAGCCAGCTGACGCCGCCCCACGCGAAGGCGAGCGGCACGGCCGCGACGAGGGCGACGAACGGGACGGCGATGAACAGCAGGAGAGCGACCTGCTCGATGGTCCCCTTGCTGTCCGCGCCGAGGGTGGCGGAGGGGAGTGGGGCGCCGCCGTCGGACGGCGCGGGGACGGAGGGAGGGGGAGTGGATTCTTCGATCACATCGGGGGTTGTGGTCATTGGGGAGCCCCTGGGGTGAGGAATGCGGCAGATGCCCGGATACGGGTGCGTAACCTACGGCATCGTAAGTATGGCAGCGCCCAACGCCGCGACAAGTAGGGCTGTGGATAACGTCGAACGAACGACACCTATCCTTGGTGTGGTCGGACAGCGCGGTCCGCCGGACCCGCCGCTCGAACACCCGGCCGGTCCGAATGCCCCCAGACCCTCCAGACGTGCTTGAACACTGCAAGGAGCCGCACCTGTGAGCAGTGCCGACCAGACCCCATCCGCCAGCGCGGAGCTGCGCTCCGACATCCGCCGTCTCGGTGACCTGCTGGGCGAGACCCTCGTCCGCCAGGAAGGCCCCGAACTCCTCGAACTCGTCGAGCGTGTCCGCGCGCTGACCCGCGAGGACGGCGAGGCCGCCGCCGAGCTGCTCGGGGACACCGACCTGGAGACCGCCGCCAAGCTCGTACGCGCGTTCTCCACCTACTTCCATCTGGCGAACGTCACCGAACAGGTCCACCGCGGCCGGGAGATGCGCGAGCGGCGCGCCGCCGAGGGCGGGCTCCTCGCGCGCACCGCGGACCGGCTCAAGGACGCCGACCCCGAGCACCTGCGCGAGACCGTCAAGAACCTCAACGTCCGCCCGGTGTTCACCGCGCACCCCACCGAGGCCGCCCGCCGCTCCGTGCTGAACAAGCTGCGCCGGATCGCCGAGCTGCTCGAAATGCCCGTCATCGCCTCGGACCGGCGCCGCCACGACCTGCGGCTCGCCGAGTCGATCGACCTGATCTGGCAGACCGACGAACTGCGCGTGGTACGGCCCGAGCCCGCCGACGAGGCGCGCAACGCCATCTACTACCTGGACGAACTGCACGTCGGAGCCGTCGGGGACGTCCTGGAGGACCTCGTCGCCGAGCTGGAGCGCGTCGGCGTCGAGCTGCCCGCCGGCACCCGGCCCCTCACCTTCGGCACCTGGATCGGCGGCGACCGCGACGGCAACCCGAACGTGACCCCCGAGGTCACCCGCGAGGTGCTGATCCTCCAGCACGAACACGGCATCACCGACGCCCTCCAGCTCATCGACTACCTGCGCGGACTGCTCTCCAACTCCATCCGCTACACCGGCGCCACGGACGAACTGCTCGACTCGCTCCAGAACGACCTCGCCCGGCTCCCCGAGATCAGCCCCCGCTACAAGCGCCTCAACGCCGAGGAGCCGTACCGCCTCAAGGCCACCTGCATCCGCCAGAAGCTCGTCAACACCCGCGAGCGCCTGGCCAGGAACACCCCGCACGAGGAAGGCCGCGACTACCTCGGCACCTCCGAGCTGCTCGCCGACCTCACGCTCATCCAGACCTCCCTGCGCGAGCACCGCGGCGGCCTCTTCGCCGACGGCCGCATGGACCGGACGATCCGTACGCTCGCGGCCTTCGGCCTCCAGCTCGCCACCATGGACGTACGGGAACACGCGGACGCCCACCACCACGCCCTCGGACAGCTCTTCGACCGGCTCGGCGAGGAGTCCTGGCGCTACAGCGACATGCCGCGCGACTACCGGCAGAAGCTCCTCGCCAAGGAGTTGCGCTCCCGCCGCCCGCTCGCGCCCACCCCGGCGCCGCTCGACGCGGCCGGCGAGAAGACCCTCGGCGTGTTCCACACCGTCCGCCAGGCCTTCGAGCGCTTCGGCCCCGAGGTCATCGAGTCGTACATCATCTCGATGTGCCAGGGCGCGGACGACGTCTTCGCGGCGGCCGTCCTCGCCCGCGAGGCGGGCCTGCTCGACCTGCACGGCGGCTGGGCGAAGATCGGCATCGTGCCGCTGCTGGAGACCACCGACGAGCTGCGCGCGGCCGACGTCATCCTCGACGAGATGCTCGCCGACCCCTCGTACCGCCGGCTCGTCTCGCTGCGCGGCGACGTCCAGGAGGTCATGCTCGGCTACTCGGACTCGTCCAAGTTCGGCGGCATCACCACCTCGCAGTGGGAGATCCACCGCGCCCAGCGGCGGCTGCGTGACGTCGCGCACCGGTACGGCGTACGGCTGCGGCTCTTCCACGGCCGCGGCGGCACCGTGGGCCGCGGCGGCGGCCCCTCGCACACCGCGATCCTGGCGCAGCCCTGGGGCACGCTGGAGGGCGAGATCAAGGTGACCGAGCAGGGCGAGGTCATCTCCGACAAGTACCTGATCCCGTCCCTGGCCAGGGAGAACCTGGAACTGACCGTCGCCGCCACCCTCCAGGCGTCCGCGCTGCACACCGCGCCGCGCCAGTCCGACGAGGCCCTGGCCCGCTGGGACGCGGCCATGGACACCGTCTCGGACGCCGCGCACGCCGCGTACCGGGGCCTGGTCGAGGACCCGGACCTGCCCGCGTACTTCTTCGCCTCCACCCCCGTCGACCAGCTGGCCGACCTGCACCTGGGCTCCCGGCCGTCCCGCCGCCCCGACTCGGGCGCGGGTCTCGACGGCCTGCGGGCCATCCCGTGGGTCTTCGGCTGGACCCAGTCACGGCAGATCGTGCCCGGCTGGTACGGGGTCGGGTCCGGCCTCAAGGCGCTGCGCGAGGCCGGTCTCGACACGGTCCTCGACGAGATGTACGGCCAGTGGCACTTCTTCCAGAACTTCCTCTCGAATGTCGAGATGACCCTGGCCAAGACCGATCTGCGGATCGCCCGCCACTACGTCGACACGCTCGTCCCCGAGAACCTCAAGCACGTCTTCGCGGACATCGAGGCCGAGCACGCGCTCACCGTGCGGGAGGTCCTGCGGATCACCGGCGGCGAGAAGCTCCTCGACTCCGACCCGGTGCTCCAGCAGACGTTCGCGATCCGGGACGCCTACCTCGACCCGATCTCGTACCTCCAGGTCTCGCTGCTGGCCCGCCAGCGCGCGGCGGCGGACCGCCACGAGGCACCGGACCCGCTGCTCGGACGGGCCCTGCTGCTGACGGTGAACGGGGTCGCGGCGGGACTGCGCAACACCGGCTGACCCGCGCACGCACATCTGTTCCCGGGGGTACGGGGGCCGCTTCGGCGGCCCCCGTACCCCTTCGCGTGTATCAAGACCGGTAGGAGCCGGCTCAGGAGTGACGGTCCGCTCCGGGTGCCGTTCGGACGGTGTCCCTCACAGCGCCAGGAACGTCGCCACGAGCAGCGCCAGCCCCGCCAGGCCCGTCACCCACGCCGTACGGGTCATCCGCAGGCCCGCCCCGATCAGCGGAGAGGCCAGCAGCAGCGCGCCGCCGAACGGCAGCCAGGCGTGCAGCTGACCGCCCGCGCCCGTCCGTACCACCTCGTCCGTGTCGGGCTTCACCACCACCGGGATGCGCTCGCCCTTCTTCACGGCGACCGACCGCTCGGCGGTCATCCCCGTCCGGGGCCCGGCCGGACCGTCCGGGTCGTACCGGCCCGTGCAGGACGAGGCGGAGCAGCTGGTGACCGTGAGGGTGCCGTGTTCCCGGCCCTTGGCGAGCATCACGTGCTGCGCCGTGCCCCACGACGACCAGAAACCGGCGGCGAGGAGCAGGGCGGCCACCCCGCCCATCGCCGTGCGGCGGCCGAGGAGGAACAGGCGGTCGGAGGAGCTGGCCTTCATGGGCCGCGATCCTTGGCCATGGGATGGCACAAGGTCAAGTCGGGCCCGTGGGCTCAGGAGTTGTACGTGCTCTGCGCCCGTTCCAGGCCCTGCGTCACCAGCGCCTCCACCGCGTCGGCCGTACGGTCGACCAGGTAGTCCAGCTCCTTGCGCTCCACCGACGAGAAGTCCTTCAGGACGAAGTCCGCCACCTGCATCCGCCCCGGCGGCCGGCCGATGCCGAACCGGGCCCGGTGGTAGTCGGGACCCATCGACTTGGTCATCGACTTGAGGCCGTTGTGCCCGTTGTCCCCGCCGCCCAGCTTCAGCCGCAGCGCGCCGAAGTCGAGGTCCAGCTCGTCGTGGATCGCGACGATGTTCGCCGTCTCCACCTTGTAGAAGTCCCGCAGGCCGGCGACCGGGCCGCCGGAGAGGTTCATGTACGAGGTCGGCTTGGCCAGCACCACGCGACGGCCGGTGGGGCCCGGGGCGCCGAGCCGGCCCTCGATGACCAGCGCCTGCGCCTTCTGGGCGCGCTTGTACGAGCCGCCGATACGCTTCGCCAGCAGATCCGCCACCATGAAGCCGACGTTGTGCCGGTTGGCCTCGTACCCCGGCCCGGGGTTGCCCAGGCCCACGATCAGCCAGGGGGCGTTCGCATCTGTTGTCATCGGCGCCGCGTCTCCTCGTTGTGTGCGGGTCGTACAGCCGAAAAGGGGTGGCGGGCCCCCGGGGCGTATCCGGAAAGTGGATACGCCCCGGGCCCGCCACCCCGTCGGGGATCAGGCCTGGATCAGGCCTCGGCGCCCGCGGTCTCGCCCTCGGCGGTCTCCGCGGCCGGCTCCTCGGCCTGCGCGGACACGACCTGGAGGACGGCCGCCTCGCCGTCGATCGACAGCGTCGTACCGGACGGCAGGGGGATGTCCTGCGCGAGCACGGTCGCGCCGGAGTCCAGGCCCTCGATGGAGACCGTCACCGAGGTCGGGATGTTCGTGGCCTCGGCCTCGACGGTGATGGTGTTGAGGACGTACTCCAGCAGGTTCCCGCCCGGGGCCAGCTCGCCCTCGACGTGCACGGCCACCTCGACGATGACCTTCTCGCCGCGCTTCACCGCGAGGAGGTCGACGTGCTCGATGTCGCCCTTGATGGCGTTGCGCTGGATCGCCTTGGGGATGACCAGCTCGCTGCGGCCGTCGATGTCCAGGTCGAGCAGGGCGTTCGCGGTACGGAGCGCCATCTGGAGCTGGTGGGCCGGCAGCGTCACGTGCACCGTGTCGGCGCCGTGGCCGTAGATGACCGCGGGGACCTTCTGGTCGCGGCGGGCACGGCGGGCGGCGCCCTTGCCGAACTCGTTGCGGACCTCGGCGGTGATCTTCAGTTCAGCCATGACTGCACTCCTCGTAGATGATGACAAAAGATGACGGAAAGATGCCGTCACCCGGCCACGACAGGCCTGCTACGAAGAGCGCGTCGATAACGGACCAACCGCACACAGGTGCGGCTTCCCTCGCCGAGCAACTCGGTGAGTCTACCCGGCGGGAAGGCCGCCCCAGAAATCGATCTTCGCCCACGCTCCCAGGCGCCTGAGACGCCCAGGCTCCCGGGCGTCTCAGGCGAGGGTCGTCACGCCTGCTCCTCGAAGAGGCTGGTCACCGACCCGTCCTCGAACACCTCGCGCACCGCACGGGCGATCGTCGGCGCGATCGACAGGACCGTGATCTTGTCGACCTCCAGGTCGCCCGGGTCCGGCAGGCTGTTGGTGAAGATGAACTCACTGACCTTCGAGTTCTTCAGCCGGTCCGCGGCGGGACCCGAGAGCACCCCGTGCGTCGCCGTCACGATGACGTCCTCCGCGCCGTGCGCGAACAGCGCGTCCGCCGCGGCGCAGATCGTGCCACCCGTGTCGATCATGTCGTCCACCAGCACACAGACCCGGCCGGCCACGTTGCCCACGACCTCGTGGACCGTCACCTGGTTCGCCACGTCCTTGTCGCGCCGCTTGTGCACGATCGCCAGCGGCGCGCCGAGGCGGTCGCACCAGCGGTCGGCGACCCTCACCCGGCCCGCGTCCGGGGAGACGACCGTCAGCTTCGAGCGGTCCACCTTCCCGGCCACGTAGTCCGCGAGGACCGGCAGCGCGAAGAGGTGGTCCACCGGGCCGTCGAAGAACCCCTGGATCTGGTCCGTGTGCAGATCGACCGTCAGGATCCGGTCGGCGCCGGCCGTCTTCATCAGGTCCGCCACCAGACGGGCCGAGATCGGCTCCCGCCCGCGGTGCTTCTTGTCCTGACGGGCGTATCCGTAGAAGGGCACGATCACGGTGATGCTCCGGGCCGAGGCCCGCTTGAGAGCATCGATCATGATCAGCTGCTCCATGATCCACTTGTTGATCGGAGCGGTGTGGCTCTGGATCAGGAAGCAGTCCGCGCCACGGGCCGACTCCTGGTAGCGGACGTAGATCTCGCCGTTGGCGAAATCGAACGCCTTGGTCGGAACGATCCCGACGCCCAGTTGGTCGGCGACCTCTTCGGCCAGCTCGGGGTGGGCGCGGCCGGAGAAGAGCATCAGCTTCTTCTCGCCGGTCGTCTTGATCCCGGTCACAGCACTGTCTCCTCAGACGTGTTGACTGCCGCTGCACCCGCGTGTCGCTGCGAGCCAGCCGAATCGTGCAGTTATGCGATGTGCGATAAACGGATGGGTCGATATCACGGTACGCCGAGATGGGCGCGGCTGTTTCCGGTCAGCTTTCGCCGCCGGCCCCTCCGCCCGCCGGGGCGCCCCCGGGACCCGCCGCCTCGGCCGCCCGCGCTGCCGCGCTGCCCGGCCGCTTCCGCGCCACCCAGCCGTCGATATTCCGTTGCTGGCCACGGGCCACGGCCAGCGAACCCGCCGGTACGTCCTTCGTGATGACCGACCCGGCCGCCGTGTACGCGCCGTCGCCGATGGTGACGGGCGCCACAAACATGTTGTCCGAGCCCGTCTTGCAATGTGAGCCGACCGTGGTGTGGTGCTTCGCCTCACCGTCGTAGTTGACGAAGACGCTGGCCGCGCCGATGTTCGTGTACTCGCCGATCGTCGCGTCGCCCACGTACGACAGGTGCGGCACCTTCGTGCCCTCGCCGATCGTCGCGTTTTTCATCTCCACGTACGTACCGGCCTTGGCCTTCACGCCCAGCCGGGTCCCCGGCCGCAGATACGCGTACGGGCCGACCGTCGCCGCCGCGCCGATCTCCGCGCTGTCCGCGACGGTGTTGTCCACCCGCGCGCCCGCGCCCACGTGCGTGTCCTTGAGCCGGGAGTTGGGCCCGACCTCCGCCCCCTCGCCGAGATGGGTCGTGCCCAGCAGCTGGGTGCCCGGGTGGACCACCGCGTCCTGCTCGAACGTCACGTCCACGTCCACGAACACCGACGCCGGATCCACGACCGTCACCCCGGCCGTCATGGCCCGCTCCAGCAGGCGTGCGTTCAGCAGCCGGCGCGCCTCCGCCAGCTGGACCCGGTTGTTGATGCCCAGGATCTCGCGGTGGTCGGCGGCGACCGCCGCGCCGACGCGGTGGCCGGCCTCGCGCAGGATGCCGAGGACGTCCGTCAGGTACTCCTCGCCCTGGCTGTTGTCCGTACGGACCTTGCCGAGCGCGTCCGCGAGGAGCTGCCCGTCGAACGCGAACACCCCGGAGTTGATCTCCCGGATCGCGCGCTGCGCGTCGGTGGCGTCCTTGTGCTCCACGATCGTGGTGACCGCGCCGCTGGCGCCGTCCCGCACGATCCGCCCGTACCCGGTGGCGTCGGGGACCTCGGCGGTCAGGACGGTGACGGCGTTGCCGTCGGCCGCGTGGGTGGCGGCGAGCGCGTTCAGTGTGTCGCCGGAGAGGAGCGGGGTGTCGCCGCAGACGACGACCACGGTCCCGTCCGGGACACTGCCCAGCTCCTGGAGGGCCGTACGGACGGCGTGTCCCGTACCGTTCTGCTCGGCCTGGACGGCGGTGCGTACTCCGTCGTACCGCTCGGTCAGATGGGTCTCCACCTGCTCACGGGCGTGTCCGACGACCACGACGAGATGCTCGGGCCCGAGCTCACGGGCCGCGGCCACCACATGTCCGACGAGCGAACGCCCGCAGATCTCATGCAGGACCTTGGGAGTGCTCGACTTCATGCGGGTGCCTTCACCCGCTGCGAGAACGACGACGGCTGCCGGGCGGTTGGCGCTCACGGGAATGCCCTTCGGCTTCGGGTGGTGGACCACCGCAGGATACCGGGGGGTTTCGCGCCGGAAACGAGTGCGGGTCCTGACCGTGAAGGTCAGGACCCGTTCCGTGAAGCTCCCCCGCCAGGACTCGAACCTGGACAGATGGCACCAAAAGCCACAGTGCTGC
Source organism: Streptomyces sp. NPDC087420 (assembly GCF_044744165.1). Classification (NCBI taxonomy): domain Bacteria; kingdom Bacillati; phylum Actinomycetota; class Actinomycetes; order Kitasatosporales; family Streptomycetaceae; genus Streptomyces; species Streptomyces sp. NPDC087420. The sequence goes on from NZ_JBIUXU010000009.1 coordinate 270,369, forward strand.
CAATTACACCACGGGGGAATATCGGCCACCAGAACGGAGATTACGTCAGGCTGCCGGATTGGCACCCAACACTATGCCGTACGGGAGCCCTTCCCCGCGACGGTATGAATCGCCACGCCTCGGGACGTTTCTCTGCCGTCACGGTCCCGGGGAGCGCCGGAAAATGAGTCGCGCCCGCCCGTAGGCTGGGAGACATGACCACAACGGGGGCACATCAGGACGCCGCGGGCCCGACCGCCCGCGGCTACTGGTGGTGGGAGCGTCGGCGGAGTGTTGTTCTGGATGTGGGGCTGGCCGGCGTGTCGGCCCTGGAGTGCGGGCTGGAGGGGGTCCGGTTCGCGGACACCGCCGCGCTGCCCGTACCGGTGGGGGTGGTCTTCGGCCTGTTGGCCGGTTCCGCACTGCTCCTGCGGCGGCGGTGGCCGGCCAGTGTGGTGCTCGTCTCGATCGCCGTCACCCCGGCGGAGATGGGCTTCCTGATGGCGGTCGTGGGGCTCTACACCCTCGCCGCCTCCGAGATACCGCGCCGCGTCATCGCCGCGCTGGCCGGGATGCAGCTGGCGGGGACGCTGATCGTCACGTTCATACGGACCCGCCAGAGCGTGTCCGAGGGGGACTTCGACGCCGCCCGGTGGTACGTACCGCTCATCGCGATCATGATGTCCGTCGGGCTGACCGCGCCGCCCGTGCTCTTCGGCCTCTACGTCGGGGCGCGGCGGCGGCTGATGGAGAGCCTGCGGGAGCGGGCCGACAGCCTGGAGCAGGAACTGTCGCTGCTGGCCGACCGGGCGGAGCAGCGCGCGGAGTGGGCGCGTACGGAGGAGCGGACCCGGATCGCCCGGGAGATGCACGACGTGGTGGCGCACCGGGTGAGCCTGATGGTGGTGCACGCGGCGGCGTTGCAGGCGGTGGCGCTCAAGGACCCGCCGAAGGCGGTGAAGAACGCGGCGCTGGTGGGCGACATGGGGCGCCAGGCGCTGACCGAGCTGCGCGAGATGCTCGGGGTGCTGCGGGCCGGTGAGCAGGTCGCGGCGCGCAAGGCCTCGGACACGGGTCCCGCGTTGACGGTGCCGCTGGCCGCGGTGGGGCTGGCTGCTGCCGCTGCCGCCGCCGCGGCGGCCGAGGACGGGCCCGGCATGGGGGACATCGAGGCGCTGGTGGGCCAGTCCCGGGAGACGGGGATGGTCGTGGAGCTGACGGTGCACGGGGAGTCGCGCGCGTACGCCCCCGAGGTGGAGCAGACCGCGTACCGGGTGGTGCAGGAGGCGCTGACCAACGTCCTGAAGCACGCGGCGGGCGCGAAGGTGATCGTACGGCTGGCGCACCGCGAGGCGGAGGTCGCGATGCAGGTGGAGAACGGGCCGTCGGACAGCGGGGCGCAGGACGCGGGCCTGCCGAGCGGCGGCAACGGCCTGCTGGGGATGCGGGAGCGGGTGACGGCGCTGGGCGGGGTCTTCGTCTCGGGGGAGACGGACGCGGGGGGCTTCCGGGTGTCGGCGGTGCTTCCGTACCGGACTGCGGCGTAGGGGGCGGGGAGGGGGCGGGGCGGCCGTGATTCGTACCTGCGGACGGGATGGTCCGGGGTCAGTTCTCCGTCAGGCGCGTGGGGAGTTTGCCCGCGATCAGGGTGGCCAGCGCCTGGTCGATGTCCGGGCCCAGGAACCAGTCGCCCGTGTGGTCGATGCTGTAGACCGCCCCGGTGTCGTCGATCGCCAGCACTCCCTGCCCGTCGTCCTCGCCCAGCGGGCTCATCCCGGTCTCCAGGGAGCGCCCCAGGTCCGAGAGGGTACGGGCCAGGTGGATCCCCGCCATGGGGTCGATACGGAACGCCACGGGCGCTATCTGCCGGCCAGGCCCCGGCGCGGCGACCCGCAGGCCGCCGAACTCCGCCCAGGCCTCCACCGCGGCCGGGAACACCGCGTGCGTGTGCCCGGCGGGCGTGATGTGGGCGCGGAGCGTGTCCGCCCACTCCTCGGCCTGCTTTATGTCCCACCGCCCCGGCTGCCAGCCGGCGTCGCGGAGCGCGGCGTCGATCGGCACGGGGAAGCGAGTGGTGGAGAGGTCGGGCATGACGCGGCTCAGTCCTTCTCGGTGGGGTCGACCGGCTGCACGCCGAAGTGGGCGAGCATGGCCGTACAGGACCGGCACGGCGGTGCGTAACTGCCGTGCAGCGGGTCGCCGTCCTCCCGGATGCGACGGGCGGTCAGCTTGGCCTGCTTGAGGGAACGGCGTGCCTCGCCGTGGGTGAGGGGCTTGCGCCTGGCCCGCTTGGAGCGGCCCTCCTCGGTGGCCGTGAGGTGGCGGGAGAGCAGGATCGCCTCGGGGCAGCGGCCGGTGAACCGTTCCCGCTGTCCGCTGGTGAGCGTGTCGAGGAAGTCCTGTACGAGGGGGTGCAGCGTCGGCGGCCTGTCGGCCTTGCCTGCGGTGCAGGTGAGGTTCTCGCCGCGTACGGACAGGGCCGCGGCGACGGCGGGCAGGATGCCGTCGCGGCGCTGCCGGAGCGCGGGCGCCCGGTGCGGTTCCGTACTGCTCCAGCTGAGGCGTGGGTCGCCGGACGTGTCGGTCGGTGCTGTGTGCAAAGTGCTGTCCCTCCCGTGCCCGCGGCGGGAAGCCGCTGGTGTCACGCCCCCGTGTCGAGGGGACAGCCTGCCAAATGTGACGGGCCGTGGGAAAGCTGGGGCATGAATAGGGGCGTTCTGTCGGCGCTGGGTCACCCCGGCGTGACCGTTGGTCACGGGGTCGGGGAGGGTGCGCCAGGGGTGCGCCGGGACCCGGGGCCGGGGGTCCGGCCGCGGCCCCGGAGCGCCTCGGTCCCCTCTTGCCCCACCGCATAGGCTGTCCGGACCAGGGCTGTGCTGAACCAGCCGGAAGCAGCAGGGGGCAACCGCCATGACGACAGGTCGGCTCGGGCAGCAAGCCGCGCCACCGAACGCGGCCTACGCCGGGCAGGTCGTGCATTTCCCGGACCCGGTCCGGGCGTCCCGCCACCCCGGGGGTGTGCGTGTGGACGAGGACGGCCGTCCGGATTTTGTGCCGTACGCGCGCGCCGCGGCGGAGATAGCGGACCCCCCGGAGGGGTTCGGCGTGGACGAACTGCGGCTCACGGACTACGTGTCGGCCAACGCCGCGCTGGCCGCCGCGGGCCACGAGCTGTGGGACACGGTCCCCGCGGTGGCCACACCGCACGGCTGGACCTGGCACCACACGCCGGGCTCGCGCCGGCTGGTGCTGGTGCCGGTCGAGGTGAAGGCCCTGCTGCGGCACCACGGGGGTCTCGCGACGGCGCGGGTGGACCACGCCAAGCGCGGGACGCGCCCGCTCCAGGAGACGAGGCCCGGCCACTTCGGGCTGCCCAAGGGAGCGGTGTCGGTCACCGAACAGCAGGTGCTCGGGGTCGAGGAGGATCTCGGCTACCGGCTGCCGGGCGCGTACCGCTCGTTCCTCAAGGCGGCGGGCGGCTGCGCGCCGGCCGGCGCGGCGCTCGACGCGGAGCTGGGGCTGTTGGTGGACCAGCCGTTCTTCACGGTGCGTGAGGAGGCGGCGTTCAACGACCTGGTGTACGTCAACAAGTGCCTGCGGGACCATCTGACCAAGGACTACCTGGCCGTGGGCTTCGTCCAGGGCGGGATCCTGGCCGTCAAGGTCAGGGGCGAGCGGGTCGGTTCGGTCTGGTTCTGCTCGTACGACGACGCCCGCGACCAGGACGGCTGGAGTGTCCAGGAGCGGGTGGAACGGCTGTTGCTGCCGTGCGGGGACGACTTCGACGCCTTCCTGCTCCGCCTGGCGGGCAACCCGCCGGAGCTGGAGACGGTGGCGAACCTGATGGTGGACGGCGGCTTCGCCCGCGCCGTCCCGGTGGAGGGATGACCACGATGGTGACCTTCGCGCAGGCGCAGGAGCGCGCGGAAGAGTGGATCAACGGTGAGGTGCCCGGGTACCAGCAGCGTGAGGTGCGGGTACGGGAGTTCGAACTGGGCTTCGTCGTCTGGGCGGAGGACCGCGAGGGCGGTCCGGTCTCGGACGGCGGGCGGCAGCGGCTGGTGATCGCCAGGGACAGCGGCGACGCCTCGCTCTGGCCGGCGCTGCCGGTGGGTGAGGTGATCCGGCGGTACGAGGAGGAGTACGGGGCGCCGACGGACGCCGTACCCGCGCCGGAGGCGCCGCAGCGGATCGACCTGAACCAGACGTCGTTCCTGCTGACGCCGCCGGAGTGGCTCCAGGAGGCGGCCGACCGACTGGGCATCCCGGACAGGCGCGACGCTCCGTCCGCGACCCCTTCCCCGTCGCTGGAGGACGCGCCCACCAATCTCGTACGGGGGTACGGGACCGGCGGCCCCGGCAACGGGTCGCTGGGCGGCAACGAGTCGCTCGGCGGCGGGTCGCTGGGCGGCGCGGCGCCCCTGGCCGCGAGTGGCGCGTACGCGCCCACCGATGTGGTCTCCGCCGTCCCCCCGGGAGCACCCGGGGCGACACCGTGGGCCGGGACGGACACGAACGCGGCGGCGCCCGGCGGTTCCGTACCGCCGGGGCCGCGGTCGCCGGTACCGCCCGGGGCGACCCCCTGGACGGGGACGGACACGAACGGTGCGGGCGACGGTTCCGTACCGCTGCCCCCCACCGTCTTCGCCCCGGCGCTCTCGGGCGCGGACGACGAGGACACTCCGCCCCCGGGCATGGCGGCGGACGCCCCGACGGCACTGATGTCGAGCGGCAGCGGACTACCGAGGACGACGATCGCACCGGCGGTCGAGGAGCCGGGCGGCGGCTTCGCCGGTCCGTCCGGCATGGATTTGGCGCGCCCGGGTGCGGGTGCGGGCTCGGCAGGTCCGGGCGTGGGGCTGGGTGCAGGGCACACGGGTCCGGGTCCGGGTTCGGGCCCTGGGGGTCCTGGTTCGGGCCCTGGGGGTCCGGGCGGGCCCGGCATGGGCCAGGCGGGTTCCAGCATGGGCCACGCGGGTCCCGGCGCGGGTCCTGCGGGTCCTGGCGGGGGGCACGGCCCTGGCGCGGGCCCAGTGATTCCCGGTGCGGGCCCCGGCAGTGGTCCCGCCCCCGGGGCCCGGGACATCGCCGACGCCGCGACCAGCAAGGCGTACGCGCCGCCGCGCGGCGGGCGTGGGGGTGGCTCCGCCCCGCCTCCGCCGCCGAGTCCGCCGGGCGTTCCCGGGGCGGCCGGCGGGACACCGCCGGCGTCCGGCCCGGGTGCGCCCGGTGTGCCGGCGGGCGGTTATCTGCCGACTCAACTCGTCCCGCAGCAAGGGTCCGACGCCCCGCAGCCGCCCGGTCCGCCGGGCGCCCCCGGCGCCGGTCCCGGTGCGCCCGGTACGCCTCCGGGCGGCGGGGTCCACCACGCCGCGACGATGCTCGCGGGCCCGAACCCGGTCGGCCCGCCGCCCGGCTTCCCCCAGCCGCCGGGCCCGCCCGGCGCCCCTGGCGCGGGCGCCCCGCAGCCTCCCGGCCCGCCCGGTCCTCCCGGCGCGGGTCCCGGCGCCCCGCAGCCTCCTGGTCCGCCGGCAGGCGGGGTGCACCACGCCGCGACGATGCTCGCGGGCCCGAACCCGGTCGGCCCGCCGTCCGGCCCTCCGCAGCCGCCGGGTCCGCCCGGCGTGCCCGGGGGCGGGCACGGCCCCGTACCGCCGGGCCCCGTACCGTACGCCCCGGGTCCGGGTACGGGTCCCGCCCCCGTACCGCACGGCATGGCACCCCAGGGCCCCGGTCCCGTGCCCCAGGCACCCCCGCCCCCGCCGTACGGCTATCCGCAGCAGCCCTACGGCCTGCCGACCGTCGGCCCCGGCTACCAGGCCGTCCTGCGCTACCGAGCGCCCGACGGCTCGGAGGCGCAGATCATCCGCCGCTCGGCGCCCGGGACCCCGCACCCCGAGTGGCAGATCCTGCACGAGCTGCGCGCCATGAACGTGCCGCCGCAGCAGGTCCTCGAACTCCACACGGAGCTGGAGTCCTGCGAACTGCCCGGCGCGTACTGCGCGCGGATGATCCGGGAGAGCTGGCCGCAGGTGCGGATCACCAGCGTCGCCCCGTACGGCCAGGACCACGCCAGCCGCCAGCAGGGCATGCAGCATCTGCTCACCCACCAGGGCGAATTGCACCAGGTCGCGGACGGCCCGGCGCGCCCGGCGCCGGTACGGGCCCCGCTGCCGCAGATCCCGCCCGCGCCGCCGATCCCGCCCGAGGGCGTGGCGCAGGAGCTGCTGGGGGCGTTCGGTCCGCAGGGCATCTGCCGGTTCGACCAGCGGGCGGTGTCCCGGCAGGGCGTGCCGGACCTCGTCGCGCGCACGCTCGTGTGGGCGGGGCTCCCGGCCGACTTCGGGCCGTTCTTCTGGGCGCAGCCGGCCCACCCGGTTGTCCCGACCCTGGCCGAACTGGCCGCGCAGCGGCAGATCCAGCCGGCCGCCGACGCGGGCTCGTACCTCGTCATGGGCAGTGACTTCGGCCGGGCGATCTGTGTCCAGTACGGTACGGCGCACATCATGGCCGTCCCCGTCGAGCCGGGCCCCGGCGGACAGTCGGTGCCGCCGCAGTTCGTCAACACCGGGCTGCCGGAGTTCACCCGTTCGCTGGCGCTCCTCGGCCGGATGTGGCGTTTGCGCTACGGGCTGACGCCGGAACAGGCGGGCCGCTGGACCGTCGACTTCCAGGCGCAGCTGGCGGCGCTGGACCCGGCGGCGCTGTCGTCGCCGGAGAGCTGGTGGTCGGTGCTGCTGGAGCAGATGTGGGACGGACTGCTCTGACGGATCCGCTCCGACGCTTCACAACGTGCTGTACGGATGACCTGGGCGCTCTCCGCGTGACGCGGTGGGCGCCCTGGGCCGTTTTCCGGCTCGTCTCCCTCTTGAGCAGCGGATTCCGGCATTCCGCGTGCCATGCCGCATCCTTGGGCAGGACAGATGGGCGGAGTGTCGCATTATGCGCATTTCGCTTCGATCCAGCAGGATGTGCGCCGGATCGCGTTGTGTGCCGGAAGGGGCTTCCCGATGAGTGCTGCTCAGCCGTCTGTTCACGGTTTCGTGCCCACGCGGGGGCGTGGCTACCACCCGGGACAGGTGGACCACGAGGTCGCCACGCTGTCGCGGGTCCGTGACGACGCGTGGGAACGCGCGGCCCGCCTCACCGTCCTCGCCAAGCGCATGGAGGGCGAGGCGGCGCTGCTGCGGGAGCGGGTCGAGGAGGTGCTGGCGCGGGGGCCGCAGACGTACGAGTCGCTGGGTGGCCGGGCCCCGCAGATCATGACGCTGACCGCCGACGAGGGCGACCGGGTGCGGGCGGAGGCCCGTGAGGAGGCCAGGGCGGTGATCGACACGGCCAGGGCGGAGGGCCGGGAGGCCAAGGAGGCGGCGCGGGAGGCGTCGGAGGCGGTACGGGCGGAGGCGGAGGCGTACGCGCGTGACGTGCTCGGCGCGGCCCAGGCGCTGGCCGACACCGAACGCGTCGAGGCGCGGCGCGAGGCGAAGGCGTGGCGGGGGGAGGCGCTGGAGGAGTTGCGGGAGATGCGCCGCCGGACGCAGGCGGTGGTGGAGGGCCTGGAGAAGGGCCACGCGGAACGGCTCGCGGCGACGGAGCGGGAGATGACCGCGCGGGCGGCGGAGTGGGAGGTCCGTACGGCGGAACTCTCCGCGTACGCGCAGGCGGAGCTGACGGAGGCACAGCGCGCGTTCTCCGAGGCGGGCGAACGGGCCCGCCACGGCCAGGAGAACGCGCAGGCGAGGGCGGCGGAACTGCTGTCGGCGGCGGCGGCCTCGGCGGACCGGACGCTGCGGGAGGCGGAGGGGGTGGCGCGGTCGCACGCGACGGCGGGGGAGGAGATGCAGGCACACATGGCACTGGTCCGCAACGCTCTTGCTTCGCTGACGGGGCGGGCGGCGGCGGAGGGGTGAGGGGGGTGGGTGGGTTCAGACCGAGGGGTAGTCGGGTGTGGCCGGTCTTGTGTTGGGCGACGTGGGGCCGCCCCTTGCGGTTGAGTGTCGCGGTTTCGGGTCGGGCGTCAAGGGCGCTCCTGCGTCGCGTCGCTGCGCGATGACCTGCGGTCACCCTTGACTCCCGCCCCGAAACCGCAAGTGAAGGCTGAGGGGGGCGGCCCGGGGGAAGGTCCCCCGGGGGGCTTGTTTGTTGTTGGGGTTTCGTCGCGGGCCCCGGCTTTCGGCGGGGTTTTGCGCCCCACTTGAATGGGGCGGTGGCGGGCTGGTTCGGCGGCCGCCAGGCCGTCTGTTGGTGGGTGTGCAGGCACCGTGTCTGAGATCCGTGGTCAGCTGCGGGGCCAGGGGAGGTTTCCCTCATCCCGGCGGCCAATATGCACCATTTGCTCAGGTCTTGAGGCCCGCTGGGGGCCTCTCTCGCCGGGTGTTGTGTCCTGTGTTTCATTAAGGGGCTCTGAGAGCACACAACCCACCGAAACGGGCCCGACGACCGCCCCGGCGGGCGGCATCCGCCCCACCACCCACCCGGCTCGGGTGTGGTGCTTGCGTGCGGGCCGGTGGGTGCCAGCTGGCCGCCGGGACTGCCCACCACCCCACCCCCCGCAGACCATATGCCCCATTTGCCCAGGCTTTGAGGCCTCCTGCGGGCCTCTCCTCCCCGGTCTTGTGTCCTGCGTTTCGTTAACGGGCTCCCAGAGCACACAACCCGCCGAAACAGGCCGGACGGCCGCCTCCCCCCGTCACATCCGCCCCCCCACCACCCACTCACCACAGACACGGTGCTTGCGCACCGGCCAACGGACGGCCCGCCAGCCGCCGAACTGAGACCAACTGCCCCATTCAAGTCGTGCGCAACACCCCGCCGAAAGCCGAGGCCCGCGACGAAACCCCAACCGCATCCGGGCATTACCGGGGGACCTTCCCCCGGGCCGCCCCCCCAGCCTTCCCTTGCGGGGCCGGGCCGGGGGTCAAGGGTGAAGCGCAGCGCAATCGGCGCAGCCGACGCTCCGCAGGAGCGCCCTTGACGCCCGGACCGGACCCGCGACACTCAACAGCAAGGGGCGGCCCCACGCCACACAACACAAGACCGGCCACACCCGACTACCCCTCGGCCCGAACCTCAGCCAAGTGGAGCCTTCCGCCTACGGCCCATCCATCGCTTGGACCTCTGTCAGGCCCACCGTCAGGGCCAGTGTGATCGCCGTGAGTCTGGGGGTGAAGTCGACCACCGCGTGGGCGAGTTCCGGGCGTTCCGCGTAGAGCTCCGCGAGGGTTTGCGGGGGGTGGGCGAACTGCCACAGCGACGCCGCCTGGACGCTCACGGCGCCGATCAGTCTCCTTGCCGCGTCGGGTCCCAGTGACGGCAGGAAGCGCGTCGCCGTCGTGGCGAGTTCGTCGAGCGCGGCCAGGGTGGTCAGTTTGAACGACAGGACCGCCTCGCGGGAGACGTTGCGCTCCAGGTTCAGTGCGGCATGGGCGAGAAGGTCGCAGAACAGGGGCTGATCGACCAGGGTCCCGGACAGCACGTCCGCCAGGGTGGCCGCCGTACCCGGCGTCCCGTCCGCACCCGGCGTCCCGTCCGCACCCGGCGTCGCACCCGCACCCGTACCGCTAGCTGCCCCTGCCCCTGTCCCCGTCCCCACCCCCGCCAACCGCTCGCCCACCGCCCCCGCCCACCGCGTCCAGCCCTCCGCCGTGAGTCGCAGGTAGATCTCCTCGCGCGTCTCGAAGTAGCGCAGGACCGCCGATTTGTTGATGCCCGCCTCAGCCGCGATGTCCGTGAGTGTGACCTCCCGTACGCCCTTGCGCAGCCCCAGGACCCGGGCCGCTTCCATGATCGATGCCGCTCGCAGTTCCTTGTTCTCGGGGCTGCGGGCGCGCTGGAAGGCGGGAGGCTGGCCGTTCATACCTCAAAGTTAACACAACGGCGTTCTCTTGTTATCGGAACGCCGTTGCGTTAACTTTGAGGCATGAACACAAAGACCTGGCTCATCACCGGCAGTTCTCAGGGCCTCGGCAGGGCGGTGGCCGAGGAAGTGCTCGCCGCCGGCCAGAACGTCGTGGCCACCGCGCGGAACCCGGACGTGCTGCGCGACCTGGCCGACAAGTACGGCGATCAGGTCCTGCTCCAGCGGCTCGACGTGACCGACTTCGGCCAGGCCGAGGAGGCGGTACGTGCGGCGGTGGACACCTTCGGCCACCTCGACGTGGTCGTGAACAACGCGGGATACGCCGACATGATCCCCTTCGAGGAGATCACCCTGGACAACTTCCGGGCCCAGGTGGAGACGATCTTCTTCGGCACCGTCCACGTGTCGAAGGCCGCCGTCCCCGTCTTCCGGAAGCAGGGCTCCGGTCACTTCATCCAGGTCGCCTCGATCGGCGGGCGCGGCACCGCCCCCGGCCTCTCCGCCTACCAGAGCGCCAAGTTCGCGATGGAAGGCTTCTCCGGCGTGCTCAACGACGAGCTGAGCCCCCTGGGCATCAAGGTCACCCTCGCCGAGCCCGGCCTGATGCGTACCAACTGGTCGGGACCGTCCATGAGGATCCCCCCGCACGGAGAGGCGTACGCGCCCACCATCGGCGCCATCGCCGACCGCCTCCGGAGCATGCGGGGCAAGGAACCGGTCGACCCGGCCAGGATCGGCCGGGTGTTCCTCCAGGTGGTGGAGATGGACGAGCCGCCGCTGCACCTGGTGCTCGGCAGGGCCGCCGTGGACATGAACGCGGCGACCATGGCCGGGCTGGTGGCCGGCGACACGCGGTGGGCGGAGCTGGGCCGCTCGGTGGACTTCGACTGAGCCGCATCGCCCCCAGACGCCGGCTACTCGTCCGGGAGGACCGGGAACACGCGCGGCGCTATGAACAGCAGGACCAGCACGCACAGCACCGCCGCCCCCGCCGCGCCCACGAACACGTGGTCCACCGCCGCGTCCACCGCCCGGCGCAGGTACTCCTCCGACGACGCGCTCAGCGACCCGGGGTGGCTCAGCGCGGTGGAGACCCCGTCCAGGTCGCCGGGCAACCCCGGCCCCGCCCCGGAACCCGCGCCCGCCGCGAGGCGCGACGCCAGGACCCCGTTCGCCACCGCCCCGAACACCGCCGCCCCCACGCTCTGCCCGATCTGGCGGTTGAAGAGGATCGACGCGGTCGCCGTACCCCGCTCCGCCCAGCCCACTGACGACTGGACCCCGATGATCAGGGGGAGTTGGAAGAGTCCCAGCCCCGCCCCGAGGACCAGCATGATCAGCGCCGGCTGCCACGCCTGCCCGGGAAAGGGGAGCAGCGGGAACGCGAGCAGGACCGCCAGCGCGACCGACATCCCGACGATCGCGGTCCTGCGGAAGCCGATCCGGTTGTACACGCGGTTCGACAGCGCCGCGCTCACCGGCCAGCTCAGCGTCATCGCGGACAGGACGAAGCCCGCCGCGATCGGCCCGAGTCCGAGGACGGACTGCGCGTACGTCGGCAGGAAGACCGTCGGTGCGACGATCAGCAGCCCCAGCGCGCCGAGCGCCAGATTGACCGCCGCGATCGTGCGGCGCTTCCACACCCAGCCCGGGATGATCGGGTCCGCCGCCCTGCGTTCGATCACGACGGTCAGGCAGGCCAGTGCCACCGCGCCCGCCAGCAGCCCCAGGGAGGGTACGGAGACCCAGGGCCACGCCACCCCGCCCTGGACCAGCGCGGTGAGCAGCAGCGTCGCGGTGGCGAAGACCGCGAGCGAGCCCGCCCAGTCGACGCGGGGGCGCGGTACGGCGGCGGTCCTGGCCGGTTCGTGCAGGTGGCGGACGATGAGCCAGAGCGCCACCGCCCCCACGGGCAGGTTGACGATGAAGATCCACCGCCAGTCCACGTACCCCGCGAACAACCCGCCGACCAGCGGCCCCGCCACCGACGACGTCGCCCAGACGGTGGACAGTTTGGCCTGGATCTTGGGGCGTTCCTTGAGGGGGTAGAGGTCGGCCGCGACGGTCTGCACCGTGCCCTGGAGCGCGCCGCCGCCGAGGCCCTGGACGACGCGGAAGGCGATGAGGGCTGCCATGTTCCAGGCGCTCGCGCAGAGCAGTGAGCCGATGAGGAAGATGATGATGCCCGCGATCAGGACGGGCTTGCGGCCGAGGGTGTCGGAGAGTTTCCCGTACACCGGCAGGGTGACCGTCACGGCGAGCAGGTAGCCGGAGAACAGCCAGGAGAAGACGGAGAAGCCGCCGAGGTCGCCGACGATCTGCGGAACGGCGGTCGCGACGATCGTGCCGTCCAGGGCCGCGAGCGCCATGCTCAGCATCAGCGCCGCGACGACGGGGCCGCGCCCGCGGGGAGTTGCGGGGGCGGCTTCGGTTATCGCCTCGGTGTCCTCGGTGCCGCCGCTGCTCACAAGATCCCTTCCCTATGCACGTATGTGCTCCGGGACACCTTCTCACCCGCACCCACGCGGCGGCAGGGCGCGGTCCGCCCACGCCGGGGCCCATTCCGTCTCGGTGGCAGCGTCGGTCAAGATCGTCGCGCACGGCAAGAACGTGACCACCGTCTTCGTCACCCACGCGCACGGAGACCACTTCTTCGGCGCCCCCTCGATCTTGGAACGCTTCCCGCGGGCGAAGCTGGTGGCGACGCCCGGCGTTGTCGCGTACATGGGCGCGCAGTGGGGCCCCAAGTGGTTCGACGCCTTCTGGGACCCGCGCTTCCCCGGCCAGATCTCCGGCCAACACGTCGTTGCCCAGCCGCTTCAGGACGACACGATCGAGCTGGAGGGCGAACAGCTCCACGCGATTGAACTCGGACACACCGACACCGACGGCACCAGCGCGCTGCATGTCCCCTCGCTCGGACTTGTCGTGGCGGGGGACGCTGTTTACGGGCAGGTCCACATGTACCTCGCCGAGTCGAAGGGGAACGCGCGCGACAGCTGGCTCAACGCCTTGGACGTCGTTGAGGAACTCGCTCCGACGGCTGTGGTGTCCGGGCACAAGCGGGAGGGAGATCCCGACAGCCCGGAGGACATCGCCCGGACCCGTCGCTACATCCAGGACTTCTCGGCGGCGGTGGAGAAGGCGAACGACTACAGCGATCTGTACGAAGCGATGGTCACGCTCTACCCGGAACACGTGAACCGCGGGGTGCTCTGGAACTCCGCGAAGGGTGCCATGGCGTAGCGCGAGCAGTTCGGGTGCACGTCGGTGCACGTCGGTGCACGTCGGTGCACGTCAGAGCACGTCGGTGCACTTCCGCGTACCGGGCCGGGACCGGGACCGGGGCCAGGGCCAGGGTCAGGGTTGAGCCCGGGTCCCGGTCCTCTCGTCCCCTAGGGGCTCCTCCTTACTTCTGGCCAGGGGCCTGTCCTTCCGGTGGAGGACGCGTGGAGAGTGCCGTGCTCTTTAGCTTGTACTTACGGCAACCGCGGCCGCCGGTACGGGGGGCGGCCGCACCCGGGGGGTGGGGAAAACCCCCTGGCCAAGACACCGCCGCGCACCAGGGTGCGGGCGGGCGTCGGCCGACAGACTCAGAGCACATCCGGGGACCCCGTCGCGCCGACCGCGACGGAGGTATCGACTGACTTAGGAGAATGACCGTGACAACGGCTGCAACCATCCCCAGGCACGGGGGCACTGGAGGGCGTACGGCCGTCGCGGCGCGAGCGCGGCAGGTCGTCAAGGCGTACGGGGCGGGCGAGACCCGCGTCGTGGCGCTCGACCACGTCGATGTGGACGTCGCCCGGGGGGAGTTCACGGCGATCATGGGGCCTTCGGGCTCGGGCAAGTCCACGCTGATGCACTGCCTCGCCGGGCTCGACACGGTGACCTCGGGGGAGATCCACCTCGACGAGACCGAGATAACGAAGCTCAAGGACAAGCGCCTGACGCAGCTGCGCCGGGACCGGATCGGCTTCATCTTCCAGGCGTTCAACCTCCTGCCGACGCTCAACGCGCTGGAGAACATCACGCTGCCGATGGACATCGCCGGCCGCAAGCCGGACGCCGAGTGGCTCCGGAAGGTGGTGGAGACGGTGGGCCTGGCCGACCGGCTCAAGCACCGGCCCACCCAGCTGTCCGGCGGTCAGCAGCAGCGGGTCGCGGTGGCCAGGGCGCTCGCCGCCCGCCCCGAGATCATCTTCGGCGACGAGCCGACCGGGAACCTGGACTCGCGGGCGGGCGCCGAGGTACTGGGCTTCCTGCGCCGGTCGGTGGACGACCTGGGCCAGACGATCGTGATGGTCACGCACGACCCGGTCGCCGCGTCCTACGCGGACCGCGTGCTGTACCTCGCGGACGGCCGGATCGTGGACGAGATGTTCCGCCCGACGGCCGAGGCCGTACTGGACCGGATGAAGGACTTCGACGCGCGGGGGCGGACGTCGTGACCGTGGTCAAGACCTCGATGCGCAACTTCTTCGCGCACAAGGGGCGGATGGCGCTGTCGGCCGTCGCGGTCCTGCTGTCGGTGGCGTTCGTCTCCGGCACGCTCGTCTTCACAGACACGATGAACACGACGTTCGACAAGCTCTTCGCCGTCAGCTCGCCCGACGTGACGGTGAGCCCCAAGTCCTCCGGTGGCGAAGGCGGCCAGCCCGGCACCGGCAAGCCCGAGACCCTGCCCGGCTCCACCGTCGCGCGGGTGGGCGCGGTGGCCGGGGTGAAGTCCGTCGAGGGCGCGGTCAGCAGCCAGAGCGTGACCGTCGTCAACGCGGAGAACAAGAACGTCGGTGCCACGACCGGCGCGCCGACGTTTGTCGGCAACTGGACCCGTAACGACCTCCGTTCGATGGAGATCACCTCGGGCCACGCGCCGCGTGGTCCTACGGAGGCGATGATCGACGCCGACACCGCCGACAAGCACCACATCAAGATCGGTGACGAGCTGCGCGCGATCGCCGTCACGGGGAACTTCACCAAGAAGATCACCGGCATCGCCGCCTTCAAGGTCACCAACCCGGGCGCGACGGTCCTCTACCTGGACACGGCGACCGCCCAGCGTGAACTGCTCGGCGCCCCCGGCCTGTTCACCCAGCTGTACGTCACCGCCGACGCGGGCGTCAGCGACACGAAGCTCAAGCAGGACGTGGCGGCGGCGCTGGGAGCGGGGACGGCGGGGCCGTACAAGCTCCAGACGCAGAAGGAGGCCGCCGACGCGAACCGTTCGGACGTCGGGTCCTTCCTGGACGTGATGAAGTACGCGATGCTCGGCTTCGCCGGGATCGCCTTCCTCGTCGGCATCTTCCTCATCGTCAACACCTTCTCGATGCTGGTCGCCCAGCGCACCCGCGAGATCGGCCTGATGCGGGCGCTCGGCTCCAGCCGCAAGCAGATCAACCGCTCGGTGCTTTTCGAGGCCGTCCTGCTCGGGGTGTTCGGCTCGGTAGCCGGGGTGGCGGCCGGGGTGGGGCTGGCCGTCGGGCTGATGAAGCTGATGTCGGCCACCGGCCTGGAACTGTCCACCGGCGACCTGACCGTGAAGTGGACGACCCCGGCGATCGGGCTCGTGCTGGGCGTGGTGGTCACGGTCGTGGCCGCGTACATCCCGGCCCGGCGGGCCGCGCGGATCTCCCCGATGGCCGCGCTGCGCGACGCCGGGACCCCCGCGGACGGACGGGCCGGCCTGCTCAGGGCGGTCCTCGGGCTGCTGCTCACGGCGGCGGGCGGTCTGTCCCTCGTCGTGGCGACGCGCGCCGACGAGGCGGCGGAGGGTTCGCTGTTCCTCGGCGTGGGTGTGGTCTTCACGCTGATCGGGTTCGTGGTGATCGGCCCGCTGCTGGCGGGCGGTCTGGTACGGGTGCTCAGCGCAGTGCTGCTGCGGGTGTTCGGCCCGGTCGGCCGGCTGGCGGAGCGCAACGCGCTGCGCAATCCCCGCCGTACGGGAGCCACGGGCGCCGCGCTGATGATCGGCCTCGCGCTGGTGGCGTGCCTCTCGGTGGTCGGCTCCTCGATGGTCGCCTCGGCCACCGACGAGCTGGACAAGTCGGTCGGCGCGGACTTCATCATCGAGCCCTCCGTACCGAACGTACCGATCGTGCCGAAGGCGCAGGAAGCGCTGGAGCGTACGCCCGGCATCGAACACGTCACCCAGTACCGGATGGTCGACGCCAAGCTGACCTCTCCGGACGGGAGGGCGGAGGACGAGGGTCTGATCGCCGCCGACCCGACGTACGCGCAGGATGTGCGCCGGGAGACCGTCTCGGGAGAACTGGCGGCGGCGTACGGCAAGGACGCCATGTCCGTCGGCGAGGCCTATGCCAAGGACCACGGCATCAAGGTCGGCGACACGATCAAGGTCGCGTTCAAGGCCGGTGAGACGGCAAAGCTCAAGGTCGCGGTGATCACGTCGGACGACACGACCATCGACAAGGGCGTGATGTACATCAACCTGACGACCGCCGAGAAGTACGTGCCGGCCGACAAGATGCCGAAGAACATGATCATGTTCGCGGCGGCGCAGGACGGCAAGGAGAAGGAGGCGTACGCGGCCCTCAAGAAGTCGCTCGCGGAGTACCCGCAGTACACGGTGCAGAACCAGACCGACTTCAAGCAGGACCTCAAGGACCAGATCAGCCAGCTGCTCAACATCGTGTACGGCCTGCTGGGCCTGGCGATCGTGGTCGCGGTGCTGGGCGTGGTGAACACCCTGGCGCTGTCGGTGGTCGAGCGCACCCGCGAGATCGGCCTCCTGCGGGCGATCGGCCTCTCGCGGCGCCAGCTGCGCCGCATGATCCGCCTGGAGTCGGTGGTGATCGCCGTCTTCGGCGCGCTGCTGGGCCTGGGCCTGGGCCTCGGCTGGGGCACGGCGGCCCAGAAGCTCCTGGCCCTGGAGGGCCTGGGGGTCCTGGAAATCCCGTGGCCGACGATAGCGGGCGTCTTCGTGGCCTCGGCCTTCGTGGGCCTGTTCGCGGCCCTGGTCCCGGCGTTCCGGGCGGGCCGGATGAACGTACTGAACGCGATCGCGAGCGACTAGGGGGGTTGGGGTGCCGGGGGTGCCGGGGGTGCGAGTGGTGCCGGTGGTGCCAGGGGGGTATCCCCGCATCTCCGGCCTCCCGGGTCTCCCCTCATCCCCGGACGGCCGGTGGGCCGCGATAGCGTACGGGTCTCCGGCCCCGGTGGGCGTCCTCCAACGCCCACCGGGGCCGGACTTGTGGGCTGTTCAAGCGACGCGACGCGCATCACAGCGGCTGAGTTCGACCATTTCGCCGAGGTTCAGGGCGACGGGTAGTTGCAGCGCTCGGGTTCGGGCCGAGGGGTAGTCGGGTGTGGCCGGGTTGTGTTGGTCGGCGTGGGGCCGCCCTGGTTGTTGATTGTCGCGGGGCCGGGGCGGGCGTCAAGGGCGCTCCTGCGTCGCGTCGGCTTCGCCGATGACCTTCGGTCACCCTTGACCCCCGCCCCGTCCCCGCTAGGGAAGGCCGAGGGGGGCGGCCCGGGGGAAGGTCCCCCGGTAATGCCGGGATGCGGTTGGGGTTTCGTCGCGGGCCGCGCCTCTCGGCGGGGCTTTGCGCCCTACTTGAATGGGGCGGTGGCGAGTCGTCTCGGCGGCCAACCACCGTCCGTTTGCCGGCGTGCAGGCACCGTGTCTGAGATCCGTGGTCAGCTGCGGGGCCAGGCGGGGCTTCCTCCACCCCGGCGGCCAATATGCCCCATTTGCCTAGGTCTTGAGGCCCGTTGGGGGCCTCTCCCGCTGGGTCTTGTGTCCTGTGTTTCATCAAGGGGCTCTCAAAGCACACAACCCACCGAAACGAGCCCGATGACCACCCCAGCAGGCGGCATCCGCCCCACCACTCGCCCGGCCCGGGTGTGGTGCTTGCGTGCGGGCCGGTGGGTGCCAGCCGGCCGCCGGGACTGCCCACCCCCATCCCCAGCAGGCCATATGCCCCATTTGCCCAGGCTTTGAGGGCTCCTGCGGGCCCTTCCTCCCCGGTCTTGTGTTCTGTGTTTCGTTAATGGGCTCTCAGAGCACACAACCCGCCGAAACAGGCCCGACGAGCCGCCTCCCCCCGCCACATCCGCCCCACCACCCACTCACCACAGACACGGTGCTTGCACACCGGCAAACAGACGGCCCGCCAGCCGCCGAGCCGACCCGCCACCGCCCCATTCAAGCCGTGCGCAACACCCCGCCGAAAGCCGAGGCCCGCGACGAAACCCCAACCGCATCCGGGCATTACCGGGGGACCTTCCCCCGGGCCGCCCCCCCCAGCCTTCCCTTGCGGGGCCGGGCCGGGGGTCAAGGGTGAAGCGCAGCGCAATCGGCGAAGCCGACGCTCCGCAGGAGCGCCCTTGACGCCCGGACCGGACCCGCGACACTCAACAGCAAGGGGCGGCCCCACGTTGCACACAACAACCCGGCCACACCCGACTACCCCTCGGTCTGAACCGACGGCCATCTCGGGCCCGTTGTCGCGTCTCCGCACCACACATACTGACCGCCGGACTCCACCGTCATGCCGTAGTCGTACAGGCTGGGGCTGCCCATGGCCGACCAGATGTCCCACGCCCCCTCCAGCTCATCGGCCAAGCGGCGCGATCCGCCCTGATGTGCCACCGTGCCGCCGCCATCACCGCCACCGCCCACGGCGGACAGGGTTGCCCAGGACCCCAACCCAGCCCCGGACCCGCTCTCGTCGTGCAGCCACGCGTTCAGGCCGTCGTCGTCCTCCGCCGTGGTGATCCGGACGTCCGGCAGGGCGACCCGCAACGCGAACCGTAGATGGACATCCGCCCGCAACGGTCCCAGGTCCCTGGTCATCGGTCGTTCGGTCTCGGCGGGGGCCGTTCCCCGTACCTGATCGAAAGTCCGCCCCGGACCGGCGGTCCCCCGCGCGGACATGAACTGGGCGAGTCCCTGCACCCAACCCGTCGCCGACCTACTGTCCTCGGCCACCGTCAGCGCGACATGCCCCAGCCGACCCCACGGGGTCACGATCCTGCCGCCCGGCCGGGTCTGTGCCACCCAGGCCCACGGGACCCGATCGACCGCGTACGTGGCCATCACCCGGTCGTACGGCGCCCCCGCCGGCCACCCCGCGCCACCGTCACCCACCACGACCCGTACCCCGCCTGCCGCACCGCCCGCCCCGGCGAGGCGTTCCCGTGCCCGTACCGCCAAGCCCGGATCCACCTCGACGCTGGTCACCAGCTCGCCCCCCGCCCTCCACGCGAGCAGCGCGGCGTTCCGGCCGGTGCCGGTGCCCAGTTCCAGGACCCGGTGGCCCGGCTCCAGCAGGAGCGAGTCCAGCATGTCGACCACTACCGCCTCGCACGACAGGCTGGAAGACGGGAGCCCGTCGGTGACCTGGGTGACAGCGGCGTCGTTCGGATCCCCGTACACCTCCGCCGACCACCCGTCGGGGTCGCCGTCCCGGTCCACAGGAACGTACACGCGGCCGTCCCAACGCCACAGCCGGTCCGGCGCGAAGAGGTGGCGCGGTACGGCGTCCACAGCCGAGCGGATCCAGGGAGACCGATCGGGCCAGTCGCCACGCCGATCCATCTCCGCCGCCAGGCTGCGACGCCACTCATCCCATGAGTCCACTGAGTCCACGCGTTCCTACTTCTTGTGCTTGCCGTCGGGCTCAGGTGCTTTCGGCACCTGCCCGTCGGAGTTCCCTGGCGGCGGTGTGCCCTGCCCGGGCTGCGGCGGTGGCTTCTCGTGTTTGGCCATCGTGCCTCCTTCATCAGCATTGTGTGACGCTGTTTCAGGATGGCGTCGGCGGCGCCCGCCGTTCCACCACCTTGCATCGGCTTGCACGCCAACTCGCCTGCTTGGCGTTCGCATTGACGCAACTTCGGCTTACCTTCAGAGGGCGACGGGAGCCAAGTGCACAGACAGCGGGAGGCTGAGAATGTCCCTGAAGTTCATCGGAATCGATCCTGACACCGATCGTGATCACTGCCCCACGGTGTGGGTGGACCCCGAGGCGCGTGAAATCCTCTTGCAGGGCTGGAAGCCCGACCCCGCGACAGCGGCGGAGTGTGACGCGACCAGCCCGGCGAACGGACCCGTGCCGGACAGCGAAGCGATCATCAGGATTCCTGCCCGTATGGCGCCCATGATCAGAGAGGCGTGCGATGCCGTCGAACGCGCCGAGTTTCGGTGAACTGCTGCGGCAGTGCCGGAGATCGGCCTTGCACTTGGAAATGCGGGACACCTACGCGACCACGGAGCGATTCGACGCGTGGAAGCGAGGGGAGCGGATCGACTGGGCTGATCGGGGGTCGTGGTGGCACCCGTACGATCAGTTGATCGCCGACAGCGTGGCCCGGGGCGTCGTGATCCGTCGCGCGCGCATCGTCTCCGAGCCGGTGAGTGAATACATCCGCTGGGAGCACTACGTCACGCATGGCAATGTCGTGGCCGGGGAGGAAGTGCGCTGGCTGCCACGCCGGCTGGCCAACGGAATCCCGCTGCCCGCCAATGACTTCTGGGCCTTCGACGAATCCATGCTCCGCGTGCACCACTTCTCCGGCGATGGAGAGGTGGTCGAGGATGAACTCACCAACGCCCCCGACACGGTGGGACTCTGTGTAGCCGCCTTCGAGAGCGTGTGGGAACGTGCCATCCCGCACCAGGACTACAAGATCTGAACGAACGGCCGGCCCGCCACCATGCCCCAGCACCCCTCCGCCACCGTCCGCCAGGCCCGCGAGGCGCTCGCGGCACGGCTACGTGACCTCCGGCTCGACGCTGGGATCTCAGGGCGTGAACTGGCCGCCAGGTGCGCATGGTCCGAGTCGAAGACATCGCGCATTGAGAACGCACGCACCCAGCCGTCGGATGCCGATATCCGACGCTGGTGCGTGGCCTGCCGTGCCGCCGACCGGTCGGCGGACCTGGTCGCGGCCAACAGGCAGTCCACTGAGGCGAATGTGGAGTGGCGGGGCTTCAACGCTCCGGTCTGCGAAACCTTCAGGAGGCCGGCGCGTCACTGTACGAACGTACCGAGCGATTCCGTGTGTACTGCTCCGACGTGGTGCCTGGCTTTCTACAGACGCCGGATTACGCGAACGCGCTGCTCACTTCCATCGCGTCCTTCCGGGGCACCCGGGACGACGTGGAGGAAGCCGTCGCGGCGAGGCTGAGGCGCAACAGGGTCATACATGAAGACAGGCGCCAGTTCTTCCTTGTGGTGGAGGAGTCCGTTCTCCGGTACCGCATCGGCAACGACAGGACGATGTCCGCCCAACTCGACCACCTTCTGACCTTCACGTCCCGCCCCAATGTCGCCCTGGGCGTGATTCCGTTCTCCGCCAGACGCACCATGTGGCCCTTGCCGACCTTCACGGTGTTCGATGCCGAACGCGTACACGCCCACGGTGTTCGATGCCGAACGCGTACACGCCGACACACTGGACGCTGCGGTTACCTTGACCCAGCCGAGTCAGGTCGATCTGTACGCAAGAGCGTTCGACCTCCTCGCACGGCATTCCGCGCGAGGAGAGGCTGCGCGGAAGCTGATTTCCGACGCTGCGGAACGTCTTCGCAGAGCCTGAGTGGGCCCCGCGCGGGTCGCGACCGGTGCCGGTCACTGCGTCCTCAATCGCCGGACGGGCTTGATCGTTTCCCCCGTCACCACGGCACACCCAAGCCCCTCCGGCGCTTGAGGACATCAGTGACCCGCGCCCGCTACAGGGCGTTACGCGTCAACCACTCGTCGTGGTTGTACGAGTCCCTCGACGGGTCCGGGGCCGTCGCCGGGACGGCCTGGACCGTGTCCTCCAGGCGGATGCGCTCCGGCAGTTTGCCGAAGCGGGTGTGGCGGGTCGTTTCGGCCTGGTCCTGGGGGGTCTTCGCATCGGGCATGTCGACGCCTCCTTCGTTGAGACGGGAACCTTGTGTCGGCGGTGGCTATTCCTCGGTCGTCCGGCGGCAGCCCCGTTTCCTCCGGCGTCGTACTCTGGAAGCACCCCGGCCCGTGCGACGTGTCGGGCCCTTCGCGTTGTCCCGCTCAACGGACGTTCGCCCCCCGCTCAACGGATCTGGACGGAAACCACCCTTCATGAGCCTGCACGGTCTGCTCGACGCCGTCATCAAGGACCCGGCGCTCGCCGAAGCGGTGACGGCCGCCGCCGACGGTCACCGTATGCACGTCGACCTCGTCGGGCCGCCCGCCGCGCGGCCCTTCGCCGTCGCCGCCCTGGCGCGGGAGTCGGGGCGGCCGGTGCTGGCCGTGACGGCGACCGGGCGGGAGGCCGAGGATCTGGCGGCGGCGCTGCGGACGCTGCTGGACCCGGACACCGTCGTCGAGTACCCGTCCTGGGAGACGCTGCCGCACGAGCGGCTCTCGCCCCGGTCCGACACCGTCGGCCGGCGCATCGCCGTCCTGCGCCGCCTCGCCCACCCCGCCAAGGACGATCCGTCCGCCGGGCCGGTGAGTGTGGTGGTGTCGCCCATTCGTTCCGTCCTTCAGCCGCAGGTCAAAGGGTTGGGGGAGCTGGAGCCCGTCGCGCTTCGCAGCGGGCAGAGCGCCGATCTGAACGAAGTGACCGAGGCCCTCGCCGCAGCCGCCTACGCCCGCGTGGAGCTGGTCGAGAAGCGTGGCGAGTTCGCCGTACGCGGGGGGATCCTCGATGTGTTCCCGCCCACCGAGGAGCATCCCCTGCGGGTGGAGTTCTGGGGCGACGACGTCGAGGAGATCCGTTACTTCAAGGTCGCCGACCAGCGTTCGCTGGAGGTCGCCGAGCACGGGCTGTGGGCGCCGCCCTGCCGTGAGCTGCTGCTGACCCCGCAGGTACGGGAGCGGGCCGCCGCGCTCGCCGAGCTCCACCCGGAGCTGGGCGAGCTGCTCGGCAAGATCGCCGAGGGGATCGCCGTCGAGGGCATGGAGTCCCTGGCCCCGGTGCTGGTGGACGACATGGAGCTGCTGCTCGACGTCCTGCCCCAGGGGTCCATGGCGCTGGTGTGCGAACCGGAGCGGGTACGGACCAGGGCCGCCGACCTCGTCGCCACCAGCCAGGAGTTCCTCCAGGCGTCCTGGGCCGCCAGCGCCGAGGGCGGGAAGGCCCCCATCGACGTGGGCGCGGCCTCCCTCTGGGGCATCGCGGACGTCCGGGACCGGGCGCGTGAGCTGGGCATGATGTGGTGGTCCGTGTCCCCGTTCGCGGCGGACGAGGACGTCTCGGCGGAGACGATCAGGCTCGGGATGCGCGCCCCGGAGTCGTACCGCGGCGACACCTCCCGCGCCCTCGCCGACACCAAGGGGTGGCTGGCCGACGGCTGGCGCACGGTGTACGTCACGGAGGGCCAGGGCACCGCCTCCCGTACGGTCGAGGTGCTGGGCGGGGAGGGCATCGCGGCCCGCCTCGACACCCCGGAGGCCGGGAACGGCCGCGGGCTCGTGGACATCTCGCCGAACGTCGTGCACGTCGCCCGGGGCTCCATCGACTGGGGATTCGTCGATCCCGCGCTCAAGCTCGCCGTCCTGACCGAGACCGACCTCTCCGGGCAGAAGGCCGCCGGCAAGGACGGCCAGCGCCTGCCCACCAAGCGCCGCAAGACCATCGACCCCCTCACGCTGGAGGCGGGCGACTTCATCGTCCACGAACAGCACGGCGTGGGCCGGTACGTGGAAATGGTGCAGCGCACGGTCCAGGGCGCGACCCGTGAGTACCTGCTGGTCGAGTACGCCGCCGCCAAGCGCGGACAGCCCGGCGACCGGCTGTACATCCCGACCGACCAGCTGGAGCAGGTGACCAAGTACGTCGGCGGCGAGGCGCCCACGCTGCACCGCCTCGGCGGCGCCGACTGGACGAAGACCAAGCAGCGCGCCAAGAAGGCCGTCAAGGAGATCGCCGCCGACCTGATCAAGCTCTACTCGGCGCGCATGGCGGCCCCGGGCCACGCCTTCGGCCCCGACACCCCCTGGCAGCGCGAGCTGGAGGACGCCTTCCCGTACGTGGAGACGCCCGACCAGCTCTCCACGATCGCCGAGGTCAAGGAGGACATGGAGAAGACGGTCCCGATGGACCGGCTGGTCTGCGGCGACGTCGGGTACGGCAAGACGGAGATCGCCGTACGGGCCGCCTTCAAGGCCGTCCAGGACGGCAAGCAGGTCGCCGTGCTCGTACCGACCACACTGCTGGTGCAGCAGCACTTCGGTACGTTCTCCGAGCGGTACGCGCAGTTCCCCGTCTCCGTGAAGGCCCTCTCCCGTTTCCAGTCGGACGCCGAGGCCAAGGCGACGCTCCAGGGGCTGCGGGAAGGCGCGGTCGACATCGTCATCGGTACGCACCGGCTGTTCTCGGCCGAGACGAAGTTCAAGGATCTCGGCCTGGTCATCGTGGACGAGGAACAGCGCTTCGGCGTCGAGCACAAGGAACAGCTCAAGAAGCTCCGTGCCAACGTCGACGTCCTCACGATGTCCGCGACGCCCATCCCCCGTACGCTCGAAATGGCCGTCACCGGCATCCGCGAGATGTCGACCATCACCACCCCGCCGGAGGAGCGCCACCCGGTGCTGACCTTCGTGGGCCCGTACGAGCAGAAGCAGATCGGCGCGGCCGTCCGCCGTGAACTGCTGCGTGAGGGCCAGGTGTTCTACATCCACAACCGCGTGGAGTCGATCGACCGGGCCGCGGCCCGGCTGCGCGAGATCGTCCCCGAGGCGCGGATCGCCACGGCGCACGGGCAGATGGGCGAGAGCGCCCTGGAACAGGTCGTGGTCGACTTCTGGGAGAAGAAGTTCGACGTGCTGGTCTCCACGACGATCGTCGAGTCCGGCATCGACATCTCGAACGCCAACACGCTGATCGTGGAGCGCGGCGACAACTTCGGCCTGTCCCAACTCCACCAGCTGCGCGGCCGGGTGGGCCGTGGGCGCGACCGCGGGTACGCGTACTTCCTCTACCCGCCCGAGAAGCCGCTGACCGAGACCGCGCACGAACGGCTCGCGACGATCGCCCAGCACACCGAGATGGGCGCGGGCATGTACGTGGCCATGAAGGACCTGGAGATCCGCGGCGCGGGCAACCTGCTCGGCGGCGAACAGTCCGGCCACATCGCGGGCGTCGGCTTCGACCTGTACGTCCGCATGGTGGGCGAGGCGGTCGCGGACTACCGCGCCGCCGTGGACGGCACGGTGGAGGAGGCCGCGCCGCTGGAGGTCAAGATCGAGCTGCCGGTCGACGCGCACGTCCCGCA
The DNA here is from genome assembly GCF_044744165.1 of Streptomyces sp. NPDC087420. Lineage (NCBI taxonomy): Bacteria > Bacillati > Actinomycetota > Actinomycetes > Kitasatosporales > Streptomycetaceae > Streptomyces > Streptomyces sp. NPDC087420. Next base: position 295,415 of record NZ_JBIUXU010000009.1, read on the forward strand.
CGAGTACGCGCCGGGCGAGCGGCTGCGCCTCCAGGCGTACCGCGCGATCGCCTCCGCGAACACCGAGGAGGACATCACGGCGGTACGCGAGGAGCTGACCGACCGCTACGGCAAGCTGCCGGAGCCGGTGGAGAACCTGCTGCTGGTGGCGGGCCTGCGGATGCTGGCGCGGGCGTGCGGGGTGGGCGAGATCGTGCTCCAGGGTCCCAACATCCGCTTCGCGCCGGTGGAGTTGAGGGAGTCGCAGGAGCTGCGCCTCAAGCGGCTGCATCCCCGTACGGTCATCAAGCCGGCGGCGCACCAGATCCTGGTGCCGCGCCCGACGGCCGGCAAGATCGGCGGGAAGCCGGTGGTGGGACGCGAACTGCTGTCGTGGACCGGGGAGTTCCTGGCGACGATCCTGGGGTCCTGAGTCCACTGCCCGTTCCCTGCCGCCCGTTGAGTCCGGGAATGCCGGGCATACGTCTCCTGCCGGGCCGGCCGGCGGGAAGCGTAGGGTGCGGGCGTGAACAGACGTGCGGTACGGGTGGCGCGGGCAGGTCTGCGCGGTGGGGCCGTGGTGCTGGCGGTCGCCGTCCTCGGCGGGTGCGAGGGCGGGATCGGCATCGACCCGGGGCCCGCCGCGTCGGCCGGGGCAGAGGACCAGGGCTCAGGCTCGGGCGGTTCCGGCGCCGGTCCGCTGAAGAACCCCGACGGGACGAAGCGCGGGCTCGCTCCCCTCACGTCGGAGGCGGACAGGAGCGCGGGCCGCAAGCTCATCGACCGGGTGAAGACGAAGGGGCGCGGCCCCAAGACGGGGTATGACCGGGACAAGTTCGGCTACGCCTGGCTGGACTCCGCCGACGGGGTGCCGTACGCGCACAACGGCTGTGACACCAGGAACGACCTGCTCGCCCGGGACGGGGAGCGGCTGAAGTACCGGTCGGAGTCCGACTGCGTCGTGGTCTCGATGACGCTGCGGGACCCGTACACCGGCAAGACGATCGAGTGGCGCAAGCAGTCCGCGTCGAAGGTGCAGATCGACCATGTGATGCCGCTGTCGTACGACTGGCAGATGGGCGCGGCCCGTTGGGACGAGGACAAGCGCAAGCAGATCGCCAACGACCCGCTCAACCTCATCCCGGTGGACGGGCCGACCAACGGCGCCAAGTCGGACTCGGGCCCGGCGTCCTGGCTGCCGCCGGACAAGGGGATCCGGTGTTCGTACGTGGTGCGGTTCGCCCAGGTCTCGCTCAAGTACGAACTGCCCGTGACGGCGGCGGACAAGAAGGTGATGCTCCGTCAGTGCGGTGGCTGACGCGGGTGGTGGGTGAGCGGATGATCGCGCCGGGCGTGAGGACGGTCGTACGGCCCCGTCAGCCGTCCAGGTTCGCGAGGTCCACCACGTCCTTGTCGGCGGGGACCTCCGCCGCGACCGGCCGGTCGAACTCCGAGAACGCCATGGTTCCCTCCTCCTTGCCGGTCCAGACGATCTTGAGCAGGTACGGCTTCCCCTCCGCCGCGACGTGCACGGTGTAGTCGGACGAACCGTCCGTCTCCGTGAGGGTGAGCGCCGGCTGTCCGTCCACCGTGCTTACCGGCCCCTTGCGGGCCACGCTGTCGCCGCCCTCGAACGCGGCCAGCAGCTCGTCCAGATCGCAGAAGCCGACCAGGTCCTTGGCGTCGGGCTCCTTCGCGTCGGCCTTGATCCACCGGTTGGCGAGCATCTCGACCGCCGCGTCCACCTCGGCCTTCGGCTGCCCCTTGCCCTGCGACCTGAGCAGCTTTTCGTCGTACTTCATGTACACGGTCGAGCCGGTCTTGGTGAGCGTCACCGTGCCCTGCCCGTTCATCGACATCGTGCCGGCGCAGTCGCCCTTCTTGTCGAGCGCCACATCGACGGCTATGCGCCCCTCCGGGTCGGGCATGTCGGCCTTCAGGGTCAGCGAGGTGGCGGCGCGGGTCGCGGCGAAGGCCTGGTCCATGACCTCGGGGCCCGACTGGCCCGCGAAGGGCGCGGGCTTCTTTTTGGCCTTCGCGGCCTTCGTGGACTTCTTGGCCGGGCTGTTGTCGCCGCCCGAGCCCGGTCTGCAGGCCGGGAGCGTCAGGACGGCGGCCGCACAGAGGGCGGCGAGGGCGCCACGGCGGGCGCGGGACGAGAGGAGTACATGCATGGCGGTCTCCGGGAAAGTTGTGTGGCGATACGTCAATGACAACAGATGCTGTGAACCGAGTCAACCACGATTTTTAGAATCGCCCACGTCCACCATGTGAATCCGTACGAAGTGGTGCGCGCCGCTATGCTCGGTCCGACACGACAGCCGTGCGGGTGAGGGAGGCAGCCAGGTGCCGGAGAACGCAGCGGAGGTCACAGCCGCCGGAATCGCCCGGCTCGCCGGCGTCGGAAGGGCCGCCGTCAGCAACTGGCGCCGCCGCCACACCGACTTCCCCCAGCCTGTCGGAGGCACCGAGACCAGCCCCTCCTTCGCCCTCGGCGAGGTCGAACAATGGCTGCGTGACCAGGGGAAACTGGCCGAGGTCCCGCTCCGCGAACGCGTCTGGCAGGAGGTCTCGGGCGACCCCGCCGGCGCCGCCTCCGCCCTGATCCGTACGGGCTGCGCCCTCCTCCTCGTCCACGAGCGCCCCATGGTCTGGCTGGAGCTGGCCGCCGCCAGTGACGTGCGGTTCGCCGAGCTGCTGCCCGCCGCCCTGGACGACGTCCTCACCGCCCGCCTCGGCGAACAGGGCGACAGACCGGTTCACACCCCCGGCAGCCGAGAGTTGCGGGCACGCGTGCCCCTGCTCCGCGCGGCCGCCGAACTGGCCGCCGACCTCGGCGCCCGCCAGGCCTTCGAGTTCCTGCTCGGCCGCTACCTCGACGCCAACCCCCGCCAGTACACGCTCACCCCGCCCGAAGCCGCCGCCCTGATGACCGCACTGGCCGGCGCCACGGCCGAGGGCGTCAGCGTGCTCGACCCCGCCGCGGGCACCGGCACGCTGCTGCGCGCCGTCCCGCACCCGGCCGCCCTCCACGCCCAGGAGGCCGTCCCCGAGCCCGCCGCGCTCACCGCGCTGCGCCTCGCCCTCCATACGGAGGCCGACGTGCGCGTACACGCGGGCGACACCCTGCGCGCCGACGCGTTCCCCCGGCTCGCGGTCGACGCCGTCCTCTGCCACCCGCCGTTCAACGAGCGCAACTGGGGCCACGACGAGCTGGCCTACGACCCGCGCTGGGAGTACGGCTTCCCGGCCCGTACGGAGTCCGAACTGGCCTGGGTCCAGCACGCCCTGGCCCGCCTGCGCCCCGGTGGCACCGCCGTCCTGCTGATGCCGCCCGCCGCCGCCTCCCGCCGCTCCGGCCGCCGGATCCGCGCCGACCTGCTGCGGCGCGGCGCCCTGCGCGCCGTCGTGGCCCTGCCGGCCGGCGCCGCGCCCCCGTACGGCATCCCGCTCCACCTCTGGGTCCTGCGCAGGCCCGCCGCCGGCGACCGGCCCGCCCCCGAGCTGCTCCTGGTCGACACCGCCGGTCTCGCCGCCCCCGGGGGCGGGCGCGACACCCTCGACTGGTCCGCCGTCCACAGCACGGTCCTCGAAGCCTGGGGAGCCTTCGAGCGGCAGGGCACGGTCGAGGAGCGGCCCGGCGTCAGCGGCGCGGTGTCCGTCATCGAGCTCCTGGACGACGACGTGGACCTGGCCCCCGCCCGCCATCTCCCGCCCCCGGCCGCCGCGAGCGGCACGGCCGAACTCGCCCTCGTACGGGAGCGGCTGACGGACACCCTGCGCCGCACCCACGACCTGGTCCCGCCGGCCGTCACGGTGGCGGACAGGGCAGGGGAGGCGGCCCAGGCCCATGTGCCCGCCGTGACCGTCACCGTCACCGTCGGCGAACTCGCCCGCGCCGGGGCCCTGGTGCTCCACGCGGGCGGCACCGGCACAAGCACAGGCGCCGCCACGCCCGCCCCGCCCACGCCCCCCACCCCCGTCCTCACCGAACAGGACGTGCTCGCCGGCCGCGCCCCCTCCGGCGCGCTCCCCGAAGGCCCGCCCGAGGAGCCCGTACGTACCGAGGAAGGGGACGTCGTCGTCCCCGTCCTAGGAGGCGGCGCGGTGGTGCGCGTGGTCGACGCCGCGACGGCCGGCGCCGCCCTCGGCCGCAACCTCCAGCTGCTGCGACCGGATCCGGCCGCCCTCGACGCCTGGTTCCTCGCCGGATTCCTGCGGGGCACGGCCAACAACCGCCGCGCGAGCAGCTACGCCTCCACCGCCACCCGGCTCGACGTACGGCGTCTGCGACTGCCCAGGCTCCCGCTCGCCGACCAGCGGCGGTACGGTGAACGCTTCCGCGCGCTGGCCGCCTTCGAGGATGCGGTGAGGCTCGCGGGACAGTTGGGGGAACAGCTGGTGCGAGGGCTTCACGACGGCCTGACGGACGGCAGCGTCGACCCCGGCTGAACGACGGCCCCGGATCCGTTCCGTGGCCGGTACGGGCCTGTACGGGCCCGGTTCGGGGAGGAGTTGCCGATGCGGTACCGGATGCGCGCAACCCGGGGGCGGTGTGTCACCGTCGCTGTATACGCTCGTCCCCGTACAGCGGGTTCCGCCTCGTCCCCAGGCCCTCAGGAGCAGTGATGCACGGCCACGGCTACGTGCCGCCGCAACAACCGCGAGACGGATCCGCGGTCATCGTGTTGCGTGTGTTCTTCGCGCTGGCCGCTGTCCTCAGCTGCGGATTCCTCGCCTGGGCGCCGATGCTGCGGCTCGCCGTCATCACCCGCAAGGGCCTGAACTGGGCGCTGTTGGTCCTCACCGTCGCGGTGCTCGTCCTCTGCGTCGTGATGATCGGCACGGACAAGACCGAGGACCTGTCGGCCACCCGGTCGGACGTCGGCGTGGGGCTGCTCCTGCTGACCGCGGTCGCCGTCCTCGTCTACTACCTGTACGCGGAGATCGCGCACTTCAGCCGACGCAACGCCCAAGCGGCTTACCCGCAGCCGCAGCCCGTCCCGCCGCAGGCCGCCTACGGCTACCCCCCGGTGGGAACGGCCACCCCGCCGCCCGCCGTGCGCCCGCATGTCCCGCCGCCCCCGGCCGTACCCCCGGCGCACAGCCACCCCGCGGACTTCGCGCGTACGGACACCCCGCACCCGGACCCGTTGCGCACGGACGGCCCGCGCACCTCCGATCTGCCCCGCACCTCCGATCTCCCGCGCACCACCGACCACCCCCGCATCGACCAGGTGCGCGCCGAGCTGGACGAGTTGAGCGACTTCCTGCGCAAGGGCAAGGGCCAGGAAGACCGGTGAACGGACGGGTCATCGCGGACCGTTACGAGCTCTCCACGGTCATAGGACAGGGAGGCATGGGCCAGGTCTGGACCGCGTACGACCAGCGGCTCGACCGCCGCGTCGCCGTCAAGCTCCTGCGCCCCGACCGGATGACCGCCGCCAGCGGCGCCGACGAGATGCGCCGCCGCTTCGTCCGCGAGTGCCGGGTCACCGCCCAGGTCGACCACCCGGGCCTGGTCACCGTCCACGACGCCGGCGGCGACAACGACGACCTCTACCTCGTCATGCAGTACGTGGAGGGCGCGGACCTCGCCGACCACCTCGCCGAGCACGACCCGTACCCCTGGCCCTGGGCCGTCTCGGTCGCCGCCCAGCTCTGCTCCGTCCTCGGCGCCGTGCACGCGGTGCCCATCGTCCACCGCGACCTCAAGCCGCGGAACGTGATGGTGCGGCCCGACGGTACGGTCACGGTCCTCGACCTCGGTGTCGCCTCCGTCCTGGACACCGACACCACCCGCCTCACCCACACCGGTTCGCCCATCGGCAGCCCGGCCTACATGGCGCCCGAGCAGGCGATGGGCGGCGCCGTCGGCCCGTACACCGACCTCTACGCCCTCGGCGTGCTCCTCCACGAACTCCTCAGCGGGAACGTGCCGTTCGCGGGCTCCACCGTCCTCGGGGTCCTGCACCGCCATCTGTACGAGGCGCCCGTGCCGATCCGCCGGCTCAGGGCCGAGGTCCCCGAGCAGCTGGAGCGCATCGTGCTGCGGCTGCTCGCCAAGGACCCGCAACACCGCCCCGCCGGCGCCCAGGAGGTGTACGAACACCTCGTCCCGCTCCTGCCCGCCCGGGGCGGCCCCACGGGCCCGCTCGACCCGACCCGCCCCTTCCTGCGCCCGCACGCCCCCTGGCCGGACCGCGCCACCACCGTGCCGTCCCCGCCGGTGACCCAGCAGGCACCCGTCCCGGCCGAACGGCCGGACGTGGCCGCCGCAGTGGACGAGGTCAAGCGGCTGCTGGGGGAGGGCAGCATCACGCAGGCCGTGGACATCCTCGGCGGCATCCTGCCCGCCGCCGCGGCGGAGCACGGCGAGTACTCCCCGGTGGTCCGCATCCTGCGCAAGCAGTACGCGTCGACCCTGCTGGACGACGGCCAGTACCGGCGCGCCCTCCCGGAGTTGCGCCGCCTCGCCGACGACAGGACGGCCGAGGCGGGCGCCGGCGACCCGCAGGCGCTCCAGTTCCGGTACGAGGCCGCGCAGTGCCTGGAACAGCTCGGGGAGGCCGCCGCCGCGCTCGCGGAGTACCGCGCGCTGGTGCCGTACTACGAAAGCATGCGGCAGCCCGGCGGCGACGCGGGCCGGTCCTTCGAGATCCGCCACCGCATCGGGCACCTGCTGCTCGCGGTGGGCGACCACGCGGCTGCGCGGCAGCAGTTGCAGAGCCTGCTGTGGGACACGGAGCGGGCGTACGGTCCGTACCACCCGCTCCCCGCCGAACTGCGGCGCGCGCTCGAACACCAACAGCAGTTCCGGGGCGCCTGATGACGGTCCGGAGCCAGTTGATCAGGTTCGCCCTGGTCGGAGTGGTGAACACCGGGACCTACTACGCCCTTTACCTGCTCCTGCTGACCCGGCTGCCGTATGTCGCCGCGCATGTGATCGCGTTCACACTCTCCATGGTCGGCTCCTTCTTCCTCAACAGCCACTTCACCTACCGGACGCGCCCGACCTGGCGGAAGTTCGTGCTCTTCCCGCTCACCAACGCCGCGAACTTCGTGATCACCACCAGCGGTGTCTACCTGCTGGTGGACGTTCTGCGCCTCAGCAGCCGTTACGCCCCGCTGGGCGCCGCGGGCGCGGCCGTGCCGATCACTTTTGTGGTCTCGCGCGCGATCATGCTCCGCCCCGACCGGGACCCGGAATCGACTTCTCGGGCGGGGCGCACCCCAATCTCCCGGTGAATCGTTGGTCGAACCAGTGGCCCCTGCCACGCGGACTGCCTAACATCGATCACTGCAAGGCCTTGTGCATCGCCGCACAATCACGCCGGGAGGCTCCCTTTGCACCGCCGCCGTCGCACCGCGCTCTCCTTCTCCGTCGCGCTCCTCGCCGCGGCTCCCCTGCTCACCGCCTGCGGCAGCGACGCCCATCCCGGGGCCGCGGCGGTGGTCGGCGGGCAGCGGATCGAGGTGTCCACCCTCCAGGGAGCGGTACGGGACGTCCGCACCGCCCAGGAGGCGTCGCCCCAGTCGGCCGAACTCATCAAGAACACCGGCAGGCTCAGCCAGATCAAGCTGAACGGCATGATCTTCGACCGCATCCTCCAGCGGGCGGCGGACGACGCCGACGTGACGGTGAGCCGCAAGGAGATCCAGGCCGCCCGGCAGCAGGCGGTCGCGCAGTCCGGCGGCGAGAAGCAGTTCCTCGCGCTGGCGCTCCAGCAGGGCGCGGTCACCCCGGACCAGCTCGACGAGGCGATCCGCCGTGACGTCCTGCTGACGAAGGTCGGCGCGGCGCTGGGCGCGGACTCGATGACACCGCAGGGCCAGCAGAAACTGGTGGCCGGCCTCGCCGCGACGTCCAAGAAGCTGAGCATCGACGTGAACCCGCGCTACGGCAGCTGGGACAACAGCAAGGTCCAGCTGGGCGACGCGAAGACCCCGTGGATCACCCAGGTGACCAAAGAGGCCCCGCAGGAACAACCGACGGACGCGTAGATCAAGCGCGCCCGCCGCTTGAGGACACCCGCCCGGCGCACTTCAAGCCTGTCCGGCGTTTGAGGACACCCACCCGCCGGGCGGATCATTCAAGCCCGTCCGGCGTTTGACGACAAACCGCCCGCCGGGCGGCTCCGGCACGACCCGCCGCACCCCCAGCCCGTCCGGCGCTTGAGGACACGCCCGCCGGGCGGGCCCGGCACGCACCGGAGGTAGGTTCAAGAGGTGACCCAAGAACCTCCCGCCACCGCCGACCAGGACACCGCGGCCCCCGGCCGCATCGTGCTGCTCACCGCCAGCCACCGCGTCGCCCCCGGCCTCCTCTCCTGGCCCGCCTGGCAGACCCTGCACGCCGCCGACCGGGTCCTCTGCGCGGATCCCGCGCACCCACAGCTCCCGTACCTCCGCGAGGCCGGCGTCACCGTCGAGCACACCGCGCCCACCGCGCGAGAGCTGGTCGAGGACTGCGTGGGCGGCCGTACGGTCGTGGTCCTGCCCACCCCCGACGCCGACGTCACGGACACCGCCCTCACCGACGGCCTCGCCCGCCTGGCCGGCTCCGGCCGCGTCCAGATGCCGGACCTGGAGCTGCTCCCCGGCTCGTACGACCTCCCCGGCGCCCGGCTCCTCGACCTCGTCCAGGTCATGGACCGCATCCGCGCCGAATGCCCCTGGTCCTCGATCCAGACGCACCAGGGCCTCGCCAAGTACGGCATCGAGGAGGCGTACGAACTGGTCGAGGCGATCGAGGACGGCGACGGCGACGAGCTGCGCGAGGAGCTGGGGGACGTCCTGCTCCAGGTGGTCTTCCACGCCCGGATCGCCCAGGACGGCCTGGACGAGGACATCGAGCCGTTCTCCATCGACGACGTCGCCGGCACGCTCGTGGACAAGCTCATCCACCGCCATCCCCATGTCTTCGGCGACGCGACCGCCGAGACCCCCGAGGACGTCAAGGCGCACTGGCTGCGGACCAAGGCGATCGAGAAGCAGCGCGACTCGGTCACCGACGGCGTCCCGCTGGGCCAGCCGGGACTCGCCCTGGCCGCCAAGCTCGCGGGCCGGGTCCGTACAGCGGGCCTGGACGTCCGGCCCCCGGCGGGCGACGGCATCGGCTACGAACTCCTCGCCCTGGCCATGGAGGCGGAGCGCACCGGCGTCGACCCGGAGACGGCCCTGCGCGCCGCCGCGCGCACGTACCGGGACGCGATCCGCGCCGCGGAGGGCCTCGCCGAATAACCCGTACGACAACCCGTACCGACAACCCCTACCAACAGGCCCGTACCAACCGCCCGAACCAGCCACGATTACTGTCGGGGCATGTCCACCCCCGATGTGCCCGAGCTCTTCACCTGGGAGTTCGCCACCGACCCCTATCCCGCCTACGCCTGGCTGCGCGAGCACGCGCCCGTGTACCGGACCGAGCTGCCCAGCGGCGTGGAGGCCTGGCTCGTCACGCGGTACGCCGACGCCAAGCGGGCGCTCGCCGACCCCCGGCTCTCCAAGAACCCCGTCCACCACGCCGGGTCGGCGCACGCCAAGGGGAGGACGGGGATCCCGGGGGAGCGCAACGCCGAGCTGATGACCCATCTGCTGAACATCGACCCGCCGGACCACACCCGGCTGCGGCGGCTCGTGTCCAAGGCCTTCACCCCCCGGCGCGTGGCTCAATTCGCGCCACGCGTGCAGGAGCTGACGGACCGTCTCATCGACGGCTTCGCGGCGAAGGGCGAGGCGGACCTCATCCACGACTTCGCCTTCCCTCTCCCCATCTACGCGATCTGCGACCTGCTCGGGGTGCCGCGCGAGGACCAGGACGACTTCCGCGACTGGGCCGGGATGATGATCCGCCACGGCGGCGGCCCGCGCGGCGGCGTCGCGCGGTCGGTCAAGAAGATGCGGAGCTATCTCGCCGAACTCATCCACCGTAAGAGGGAGAACCCGGGCGACGACCTGATCTCCGACCTGATCCGGTCGAGCGACCACGGCGAGCACCTCACCGAGAACGAGGCCGCCGCGATGGCCTTCATCCTTCTCTTCGCCGGGTTCGAGACGACCGTCAACCTCATCGGGAACGGCATGTACGCGCTGCTGCGCCACCCGGGGCAGCGCGCGCTGCTCCAGGCCTCGCTCGACGCGGGGGAGAGCGGCCTGCTGGCGACCGGCGTCGAGGAACTGCTGCGCTACGACGGGCCGGTGGAACTGGCGACGTGGCGGTATGCCACCGAGCCGCTGACGCTCGGCGGGCAGGCGGTCGCGACCGGCGATCCCGTCCTGGTGGTCCTCGCGGCGGCCGACCGGGACCCCGCGCGGTTCGAGGATCCGGACCGGCTGGATCTCGCACGGCGTGACAATCAGCATCTCGGTTACGGACACGGCATCCACTACTGCGTCGGCGCGCCGCTCGCCCGGCTGGAAGGACAGGCCGCGCTCGGCACGCTGCTGACGCGCCTGCCCGATGTGCGACTTGCGGGAGATCCAGCCGATTTGCGGTGGCGGGGAGGGCTCATCATGCGTGGATTGCGCACACTTCCGGTGCAGTTCACGCCTTTGCCCAGCTGACCAGCAGCCCTGAAATAACTGACGGTCCGTCAGGAATGTGACTTTCACGTGATCTCCCCTGCATCGACTTGTGACAAGCGTTCGAGTCCGGCTACGTTCACCGACAGCTCAGCAGCCACACGCTGTAGTCGATTTCACGTGTGACGCTCCCTGCGTCGTACGGCACACGGAAGGCAACCGCATGTCCGCGAACGGCCGACACCGTCGCCCCCGCCAGGCGCCCGCCCTCATCGTCGCGGCGGGGGTGACCGGCTCCGCGATCGCCATTCCTCTGCTCGGCGCCACCTCCGCGAGCGCGGCGGACGCCTCCACCTGGGACCGCGTCGCCGACTGCGAGAGCGGGGGCGCGTGGAGCGCGGACCTCGGCAACCGTTACTACGGCGGACTCCAGATCGCCCAGGAGACCTGGGACGACTTCGGCGGCGGCGACTACGCGACCCGCCCCGACCTCGCCAGCCGCTCGCAGCAGATAGCGGTCGCCGAGAAGATCCTCGACGCCCAGGGCCCGTCGGCCTGGGCCAGCTGCGCGCCCGTCGCGGGACTCCTGAAGAACACCGAGGAGCCCCAGGTGGACCCCGGAGCGGCTCCCGGGGCAACCGAGGAGTCCGCGACCCCGGAGGCGTCCACGGAGCCCGGCAGCGCGGCGGACACGGATCGGGCGGAAGGCTCCGACACCACCCCGACCACTCCCGACAGCACCCCCTCCGCACGTGCGAAGAGCGCGGGCGACGAGCGGGGCGGCAGCGGCGACGGTACGGACACCGGCGCCACGGACGCGGGCACGCCCAGCCCTTCCCGCTCCGCCACCCCCTCCTCCGGAGCCACCACGGACACCGTCAAGGGCAAGCACCGCGGCGGCGCGGCCCCCGAGGCCCCGGCGGCCTCCCCCGGCGCGACCGGCGCCACGCCGGACAACTCGGGCGAAGAGCGCGAAAGCGGCCGTCACGCCTCCCGAGGTGACGGGGTGACACGTGACGCGGAGGGTGTGACGACCGGCGTCGCCGGCACCCCCGACGGCGAGTACGTCGTACGCGCCGGTGACTGCCTGTGGCGTATCGCGGACGAGAACGGGGTCGAGGGCGGCTGGTCCGCCCTCTATGAGGCGAACAAGGACGTGCTCGGCTCCGACCCCGATCTCATCCTGCCTGGCCAGACCGTTGATCTCGGCGTGAAGTAGGAGCAGTTGACGGTCCGCCCCCGGTCCGCCTCCGGGGGCGGTTGGAGACCCTATGTCCACTTCTGCGCAAGTGAGACAAGGGTCTCTTTGTCTCAACAGAGGACCTTTGGCCCCCAGGTGGCACGTTTTCGGCCCTCACCTGCGAAAACACAGACGGAACACAGGGGAGTTCGGGCGATTTTTCCCGGATCGGGCTCTTTGAACATCGGGTGGACCTGTGTCTACGGTCTGAACCGCTCGCACCGCGGGCCTCGTCGACCGTCACGCCGAATCCTGCCGTCGGTCGGGGGGAGTAATCGTCGCGTCAAGCGCCGAAGGCAGGAGCGGGGGACCCAAAGGTTAGGTGCCGGCCCCGGCCGTCGAGAGACGGCCGACGACCGGCTCGGGGTGAAGCCGCGTACAGCGAGGCCGGAAGGCCCCGTTGGCACGCGGCCGGGCAACTCACTTGGCCCGAACCCGACAGCTGACCTCGCAGGCGTCGGTGAGGAGATAGCTTCATGCTGCGTTCCAAGGCCAAGCACCGCCGTCCGTCCAAGGCCGTCCGTTACGCCACGCTCGCCGGGGTGACCGGTGCCGCCGTCGCGGTCCCGCTGCTCGGCGCCACGTCCGCCTCCGCCGCCACCACCGCCGAGTGGGACCAGGTCGCCGCGTGCGAGTCCGGCGGCAACTGGTCCATCAACACCGGCAACGGCTTCTACGGCGGGCTCCAGTTCACCCCGTCCACCTGGGCCGCGTACGGCGGCACCGCCTACGCCGCCCGCGCCGACCAGGCCTCCAAGTCCCAGCAGATAGCCGTCGCCGAGAAGGTCCTCGCGGGCCAGGGCAAGGGCGCGTGGCCGAGCTGTGGTGTGGGCCTCTCCGGCGCCTCGAACGACTCCGCCCCGGCCGCCCCGTCGCAGCCGGCCGAGCAGCCCGCCGCGCAGCCGCAGCAGTCCGCGCCGCAGCAGTCCGCGCCGTCGACGCGCAGCGCCGAGCAGCCGGCCTCGCGCGGTACGAGCCGTCCCACCACGATCAAGAAGGGTGACGGCGAGTACAAGGTCAAGTCCGGCGACACCCTGTCGAAGATCGCCGCCGGTCACCACGTCAAGGGTGGCTGGAAGAAGCTGTTCGACCTGAACAAGGACATCGTCACGGACGCGGACGTGATCTTCCCGGGCCAGCAGCTCCACCTGAGCTGAGCCCGGTCGCACGGTGAGCTGACCCGCTCACCCCCCGGGGCCGTCCGTCCCCCTCCGCGGCCCCACCCCGGTCCACCCCGGCTCCGCGCGTTCTTCCCCCGTACGCGCGCGGGCCGGGGTTTCCCCGTTCCGGCCGCACGACCGAGGCACGCGCCCGGCCGCACGACCCAGCCACGCGCCCAGCCGCACGACCCAGCCACGTGCCCGGCCGCACGACCGGCCGGAACGGCCCGCCCCACGCCCGTTCGCCCCCATGTCATCAGGATGACGTCTTCATTTCGTCCCAGCGGGCGGGCACCGGCCTGCCGACGGCCCGGGGCCGGTTAGGCTCGTGTCGCGCGGCCGAGCGGCCCCGCACCCAAAGCGTCACATCCCATGAAGGAGATGCTCGTGCCGTCCATCGACGTCGTCGTAGCCCGGGAAATCCTCGACTCCCGAGGCAACCCCACGGTCGAGGTCGAGGTCGGCCTCGACGACGGCAGCACCGGCCGTGCTGCTGTCCCCTCCGGTGCCTCCACCGGTGCGTTCGAGGCCCTTGAACTCCGCGACGGTGACCCCAACCGTTACCAGGGCAAGGGTGTCGAGAAGGCCGTCCTCGCCGTCATCGAGCAGATCGGCCCGGAGCTGGTCGGGTACGACGCCACCGAGCAGCGCCTCATCGACCAGGCGATGTTCGACCTGGACGCCACCCCGGACAAGTCGTCGCTCGGCGCCAACGCCATCCTCGGCGTCTCCCTCGCCGTCGCGCACGCCGCCTCCGAGGCCTCCGACCTGCCGCTCTTCCGCTACCTCGGCGGCCCGAACGCGCACCTGCTGCCCGTTCCGATGATGAACATCCTGAACGGCGGCTCGCACGCCGACTCGAACGTGGACATCCAGGAGTTCATGATCGCCCCGATCGGCGCGGAGTCCTTCTCCGAGGCCCTGCGCTGGGGCGCCGAGGTCTACCACACGCTCAAGCGCGTCCTGAAGGACAAGGGCCTGTCGACCGGCCTCGGTGACGAGGGCGGCTTCGCGCCGAACCTGGACTCCAACCGCGCCGCGCTCGACCTCATCCTCGAAGCCATCAAGGAAGCCGGTTACGCGCCGGGCCGCGACATCGCGCTCGCGCTCGACGTCGCCGCGTCCGAGTTCTACAAGGACGGCACGTACGAGTTCGAGGGCAAGTCCCGCTCCGCCGCCGAGCTGACCGAGTACTACGAGGAGCTCGTCGCCTCCTACCCGCTGGTCTCCATCGAGGACCCGCTGTACGAGGACGACTGGGCCGGCTGGAAGGTCCTCACCGACAAGCTGGGCTCCAAGGTCCAGATCGTCGGCGACGACCTCTTCGTCACCAACCCCGAGCGCCTCGCCCGCGGCATCGAGGAGGGCTCCGCGAACGCCCTGCTCGTCAAGGTCAACCAGATCGGCTCGCTCACCGAGACGCTGGACGCCGTCGAGCTGGCCCAGCGCAGCGGCTTCAAGTGCATGATGTCCCACCGTTCCGGCGAGACCGAGGACGTCACCATCGCCGACCTCGCCGTCGCCACCAACTGCGGCCAGATCAAGACCGGCGCGCCCGCCCGCTCGGAGCGCGTGGCCAAGTACAACCAGCTGCTGCGCATCGAGGAGATCCTCGACGACGCCGCGGTGTACGCCGGCCGCAGCGCGTTCCCCCGCTTCAAGGGCTGACCGCACCGCTCGGCGGGTGCTGACCAGGCCGGTCGGCAGGCGCTGACCAGCCCGTCGTACGTACGTCCCCGTCCCCGGTCCCGTACCGTGTCCGGGGACGTACGTACGTGACAGGGGAGGCGGACCATGGCCGGGAACCGGGACCGGTTCTCCACCGCGACCAGGCTGCGGGTGCTCGGTGAGCAGACCGCGGCCCGTGTCTACCGTTCGCAGAACCGCCGCCAGGCCCGCCGCTCCCGGCTCACCGGACGCGCGGCCTTCCTCGCCCTGGTGGTCTGCACCCTGGTCGTGGCGCTCGCGTATCCGATGCGGCAGTACGTGTCGCAGCAGAACGAGATCGCCGACCAGGAGAAGCTCTCGCGCGAGGCGCGGCAGCGGGTGGAGGAGCTGCGCGACGAGAAGGCGCGTCTCCAGGACGACGCCTACATCGAGCGGCTGGCCCGCGAGCATCTCCACTACGTGATGCCGGGGGACACCGGCTACACGATGATCGACCCGGACGCGGCGCGGCAGGAACGCGAGGACCAGGGCGCGGCCGACCGCCCCTGGTACTCGAACGTGCTGGACAGCGTGGACAACGCGGACCGCCCGGACACGTAACACTCGACGTACGTATGCACAGAGACACCCACGCAGACACCCACACAGACCGATCTCACGCATCACGCAGCTGAGCAGAACCTAGGCAGGCATGGACACGCCCCCTCCGCAGACCGAACGCACCGAGCCCACCGAGGCGGACGTCGCGGCTTTCAAGGAACAGCTGGGCCGCCCGCCCCGCGGGCTGCGGGCCATCGCGCACCGCTGTCCCTGCGGACAGCCGGACGTGGTCGAGACCGCCCCGCGGCTCCCCGACGGCACGCCCTTCCCGACGACGTACTACCTGACCTGCCCGCGCGCGGCCTCGGCCATCGGCACGCTGGAGGCGAACGGCGTCATGAAGGAGATGTCCGAGCGCCTCGCGACCGATCCCGGTCTGGCCGCCGCGTACCGCGAGGCCCATGAGGACTACCTGGCACGCCGGGACGCCATCGAGGTCCTGGAGGGCTTCCCCAGCGCCGGTGGCATGCCGGACCGGGTGAAGTGCCTGCACGTCCTGGTCGGCCACTCGCTGGCGGCGGGCCCCGGCGTGAACCCGCTGGGGGACGAGGCGCTGGCGATGCTGCCGGAGTGGTGGCGCAAGGGCCCGTGCGTGACGCCGTGCGGGGCCACCCCGGAAGAAGACCGAGCCACGGACGGGAGTCCGGCATGACGAGGGTCGCGGCCATCGACTGCGGTACGAACTCGATCCGCCTGCTTGTCGCGGACATCGACTCCGGTACGGGCGAACTCACCGACCTGGACCGGCGGATGACGATCGTCCGGCTGGGCCAGGGCGTGGACAGGACGGGCCGCCTCGCCCCCGAGGCGCTGGAGCGCACCTTCGCCGCCTGCCGTGAGTACGCGGCCGTCATCGCGAAGCACGCGGTGGAGAGGGTCCGCTTCGTGGCGACCTCCGCCTCCCGCGACGCCGAGAACCGCGACGACTTCGTCCGCGGGGTCCTGGACATCCTGGGTGTCGAGCCCGAGGTCGTCACGGGCGACGAGGAGGCGGCCCTCTCCTTCACCGGCGCCACGAGCGAGCTGGCCGTCCGGGACAGCTGCCTGGTCGTGGACATCGGCGGCGGCTCGACGGAGTTCGTCGTCGGCGACGACCGGGTCAGGGCGGGACGGTCCGTGGACATCGGGTGCGTACGGCTGACCGAGCGGCACCTCCTGCACGACGGTGTCCTCAGCGACCCGCCCACGGCCGCCGAGGTGGCCGCGATGCGGGCCGACATCGAGGCGGCTTTGGACCTGGCCGGGGAGAGCGTCCCGCTGGAGGAGCCGCGCACGCTGGTGGGGCTCGCCGGTTCGGTGACCACGGTCGCCGGGATCGCGCTCGACCTGCCCGCGTACGACCCCGCCGCGATCCACCGCTCCCGTATCTCCTTCGCGCGGGTCGAGGAGATCACCGAGCGTCTTCTCCGGGCGACGCACGACGAGCGGGCGGCGATTCCCGTGATGCACGAGGGCCGGGTCGACGTGATCGGCGCGGGCTCCCTGATCCTGCTCGCGGTCATGGAGAGGACCGGTGCGACGGAGGTTGTCGTCAGCGAGCACGACATCCTCGACGGCATCGCCCACGGCGTCGCGGCGGACGTCCGGGGAGCCGCGCGGAGACCTCCGCGAGAAACTTCGTGAAGTTCTTCACAAGGAAAACGGCTCGCTTGGACGCTCTTCGTCTTCCGTAGGGCCGTCCGGTGGTCGAACAGGGTCCCCGGGCCTCAATGCGACGCAGTTCCGGGGGCGTTACGCGCGTATGAACCCGAGGGGTGGTCCACTCCGTGTAAGAGGGAGAGGAGCAGCTCACGAGGGGTGAACAAGGGCTCACCCACCCCTCCGGTACGGTGCCGGAAAAGGGCCCCCCGGCAAGGGGGCCGCGGAGTGTAGCACGGGGTACCCAACACCTTGTGAAGGGGCTCACGAGCACCCCCTCCGAGAGGGGTGGATACTCGATGGCATGAGCACCACGGAGCGTCCCAGGATCCTCGTTGTAGGCGGTGGGTACGTAGGCCTGTACGCAGCTCGTCGCATTCTGAAGAAGATGCGCTACGGGGAGGCGACCGTCACGGTTGTCGACCCTCGCTCGTACATGACGTACCAGCCCTTCCTCCCCGAAGCTGCCGCCGGCAGCATCTCGCCCCGGCATGTCGTCGTCCCGTTGCGACGCGTGCTGCCCAAGGCGGAGGTGCTCACCGGCCGGGTCACGACCATCGACCAGGACCGCAAGGTCGCCACGGTCGCGCCGCTCGTCGGCGAGGCCTACGAGCTGCCCTTCGACTACCTGGTCGTCGCGCTCGGCGCGGTCTCCCGTACCTTCCCGATCCCCGGCCTCGCCGAGCAGGGCATCGGCATGAAGGGCATCGAGGAGGCCATCGGCCTGCGCAACCATGTGCTGGAGCAGCTGGACAAGGCCGACTCGACCACCGACGAGGAGGTCCGCCGCAAGGCGCTGACCTTCGTCTTCGTGGGCGGCGGCTTCGCCGGCGCGGAGACCATCGGTGAGGTCGAGGACCTGGCCCGCGACGCGGCCAAGTACTACTCGAACGTCACGCGTGAGGACATGCGGTTCGTCCTCGTCGACGTCGCCGACAAGATCCTCCCCGAGGTCGGCCCGAAGCTGGGCGCGTGGGGCAAGGAGCACCTCGAGGGCCGCGGCGTCGAGATCTACCTCAAGACCGGCATGGACTCCTGCGTCGATGGTCACGTGGTGCTCAACAACGGCCTGGAGGTCGACTCCAACACGATCGTCTGGACGGCCGGCGTCAAGCCGAACCCGGCGCTCGCCCGCTACGGTCTCCCGCTCGGCCCCCGCGGCCACGTGGACACCAGCGAGAAGCTCCAGGTGCAGGGCACCGACTACATCTGGGCCGCCGGCGACAACGCCCAGGTCCCGGACATCGCCGCCCGCAAGGCCGGCGTGGAGAACGCTTGGTGCCCGCCGAACGCGCAGCACGCGCTCCGGCAGGCGAAGGTCCTCGGCGACAACGTGATGTCCGGCATGCGGGGCTTCCCGCAGAAGGACTACAGCCACGCCAACAAGGGCGCGGTCGCCGGTCTGGGCCTGCACAAGGGCGTCGCGATGATCGTCGCCGGCAAGGTGAAGATCAAGTTCAAGGGCCGGCTGGCCTGGTACATGCACCGTGGTTACCACGGCATGGCGATGCCGACCTGGAACCGCAAGATCCGGGTCTTCGCAGACTGGACGCTCGCGATGTTCCTCAAGCGCGAGGTCGTCTCGCTGGGTGCCATGGAGACGCCGCGCGAGGAGTTCTACGAGGCCGCGAAGCCGGCCCCGGCGGCCGCTGCCTCGCAGCCCGCGCAGGAGAAGGCCAAGGCCTCCTGACCGGCGGCGCCGGTACGACTGCGACCCGGTGAAGGGCCGCCCGCCATCCGTGGTGCGGGCGGCCCTTCCCCGCGTCCGGGCCCGCCCCGGCCCCCGCGTGCCCCGCCCCTGACGACAAGTCGCCCGCACCGGCCGGGTGCGACCGGCACAAAAGTGCATGGTGAATGCAGGTATTTTGCTTTCTCATTGCGTGCTGTCGGGACTGAAAGTGACCACCTCTGGTGTTTACGTGGTGTTGAGTATGTCCGGTATCCACCACCACGGAGGTGTACGCCATGGCCAACGCCGCGCCGCGGCTGACCACTCTTGCCGAAGAGTTGCTGGGGGCGCCGCTCCCGGTCCGTATCCGTGCCTGGGACGGCAGCGAGTCGGGTCCCCCGAACGCCCCCGTCCTCATCATCCGCAACCGCCGGGCCCTGCGCCGACTCCTGTGGAAGCCCGGCGAAATGGGCCTGGCCCGCGCCTGGGTGGCCGGTGAGATCGACGTCGACGGCGACCTGTACGCGCTGCTGGAGCAGCTCGCCGGGATCATCTGGGAGCGCGGCGCCGACGTGAAGGACGCGGTCCATCCCGTACTGGACCCCCGGATGCGGGCCGCGGCCCGCGGGCTGGTCGCGATCGCGGGGCCGTGGCCGCCGCCCGCCCCGCCCCCCGAGGAGATCAGGCGACGGCACGGCGCCATGCACACCAAGCGCCGTGACAAGGAGGCCATCAGCCACCACTACGACGTGGGCAACGACTTCTACGCGATGGTCCTCGGCCCGTCCATGGTCTACTCCTGCGCCTACTGGGACGCGGGCCCGGGCACCGGCGGCGCGCCCGACGCCGGGACCAGCCTGGAGGACGCACAGCGCGACAAGCTCGACCTCATCTGCCGCAAGCTCGCGCTCAAGAAGGGGGACCGGCTGCTCGACGTGGGGTGCGGGTGGGGCTCGATGGCCCTGCACGCGGCCCGGGAGTACGGCGTCCGGGTCACCGGCATCACGCTCTCCCGGGAGCAGGCGGCGTACGCGCGCGAGCGGGTCGCGGAGGAGGGTCTGGGGGACCTGGTCGAGATCCGCGTCCAGGACTACCGGGACGTCAAGGACGGTCCGTACGACGCCATTTCGTCCATCGGCATGGCCGAACACGTGGGTTCGGTCCAGTACCGGGAGTACGCGGATGATCTTTACGCCCTCCTCAGGCCCGGCGGCCGGCTGCTCAACCACCAGATCGCCCGCCGGCCCGAGAAGAACGAGGACGAGTACCGCATAGACGATTTCATCGACGCGTACGTCTTCCCCGACGGCGAACTGGCCCCGCTCGGCCGGACCGTCGCCACCCTGGAGGAGGCGGGCTTCGAGGCCCGTGACGTCGAGTCGATAAGAGAGCACTACGCGCTGACCCTGCGCCGCTGGGTGGCCAACCTGGAGAAGCACTGGGACCGCGCGGTCCGTGCCACCTCCCCGGGCCGCGCCCGCGTGTGGCGGCTCTACATGGCCGCGTCCGCCCTCTCCTTCGAGACCAACCGGATCGGGGTCAACCAGATCCTGGCCGTACGGCCTCCGGAGAACGGCGCGTCCGGGATGCCGTTGCGCGCCCGCGACTGGCGCTGACAGCGCTGAGACAGAGCGCCGGACGGGCTCCAGGCCCGTCCGGCGCTCGTCTCTCTTCAGGAGTCTCTCTTCGGGCGGTCCGCTATTCGGTCTTGATGGCCGTCAGCATGTTCAGCCGCGCGGCACTGCGCGCCGGCCACAGGGCGGCCAGTACGCCGACCACCCCGGCCAGCAGCAGGAAGATCCCGATCCGCTCCCACGGGACGACCAGCACGTACCCGGGGATCGAGCTCTTGATCGTCTGACCGATCGCCCAGGCCAGGAACCCGCCGAGCGCCACCCCGACCACCGCGCCGAAGAGCGAGATGACCACGGCCTCCAGCCGGATCATCCGCTTGACCTTCGACCGGTCGAGACCGATGGCCCGCAGCATGCCGATCTCCTGCTGCCGCTCGAAGACCGACATCGCCAGGGTGTTGATGACGCCGAGGACCGCGATGATCAGGGCCATCGCCAGCAGGCCGTACATGATGTTCAGCGCGGTGTTGATGAAGCCGCCGAAGGTGTTCCTGATGTCCTGCCGGTCCATGACGCTGATGCCGGGGTTGTCGCCCAGCGCGTCCACGAGCGCCTGTTCGTGAGCCGCGCTCGCGCCGCCGTCCGTCTTGACCCACACCTCGCCGATGAACGGCCGGGCCTCGTGCGCCTTGACGACGTCCGTGGAGACGAGCAGCGGGGAGAGGAGCTCGTTCGCCTTGTACGTGGCGCCGACCCGCAGGCTGCCCCGCTTCCCGTCGTCGTACGTCACCGACAGGGTGTCACCGGTCCGCCAGCCGTTGGACTTCGCCGTCTTGTCGGCGACCGCGATCTCGCCCCGGGTCAGGGAGTCCAGCGACCCCGAGACGGTGGGGACCGTGAAGAGCTTCTGGATGTCCCCGGGGGTGACGGCCGAGGCGGAGTGGAACTTCCCCTTCACCTGGAGGCCGGTGGACTGCTGCGGGGAGAGCGCATTCACGCCGGGCGCCTTCTCCAGCGCGGTGACCGCCGACGGGTCCAGGCCGCCGCCGTTCGCCATCTGCACCATGTAGTCGGCGCGGATGTTGTCCGTGGTCATCTTGTCCACGGCCTGGCCGACCGTGACACCGATGACCGTGAGCCCGGTGACCAGCGTGAGGCCGATGGCCAGCGCGGAGGCGGTGGCTCCGGTACGGCGCGGGTTGCGCACCGCGTTCTGCGCCGCCAGCTTGCCGGAGACCCCGAACACCCGCCGGAGCAGGGGCCGTACGAGGGCGATGACCGGGCGCGAGAGCAGCGGGATGAGCACGATGACACCGATCATCGTGAGGAACGCGCCGGCCCCGATGAGCGTCCGGCCGTTGGAGCCGGCGGCGGCGCCCCCGATGATCCCGGCGGATCCGATGAGGGCCAGGCCGGCGCCGATCGAGTTCCGTACCACCAGCGACTTGGTGGTGGACAGGCCGTGCACGCTGCTCATCGCGGCGACCGGCGGGATCTTCGCCGCGCGGCGGGCGGGCAGCCAGGCGGCGAGCAGGGTGATCAGGACACCGACACCGAAGGCGGCGGCGACCGCCGTCGGTGAGACGACGAGCGGTCCCGCGGGGAGCTGCGCGCCGAACGAGCCCATGGCGGACCGCAGTCCGGTCGCCAGCCCCAGTCCGAGGACAAAGCCGACCGCCGAGGCGATCAGGCCGACGACACCGGCCTCGGTCAGCACGGAGCGCTTGACCTGGCGGCGCGAGGCGCCGACGGCGCGCAGCAGGGCCAGCTCCCTGGTGCGCTGGGCGACGAGCATGGTGAAGGTGTTGGAGATGAGGAAGACGCCGACGAACAGCGCGATGGCGGCGAAGGCCAGCAGGATCTGGTTGAGGCCGGAGAGTCCGTTCTCGATGTCGGCAGCCTGGTCCTCGGCGAGCTGCTGGCCCGTCTGGGCCTCGGCGTTGTCCGGCAGGAGGCTCTTGACCCCGGCCAGCACGGCCGCGTCGGAGGCGCCCGGGTCGGCGCTGACGTTGACGTTCTGGAAGAAGCCGGGCTCCAGGAAGAGCTTCTGCGCCACGGCGGTGTCGAAGAGGACGAGGCTGCCGCCCGCGTTGACCGCGCCGTCCTCGGTGGTGAAGACGCCGCTGAGGGTGAATTCGCGCACCGGGCCGTTGGTGCCGACCCGCACCGTGTCACCGACCTGGTACCCGCCCTTGTCGGCGGTGGTGCGGTCGAGGGCGACCTGGTTGTCCTTCTCCGGTCCCGAGCCCTCGGTGAAGGTGTACGCGGGGTCCTTGCCGTCCTTGACGGGGACGAAGTTGGAGCCGCTGTTGGACCAGCCGTCGCCGATCAGCTTGCCGTCCTGGTCGGCGACCCCGGCGAAGCCGTCGACCCGGCCGACGACGGAGGAGACGCCGTCCAGCGCGCCGATCTTCTTGAGGGTCGCGGCGCTGATGCCGGGGTTCCGGCCGGAGGCTTCGCCGCCGCCCGGCCCGCCGTCGTCACGGCCGCCGTCGTCACGGCCGTCGTACGAACTGACGGCGACCGAGACGTCCTTGAAGCTCTTGGCCGACTGTTTCCTGAAGGCGTTGCCGAGGGTGTCGGTGAAGACCAGGGTGCCGGAGACGAAGGCAACGCCGAGCATCACGGCGAGCACGGTCATCAGCAGTCTGGCCTTGTGCGCGAGCACGCTGCGCAGGGCGGTACGGAACATGGTGGGAGTCCTGGTGGGATGGGCCGGGTGGGACGGGGCGGGCCGGGCGGGTGCGGCCGTACGGCCGTACGGCCGTGCTGTCGTGCGGTCGAGCGGTGGCAGTCGTGCTGTCGTGCGGGCGCCGGTGGTCGTACGACCCGTCAGCTCGTACGGCCCTTGGCGTCGAACGCCTTCATCCGGTCGAGCACGCCGTCGGCGGTGGGGTGGAGCATCTCGTCGACGATCCGGCCGTCGGCGAGGAAGATCACCCGGTCGGCGTAGGAGGCGGCCACCGGGTCGTGGGTCACCATGACCACCGTCTGGCCCAGCTCCCGCACGGAGTTGCGGAGGAAGCCCAGCACCTCGGCGCCCGCGCGCGAGTCCAGGTTCCCGGTCGGCTCGTCGCCGAAGATGATCTCCGGCTGCGAGGCCAGGGCGCGGGCGACGGCGACCCGCTGCTGCTGGCCGCCGGAGAGCTGGGTGGGCCGGTGGCCGAGGCGGTCGGCCAGGCCGATCATCGTGATGACCTGGTCGAGCCACGCCTGGTCGGGCTTGCGGCCCGCGATGTCCATGGGAAGCGTGATGTTCTCCAGGGCCGACAGGGTGGGCAGCAGGTTGAAGGCCTGGAAGATGAAGCCGATCTTGTCCCGGCGGAGCTGGGTGAGCTGCTTGTCCTTGAGCGAGCCCAGCTCGGTGTCCCCGATCCGTACGGACCCGGCGCTGAAGCTGTCGAGGCCGGCGACGCAGTGCATCAGCGTCGACTTGCCAGAACCGGACGGGCCCATGATGGCGGTGAACTCGCCCTGGCCGAAGTCCACGGTGACCTGGTCGAGGGCGACCACCTGGGTCTCGCCCTGTCCGTAGACCTTCGACAGTTCGGAGGCGCGGGCGGCCACGGCGGTGGCGCGGTGAGCGAGCGGGGTGGTGGTCACGGCGGGGGACTCCTGTCGACGCGCTGAGTGGACCCCTTCATCGTCTCGGCCGTCCGGCGGCGGGGCGTCAGCCCCGATGCCCGTTCCCGGGGCCCTCTTGGGACTGACCGGAGCCCGCCCGGCTCCTCCTCGGGGATGACACCACCCCTGAGAGAGGTACGACGTGCCCCGGACAGGTACGACTTGAGTGACCGGGCGGCGACTTTTCGTCATTTCCGTACGCCGCAGTAGGTAATGACCACCCGCGCCCACCATGTGTCGATGGCTCATTCCATGTGCTGACGCACCCTCAGGTGTCAGTAAAATAAGACAACATCGGGCCACGGGGCTGAATTTCGGGGCGCGCGCCCCGATATGCTCGTGTGCCAACGCGGAGCCGCGCCACGCCCGGGTGGTGGAATGCAGACACGGCGAGCTTAAACCTCGCTGCCCCTCTCGGGGCGTACCGGTTCAAGTCCGGTTCCGGGCACATATCCGACTTTTCATTCCCCACCGGAAGCCCTCATTCCGGTCAGGCGTCTCCTGCTCCCGGGCCGATCGGGTCGACCCGGCCGCCGCCCGCTCCACCGGTGTGATGGACGGCACCCGTTTTGGGTCACGATCCCGGAAAGATCCTCCCGGAGCAGTAGGGTGTTCCTTTTGCTCGCCCATTACTCTTGTGCCAAGGCCGCGCTGGGTGGCCATGGAGGAGTGAGATGAGGAGCAGCAACCCGGTCTTCTCGCGACGGGGCTTCAGCCGCGACAACGGCCAAGCGGGCTTCACCGCGGCACCGGCCGGGGGCCCCGCCGTAGGAACCAACCCCTACGCGACCAACCCTTACGCGCCTCAGCAGGGCACTCAGCTCGGTGGCCCGCAGGCGCCGGCCCGCTCCGACGTCATGACGATCGACGACGTCGTGACCCGTACGGCCATGACACTGGGCACGGTCGTGCTCACGGCGGTCCTGTCCTGGGTCCTGCTGCCGGTGGACGACGCGAACCTCGGCAAGTCGTACGGCATCGCCATCGGCGCCGCGCTCATCGCCTTCGTCTTCGCGATGATCCAGTCGTTCAAGCGCACGCCGGTCCCGGCGCTGATCTTCGCGTACGCCGCCTTCGAGGGTGTCTTCCTCGGGGTCATCAGCAACGCGGTGAGCACGTACATCTCGCCGGGTGTCGTGATCCAGGCCGTGCTCGGCACGATGGCGGTCTTCGCCGGGGTGCTGATCGCGTACAAGATGCGCTGGATCCGGGTCACCCGCCGCTTCTACGGCTTCGTGATGGCCGCGGCCATGGGCTTCCTGATCCTGATGGCGGTCAACGCGCTGTTCGCCCTGTTCGGCGGCGGTGACGGCCTCGGCTTCCGCAGCGGCGGCCTCGGCATTCTCTTCGGCGTGGTCGGCATCATCCTCGGCGCGTGCTTCCTGGCGCTGGACTTCAAGCAGGTCGAGGACGGCGTCGCGTACGGCGCTCCGCGCGAGGAGTCCTGGCTGGCGGCCTTCGGCCTCACCGTGACGCTCGTGTGGATCTACACGGAGATGCTGCGGGTCCTGTCGATCCTTCAGGGCAACGACTGACGCGGCGCCAGAACGACTGGCACAGAACAACAGACAGACGCGAAGGGGTCCGTGGCGGGTGCCACGGACCCCTTCGCGTGCCCGGGCGCGTAGGGTCGCGGCGTGCTCGATACAACGCCCCTGACGGCCGCCGTGGACCGATTCGCCGACCGCCTTCGTTCCGCCCCTCGCAGCAGGCTCCAGAGGGGCGCGGCGGCGGAGGCGCTGGCGCTGGCCAGGGAGCTGTCCGTACGGGCCCAGCGGCTCGAAGCGGCCGGCGACGGGAGGGGTGACGGGAGGGGCGGCGACGGGAGCGGCGCGGGCCCGGCGGCCGAGCCCCGGCTCATGCCGGACGCGGGGGTCTTCGTGGTCGCGGACCAGCTCACCGTCGCGGCAGCCGACCTGGCGGAGGCATTGCGAACGGCCCCGTCCTTGGTGGAGCTGGACGAGGCCGTGAGGTCGGTCGAGCGGGCCGTGACTAGAGCGAGGCTATGACGCGGTCCGCGAGGATGTAGATGTGCTCCCCGGCGTCCCTGCCGGTGTCCGCGGCGGGACCGTCGGTCGAGAAGGTCAGCGTGTACGCCCCGGAGACTCCCGAGCCGCCCAGCAGGAACGGCGCGCCGCCCTGCCGCAGGGACTCGGCCAGCCGCTCCGCCGTCTCGCGGTGGCCGGGCGTCATGCAGAGCGTGGTGCCGTCGGTGAAGACGTAGACGTCGAGCGTGCCCAGCGGTCCGGGCCGCACGTCCGCCAGTGCCGTACGGGTCTCGGCGAGCTCTTCGAGCCGGGCCACGGTCCGCTCGTGGTCGGTCACCACGGGTGTCTGCACCGGTACGAAGTCCGGGTGCGAGGGGTGCCGGCGACGGGCGGCGGCCAGCTCGGGGGAGTCCTCGGCGTACTCGCCGGCGAACTCGCTCACCTCACTGACCTCGCTCAGGTCGGGCAGGTCGGCGAAGGTGTCGTCCCCGTCGGTGAACCCGCCGCCGTCGAGGGCGTCGAGGTCCAGCGCCTCCAGGGAGTCCAGCGCGTCCAGGGACTCCAGTCCGGCGAAGTCGGCCTGGCGGGGCACGTAGAAGGGGCCGCCCTCCTCGGTGCCGAGCCCGGCGAGACCGCCCAGCAGGGACGGGGTGTCGGCCGCGTCGCGGGCCTCCTGCGCGGCCCAGAAGGCACGCGCCTCGGCCAGCTCGCGCTCGCGCTCCTCGGCCAGGGCCTCGGCGACGGCGGAACGTATCTCCTCGGTGGGTGTGGCGCTTCTGGCCTGCGGTACGGACACGGCGGGCCCGGCGGGGTTCGCGGCCAGCTCACCGCGCAGGGCGGCCACCTCGCGACGCAGCCCGTGGGCGGCGTGCAGTGCGGCGACTCCCACGGCCGTCGCGGCGGCCGTGGTCAGCAGCAGGGCAAGAGATGTGGCGCTCACTGACAACTCCCGGTCTCAATAGATACCCCCGACTTCCTACATCAGCTTGTCGTGGGTGCGGGGCCCGCCGTCAGTGCATTACGTCATGAATGGGACAGGTCTTTGGGCCTTAGGTTTAGTCTCCATCCGGACCTGACCAGCTCAAACGAATCTCCCCGTGGAAGAGGTCACATCCTGGGGGAGATTCAGTCACGACTGGGGATCGGCGAGGACCGGCGGGATGGGGACGGAGAGGCCGCGGGTGGCCCCCCGGGCCTCTCCGTGCCAGGTCAGCGGCCCGCCGCCGTACGGACCAGCGGCCCGGGGCGGTCCTGACCGGCCCGGACGGGCTCAGCTCAGCCGCTCGATCACCATGGCCATGCCCTGGCCGCCGCCCACGCACATCGTCTCCAGGCCGAACTGCTTGTCGTGGAACTGGAGGCTGTTGATCAGCGTGCCGGTGATGCGGGCGCCGGTCATGCCGAAGGGGTGTCCGACGGCGATCGCGCCCCCGTTGACGTTGAGCTTTTCCAGCGGAACGCCCAGGTCACGGTAGGACGGGATGACCTGCGCGGCGAACGCCTCGTTGATCTCGACCAGGTCGATGTCGCCGATGGCCAGCCCGGCGCGGGAGAGCGCCTGCCGGGACGCCTCGACCGGGCCGAGGCCCATGATCTCCGGCGACAGGCCGGTGACACCGGTGGAGACGATCCGGGCCAGCGGGGTCAGGCCCAGGTCACGGGCCTTGGTGTCGGACATGATCACCAGCGCGGCGGCGCCGTCGTTCAGCGGGCAGCAGTTGCCGGCCGTGACCAGGCCGTCGGGGCGGAAGACGGGCTTGAGGGACTGCGTGCCCTCCAGGGTGACCCCCGCGCGCGGGCCGTCGTCCTTGGTCACCACCGTGCCGTCGGGGGTGGTGACGGGGGTGATCTCCCGCTCCCAGAAGCCGTTCTTGAGGGCTTCCTCGGCGAGGTTCTGGGACCGTACGCCGAACTCGTCCATGTCCCGGCGGGTGACGCCCTTGAGGCGGGCCAGGTTCTCCGCGGTCTGCCCCATCGCGATGTACGCGTCCGGGACCAGGCCGTCCTCGCGCGGGTCGTGCCAGTCCGCGCCCTCGCTCTGCGCGACCTCCGCCGTACGCGCCTCGGCGTCCGCGAAGAGCGGGTTGTGCGTGCCGGGCATGCCGTCCGAGGAGCCGTTGACCTGGCGCGACACCATCTCGACACCCGCGGAGATGAAGACGTCGCCCTCGCCCGCCCGGATGGCGTGCATCGCCATGCGGGAGGTCTGGAGCGACGAGGAACAGTAGCGGGTGACCGTGCAGCCGGGGAGGTGGTCCATCCCCATCTGCACGGCGACGATGCGCCCGAGGTTGTGCCCCTGCTCGCCGCCGGGCAGCCCGCAGCCGAGCATCAGGTCGTCGATGTCGCGGGGGTCGAGCTCCGGGATCCTGTCGAGCGCGGTCCGGATGATCGTGGCGGTCAGGTCGTCGGGGCGCAGCTCCTTGAGCGAGCCCTTGAAGGCCCGGCCGATGGGGGAACGGGCGGCAGAGACGATCACGGCTTCGGGCATCGGACGGCTCCCAGGGTGCTGGACGGCGGAAAGCGGGACTGTCTGGGAAGTTACCCGTACGTAGCGCTCGGGTCACCGAACCCGTCGTGTGATGCGGACCTCTTTTCTAAGCGCTTGCTCAGCGGGGTGGTGCGGGCGCAGGGTGCGGAGGCGTACACGTAGCGCACGCGTACGCCCGGCGTACCAGGGCGCGCGGTCGGTTTCTTTTGCGCACCGGATCGCGGCCCGACTCTGGCGCGAATCGCGCGCCGCCGCCCCGGAGCGGTGACCGCCCATGATCGGTATGCGCCACTCCCTCCATACCGGTGGCGCGCGGCCGTCAGGTCTGCTGGGGGGTCGTCCCCTGGCGCGCCCTGCGGGCCCGGCGCGCCTCGGCGGGCGTCCCGGCGTCCGGGTCCGCGACGCTCGCGCCGCGCGGGGTGGTGTTGTGCGGGGCGGTCTCCTGGGAAGCCGGGTCCTGAGGGCCCGCCTCCTGGGATGCCGCGTCCAGGGAGCCCTCCTCCTGGGGCGCCACGTCGACCGGCGTGACCGGGTGCCTGCGCCGCCGGTGTTTCAGGAGGGCCCACGGCCCGCGGGCGCCGGTGACCTCCGTGCCCGCCCGGGACGCGGCGGCCGAGGCGGCCTTGGCCACCGGGAGCATGTCCTCGTCGCGCGACACGTCGAGGTGATCGGTCTCCGGCCACAGGCCCAGCACCGCGCACAGTGTGGGCAGGACGGCCATCGACGCGGTCGCGTACCCCTCGGCCGACGGGTGGTAGTTGTCAGGCCCGAACAGCTCCCGCGGATTCTCCGCGAACTCAGGACCCAGCAGGTCGCCCAGCGAGACCGTACGGGCCCCCTGCTGGACCGCCACGATCGTCTGCGCCGCCGCCAGTTGCCGGCTCACCCGGCGCGCCAGATAGCGCAGCGGCTGGTACACCGGCTCGATCGTGCCGAGGTCGGGACAGGTTCCGACCACCACTTCGGCGCCCGCAGTCCGCAGCCGCCGTACCGCCGCCGACAGGTACCGCACCGAGCGGGTCGCCGACATCCGGTGCGTGACGTCGTTGGCGCCGATCATGATCACGCAGACCTCCGGCGGCTCGGCGCCGGACAGCAGCAGCGTCACCTGCCGGTCCAGGTCGTCGGACCGCGCCCCCGGCAGCGCCACGTTCCGCAGGTCCACCGGCCGCTCCGCGACGGCCGCCAGCCCCGAGGCCAGCAGCGCCCCCGGCGTCTGCCCCGCCCGGCGCACGCCCTGCCCCGCCGCCGTCGAATCGCCCAGCATGCCCATCCGCAGCGGATCGGTGTGCCCGAAGGCCAGTCCGTACCACCCGTTGCCACTGGGCGGTACGGGTGCGATCCCGCCGCCCACCGACCGCTTCGCCAGCTGCGCCTCCGCCAGCAGGATCCCCACGCCGGCCGCGCCGATCAGGCCGATGCTCCCGCCCCCGTAGGCCGCGCCCGCCGCGATCCGCCGTGCCACCCTCGCCCTCGACACAGTCCGAGCCACCTCCTCCTAGCCGCACGCCGTACGCCGCGCGCCCTACGCGTGAGTACGTACACCAGCTAACTGCCCCGTAAGGCCCGTCGCCCAATCTCGCGCGTCTGCGCATACGCTGGCCGGACCATCACGGAGACCCCGGAGACATACGGTGCAATTCCACGACTCGATGATCAGCCTCGTCGGCAATACCCCGCTGTTGAAGCTGAACAGTGTGACCACGGGCATTCGGGCGACAGTCCTTGCCAAGGTCGAATACTTCAACCCGGGCGGTTCGGTGAAGGACCGGATCGCCCTGCGCATGATCGAGGCGGCGGAGCAGAGCGGAGAGCTCCAGCCGGGCGGCACGATCGTCGAACCGACCAGTGGCAACACCGGCGTCGGCCTCGCGATCGTGGCCCAGCAGAAGGGCTACAAGTGCATTTTTGTGTGCCCTGACAAGGTCTCCATGGACAAGATCAACGTCATGCGCGCGTACGGCGCCGAGGTCGTCGTCTGCCCGACGGCGGTCGACCCCAGCCACCCGGAGTCGTACTACAACGTCTCCGACCGGCTGGTCACGGAGACGCCGGGCGCCTGGAAGCCGGACCAGTACAGCAACCCGAACAACCCCCGCTCGCACTACGAGACCACCGGTCCGGAGCTGTGGGAGCAGACAGAGGGGAAAATCACCCATTTTGTCGCGGGTGTGGGCACCGGCGGCACCATCTCGGGCACCGGCCGCTACCTCAAGGAGGTCAGCGGCGGAAGCGTGCGCGTCGTGGGCGCCGACCCCGAGGGGTCCGTCTACTCGGGCGGCTCGGGGCGGCCCTACCTGGTCGAGGGGGTCGGTGAGGACTTCTGGCCGACGGCGTACGACCGCACGGTGACGGACGAGATCATCGCCGTCTCCGACAAGGACTCGTTCCGGATGACCCGCCGGCTGGCCAAGGAGGAGGGGCTGCTCGTCGGCGGCTCCTGCGGGATGGCGGTCGTGGCGGCGCTGAAGGTCGCCGAGGGGCTCGGCCCCGACGACGTCGTGGTCGTCCTGCTGCCGGACAGCGGGCGCGGCTACCTCAGCAAGATCTTCAATGACGAGTGGATGAACGACTACGGGTTCCTGGAGCAGACCGGGGGCGCGGCGGCCGTCGGCGACGTCCTGCGGCACAAGGAGGGCCCCATCCCGACGCTCCTCCACATGCACCCGGAGGAAACGGTCGGCCAGGCCATCGAGGTCCTGCGGGAGTACGGCGTCTCCCAGATGCCCATCGTGAAGCGCGGCGCGGGACACCCGGACGTGATGGCCGCCGAGATCATCGGCTCGGTCGTCGAACGGGACCTGCTGGACGCGCTGTTCACCCAGCGGGCCGCGCTCGGTGACGCGCTGGAGAAGCACATGTCGGGGCCGCTGCCGCAGGTCGGTTCCGGTGAGGCCGTCGCCGACCTGATGGCCGCGCTGAGCGGTTCGGACGGCGCCGACGCGGCGATCGTGCTGGTGGAGGGGAAGCCGACCGGGGTCGTGAGCAGGCAGGATCTGCTGGCGTTCCTCTCCAAGGACGTGCCCCACCCCGCACATTGACCCGGGGTTTCACACATTCGCGAAAGTGGTACGAGGGCGACACGTCCACGCAGCACCCGCTTAACACGCGTCCGGCACATTGGTTGTTGTCGGCGTCACGGACTACGGAGCGGCTCCCGGACCTCCATGGACGCCCAGGACACGAGACCCGGCCCTGACCCGGATCGTGTCCCTCGCGGGGACCGTCGTCGTCCCGCCCCCCAGCAATGGGGGTGCGGCGGTCCCCGCGCTTACTTTTTCCCGGACGCGCTCACGTTTCCCAGGTTTTCCGGGTTTCCCAGGTTTCCCGGGCGCGGGACCGCGCCCGTCAGTCCTCCCAGTCGGAATCGCGGCGCCGCCGCCGTGAGGACCACGGCCAGCCGTGCGACGAATGCACCGTGTTGACCGCGACGATGCCCAGCCAGCAGACGATCAGGCCCTTGTTGCCGGCCTGGACGGCGGCGATCGCGGACAGCGGGATGGCCAGGATCAGCGAGATGATCCCGAAGCCGAACCGCTCACCGAACCCCTCGGGACCGGCCGGCGAGCGGCTGCTGCGCGCCGCCGACATCTGCTGTTCGGCGAGCTGGCGCCGGACCCGGCGGTCGACCGTCCCGTCGAGGCGCTGCTCGACCTTCTCCAGGAACGACTCGACGAGCGCGGGCTCGTACTCCGTCCCCAGCTCCCGGCGGGCCTGAAGGGTCGCGTCGAGCTCCTTCTTGAGCTCAGCATCGAAGGCTTCCATGCCGACCACCGTACGAAGCGGGAGTGCTTCCGGTCCCTGGGGGTAACCCCCCATTTTCCGGTCCCCGGGACGGTCCGGTTCCGACGGCCAGGCATTCGCCTCACGTTCACCCGGTGAACATCCTGCGCTCAGCGGGCGGCGACAACATCGGCAGACTCGAACGGCCCTTCCGTCGGAAGACATCCAAGGAGACCCGTGAAGATCCTCCGTAAGATCTCATCAGCCGCACGCCGGGCGCAGCCGGGCTCGGGCCGGCCGGCCGCCGCCCCGCCCGGGACCCGGATCCGCGACCTCGACGCGGCGAACCGGGTGACCGCGACGGAGGCCGCGCGCGTCCGGCCGGTCACGACCACCGAGATCCTCAACACCCACCGCAAGGCCTTCCCCCACCACGGGTGGGTGGAGATCGAGTCGGGCCTCTGTCCGCCGTTCGTCATGTTCTGCGCGAACGACGAGGCCGTCGCCCTCGACACCGTGTGGAACGGGCGCTTCGGCTACGAGTCGGCGAGCCTCTACCACTGGAGCCGCCTCGCCGCCGGCAGCCGTACGGTCCTCGATGTCGGCGCGCACGTCGGCTACTACGCGATGATCGCGGCCCTCTCCGCCCCCAAGGCCAAGGTGCACGCGTTTGAACCGGTCCCGCCCATCCACGCCAGGCTGGCCGTCAACCACCGGGTGAACGGCCTCAAGAACCTGGTGCTGCACCAGCAGGGCGTCTCCGACCACGTGGGGTTCGCGGACATCAACATCCGCTTCCCGCTGGTCAACCTGCTCTCCACCGGCTCCTCCCTGGAGGACTTCACCAAGCCCGTGGCCAGCGCGATCACCAGCCGGGTGCAGCTGGTCTCCCTGGACGACGCGCTGGGGGACACCCCGGTCGACCTGATCAAGATCGACGTCGAGGGCCACGAGCCGAGTGTCCTCGCCGGGGCCCGGCACCTGCTCAAGCGCGACCGGCCCGTCGTCATCCTCGAAGCGCTCCAGTCGACGCTGCTCGACCAGCTCACCGAGCCGTTCCGGGACCTCGACTACACCTTCCGCTGGATCTCGGAGTCCGACCGCCGGCTCGTGCCGATCGCCGAGGGGCGCCCGGGCAAGAGCCGCAACCTGATCTTCGCGCCCCGGGAGAAGGAGTACGCCTGACCCCGGGGAAGGGCTGCGCCTGACGGCTGCCGCGGCTTGCCCGGCTTGCATATAGTCATGCAGAGTTGTGTGTGGCTGAATGGATGCCAAAAGGGGGCATGCGCGCATGATGTCGTCCCACCCGCCCTACCCGGTGGCCGCCGCCGTGGTTGTCCTGGACGGACAGAGCCTCCCGGTGGCCGACGTCGTACGGCTGGCCGACGGCGCCGCCCGCCCCGTCCCCGGCACCGACGCGATGAAGCGCGTCGAGCGGACCTGGGACGCGGCGCGGGAGCTGGCCGCGTCGGGCCGGGTGTACGGGCGGTCCACCGGCGTCGGCGCCAACCGCACCGAGGCCGTGCCGACCGAGGCGGCCGCCGACCACGGGCTGCGGCTGCTGCGCAGCCACGCCGGGGCCATCGGCGGCACGCTGCCCGCCCGCGAGGTCCGCGCGATGCTGGCCGTACGGGCCAACCAGCTCCTCGCCGGCGGCGCCGGGCTGCGCCCGACCGTCGTCACCGCGCTCTGCGAGGCGCTGGAGACCGGCGCGTACCCCGTGGTGAACGAATTCGGGTCCGTCGGTACGGGCGACATCGCGGCCCTCGCCCAACTGGGCCTCGCCCTCGCCGGTGAACACCCCTGGCGGGGCGGGCTGCCCCCCGGGGCACAGGCCCTCGACAACAACGACGCGCTGGCGCTCATCAGCAGCAACGCGCTGACACTCGGTCAGGCGGCCCTGGCGCTCGACGAGTTGCGGCGCCTGGTGACCGCCACCGAATTGGTCGCCGCGCTCTCGCTGGTGGCCGTCGACGGCTCGTACGAGACGTTCGCGGAACCGGTCCACGCGGCCCGCCCGCACGCCGGTTCGTACGCCGTCGCCGCCGACATGCGCCGGATCCTCGGCGCCCCCGACCGCCCCGCGCCGCCGCTCGGCCGGATCCAGGACCCGTACGGCTTCCGCTGCGTCCCGCAGATACACGGCCCGGCCAGGGACGCCGCCGACGCCCTGGAGAGCGCGCTGGCGGTCGAGATCAACGCCGCCGCCGAGAACCCGCTGATCGTCCCCGGCACGGAGAGCGACCCCGCGCCCGCCGCGTACCACCACGGCGGCTTCTACCTCGCCCAACTGGCCCTTGCCCTGGACCACTTCCGGCTCTCGCTCGTCCAGACCGCCCGGCTGTCCACCTCCCGCCTCGCCGCCCTGAACGAGCCCGCCTTCACCCGGCTGCGGCCCTTCCTCGCCGACGCCGAGCCCGCCAGCTCCGGCGTGATGATCCTGGAGTACGCGGCGGGCGCGGCGCTGGGCGATCTGCGGGCCTACTCCGCGCCGGCCTCGCTCGGCCACACCGTGCTGTCCCGGGGCGTCGAGGAACAGGCCAGTTTCGCCTCGCTCGCCGCCCGCCAGACCCTCCGCGCGGCCGGCGCGTACCGGCTGGTCGTCGGCTGCGAACTGGTCGCCGCCGTAAGGGCGTTGAGGCAGCGCGGACTGCGGCCCGAGCCCGGACTGCCGGTGGGACGGGCCTTCGAGCTGGCGGAGTCCGTACTCCAGGAGTCGTTCGCCGACCGGCCCTTGACCGATGATGTGACGGGCGCCGCCGCGCTGCTCGACCGGTTCACCGACCTGGCGACGGACACGGGGGGCCGTACGGCACGGGCGACGCCCCGTACCACCATCGTTCCCACCACCGCCGTTCCGGCGTCCGTTCCGCCGCCCTTCGAGCCGCCCGCCCAGCCGCCCGCCCAGCCGCCCGACCCGGACCTGAGAAGGGGGATCGCGTGAGCGACAGCCCTGCCGCCCGACTCCAGCAGCTCTTCGAGGGCCACCGCCTCACCCCCACCCAGCGGCGCATCGCGCACAGCATGGTGCGCCGGGCCGGGGACGTGCCCTTCCTGTCGAGCGTCGAACTCGCCGAACTGGCCGGGGTCAGCCAGCCGTCCGTCACCCGCTTCGCCGTCGCGCTCGGCTTCGACGGCTACCCGGCGCTGCGCAAGCACCTGCGCGAGGTGGCGCCCACCGGGCAGGACGCGGACGCGGCCCCGTACAACGAGTACCAGCAGGCCGTGCTGGGCGAGATCGAGAACCTCCGGCACCTGGCCGAACTCCTCGCGGACCCGGCGCCGGTCGAGCGCGCCGGCCGGCTCCTCGCCGCGTCCCGCCCGCTGCCGGTGCTCGGTCTGCGGGCCGCCTCCTCGCAGGCGCGCGGCTTCTCCTACTTCGCGGCCAAGGTCCATCCGGACGTACGGCTGCTGGACGAGGGCGGCACGATGCTCGCCGACCGGATCGACACGGCCAGGAGCGCGGGCGCGAGCGCCCTCCTCTGCTTCGCCCTGCCGCGCCACCCCAAGGAGGTCGTCGAGGCGCTCAGGTACGCGCGCGCGGCGGGGCTGACGGTGGTGACCGTCGCCGACTCCGCGTTCGCGCCGGTCGCCAAGTACAGCGACCTGCTGATCCCGGCGGCCGTCGGCACGGGCCTCGCCTTCGACACGGCCTGCGCGCCGATGCTGTTGGGGCGGGTCCTGCTGGAGGCGATGTGCGACCACCTGCCGGAGGCGCAGACGCGGCTGGAGGAGTTCGACGCGGGGGCGGCGGCCCGGGGGCTGTTCGTGGAGTAGTGCCCGGCGTCCTTGCGCGTCCCGCCCCCCCGGAATCTTCTTTCCCGTTCTCAGAAAATGTTCAGGAAGTCCTATTAATCTCCCCGCCACACACAGGCGCGAGGAGGCAGACCGTGGGGCGTGCGGGGCGCGGTGGACAGTCGTTGGTCCGGGTGGCGGTGGTCGTACGGGCCGGTGCGGTCCCGCTCTGGTGGCTCGGGGTGTCCGCCGCCGGGATCGGGCTGCTGATCCCCGGTCTGACCGGGCGCGGGATCGGCGTCTACGCCGGTGTGGCGCTGTTCGTGGTGTCCGCGGCGGCCGTGCTGCTCGTACGCCGCCGCAAGTACACCGCCTGGGCGGAACGCGCCTCGCGCGCGGGCAGGTTCGACATCCTCCAGGACCGGGCCGTGACGATACGGAACTGGCGGCGCGCCCATGTGTGGTGGCTGGCGGCCGGGTTCGCCGCCGCCGTCGCCAGCTCCTTCGCGGTACCGGTCGTCGCGGGCGCGGTCCTGGCGGGCGCGGGCGTGGGGCTGTGGCTCAAGGCGGCCTGGCTGGGGCGCCTGGAGCGGCGCGACGACGCGCTGCTGTGGGTACGTACGGACTGGGCCGGATCGGGCCGGCCCGCCGGCAAGCGGGTCAAGGGCTACCGCACCACCGGGGTCGGCGGGGGTGACGCCGTACCGGGCGGGGCGCGGCGCCACCGCCCCTGACCGGCACGCCCTGCCGTACCTCCGGCCTCACGCGGTACTTCCCGCGCCATGCCCCGCCGTACCCCCGGTGCCGTCGCTGCCCGTACCCCCGGGGCCACCCCCGCCCGTGCTCCCGGCGCCCCCGTCCGTACCCCCCGCGCCACCGCCCGTACCTGCCGCGCCGCGCCCCGCCGTACGCACCCCCACCCACGCCGCGAGCACCGCCACGCACCCCGTGAAGATCAGCCCCACCGTCCGCAGGTCCAGCAGGAGCGAGAGCGCCCCGACGCCGATCACCGGCACCGAG
Source organism: Streptomyces sp. NPDC087420 (assembly GCF_044744165.1). Lineage (NCBI taxonomy): Bacteria > Bacillati > Actinomycetota > Actinomycetes > Kitasatosporales > Streptomycetaceae > Streptomyces > Streptomyces sp. NPDC087420. The sequence continues at coordinate 332,048 of NZ_JBIUXU010000009.1, forward strand.
ATGCCGATGTAGGCGATGACGAAGAACGCCGAGATCGTGCCCGCCCGCTGGGACGGCGGCGCCGCCGCGCCGATGGAGGTGACGGCGGCCCGGAAGGCCAGGCCCTGGCCCAGACCCCCGATGACCGCGCCCGCCACCAGCAGCCCCAGCGACTCCGCCGCCAGTGACGCCGCGACCAGCGCCAGCCCGCCCACCAGCACAAAACTGCCGAGGGGCAGCGCCCTGCGCCCGCCGACCCACCCCATCGCGAGCTGCCCCAGCGTCGAGGCCAGGAAGGTGGAGAAGACCACCGCGCCCACCACCGCGAGGTTGTCCTCGTGCAGCGTCTGGGCGGCGAAGCTCGGCGCGACCGAGCTGAACAGCCCCAGCAGCGCGAAGCCGGCGAACGCGGCGAGCGCGGCAGGACCGAACACCCCGTGGACCTCCGGCGGGACCACCAGGCCCTGCGGGGTCAGCGGCGGCCACCGCCGTACGTGGCCCGCCTTCCCGTCCCGCCCCGGGGCGGGCGCCGGCCGCTTGACGCTCTCCGGGAGCAGCAGGGTCAGGCAGGCCGCGATCGCCAGCAGCACGAGATGGACCAGGAACGGCAGGCGCAGCGGGTGTGTCGCGTACTCGGCCAGCAGCCCGGCCAGCAGCGGGCCGCAGCCGAGGCCGCCCATGTTGGCGGCGGTCGCCGCGAGGCCCGCGCGCGCCTTGTGTTCGGGGGAGGCCAGTTCCAGCACGGTCGCGGTGGCCGCGCCGCTGAACAGACCGGCCGAGAAGCCGGACAGCAGGCGGCCCACGAAGAGCACGGCAAGACCGCCCTCGAACAGGAAACACAGCGCGCTCGCCGCCGACAGCCCCACCGCGATCAGCAGGACCGGTTTCCGGCCCGCCTTGTCGGAGTAGTTCCCCGCGAGCAGCAGGAACGTGATCACGCCCACGGCGTAGACGGCGTAGACCACCGTCACGATGAACTCGGAGAACCCCAGCTCCTCCCGGTAGAGCCCGTACAACGGGGTGGGCAGGGTGGTGCCCGCCATGCCGATGGCGAACACCACCGCGGCCGCCGGGTAGCCGAGATGTCGTTGTGTGATCCGCATGGCTCTCAGGATGCGCGGAATCGTCCCGGTCGACGGGCTCCGCCACGGCGCGTGGTCGACGGGCGGCTCTCACGCCTCCGCAGGACGGCTCCCACGCCTCGGTACGGCGGCTCTCACGCCTCCGTGCGGTACGCCTCCAGCCGGTCGGCCAGTTCCCCGGGGTGGCCGAGCATCGGGCAGTGGTCGCCGGGCATCTCGTCCGGGGTGATGCCGAGCCGGTCCCGCACGATCCCTCGCATGTACGCGGCGGGGAAGAAGCGGTCGTCCCGGGGCAGCAGGAACTTCGTCGGCACGTCCGGCCACGCGGCGAGCAGCCAGGGCTTCATGAAGGGGGTGGCCGACTGCGGACGCGCGTGTTCCTGGGCCTGCGCGGCCAGCGCCGGCGGGGTGTCGTGGTGGAAGAGGGCGAGCGTGTCGTCCGGGTCCCTGCCGTCGCGTTTGTCCTGCTCGCGCCGGGCCCGCTCGTAGCCGGTGTTGCCCCACCACTCGCCGGGGCTCTCACCCGGTGCCGGGATCTGCGCCTGGAGCAGCACCAGCAGGCCGACCGGCACGCGGTCGCACACCAGCGGGGCGGTGAACCCGCCGAAGGAGTGCGCCACCACGATCAGATCCGTGCGGCCGCCGATGGCCTCGACCGCGGTGTCGGCGTACTCGGCCAGTCCGGCCGTGTCGTCGTCGCAGGGCAGGTCCACCGCCACCACGTCGTGGCCCCGCCCGCGCAGCTCGGCCTCCAGCAGGTGCCAGTACCAGGAGTCGGTCCCGGCGCCGGGAAGCAGTACGTATGTGGCCATGGTCAGCGATCCCTCGGTAGCGATTCGCGATCCGCGCGCAGCGCGTCCGCGTGCGGTCCGCCCGATTCGGCGACGATCTCCTCGACCGTCTGGGGAGTCCGTACGGTGGCGAAGCGCATCCCGTCGATGGCGCTGCCGCCTTCGCCGTCGTTGCCGTCGTCGTCGCCGGACCGTACAAAACCGTAGATCCCCGGCCGGGCGAGGCTGTTGTACGCGTAGTGGTTGGTGAAGTAGTACGCGCCGGTGTCGAGCGCGGCCACCAGGTCCCCCTGCCCCAGCAGCGGCAGGCGCCGGTTCTCGGCGAGGAGGTCGCCCGCGAAGCAGGCGGGGCCCGCGACGTCCTGGGCCACGATCTGGGCCGTGCTCGGGCGGCCTTCGGCGTCGTACGCGGCGACGCGCAGCGGCCAGGAGGCGGGGTCGTAGACCGTACGGGTGGCCAGCTGCGCGCCCGCGTGGGTGACCGCGATCGGGCGGCCGCCCGCGGACTTGGTGTACTCGACGCGGGCCAGGACCGTGCCGTGCTTGGCGAGCAGCGAGCGGCCGAACTCGGTGACCAGGCCGTACCCGCCGTCGAACAGCCCGGGGACGGTGTCCCGCAGCAGCCGCGCGTAGGTGGCGTACGCCGGGGTCTCCTCGTCCGAGGCGAAGTTGACCGGGAGGCCGCCGCCGATGTCCAGGGTGTCGATCTGGCGTCGGCCGGCGGCCGCGTTGATCTCCTCGGCCAGTTCGTACGCCGCCCGGACGCCGCGGGCCATCAGCTCCAGCGGGACGCCCTGCGAGCCGGTGTGGGTGTGCAGCCGGGTGAGCCAGGGCCGGTCGAGGCAGGCCCGGACGACCCAGGCGCGGGAGCCCCCGTCGCGCAGCGCGACGCCGAACTTGGACGTCGCGGTGGCGGTGGACAGCGCGCCGATGGAACCCCCGCCGACCTGGGGGTTGACGCGCAGGCCGATGGGGGAGCGGGGGCCGGCGCCGGGGGAGCCGCTGATGAGCGTGTCGAGGCGGCCCAGCTCCTGCGGATTGTCGGCATTGACCGCGATGCCGAGGGCGAGGGCCTGGCGCAGCTCGGCGGTGGTCTTGGCGGGGGAGTCGAGGACGGTGTGCTCCGCCCGTACGCCCGCGGCCCTGGCCAGTGCCAGCTCGCCGGGGCTCGCGACCTCGGCGCCGATGCCCTCGTCGTTCAGCAGCCGCAGAACCGGCACCAGCGGGGTGGCCTTCACGGCGAAGGCGTGCAGGACGGCGGTTCCGGGGGCGGTGACCTCTTCGAACGCGGTCCGCAGCGCGGCGGCGGAGGCGCGGATCCCGGCCACGTCGAGCAGGGCGATCACGGGCTGTTCCTCGGTGAGCAGCCCTTGGGCCACGGCGGCCCGCACGGCGTGGTCGCGCCGGGCGGGCGCTTCCCTGTCCCGGGGGCTGTCCCCGTGGCTGTCCCGGTCGCCGAATTGGTCGCGGTCTTGGTCGCGGTCTTGGTCGTTCTCGCGGTCCAGGCCCATGGATGCCAGCCAATCACCCTTGTCGGCCGTTCGTCGTCGATTTGCCGCCGATCTGCCCCCGATCGGGCCGCGTGCGCCCCGTGCCTGTTGACTACAACTATTCATCCGTTCAGGATGTGAATAGATCGGCCAACATGACGTGCACGGCCCACACGATCCACTGTGCACCACCCCCATGGAGGAGGCACCGCCATGTCAGGACCCCGCCCCGTACGGGCAGCGCGCGGTACGGAACTGAGCGCCCTGGGATGGCAGCAGGAGGCCGCCCTCCGCATGCTCCAGAACAACCTCGACCCCGAGGTCGCCGAACACCCCGACAAGCTCGTCGTCTACGGCGGCACGGGCAAGGCGGCCCGCGACTGGCGCTCCTTCGACGCCATGGTCCGTACGCTGCGCACGCTCAAGCAGGACGAGACGATGCTCGTCCAGTCCGGCCGCCCGGTGGGCGTCATGCAGACGCACGAGTGGGCGCCGCGGGTGCTGCTCGCCAACTCCAACCTGGTGGGCGACTGGGCGAACTGGGAGGAGTTCCGGCGCCTGGAGGCCCTCGGGCTCACCATGTACGGGCAGATGACGGCCGGTTCGTGGATCTACATCGGCACGCAGGGCATCCTCCAGGGCACGTACGAGACGTTCGCCGCCGTCGCCGCCAAGCTGCATTCAATGGGTAGAGGAGGGGTCGGCGGCACGCTCGCCGGGACGATCACCCTCACCGCCGGGCTCGGCGGCATGGGCGGCGCCCAGCCGCTCGCCGTGACCATGAACGACGGCGTTGTCATCTGTATCGACTGCGACCCGCGCGCCATCGAGCGCCGGATCGAGCACCGCTACCTGGACGTGAGGGCCGACAGCCTCGCCCACGCCCTCCAGCTGGCCACCGAGGCCCGTGACGCGCGCCGCCCGCTCTCCATCGGGCTGCTGGGCAACGCGGCCGAACTGCTGCCCCGCATGCTCGCCGAGGGCGCCCCGATCGACATCGTCACCGACCAGACCTCCGCGCACGACCCGCTCGCCTACCTCCCGCTCGGCGTCGACTTCGACGACATGGCCGCGTACGCCGCCGAGAAGCCCGCCGACTTCACCCTGCGCGCCCGCGAGTCGATGGCGCGGCACGTCGAGGCGATGGTCGGCTTCATGGACGCCGGCGCCGAGGTCTTCGACTACGGCAACTCCATCCGCGGCGAGGCACAACTCGCCGGGTACGAGCGGGCCTTCGCCTTCCCCGGCTTCGTACCGGCCTACATCAGGCCGCTGTTCAGCGAGGGCAAGGGCCCGTTCCGCTGGGCGGCCCTGTCCGGCGAGGCGTCCGACATCCACAAGACCGACAAGGCGATCCTCGAACTCTTCCCCGAGAACGAGTCCCTCCACCGCTGGATCAAGCTGGCCGGCGAACGCGTCCACTTCCAGGGCCTCCCGGCCCGCATCTGCTGGCTCGGGTACGGCGAGCGTGACAAGGCGGGCGAGCGGTTCAACGACATGGTCGCCTCCGGCGAGCTGGCCGCGCCCGTCGTCATCGGCCGCGACCACCTGGACGCGGGCTCGGTGGCCTCGCCGTACCGCGAGACCGAGTCCATGCTCGACGGCTCCGACGCCATCGCCGACTGGCCGCTCCTCAACGCCATGGTCAACGTCGCCTCCGGCGCCTCCTGGGTCTCCATCCACCACGGCGGCGGGGTCGGCATGGGCCGCTCGATCCACGCCGGGCAGGTCACCGTCGCCGACGGCACGAAGCTCGCGGGCGAGAAGATCCGCCGCGTCCTGACGAACGACCCGGGCATGGGCGTCATCCGCCACGTCGACGCCGGCTACGACATCGCGGAGAGGGTCGCCGAGGAGCGCGGCGTCCGCGTCCCGATGCGCGAGGGCGCCGCCGACGGGTCCTCCGCGGCCGGGCCCTCCGCCGGCGGGTCCGCCACCCCCACGACGGACGGCACCCCCGCGTGACCCCCCGCACCCCGCGCCCCGCGCCGCCCGCCCGCGAACCCGGCACCCCGACCGGGGCGGCCGGGACGGCCGGGAACCCGCCCTCCTTCCAGGAGATGTGGCGCGACCTCGCCCCCGTCGGACGGGACGCCATCAGCCACGGCTACCGCCGCTACGCCTGGACCGCCGCCGACACCGACTGCCGCGCCTGGTTCCGCGCCCAGGCCGAGATCCGCGGCCTGGCCCACGAACTCGACCGGAACGGCAACCAGTGGGCCTGGCTCGGCGACCCCCTGGCCGGGGACGCCGTCGTCACCGGCTCCCACCTCGACTCCGTCCCCGACGGCGGCGCCTTCGACGGCCCGCTCGGTGTGGTGTCCTCCTTCGCCGCCCTGGACGAACTGCGCCGCCGGGGAGCGCGGTTCACCAAGCCCCTGGCCGTCGCCAACTTCGGCGACGAGGAAGGCGCCCGCTTCGGTCTCGCCTGCGTCGGCTCCCGGCTCACCACCGGACAGCTCACCGCCGAGAAGGCGTACGAGCTGCGCGACGGCGACGGCGTCTCCCTGCCCCGGGCCATGGAGGCGGCCGGACACGACCCCGCCACCCTCGGCCCGGACCCCGAACGCCTGGCCCGTATCGGCGCGTTTGTCGAACTGCACGTCGAGCAGGGCCGCGCCCTCGACCTCTCCGGCGACCCGGTCGGCATCGCCTCGGCGATCTGGCCGCACGGCCGCTGGCGGTTCGACTTCCGCGGCGAGGCCAACCACGCGGGCACCACCCGCCTCGCCGACCGCCGCGACCCGATGCTGACGTACGCGGAGACCGTCCTCGCCGCCCGCCGCGAGGCCGAGCTGGCCGGGGCCCTCGCCACCTTCGGCAAGATCTCCGTCGAACCCAACGGCGTCAACGCCATCCCCTCCCTCGTCCGTGGCTGGCTGGACTCCCGCGCCGCCGACCAGGCCACCCTGGACACCGTCGTCGCCGGGATCGAGGCGGCGGCCCGCGAGGCCGCCGAGCGCGCCGGGATCGACCTGAGCGTCGTACGGGAGTCCTTCACGCCCGTCGTCGAGTTCGAGCACGCCCTGCGCGACGAGCTGGCCAGGATCCTCTCCGGCCCCGCGAAGGGCCCCGCCTCCGTCCCGGTCCTCGGCACCGGCGCCGGGCACGACGCGGGTATTTTGTCCGGATCCATTCCAACCGCCATGCTGTTCGTACGGAACCCGACCGGCGTATCGCACTCCCCGGCCGAATCCGCGGCCGAGGACGACTGCGCGGCGGGCGTCCTGGCTCTGGCCGACGTACTGGAAGGACTGGCGTGCGCATGACGCAGGGACCGCAGGAGTCGCACGGATCGCAGCAGTCGCACGGATCGCAGGACCGCCAAGCACCCCAGGAGCCGCGGCAGGAGTCGCCGGAGCCACAGGACCGGCAAGGACCCCGCACCACCTACTGGCTGGAGCACGCCTGGCTCGACCACCACGTCGAGCCCGGCGTGACCGTCGAGGTCGCCGACGGCAGGATCACCGCCGTCCGCACCGAGACCGACACCCCACCCCCGGGCGCCGTGGCCCTGCGCGGACTGACCCTCCCCGGGCTCGCCAACACCCACTCCCACGCCTTCCACCGCGCCCTGCGCGGCACCACCCAGGTCGGCTCCGGCACCTTCTGGACCTGGCGCGAGCTGATGTACCGCACCGCCGCCCGGCTCACCCCCGACTCGTACCACGCCCTCGCCCGCGCCGTGTACGCCGAGATGGCCCTGGCGGGCATCACCTGCGTGGGTGAGTTCCACTACCTCCACCACGGAGCCAACGGGACCCCCTACGACAAGCCGAACGCGATGGGCGAGTCCCTGATCGCGGCCGCCGCCGACGCCGGCATCAGGATCACCCTGCTCGACACCGCCTATCTCTCGTCCGGCGTCTCCAAGCGGCGCGGCGGGGCCGCCCCCGACCGTCACCAGGTCCGCTTCTCCGACGGCACCGCCGACGCCTGGGCGGAGAGGGCCTCCGCCCTCAAGGACAGCGGCCACGCGCGGATCGGCGCGGCGATCCATTCCGTACGGGCCGTGCCGGCCGAACAGCTCCCGACCGTCGCCGCGTGGGCCCGGGCCCGCCGCGCCCCCCTCCACGTGCACCTCTCCGAACAGGCCGCCGAGAACGAGGCCTGCCTCGCCGTCCACGGCCGCACCCCCGTGCAGCTCCTCAACGACCACGGTGTTCTCGGCGCCCGCACCACAGGCATCCACAACACCCACCTCACCGACGAGGACATCGCGCTGCTGGGCGCCACCCACACCGGCACCTGCATGTGCCCCACCACCGAGCGCGACCTCGCCGACGGCATCGGACCCGCCGCCCAGCTCCAGCGCGCGGGCTCGCCGCTCTCGCTCGGCAGCGACAGCCACGCCGTGATCGACCTCTTCGAAGAGGCCCGCGCGATGGAACTCAACGAACGCCTGCGCACCCGCACCCGCGGCCACTGGACGGCGGGCGCCCTGCTCCACGCCGCCTCCGCCGACGGCCACGCGGCACTCGGCTGGCCCGAGGCGGGCCGGATCGAACAAGGGGCACTCGCCGACCTCGTCACGATCGCCCTGGACTCGGTCAGGACAGCGGGACCACTGCCCCGGCTCGGAGCGGAGACCGCCGTATTCGCCGCCTCCGCCGCTGATGTACGCCACACGGTCGTGAGCGGTCGTCATGTCGTCCGGGACGGGGTCCACACACGGATCCCCGACACCGCGCGGGCCCTCGCCGACGCGATCGGAGCCCTGTCCGGCCGCGCCTGACCCCCGACGTCCGGCCCGCGGCGAAGCCGCCGAAGGAGCGCACCCCCACCATGCCCACGAGCACGCCGAACACCCCGCGGACCACCGCCACGACGGCGGCGACCACCGCCCTCACCAACATCGCCGGTCTGGTCACCAACGACCCCTCCCTCGGTGACGGATCCCCCATCGGTCTGATCCAGGACGCGGCCGTCGTCATCGACGGCGACCGCGTCGTCTGGGTCGGTGAATCAAGCAAAGCACCCCCCACTGACAACGCCCTCGACCTCGGCGGCCGGGCCGTCGTCCCCGGCTTCGTCGACTCCCACTCCCACCTCGTCTTCGCCGGCGACCGCACCGCCGAGTTCAACGCCAGGATGTCCGGCCGCGCCTACACCGCCGGCGGTATCCGCACCACCGTCGCCGCGACCCGCGCCGCCTCCGACGCCGACCTCGGCGCCACCATCGCCCGCTACGTCGCCGAGGCCCTGCGCCAGGGCACCACCACCCTGGAGACCAAGTCCGGCTACGGCCTCACCGTCGAGGACGAGGCACGCTCCCTGCGCATCGCGAGCGAGCACACCGACGAGGTCACCTACCTCGGCGCCCACATCGTCCCGCCCGACCACGCCGACGACCCCGCCGCGTACGTCGCGCTCGTCACCGGCGACATGCTCGACGCCTGCGCCCCGTACGCCCGTTGGATCGACGTCTTCTGCGAGACCGGCGCCTTCGACGGCGACCAGGCCCGCGCGATCCTCCTCGCGGGCCGCGCCAAGGGCCTGCACCCCCGCATCCACGCCAACCAGCTGTCCTACGGCCCCGGCGTCCAGCTCGCCGTCGAACTCGACGCCGCCTCCGCCGACCACTGCACCCACCTCACCGACGCCGACGTGGACGCGCTCGCCCACAGCGACACGGTCGCCACGCTGCTCCCCGGCGCCGAGTTCTCCACCCGCGCCGCGTGGCCGGACGCCCGCAGGCTCCTCGACGCGGGCGCGACCGTCGCCCTCTCCACCGACTGCAACCCCGGCTCGTCCTTCACCTCGTCGATGCCGTTCTGTATCGCCCTCGCCGTACGGGACATGCACATGACCCCCGACGAGGCGATCTGGTCGGCCACCGCGGGCGGCGCGCAGGCCCTGCGCCGTACGGACATCGGCCGTCTCGCCCCCGGCGCCCGCGCCGACCTCACCGTCCTGGACGCCCCGAGCCACGTCCACCTCGCCTACCGTCCCGGCGTCCCGCTGGTCTCGTCGGTCTGGCGGAGCGGGGTACGCCTCTGAAACCTCTCCCGCCCCGCGTCACCCGCCTCCTCGACGGATCCGTCACAAGATGGGCGACTGGCACTGTCCCGGCGGGATTTGGGCCGGTACCGTCCTCACGAGCGTGTGCCCACGCACGAGTTCACGGAGGACGTGGACGCGCGGGGGCAGGGGGACCGGGGGGTCGAGTTGAGCGACTTACGCAGCGACGTACGCAGTGCCGCGCGCATCCGTGTGCTGGCACCCGCCGAGTTGAGCGAGGGGGAGGCGGAGGCCTGGCGCGAACTGCGCGCCAAGTCCGGCGCACCCGCCAACCCGTTCATGGAACCGGAGTTCACCCGGGCGGTCGGCCGGGTACGCCCCCGGTCCAGGATCGCCGTCGTACGGGAAAGGGGCGCGGACGGGAACGGGGACGGCGACGAGCCCGTGGGCTTCTTCCCGTACGAGAAAGGCCCGTTGGGGCAGGGCAGAGCCATCGGGACAGGTGTCTCCGACTGCCAGGGCGCGGTCCTCCGCACCGGACTGCGGCTCACGGCGCGCGAGTTGCTGCGCGCCTGCTCCCTCTCGTCCTGGGAATTCGACAACCTCGAAGCGGGACAGGACCTGTTCGTCCCGGCCGCCGCCGAGGAGTTCGCGTCACCGGTCATCGACGTCGGACAGGGGTACGAGGCGTACGAAGCCGTCCTGCGGGCCCAGTCACCCAAGTTCCTCAGGACCACCACGGCGAAGGAGCGCAGACTCGGCCGCCAGGCGGGCGGGACACGCTTCGTCTTCGACGAACGCGACCCCCGGGCGCTGCGCACGCTCATGGGGTGGAAGTCGGCGCAGTACCGCAGGACGGGCCGCCGCGACCGCTTCGCCCAGGAGTGGATCAGCGAGCTGGTACGGGAGTTGGCGGTCACGCGCGCGCCCGGCTGCTCCGGTGTGCTCTCCGTGCTGTACGCGGGGGACCGGCCCGTCGCCGCGCACTTCGGACTCCGCTCGCGCACGGTCCTGTCGTGTTGGTTTCCCGCGTACGACCCCGAGTTCGCCAAGTTCTCGCCCGGCCTGATCCTCCATCTGCGGATGGCGGAGACCGCCGCGGCCGAGGGGATCGGCCTGCTCGACCTGGGGCGCGGCGCGGCGGAGTACAAGGACGCGCTCAAGACCGGTGCGCTGCGGGTGTACGAGGGCTCGTCCGTACGGCCGGGGCCCCGGGCGGCCCTCGCCTGGCTGGGCCGCGAACCGGCCCGCCGCGCGCACAGTTACGTACGGAACCGGCCGAGGCTGGCCGGCTACGCGCAGCGGACCCTGAACCAGGTGGGCCGTCTGCGTGACCGGTGACCACGGCGGAGCGGACGGGGGGAGTGAGCGGTGCTCGACCGAACACGTACACCGGACACGGTGACCGAGGGGGAGGCGGCCCGGGCCGGACTGCCCGACCTGCCGCCGCTCGCGGTCGCCGAGATCGATCTCGACGGCCCCGACGGGGAGGTGCTGTCCCTGAGGCCGGCGCCCGGCGGCCCGCCCCTGGGCGAGGGCGGGGTGTACGCGCTCGTACGGCTCCGGGGCCGCCCGGCCGCGACGGTCCTCGCCCAGGTACGCACTGGTGAGGACCCGGCGGAGGTGCTCGCGGAGGCGTTCCGCGCCGAGTGGGCCGTACGGAAGCGGCGCAACGCGCAGGGCCGCTCCGCCGAACACCGGGCGCGCGCCGAGCCCGTACCCCCGCCGTGTGCCGAGCGCCCCACCCCGCCGCCTCCCCGCGCCACCGTCGTGGTCGCCACCCGCGAGCGCGCCGCCCCACTCGCCCGCGCGCTCGACTCCCTCCTCGCCCAGGACCACCCGGACTTCCGGGTCCTCGTCGTGGACAACGCGCCCCTCACCACCGCCACCCGCGACCTCGTCCAGGGCCGTTACGCGGGCCGCGTCGACTACGTCCAGGAGCCGGTCCCGGGCCTGGCCGCCGCCCACAACCGGGGCATCGCCGCCGCGCGGGGGGAGGTGCTCGCCTTCACCGACGACGACGTCGTCGCCGATCCGCACTGGCTCACCGCCCTCACCGAACCCTTCGCCGCCGACCCCCGCCTCGGCTGCACCACCGGCCTGATCCTCCCGGCCCGCCTCACCACCCCCGCCCAGATCCTGCTGGAGAGCCACGGCGGCTTCGCCAAGGGCTTCACACCGCGGCTGTACGACCCGGCCGCGCCGCCCGCCGACGAACCGCTCTTCCCCTTCACCGCCGGCAGCTTCGGCTCGGGAGCCAACATGGCCTTCCGCGCCCAAGTCCTCGCCTCCGTAGGCGGATTCGACCCGGCCACCGGCACCGGAACACCCGCCAGGGGCGGCGACGACCTCTACGCCTTCGTCCGGGTCCTGAGCGCGGGACACCGCCTGCGCTACACGCCAGGGGCGCTCGTCTGGCACCACCACCGGGAGACCTGGCAGGACTTGAGGAACCAGGCGTACGGGTACGGCGCCGGCCTCACCGCGTACCTCACCGCGATCCTGGTCCGCCGCCCCGCACTGCTGCCCTCGCTCCTGTGGAAGCTGCCGCGCGGCCTCGCCCACGCCCGAGCGATCACCGCGCACCGGGCCGGGCCGGACGCGGGAACAACCCCCGGCACAAGCACCGCCCCCGGCGCGCACGGCGCCCAGGCCCACCCCTGGCCGCGCAGCCTCTCGCGGCTGGAGCGCCGGGGGATGCTCCACGGCCCCCTCGGATACCTCAAGGCGCGTCTGCGAACGCGCGGGAGCCGGTCATGAGCGAAGGCGGTTCACGCACGAGCCCACCGATCCCCGTCCTCCTCTACCACGCCGTCATGGACGACCCACCCGCCTGGATCGCCGAATTCACTGTCACACCGGGGGACTTCGCGGCGCAGTTGGACGCCGTGGTGGCCAGTGGCCGTACGCCGGTGCCGATCAGCGCGCTCGTCCGCCATCTCGTGGACGGCCGCCCCCTGCCGCCCCGGCCCGTCGTCCTCACCTTCGACGACGGCTTCGCCGACCTGCCGGGCCCCACGGCCGAGGCGCTCGCCGCCCGCCACCTGCCCGCGACCGCGTATCTGACCACCGGGGCCATCACCCCGGGTCGTACCAGCCTCCTCCCGCCGGCCCCGATGATGCGGCTGGCGCAGGCACCGCGACTGGAGTCGTACGGGATCGAGGTGGGGGCGCACACCGTCACCCACCCGCAGCTGGACACCCTCCCCGCCCGCGCGCTGAACCGCGAACTACGCGATTCCAAGGCGGCGTTGGAGGACGTCCTCGGCCACGAGGTGGCGCATCTCGCCTACCCGCACGGCTACAACAGCCCGGCCGTACGGCGGGCCTCCGCCGACGCCGGGTACGCCTCGGCCGTCGCCGTACGGCACGCGCTCTCCTCGTACCGCGACGAGTCGTACCGCATCGCACGGCTCATCCTGCGCCGCCGGCACACCGTGCGGCACGTCGAGCGCTGGATGGACGGCGGGCCGGCGGAGGGTGAGGCGGTGCGGGTCGCGCCGTTCAACGACGCGCTGCCCACAGTGGGCTGGCGGCTGTACCGCAGGACGCGCGCCCGTCTGCGCGGGCCGGAGTTCGCGGGGTAGCGCGGCCCGCGCGCACCCCAACTCCCTTGTGTATCAGGGGCGTACGAGAACAACACAAACACGATGACCGTTCTTATACTTCGCTTCAGGGACAGCGGCGTGACGGCCGCGACCACATCTGTGGGGGGAGTCGCACTGTGCAGCAACGTGTGTCCACACCGGTCTCGGGGAGCGGCGCGCTGCCCCCCGTACAGGAGCCCGTACCAAAGGCGCCGGACACCTCGCGGACGGCGGACCAGCCACTCCCCGGGCGCACGACGAAGACTCCGCTCCGTCCCCAACTGCTCTTCTCCTGGCTCCCGCTGGTTGTCGGCGCCGGGCTGTGGGCCTGGTCGTTACCCCGGATCGGGTTCCGCGACATCGGGGAGTTCGGGCTCCTCGACCGCTTCCCGGTCGTCTTCTACGTCTCGCTGGTCGTCCTCTCGGCCGGCTTCCTGGCCAGCCTGCGCCGGGCCGGCACCGCGCCCTGGTGGCCGCTGACCTACTGCGTCGCGATGCTGGTGGCGCTCAAGGCCCCACCGGCCCTGCTGTACGACTCGGTGCGCTACGCCTGGGCGTCGAAGCACGACGCCGTGATCGCCCGGCTGCTGGCCGAGGGGACCTTCCATCCGTACACCGAACTCTCCGGCGGGATGTCGGCGTACGACCAGTGGCCCGGCTTCTTCTCGCTCAACGCGGCGCTGATCAGGGCCTTCGGGGTGGAGGGCGCCGCCGCGTACACCAACTGGGCGCCGGTCGCCTTCGGGTTGCTGATGATGCCGGTCCTGGTGCTCATCTACCGGACGTTCACCGACGACTGGCGTCTGGTGTGGACGGCGGTCTGGATCTTCCAGCTCGCCAACTGGGTGGGCCAGGACTACCTCGCCCCGCAGGCCTTCGCGTATCTGCTCTTCCTGACCGTGTTCGCCGTGGTCGTACGGCACTTCGTCCGGCCGGGCTCCGCCGGGAGGCTGCGCGAACGCGCCCACCTCGACCCGGCGGCGGCGTCCGTGCCCCCGCCCACCACCCGCCGTCAGCGGGCGATCGGGGTGGCGGTGCTCGTGCCGCTGGTCGCCGCCGTCAACGCCTCGCACCAACTGACGCCCGTCATGCTCTGCATGACCCTGATGGCGCTCTGCCTCACCCGCCGCTACCGCAATCTCGGGCTGCTGGTGGTGACCGGGGTTGTCATGCTGGTCTGGGACCTGACGATGGGCCGCCCGCTGTTCCTGGACACCCTCGGCACCCTGCGCGACTCGGCGGGCCGGCTGCTCCAGAACTCCCGCCCCGGATTCGCCGGTGAACCGACCGGTCCGGGGCCGGAGTTGGTGGGCGCGGCCAACATTCTGATGGTTGCCGCGCTCGCCGTACTGGCCGGGGCGGCCGTACTGCTGCGGCGCAGGCTGACCCACAGCGCGCTGCCGCTGCTGCTGGCGGCGGCGGCGCCGGTGCCGCTCTTCGCGGTCAACGACTACGGCGGCGAAATGCTGTTCCGCGTCTACCTGTTCGGGCTGCCGGGCACGGCGTTCTTCGCCGCCGCCGCGCTCGTCCCGGCAGCCGCCGAGGCGGGCCGGTCGCGCCGCCTCGCGCGCCGGGCGGCGGTGGTGGCGCTGCCGGTCGCGCTGGTCGCCCTGCTGGCCGGCTTCCTGCCCTCGTACTACGGGAAGGAAGGCATGCAGTACGCGCCGCCGGCGGAGACCGCGCTGGTCGAACGCGCCTACGACCGGGCGCCGGAGGGTTCGCTGATCCTCGCCACCACCGGGTCCTTCCCGGGCGCGTACCACCGCTACGACCAGTACGAGCGGTGGTTCTTCACGGAGCAGGAGGTGCCGGAGAACCTGAAGATGCTCAAGGACCCGGCGGGCTACCTGGACGCGGGCATCCCGGCCGGACGGACCGCGTACGTGATCCTCACCCCGACCCAGGAGGAGGCGACCATCGGCGAGGGCTACCTGCCGGCCGGCGGCTTCGCGCGCATGGGCGAGGCGCTGAAGCGCTCACCGCACTTCCGCGTGGTGGAGGAGAGCCGGTACGGCCTGGTCCTGGAACACGTCGAGGCCCCCGCCCCCGCCGCACCCACCCCCTGACGTGGAGGCCGCCGCGATGCGACCAGGAGACCCCGAGAACGACCGCGCCGGGGAACGAAACCCGGGCGGCGGAGACGCGGGCGCCGAGCGGAGGCGTGCGGGCGCGGGCGCCGGCGACACGGACACCGGCACCGAACCCGGGACGAACGAGCCCGGCGCCCCTGCGGGGACGCGCCCGGAGCCCGCCGATCAGGCGCGCACCGACGCGCCAGCCGAGCCCAAGGCGCCGGTGGCGCCTGGGACACCGGGGCCGCCCGTCGTGCCCGAGCCTGCCGCGCCCGACCGACCTGCCGAGCCCGCCTCGCCCGCAGCGGCCATGGCGTCCGCCAAGCCCGGCCCTCCGGTTGCGCCCGCCGCGCCCGCGGCGCTCACGCCGTCTGCCGCGTCTGAGCGACCCGTCCAGGCGGCTCCGCCCGCAGGAGCCGCCGCGTCCCCCGCCCCCGAGCCACCCACCGCGCCCTCGTTCCCGCGCCGCACCCCCGGCATCCTCCCGCCGCGCGACCACATCGCTCTCCGGAGCGGTCTCGCCCTGTCCGGCTGGGTGGCCCTGGCCGCCACCGCGCTGCCCGACGGGTCGCCGTCGCGGTGGATACCGGTCCTTCTCTTCGTCAGCCTCGGCCCCGGCCTCGCTCTGCTGCTCCCGCAGCGGTCGCGCCCCGCCGCCCGGCTGGAGGTGCTGGCGCTCGCCGCGCCCCTGAGCCTCTCCCTCGCGACGCTCGCAGCCACCGCGCTGTTCCTGGTGTCCGGTTTCTCGGCGACCCTCTTCCTCGCCGCGCTCGCCACCGTCACCACCCTCGCGAGCCTCCTGCCCGCCCTGCCACTCCCCGCAGCGACGCGCCAACCGGATGCGGCCCCCGAACCGGATCCCGAGGCGCCTCGATGACGGACCGGTCACCCCGGGGCGCCCGCGGGGCCACCCTCCTCGCCCTCGCCCTGACCGTCGTCGGCGCGCTGCTCACGGGAGCCGGCCTCTGGATCGACCGGCAGGAGAACGCCCCCGCGCCACCGACGAGTTGCGCCCCCACCACCCTGCTGGAACCGCCGTGCGGCGCCTGGTGGGGCGCGTACGTCCCGTACGCGGAGAACGGTTCGCTCACCGACGCCGTCCACGGCTTCGAGAAGAAGATCGGCCGCAAGCTCGACCTTGTCTACAACTACCACGACATGTCCGGCACCGACCTCGACGGGACACTGCTCACCCCGGACGAGCGGGAGTTGGGCGAGGACCGGATGCTGATGCTCGCCTGGGAGTCCACCGTGTGGACCGAGCCGCACCACCGGAACTGGACGGAGAAACAACTCGGTTGGGACAAGGTCGCCGCCGGTGACTTCGACGAGGAGATCATCGATCCGCAGGCGCGCCGCCTCAAGGCGTACGGCAAACGCATCTTCTTCTCCTTCGACCAGGAGACCGACTTCCGCACCCCGGACGCCGGCACCCCCGAGGAGTTCGTCGCCGCCTACCGGCACATCTACGACCGGTTCAGGCAGCTCGGCGTGGACAATGTGGTGTGGGTGTGGACCGTGTCCGGCTACCTCGGGAACGCCGAGCTGATGAAGAAGCTCTACCCGGGGGACGCGTACGTCGACTGGATCGGCATGGACCAGTACAACTACTTCCAGTGCCACGACTCCCCGGACTGGCTGGGCTTCGACCGCAGCCAGCGCCCGTCGTACGACTGGCTGCGCGCGAACATCTCCGGCTCCAAGCCGGTGATGCTCGCCGAGTTCAGTACGGCACCCGACCCGGCCAGTCCCGACCGGCAGCGCGGCTGGTACGAGGACATCCCGAAGACCGCGCCCACCCTGCCGGAGGTGAAGGCGCTGGTGCACTGGAACCGTCCGGTACCCGGCGCCAACTGCGACCTGACCGTCAACAAGGGCCCGGCGCTGGAGGGTTACCGCGAGGCGGGCCGTGACGGCTACTTCAATCAGCCGCTGCCCGGGCGGTAGCGCCGTACCGGCGGAATACACCGTAGGGCGAGCGCCACGCCCGCCACCCCGGCCATCCCCAGGAACACCGGCACGGGCGCGGCGGCGAACGGGTCCTGTGCCGCCCACCCGGTGATCACCAGCACCCACAACACCCCGGCTGTGAACCGGCCGTCGGCCCGTACGGCCCACAGGGCCAGGGCGGCCAGCCCGAGACACAGCAGTTGCAGGGCCACCGGCAGCGCACGCAGGACGTCGTCCCGGCCGAACGGCTCCCCGCCCACCGAGAGATCCACCAGGTCGGCCAGGACATCCGTGACCGGCCGGTGCCAGGGCCCCGACGCCCGGTCGGGCCGTACGCCCAGCAGCGGCGGCGCCGAGTGCAGCGACGCGAAACTGATCAGCAGCCCGGTCCCGAGGAGCACGGGCCGGGGCCGGACCAGCGACGTGGCGGCGCACTGGACGACGATCAGCAGGACGCCCCCGGCGAGGGTGAGCGGAGGCAGGGCGTCGATCAACTCCCGTCCGGTCAAAGGGTCCTGGCCGAGCGGGACAACGCGCGCCAGTGGGGACCAGAACAGCCCGGCGGCCAGCCCGAGCAGCAGCCACAGCAGGGTGATCCAGCGCTCCTCACGCTCGCTGGAACGCCCACGGGGCGCGGGCAGCCGCGCGGCCCCCCGCCGTACCGCCCCCTCCCGCGCCTTCACCCGCCCGACCGCCCCCGCCGGAATCCCGAAGGCCGGCGTGCCCGAGTGGTGGTGCGCGCTGTGCGGATACGCGGCCCGCCGCGCCCAGTTGGTGCCGTAGTTGTCGTCCGGCCGTACCGTCTCGCGCCGGGAATCCTCCCGCCGCACCAGCCGCGTCAGCCAGGTGGCACGTGGCGGCCGGCCGCTGAGCGCCGCCCGCAGACCCGGCGCCGCGACCAGCGCGACCAGCGTCATGGACCCCAGCATCGCCAGGCCCGCCCCGGAGATCCCGGTCGGCCCGAGCAGGAACATCGCGCTGCCCAGCACCAGCGAACACATGGCGCCCTGGAGGACGGCGAGCATGCCCGTACGGCCCTGGACCCGCAGCACGCCGATGTACAACTCGACCACCACGCGGGGGAGGGCGGCGGCGGCCAGCAGCCGCAGCACGGTTGTGCCGTGCTCGGCGTAGTCGGGTCCGAACGGCGCGAGCACCTGCGGGGCGAAGACCACCAGCACCAGGACGACGGGCACCAGCAGGACCGCCATCCGGCGCAGCGCCCCCCGCACCCCCTCCGCCAGCCGCTCCGGGCTGTGCGAGGCGTGCGCGGTGAGCGAGGAGGCCATGTTGATGGCCATGAACTCCATCGTGCCGCCGACGGTGTACGCCGTGTAGAAGAAGGCGTTGTGCGCCGCGTCGAAGCGGACCGCGACCATCACCGGCAGCAGATTGATCATCGCGAGGCTGAACAGCGCCCCGACCGAGTCCCCGGCGAGAAACCGCCCGATGTCCCCGAGGCGCGGCGGCTCACGGTCGTGGTCGGCCTCGGCCTGGCGGGGGATGAGCCTGCGGAAGATCAGCCAGCCGAGCGGCAGGACGGACAGGGCGATCGCGGCGGCCCAGGAGACGAAGACACCGAGGACGGGCATCGCGGTCGCGAACACGACGAGCAGCAGCAGCTTCGCGAGGGAGAAGACGGCGTTGCCGACCGGCACCCAGAAGGCTCTCCTGAGGCCGGTGAGCACACCGTCCTGGAGGGTGAGCAGCGCCCAGGTGACGCAGGACGCGGTGAAGACGAGCCCGGCGGTGAGCCCGTCGAGGGGCGCGTACGACGGACCCCAGAGGTCGAGGGTCAGCAGGAACACCACGCAGGCGACACAGACGACCAGCGAACTGACGGCGTAGGCGCGCAGGACCAGCGAGCCGGTGGCGCGCCCGGCCCGGGGCACGTACCGCACCACCGCGCCGATCATGGTGGTGGCGGTGATCGAGGCGAGCAGCCGCATGCCGGCGATGGCGGCGGAGCCCTGCCCGACGGCCTCTTCCGTGTAGTAGCGGGCGGCGACCAGCCAGAATCCCAGGCCGAGGGCGGCGGAGACGCCGGTGGAGAGCATGAGCGCGTACGCGTTGCGGAACATCGAGTCGTGCCCGTCCCGCGCGGGGGTGTCCGCCTTCCCCCCGGCCGGGCCGGCGGGACCGCGCAGCCGGGTGGTCTCGGCCACCTCAGCCGCGCCCGTCCCACACGGCCGGCCGGGCGCCGGCCGCGCTGAGCACGCGGATGATCTCGTCGGCGCGGCGCGGATCGGCGGGCAGGGCGTGCCGGGCGAACCAGGCGGCGGGCGCGGGATACGGCGAGGGATCGGTGAAGACCTCGCCCGCGTAGGTGTCGAGCGGGGGGTCGTAGAGGTAGCCGGTGGTGATACGGCGCCGGGCGAGGGCGGCGATGGCCGCGTCCCGGTCCTGGACGAGCAGGGGCACGCGGAACAGCGGCTGTACGTCGCCCCGCTCCTGGCCGCCCTCCCGGCCCCCGCCACCACCCCACACACTGCCCAACAGCCGCTCCGTACCGGCCCGGTGGGCGTCGAGGCGCGTGTCGAGTCCGGTGAGCAGCCGTTCCGTACGTCTCAGGCGGGTACGCCCCGGCCGCAGCCGGTAGTCGTGCATGTCGACGCGCACCCAGGAGTGGAACCCGCTCAGGCCGGGCTCCCCGGCCAGCGCCTGCTTGAGGTCACCGGCCCGCAGCGGCATCCGGATCGCCTCGCGCTCCTCCTGGCCGAGGGCGCGTAACGCGGCGCGGGCGGCCCGTACCAGACGTAATCCGCGCACCCCGTCCTCGGCGTACGGCCGCACGGCGTAGGCGAGTTCGGCGCGGAGCCGGGTGGGCATCAGCAACTCGTCCCGGGCCAGGGCCAGTTCCGTACGAAGAGAGGGGTCCGCGACGGCGAGGAAACCACCGGTCTTGGCCCCCACATGCTTGGACAGACTGAACACGGACGCGTCCCCGAAACCGCCGACGGGCCGACCGGCCACCGCACTGCCGATGGCGTGCGCGGCGTCCTCGATCAGCGGAACGCCCAACGCGTCGCAGCGGGCGCGCAGTTCGGGAGCGGGGTCGGGGTTCCCGTACAGATTGGTGGTCAGTACGGCGGACAGCCCCCGCCAGTCGGAGTCCGGCACGCGGTCCAGGTCGATCGACCCGTCGTACGGGTGCAACGGCGCCTGTACGGGCCGCAGTCCGGCGGCGAGCACGACGAAGAAGATGACGTCGTCGTTGACCGGCGACATGAGGACCCGCCCGCCGGGCGGGCACCAGTGGCGCAGCGCCAGGTAGAGCCCGAACCGGCACGACGGCACATAAAGACATTCCCTGCCGAGGCGACGGCGCATGAGCGACTCCAGACCGGAGTAGACCGTGCGCGCACTGAACTCCGCCGGGCAGCTCTCCCCAAGAGCCATTCCGATTCCCCCCTGCCCCGGGCTCAATGTGGCCCATACCGGACGGCCTCGTCAATAAGGCGGCAGGACCGGACGCACGGACAGCCGTCGGTACGATCCACAGATGCGGCGCGTTCTGGTGGTGGGCATCAGCGGGGCCGGCAAATCCACGCTCGCGCGGACCCTGGCCGGCGAACTCGCCCTGCCCTACTACGAGATGGACGCACTGCACTACACCGGCCCCGACTGGACGGTGGACGAGGACTTCGCGGTACGGGTGGCCGCCATCGCGGCCTCACCGGCCTGGATCTTCGACTCGTTCGGCTACCCCGAGGTCCGCGACCTGCTGTGGGAACACGCCGACACCGTGATCTGGCTGGACTACCCGAGGCGGGTCGTGATGCCCAGGGTGCTGCGGAGATCGCTGAGGCGGACCGTACGCCGAGAACGGATCTTCGGCGGCAACAGGGAGACGCTGGCGGGGTGGTTCCGCCGGGACCACCCGGCGTGGTGGGCGTGGTCGCAGCACGGGGCGCGGCGGATGGACATAGCCGGCCGGACGACGAATCCCCGCTTCGCACCGCTGAGGGTGGTGCGGTTCGGTGGGCCGGGGGAGGCGGGGGCGTGGCTGAGGGGGAGGGAGTGGGGGCAGGGGTGAGTGATCGGGGTGCGGGTTCGGGCGGAGGGGTAGTCGGGGGTGGCCGGGTTGTGTTGAGCAACGTGGGGCCGCCCCTTGCTGTTGAGTGTCGCGGTTTCGGGTCGGGCGTCAAGGGCGCTCCTGCGGAGCGTCGGCTTCGCCGATTCCACTTCGTTTCACCCTTGACTCCCGCCCCGAAACCGCAAGTGAAGGCTGAGGGGGGCGGCCCGGGGGAAGGTCCCCCGGGGGGCTTGTTTGTTGTTGGGGTTTCGTCGCGGGCCCCGGCTTTCGGCGGGGTTTTGCGCACCACTTGAATGGGGCGGTGGCGGGCTGGTTCGGCGGCTGGCGGGCCGTCCGTTTGCCGGCGTACAAGCACCGTGTCTGAGATCCGTGGTCGGCTGCGGGGCCAGGCGGGGCCGCATCTGTCCCGGCGGCGAATATGCCCTATTTGCCCAGGCTTTGAGGCCTGTTGGGGGCCTCTCCTGCCCGGTCTTGTGTCCTGTGTTTCATTAAGGGGCTCTGAGAGCACTCAACCCGCCGAAAGAGGCCTGACGGCCGCCTCCCCCGTCACGTCTGCCCCACCACCCACTCACCACAGACACGGTGCTTGTGCATCGGCCGATGGACGGTGGTCAGCCGCCGAACTGAGACCGACTGCCCCATTCAAGTGGTGCGCAAAGCCCCGCCGAAAGCCGAGGCCCGCGACGAAACCCGAACCTCCCCCGGGGATTGTCGGGGGACCTTCCCCCGGGCCGCCCCCCCCAGCCTTCCCTTGCGGGGCAGGGCCGGGGGTCAAGGGTGAAGCGCAGCGCAATCGGCGAAGCCGACGCTCCGCAGGAGCGCCCTTGACGCCCGGACCGGACCCGCGACACTCAACAGCAAGGGGCGGCCCCACGCCGACCAACACAAGACCGGCCACACCCGACTACCCCTCGGCCCGAACCCGCAGCTTCCCCACACGCCGGCAGACAGACAGAGACAGGCAGACAGAGACAGACAGAGCGTCAGACCGACGCCCCCTCACTCCTCCACCATCAAACCCTTACGCAGCTTCTCCAGCGTCCGCGTGAGCAGGCGCGACACATGCATCTGTGAGATGCCCAGTTCCTCGCCGATCTCCGACTGCGTCATGTTGGCCACGAACCGCAGCGAAAGGATGTGGCGGTCCCGCTGCGGGAGTTCCGCGATCAGGGGCTTGAGCGACTCGACGTACTCGATGCCCTCCAGGCCGTGGTCGTCGTAGCCGATCCGGTCCGACAGTGCGCCCTCGGAGTCGTCCTCCGTCGGCTGGGCGTCCAGCGAGCTCGCGGTGTACGCGTTGCTCGCCGTCATTCCCTCCACCACCTCGTCGTGGGTGAGGCCCAGCCGCTCCGCCAGCTCCCCGACGGTCGGTGCCCGGTCCAGTCGCTGTGCCAGTTCGTCACTCGCCTTGGCGAGTTCGAGGCGCAGCTCCTGGAGCCTGCGCGGCACGCGTACCGACCACGACGTGTCGCGGAAGAAACGCTTGATCTCGCCGACGATCGTCGGCATCGCGAACGTGGGGAACTCCACGCCACGGCTCAACTCGAAGCGGTCGATGGACTTGATCAGGCCGATCGTGCCGACCTGGACGATGTCCTCCATCGGCTCGCTGCGGGAGCGGAAGCGGGAGGCCGCGAACTTCACCAGGGCGAGATTCAGCTCGACCAGGGTGTTGCGGACGTATGCGTGCTCGTACGTGCCCTCTTCGAGGGACTCGAGACGGGCGAAGAGCGTCTTGGACAGGGCCCGGGCATCAACCGCCCCCACCTCGTCGAAGGGCGGGATCTCGGGCAGGTTCTCCAGCCCCTCGGCGGGGAGGTTCTCCAGGCCTTGAGTGGGCAGGATCTCCAGATCCCTGGTGTGTGATTCACCCTTGGGACGCGGTTCGGAAAGCGGTTCGTCGAGCCGGGGTGCCATCGTTTCCTCCATCGTTCTCGGCATGTGGCCGCCGAAGCCAATAC
Source organism: Streptomyces sp. NPDC087420 (assembly GCF_044744165.1). Classification (NCBI taxonomy): domain Bacteria; kingdom Bacillati; phylum Actinomycetota; class Actinomycetes; order Kitasatosporales; family Streptomycetaceae; genus Streptomyces; species Streptomyces sp. NPDC087420. Next base: position 354,957 of record NZ_JBIUXU010000009.1, read on the forward strand.
GCTCTGCTGCGGTTTGCGGCGCCTCCGAAGCCGGTCGTGTGGAATGTGTTCCTCCTAGCCCTACCCGCTCGGTACAGGCAGTTGCAAGTGCTAATTGTTCGGTTTGCCCTTATTGTGGGGGACTTCGGCTACCGGTCGGCCTGTGAAAGGCGTAATGTTCGATCGGCGTCAGCGGCATGCGACGCGCGCGAACTTCCGACGATGGCTACCAGACACGAAGAGGGACGGGAATGGACCGGCAGACGGTCGGCAGCGCGAACCGGGGCCGCCTTCGGGTCGAGGTTCGGACCGAGGGTCGGAGCGAGGTCGTCACGGTGGCCGGCGAGTTGGACCACCACACGGCGGACGTCCTGCGCGTACCGCTGGAGACGGCGCTCGAGCAGGGCCGGGCACGCCTGGTCATCGACTGCTCACAGCTCGAATTCTGTGATTCCACCGGGCTCAACGTACTGCTCGGTGCCCGTCTGACGGCGGACGCCGCCGGCGGCGGGGTTCATCTGGCGGGCATGCTGCCCGTCGTGGCCAGGGTCTTCGAGATCACGGGGGCGGACGCGGTCTTCACCCTCCACGATTCCGTCGAAGACGCCCTGGCGGGCTGAGGCGGATCTGGGTACGTGGCCCCCTACTCTCCCCGTCATGCCGCCGTCCGAGCCGGCCGCGCTGTCCGCCGGACGGGTCCTGCTGACTTTCGCATCGGTGATGTGGGTGTTGTCACGATACGCAGGGGCAGGAGTCTCCCCGCAGGCCCGCCGACCCAGCTCTCCCCGACCCGGTCTGTGATGTGTAGTGATCTTTAGTGACGAACTGGAATTCGGTGAATCGGTGAGGTGAAGCGCTGATGAGCACCACCCGGCAGCCTCCGCCGGGCGACCTCGGCCCCGAGCCGGACGAAGCGGGAACCACTTCCGCCCCGTCCGACGGGCGGGTACGCGCGCTCGCGCTGTCCGACGCGAGCGGGGTCGTCCCGCTCGCGCGTGACTTCACCCGCCAGGCGCTCTACGACTGGGGCTGGCTCCCCGCGGCGACCGCCGACCGGCGGGCGGCCGCGGAAGATGTCCTGCTGGTCGTCTCCGAGCTGGTCACCAACGCGTGCCTGCACGCCGAAGGACCGGAGGAGCTGCGCGTCTCGACCAACGCGAAGGTCCTGCGCCTGGAGGTCACGGACCACGGCGCCGGCCAGCCCGAACCCCGTACCCCGCACCGCGCGGGCCGCCCCGGCGGGCACGGCATGTTCATCGTCCAGCGGCTCTGCCTCGACTGGGGTGTCGTGCGGAACCCCGGCGAGACGGGGAAGACGGTCTGGGCGGAGCTGGCGGCCCCCCCGTCGTGACGGGCGGCCCCACCCTCGTGAGCGGCCGGTCCGCCCTCTCTCTCGTGAGCCGTCGGCCGTGAGCCGTCGGCTGAGAGATGGACCACAGGTAGACGCGGAACTATCCCTTCGCATTCGAAGGCGCTTCACAGGATCGACTCCCTGACCCGCAGGCGCTCGCGATCGCTACCCAAGGCGCGCCCGGCGCGGACTACCATCACCCCATGACCCGTGTACTGCTCGCCGAGGACGACGCGTCCATCTCGGAGCCGCTGGCCCGCGCCCTGCGTCGGGAGGGCTACGAGGTCGAGGTCCGCGAAGACGGTCCGACCGCCCTGGACGCCGGCCTCCAGGGCGGGGTCGACCTGGTCGTCCTCGACCTCGGCCTGCCCGGAATGGACGGCCTGGAAGTGGCCCGCCGGCTCCGCGCCGAGGGCCACACCGTGCCGATCCTGGTGCTCACCGCCCGCGCCGACGAGGTGGACACCGTGGTCGGGCTGGACGCCGGCGCCGACGACTACGTGACCAAGCCCTTCCGCCTGGCCGAACTGCTCGCCCGGGTGAGGGCCCTGCTCCGGCGCGGCGCCACCGATCCCTCGCCCGCCCCCGCCACCCACGGCGTGCGGATCGACGTCGAGTCGCACCGCGCCTGGATGGGCGACGAGGAGCTCCAGCTCACGGCGAAGGAGTTCGACCTGCTGCGGGTCCTGGTCCGCGACGCAGGCCGGGTCGTCACCCGTGACCAGCTGATGCGCGAGGTCTGGGACACGACGTGGTGGTCGTCCACCAAGACCCTCGACATGCACATCTCCTGGCTCCGCAAGAAGCTCGGCGACGACGCGGCGAACCCCCGCTACATCGCGACGGTACGGGGCGTCGGCTTCCGCTTCGAGAAGAGCTAGGAAGAGCCGGGGGGTCGTCCCGCCCGGTACGACCCGCACCACCCCGCCCGGAGGGCACCTTGCGCCGTCGTCTCATCAATTCCACGCTCGCGGTGGTGCTGGTCGTCATCGCGGTGTTCGGGGTGTCGCTCGTCATCGTCGAGACCCGCACCATCAGCAGCAGCGCCCAGGAGAGCGTGGACAACGAGGCCGTCCGGATCGGCAGCATCGTGGACAGCCGGCTGCTCGGCGGAGAGAACATCACCCCCAGCATGCTGGCCGACCAGATCACCAAGGACCGCTACGCCCGGGTCGACATCCCCGGCCACCCGCCCGTCCAGTTCGGCGACCACCCCACCGGCAGTGTCATCCGGGGCAAGGCCACCGGCGAGCAGGGCGAGAAGGTGGTGGTCGAGGAGCGCCGCTCCTCCGTCACCCGTGAGGTCGGCCGTACCCTCCTGATCATCGGCGGGGTCGCGCTCCTCGCCGTCATCGCCGCCGTCCTGCTCGCCGTACGGCAGGCCAACAAACTCGCCTCGCCGCTCACCGACCTCGCCGAGACCGCGGAACGCCTCGGCTCCGGCGACCCGCGCCCCCGGCACAAGCGGTACTCGGTGCCCGAGCTGGACCGGGTCGCCGACGTCCTCGACTCCAGCGCCGAGCGGATCGCCCGCATGCTCACCGCCGAGCGGCGCCTCGCCGCGGACGCGTCGCACCAGCTCCGTACCCCTCTCACCGCCCTGTCCATGCGGCTGGAGGAGATCTCCGCCACCGACGACCTGGACACGGTCAAGGAAGAGGCCACGATCGCGCTCACGCAGGTCGAGCGGCTGACGGACGTGGTGGAGCGGCTCCTCACCAACGCGCGCGACCCCCGTACCGGCTCCGCCGTCGCCTTCGACATCGACGAGGTCGTCAAACAGCAGCTGGAGGAGTGGCGCTCGGCCTACCGCAGCGCGGGACGGGCGATCGTCTGCTCGGGCCGCAACGGCATGCGGGCCGTCGGCACCCCCGGCGCGGTCGCCCAGGTCCTCGCCGCCCTGATCGAGAACTCACTGATGCACGGCGGCGGTACGGTCGCGCTGCGCACGCGCGTCACCGGCAACCAGTCCGTCATCGAGGTCACCGACGAGGGCCCCGGCGTGCCCGCCGACCTCGGCGCGCGGATCTTCGAGCGGTCCATCAGCGGCCGCAACTCCACCGGCATCGGGCTGGCCGTGGCCCGCGACCTGGCGGAGGCGGACGGCGGCCGGCTCGAACTGCTCCAACAGCACCCGCCGGTCTTCGCGCTCTTCCTCAGCAGGGAGGCCCGTACCCGCAAGGCGCCGCACACCCCGCGGGGCGGCGACGACGGCGACGACCGCCCGGTCCGCTGAACCCGGCGCGTGCGCGTCGGTCAGCTCTGTATCCGGTCAGGACTGCGCTCCAGGAACGATTCGCCTGCCTCCGCGGGAAGCGGCACGGACCGGAACACCCAGCTGCGGTACGACCAGAAGCGGAACAGCGTCGCGACCCCGATGCCCAGGAACTTGAACACGTTGCTCTGGAGCGGGGTGTCCCAGCCGAACCCGTACGTCGCGGCGTAGAGAACCCCGTTCTCGATCACCAGGCCGACCACGCTGAACAGCAGGAACAGCGACAGTTCCTTCGTACGCCGGGTCTTGTCGCGGTCCCGGTACGTGAAGTGGCGGAAGCCGACGTAGTTGAAGACGATCGCCACGACCGTGGCGAGGATGCCGGCCCGTACCACCGGCACGTCCGTGGCGTGCCGTACGAGGTTGAAGACCACCAGATTGACCAGCAGTCCCACGGCGCCCACCGCACCGAACTTGGCCGCCTCGCGCACGAGCCGGTCCAGTCGCACACGGAGTGCGCCCCGTTCGCCCATATGCCCGCTCAGCCCCGTCCGGTCGATGTCCTGTGCGGCCATGCTAACCAGCGACCCTGTCGGCCGACCCGGGGCCGGGTCCGTGGCCCAGGACACACCTGAGGCGGAGGTGACGCACGGTAGGCCCCACAGAGGCCCGTCCCGAAGCCTCCGGACCCCAATCGACCTCCCCCGACCCCTCCGGGACCGCTCGCGGACTCCGTCCCGTCGCACGGCGGATACTCTGGGGGCGTGACGTTCCCGGTAGTCGGCATGGTCGGCGGCGGTCAGCTCGCCCGTATGACCCACGAGGCGGGCATCCCCCTCGGCCTCAGATTCAAGCTCCTCAGTGACACCCCCCAGGACTCAGCGGCGCAGGTGGTCGGCGATGTGGTCATCGGCGACTACCACGACCTGGACACGCTGCGTGACTTCGCGCGCGGGTGTGACGTGATCACGTTCGACCACGAGCACGTGCCGATCGAGCATCTGCGCGCGCTGGAGGCGGACGGCATTCCCGTGCGCCCGGGTCCCGACGCGCTCGTCCACGCCCAGGACAAGGGGGTGATGCGCGCCAGGCTGACCGAGCTGGGCGCGCCCTGCCCGCGCCACCGCATCGTGGCCGACCCCGCCGACGCCGCGGCCTTCGCCGCGGAGGTGGGCGGCTTCCCGGTCATCCTCAAGACCGTGCGAGGCGGCTACGACGGCAAGGGCGTGTGGGTCGTACGGTCCGAGCGTGACGCCGAGCAGCCCTTCCGGGCCGGCGTCCCGGTCCTCGCGGAGGAGAAGGTCGACTTCGTACGGGAGCTGGCGGCGAACATCGTCCGCTCCCCGCACGGCCAGGCCGTCGCCTACCCCGTCGTCGAGTCGCAGCAGGTCGACGGGGTCTGCGACACGGTCATCGCGCCCGCGCCCGGCCTCTCCGACGAGCTGGCGGGCGAGGCCCAGCAGCTCGCCCTGCGCCTCGCCAAGGAACTGGACGTCGTCGGCCACCTCGCGGTCGAGCTGTTCGAGACGGCCGACGGCCGGATCCTCGTCAACGAGCTGGCCATGCGCCCGCACAACTCCGGGCACTGGACGCAGGACGGCGCGATCACCTCGCAGTTCGCCAACCACGTGCGGGCGGTGCTCGACCTGCCGCTGGGCGACCCCCGGCCGCGCGCGCCCTGGACCGTCATGTGCAATGTCCTCGGCGGTGACTACCCCGACATGTACCAGGCGTACCTGCACTGCATGGCCAGGGATCCGCAGCTCAAGATCCACATGTACGGCAAGGACGTGAAACCCGGCCGCAAGGTCGGGCATGTCAACACCTACGGCGACGACCTGGACGACGTGCTGGAGCGCGCCCGCCATGCCGCCGGCTACCTGCGAGGAACGATCACAGAATGAGCACCCCTCTCGTCGGCGTCGTCATGGGCTCGGACTCCGACTGGTCCGTCATGGAGGCCGCCGCGAAGGCCCTCGACGAGTTCGAGATCCCGTACGAGGTCGACGTGGTCTCGGCGCACCGGATGCCGCGCGAGATGATCGCGTACGGCGAGAACGCGGCGGACCGCGGGCTCAAGGCGATCATCGCGGGCGCGGGCGGCGCGGCGGCTCTGCCCGGCATGCTCGCCTCGGTGACCCCGCTGCCGGTGATCGGCGTCCCCGTACCGCTCAAGTACCTGGACGGCATGGACTCCCTGCTGTCCATCGTCCAGATGCCCGCGGGCGTCCCGGTGGCGACGGTGTCGGTGGGCGGCGCGCGCAACGCGGGGCTGCTGGCGGCCCGGATCCTCGCGGCGCACGACCCGGAGCTCCAGGCCCGGATGCGGGACTTCCTCCAGGAGCTCAACGAGCAGGCGACGGACAAGGGCAAGCGGCTGCGCGCCAAGGTCCAGGGTGTGGACAGCTTCGGTTTCGGGAAGTGACGGCCATGGACTCCACGAACTTCCTCGAAGAGGCGCACGACCTGTTGGCCGAATTCCCCGTGGTCGACGGCCACAACGACCTGCCGTGGGCGCTGCGTGAGCAGGTCAGGTACGACCTGGACCGCCTGGACATCGCCGACGACCAGTCGGCCCATCTGCACACCGACATCCCCCGGCTCAGGAAGGGCGGGGTCGGCGCGCAGTTCTGGTCCGTGTACGTCAGGTCCGACATGGCCGGGGACGACGCGGTCAGCGCGACACTGGAACAGATCGACGTGGTCGGCCGGCTCCTCGCGCGCTATCCGCGGGACCTGGCCCGCGCGCTGACCGCCGACGACATGGAGACGGCCCGTCGGCAGGGCCGTATCGCCTCCCTGATGGGCGCGGAGGGCGGGCACTCGATCAACAACTCGCTGGCCACGCTGCGGGCGCTGTACACGCTGGGCGTGCGCTACATGACGCTGACCCACAACGACAATCTCCCGTGGGCGGACTCGGCGACGGACGTGCCCTCGGTGGGCGGCCTCTCGGCGTTCGGCCGTGAGGTCGTCCGCGAGATGAACCGCCTCGGCATGCTGGTCGACCTCTCGCACGTCGCCGCGACGACGATGCGGGACGCGCTCGCGGTGACCGAGGCGCCGGTGATCTTCTCGCACTCGTCGTCGCGGGCGGTCTGTGACCATCCGCGCAACGTCCCGGACGACGTCCTCGCGCTGCTCCCCGCGAACGGGGGCCTCGCGATGGTCACCTTCGTACCGCAGTTCGTCCTGCCGGAGGCGGTGGCGTGGTCGGCGGCGGCGGGGGAGAACATGACCGCGCACGGGCTGCATCCGCTGGCCAAGACGGCGGAGGCGATGAAGGTCCACGAGGCGTTCGAGGCGGAGAATCCGCGGCCGCGGGCCTTGGTGACGACGGTGGCGGACCATCTGGACCACATGCGGGAGGTCGCGGGCGTCGACCACGTCGGCATCGGCGGCGACTTCGACGGCACGCCGTTCACGCCGGTGGGCCTTGACGACGTCTCGGGCTACCCGAACCTGATCGCGGAGCTTCTGTCGCGGGGGTGGTCGCGGTCGGACCTGTCGAAGCTGACGTGGGGGAACGCGGTGCGGGTGCTTCGGGCGGGGGAGGACGTTGCTCGTTCGCTGTCGTCGGAACGGGCGCCTTCGCAGGCGACGTTGTCGTCTTTGGACGGGTAGCGTTCCGCCCGCTGGGCGCTGCGCCCGGCCTGGCGGCCGTGCCTGTTGTCCTCAATCGCCGGACGGGCTTGGTTTGTCGTGGTGACGGGGGGCGGGGCCTCCGGAGGTACGTGTGTCCGGACTGCGCTGCAATCCATATGCGGCTCCGCCGCGTGGTCACCGCGCTTCGCGCGAGCTGCGACGCTTTACGTCCGGACACACGCACCTCCTCCGACCCCACCCCCCTCACGCCGGACGGGAAGTGAACGACCCCGCCCGCCCGGGGTGGGCCAGGTCGTTTTGACGCGGCCCCCGGCAACGACCCGCACCAGGCCACTGGGCCGCAGCGGCACCATCAAGCCCGTCCGGCGATTGAGGACATCAGTAACCCGCACCCGGCGACGGGCGCGCGGGCAAATTCAAGCGTGTCCGGCGATTGAGGACAAAAGCCGGCCGCCAGGCCACCAACGGCTACGCCCGCCCAATCGGCAGCGTCAACGTGAAGACCGTTCCCACGCCCACCTCACTCCGCGCCCCCACCCCACCCCCATGCGCCTCCGCAAGCTTCCGCACGATCGACAGACCCAGACCACTCCCACCCGTCTGACGGCTCCGAGACTTCTCCGCGCGCCAGAAACGGTCGAAGACGTGCGGGAGTTCGTCGGGGGCGATCCCGCTCCCCGTGTCCGCGACCTCGATCAGGAGGTGGGGGCCGTCGGCGCGGGCCCGTAGCGTGACCACGCCGCCGCGCGGGGTGTGCCGGATCGCGTTCGAGACCAGGTTGCCCACCGCCTGGCGCAGCCGTACGGGATCCGCCTCCAGAAGCAGCCCCGGCAAGGGGGAGGCCAAGGACTCAGAGGACTCGGCGGACCCGGAGGAGACCGAAAGCGCCACCCCCGCCCCCTCCGCGTTCACGCGATGCGCAACCGCCGCCTGCGCCAGCAGCTCCCCCGCATCGACCCACTCCTTCCGCAGCCGCAACTCACCCGCGTCCGCCGCCGACAGATCCCGCAGGTCGTCGATGACGTGCTGGAGCAGCAGCGCCTCCTCCAGGAGAGACGTCAGGAGGACCTGGTCGTGCGCGACGACGCCGTCCTCCGCCGCCTCCAACCACCCCCGGATATTGCTCAGCGGCGTCCGCAGCTCGTGCGCGACATCGCTGACCATCGCCTTCCGTACGGACTCCAACTGCTCGCGCCGCTCCGACATGGAGTTGAAGGCCACCGCGAGGCGCCCCAGTTCGTCGCCCCCGGTCACGCGGACGCGCGCGGAGGTGTCGCCGTCCTCCATGCGCCGGGCCGCGTGGGTCAGGGCCCGGAGGGGCCGTACGAGCCGGATGCCCGCCAGGGTGGTGACCGTGACGGTCAGCAGGAGGACCAGCGCCGCGCCCCCGGCGATCCGCGCCCGGTTGCCCCGGGACAGGTCGAAGAACGTCGTGGCCGCGCGGGCCGGACTGCTGACGTACAGCAGCGCGACGGGCGCCACGTACGGCGCGAGCTGCTCCGCGCGGCTGGTGCTGATACAGGTGTTGACGAGCGAGGTGTTGTCCTCGGACGGCGCCTTGACGGGGGCGGCAGCCATGGCAGGGGGAGCGCTCGCGCTCGGGGTGGCCCCCAGGAGCCGGGGCGCGCGCGAGCCCGGAACGGCACCCGAGCCCAAGGCGGCTCCCGAGCCCGAAACGGCGTCCGGAGCCACCGTGGCCCCCACACCCGCCCCCCGCGGCGCCCCCCGCGGCGCATCCGCCGGTGCCGGCACCGGAGTCGGGGTCGGGGGCGCCCACGTGAAGTCCCTGGCCAGTACCACCGGAGGCGCGTGGACCCGGTCCAGGCACTTGTCGACCAGGGTGCTCAGCGCCGACAGCGCCCTCGCCTCCGTCCGCGTCGGCGCGTCCAGGGTCGTGTCCGTGCAGCGCTCCCCCGCGCCGGGGTCGCCGTTCGGGACCACCAGGCGTGGCCGGCCGTTGGGCTCGTCCGTGACCTGGGCGGTGACGCCCAGGGTGCTGCTCAGGCAGGTCGCACTCCGCGACGCGGCCCGGCGCAGGGTCTCGCGTTCCTTCCGGGGCAGCCGGAAGGGGCCCACCGCGCGCGGATCGATCCGGTCCGCGGAGCCGGTACGTGACAGGTCCGGGGTGACGGCGAGCGGGTTGACGATCGCGGTCGGCTTCGACGGAGGCCGGTACGGGTGCTCCGGCGCGGGCACGGAGTCGGCGACAGCCACCTCGCCCTGCCGCAGCACGATGCGGTGTTTGGTCTCGTCGGCGAGGGACGCGACCGTGGGGCCCACCCCGTCCCAGCTCGGATGGGTCGCCGCGTAACCCAGCAGGCGGTCGTAGATCTTCGCGTCGTCGGCGAGGGCCTGGCCCTGTTCCTTCTGGATCGCGACGGCCGTCGTCCGGACGACCACCCACGCGGTCGCGGCGACCGAACAGACCGAGACCAGTACGGTCACCGCCAGCAGCCGCAGCAGCAGACTCCGGCGCAGAGGTACGTTCCGGCCGGTACTGATGCCGGCGGGGGCGCTACGACGCATGGACGGGCCCCCCGGGGCGACCGGGACCGCCGCCATCACCAGAACCCGCGCCCCCGCCGTCCGCGAGCTTGTACCCCACCCCGTACACCGTCACCAACGTCCGCGCCGCACGCGGACGCGGCTCGATCTTCTTACGGAGGTTCATCACGTGCACATCCACCGTCCGCGAGGTGATGTAGCGGTCGAACCCGTGCAGCTGCTCCAGGATCTGGGCCCGCGTGAAGACCTGCCCCGGCCGTTCCGCCAGCACCTCCAGCAGCCGGAACTCGCCCGGCGTGCACTCGACCCGCCGCCCGTGCGCCCACACCTCGTGCCGCCCGGGGTCGACCCGCAGCGCCCCGACCGTCAGGACGGGGTCGGGGGGCGGCGCGGCGGCGGCCGTACGGGCGCTCCTGCGCAGCAGCGAACGGATCCGCGCCATCAGCTCGCGCGGGCTGAACGGCTTGGTCATGTAGTCGTCCGCCCCCAGGTCCAGCCCGAGCAGCAGGTCGTCCTCGGTGGAGCGCGCGGTCAGCATCAGCACCGGCAGGCCGGACTCGGTCCGCAGGATCCGGCACACGTCAAGACCGTCGACCTTGGGCATCATCACGTCCAGGACGAGGAGGTCCGGTGGCCTGCGCCGTACCTGCTCCAGCGCCGCCCTGCCGTCGTGCACGACCACCACGTCGTGGCCCTCCCGCTCCAGATAGCGGCGGACCAGTTCGGCCTGCTTCTTGTCGTCCTCGGCGACCACCACGTGCGCGCACATGCGTGCGAGTCTAGGAACGGGCGCGGGTCAGGAGGGGCGGGAGGGGGCCCAGGGGGGCGGGGACCATCGACCGACCATCGGTTCCTGACAGGTTTCTGACATTTCCGGGAGACCGGGGGACACGCGTCCGCCCCGCCCGCCGGGGGCCGTACGCCCGAACGCCCCGTCCGCCGCGACCCCCGGGCGCTCCCGTGGCACGGTGGCAGAACTGCCGTCACCGACGACCCCGGAGCCTCGTAATGGCAGATCTGCAAGACGATCCGTACATCACGACCACGTCCTCTTCCCCTTCCTCGGCCGATCCGTCCGAAACGACGGACCCGGCCCCCACCGAGCCCGGCTCGGACGAGCGGGCCCGGGCACTGCTCGCCGCCCACCCCGTCATCGACGGCCACAACAGCCTGGCCCAGGCGCTCCGGCAGATCAGCCCGCACGACCTGGAGCTGGGCGAGGCGGCGCTCGACACCGACATCCCGCGGATCCGCGCGGGAGGTGTCGGCGGACAGTTCTGGTCCCTGGCCGTCCCCGGACAGGCCGTCGACCAGAACCGCGCGATCAGCTCCACCCTGGAGCTGATCGATCTCGTGCGGGCGCTGATCTCGAACTGCCCGGAGGGCCTGCGCCTCGCGCTGAACGCCGGTGACCTCGCCGACGCCCGCAACTGCGGCCGCGTGGCATCCCTCCTCGGCCCGGTCGCGGGGCCCGCCCTGGGCGACTCCATCGGCACCCTGCGCGGCTACCACGCGCTGGGCGTACGGTGTGTCGCGCTCGCCGGCGCCGGCTGGGCCGCCGACGGACTGACCCGCTTCGGCCAGGAGATGGTCAGGGAGATGAACCGCCTCGGCGTGCTAGTCGACCTGTCCGGCACCACCTCCGCCACGATGCGCGCCGCGCTCGCGGTCGCGAAGGCGCCCGTCCTGCTGTCCCACTCGGCGGCCCGCGCCCTGACCGACCACCCGGCCAACGCCGCCGACGACGCCCTGGAACTGCTCCCCGCCAACCACGGCGTCTGCATGGTGAGCTTCGCCCCGGAACAGGTCGCCCGTGGTGCGGGCCGGCCGTCCGTCCGGGACGTCGCCGACCATGTCGAGCATGTACGGGAGGTGGCGGGCCCGGAGTCCGTGGGCCTGTCGGGGTCGTACGGTCTGGAGGCCGGAGGCCCCCGTACCGCCGGCCTGGAGGACAGCTCGCGCTACCCCCGGCTGATCGCGGAACTCCTCGACCGGGGCTGGGACGAGGCCGATCTGGCGGCCCTGACCTGGGGCAACGCGGCGCGGGTGGTACGGGACACGGAGTTCGCGGCCCGGGCGGCGCAGCAGCGCCGCGGTCCGTCGACCGCGATGATGGAGGACCTGGACGGCAGATGAGCCCGCCGGGCCCGTGCCCCTGAACACCCGCCCGGCGCCCGCCGGGCGGTCAGGCGCGGGGCCCCCACCCCCGCGTCAGGCGCGGGGCCGCCCCATCGCCCGGTACGTCCAGCCCGCCGCGCGCCACACCTCGGGGTCCAGGGCGTTGCGCCCGTCCAGGATCAGCCGGCGGGACGCCGCCGCCCCCAGGGCCGCCGGGTCCAGCTCCCGGAACTCCCGCCACTCCGTGAGGTGCAGGACAACATCGGCGCCCCGTACCGCCTCCACCGCCGAGTCCGCGTACCCGAGCGTCGGGAAGAGCCGCTTGGCGTTCTCCATGCCCTTGGGGTCGTACACCGTCACCTGACCGCCCTGGAGGTGGATCTGGCCGGCGACGTTGAGCGCGGGGGAGTCCCGTACGTCGTCCGAGTCCGGCTTGAAGGTCGCGCCCAGCACCGCGACCCGCTTCCCGAGGAACGACGAGTCACCGCCGACCGCCTCCCGCGCCAGCTCCACCATGTCGCGGCGGCGGCGCATGTTGATCGAGTCGACCTCGCGCAGGAAGGTCAGGGCCTGGTCGGCGCCCAGTTCCCCGGCGCGCGCCATGAACGCGCGGATGTCCTTCGGGAGACAGCCGCCGCCGAAGCCGATCCCGGCCCGCAGGAACTTCTTCCCGATCCGCTCGTCGTACCCGAGCGCCTCCGCCAGCTTCTGTACGTCCCCGCCCGCCGCCTCGCAGACCTCGGCCATCGCGTTGATGAAGGAGATCTTCGTGGCGAGGAAGGAGTTCGCGGCGGTCTTCACCAGCTCGGCGGTCGGGAAGTCCGTCACCACGAAAGGCGAGCCCTCGGCGAGCGGCGTCGCGTACACCTCGCGCAGGACCCGCTCCGCGTGCTCGCTGCGGACCCCGGCCACCACCCGGTCCGGGTGGAGGGTGTCCTGTACGGCGAAGCCCTCGCGCAGGAATTCCGGGTTCCAGGCCAGCTCCACCTCGCCGCCGGCGGGTGCCAGCTCGGCGATCCTGGTGGCGATCCGCTCGGCGCTGCCGACCGGCACGGTGGACTTGCCGACCACCAGCGCGGGCCGGTTCAGGTGCTTGGCGAGGCTCTCCATCGCGGAGTCGACGTAACTCATGTCGCACGCGTACTCGCCGTGCTTCTGCGGGGTGTTGACGCAGACGAAGTGCACATCGCCGAACTCGGCGACCTCCGCCCAGTCCATCGTGAAGCGCAGCCGCCCGCTCGACCCCTCGATGCCGGCGACGTGCTTGCCGAGCAGCTCTTCCAGCCCGGGTTCGTACATCGGGACGCGGCCCGCCGAGAGCATCTCGATCTTCTCGGGCACCACGTCGAGTCCCAGCACCTCGAAGCCCAGTTCCGCCATGGCCGCGGCGTGCGTGGCGCCGAGGTATCCGGTGCCGATCACGGTGATCTTGAGGGCCATGCGGAGCTCCTGGGGGTGCGGGCGGGGTGCGGTGCCTGAGCATAGCCGCGTGTCACGGGCGTTCCGCAGGGGCATTCCAGGTGTGCGGGGCGGCCGTGGGACAGCTGTCACCAAACTCACGTACGCCCCTTCCGCACCAGGCCCCTAAAATCGAGTTACTTAACGGTAGTTAGCATCCCTGGGGAGTGAATGACCGTGGCCGGATCGGCTGATTTCGACCTGTACCGCCCGTCCGAAGAGCACGACATGCTCCGCGAGACCGTCCGCGCGCTCGCCGAGGCGAAGATCGGCCCGTTCGCCGCCGCCGTCGACGAGGAGGCCCGCTTCCCGCAGGAGGCGCTGGACGCGCTGGTCGCCTCGGACCTGCACGCCATCCATGTCCCCGAGGAGTACGGCGGCGCGGGCGCCGACGCGCTCGCCACCGTGATCGTCATCGAAGAGGTCGCGCGCGTCTGCGCCTCGTCCTCCCTGATCCCCGCCGTGAACAAGCTGGGCTCGCTGCCGGTGATCCTCTCCGGCTCCCCGGACCTGAAGAAGAAGTACCTCGGCCCGCTGGCGAAGGGGGACGCGATGTTCTCGTACGCCCTCTCGGAGCCGGACGCGGGCTCGGACGCGGGCGGCATGAAGACCAAGGCGGTACGGGACGGCGACCACTACGTCCTCGACGGCGTGAAGCGCTGGATCACCAACGCCGGTGTGTCCGAGTACTACACGGTCATGGCCGTCACCGATCCCGACCGGCGCACCAAGGGCATCAGCGCCTTCGTGGTCGAGAAGTCCGACCCGGGCGTGTCCTTCGGCGCCCCGGAGAAGAAGCTCGGCATCAAGGGCTCCCCGACGTGTGAGGTCTACCTGGACCACGTCCGCATCCCCGCGGACCGCCTGATCGGCGCGGAGGGTACGGGCTTCGCCACCGCGATGAAGACCCTGGACCACACCCGCATCACCATCGCGGCCCAGGCCCTCGGCATCGCCCAGGGCGCCCTGGACTACGCGAAGGGATACGTCCAGGAGCGCAAACAGTTCGGCAAGCCGATCGCGGACTTCCAGGGCGTCCAGTTCATGCTCGCCGACATGGCGATGAAGCTCGAAGCGGCCCGCCAGCTCACCTACGCGGCGGCGGCCCGCTCGGAACGCGTCACGGCGGGCGCCACGAAGGAGGACCTGACCTTCTTCGGCGCGGCGGCCAAGTGCTTCGCCTCGGACGCGGCGATGGACATCACCACGGACGCGGTCCAACTCCTCGGCGGCTACGGCTACACCCGCGACTACCCGGTGGAACGCATGATGCGCGACGCCAAGATCACCCAGATCTACGAGGGCACGAACCAGATCCAGCGCATCGTCATGGCCCGGAACCTGCCGTAGGGGACTTCGCAGGTCGGACGCGTTCTTGGAGCAAGCAAGCAAGCAAGCGGGCAAGCAAGCAAGCAAGCGGGCAAGCAAGCGGGCGGGCGGGCGGTGTGCGTGCCGCCCGCTTGCGATCTACAGCCGCCCAGGCTGGTCGACGGGGCGATGGGGGTCGTCCATCCACACCCGCTGGCCGTTCCCGTCCACCGACAGCCCGAAGCGGGACCGTTCGGGCTTCCCCAGGTCATGCCACCGAAGGAATACCTCACGTACGTCGTCCCACAGCGTTCGAGGGCCGTACTGCTCGACCTCGTAAGTCTCCGCGTCCGGGACGTACTCCACCGTCGCCCATGACGTGCCGTCGTCGGCGAAGAACCACAGGGTGGCCTCCCCGCTGTTGTCGTCCGCGTCGCACCACCGGAACCACGCGTCGGTGACGGCCAGGCCGATGAAGAACGCCGGATCGTCCTGGATGACGTTCTGCGGCGGGATGTCCGTCGTCCCCTTCACTCCTTGTTCCTGGTGGTACAGGTCTGCGACGCGCCCGGCCCCGCCCCGATGGGTGCGATCCCACATGAAGGCCGGAGACCCGGAGAACGTGCCCTGGGCCTTCCCGTCCACCACGTCCAGGGTGGCGAACGAGCCGCTGAAGAAGCTGCTCCCCCAAGGCGTGACAACCCGCCCGTTCGGGCACTGCTCCAACCACGCTTGTGGCACGTCCCGCATGCCGCAGGTGCAGACGATCCGGTGGTACGGCGCCCCCTGGTGGTGGCCGTCGCGGCCGTTGCCGAGAACTGTCGTCGGGCGGAACCCTGCCCGTTTCAGATTCTCGTCGGCCAGGGACAGTACCGTCTCGTCCAGCTCCACGCTGGTCACGTTGCTCTCGCCCAGGCGGTGGGAGAGCCATGCGGCGTGGTAGCCGGTGCCGGTGCCGATCTCCAGGACTCGATGCCCGTCCCGTACATCCAGCAGGGCGAGCATTTCGAGCATGACCGACGGCATGGACGAGGACGACGTAGGCAACCGGAAGGCATCGTCGGCCGTGGGCTTCCCGTCGTTGACCTGGGTCACGACCGGCCCGTCCGTGTAGACGATCCGCAACCATTCTTCCGGGTCCTCGGCGAAGTCACCGCCCACGATCACCTCGGGGATGAACAGGGCCCGATCCACGGACGCCACGGCGTCCTGCCACTCCGCAGGCAGCGCGCCCTTTCCCAGGAGGCTCTGAACAAGCCGGTGTTGTGTTGTCATCGGGCCTCACTTCTTCTTCGGCGGGGGCTCGTAGGGACGGGTCGGGCCCGGCGGCTTGTCCCGGTGGCCGTCACTGCTGGAGGTATCCGGTGTCCCGGAGTGGCTTCCGCCCTTTTTTCCCATCTCAGCCTCGCTTCGTGTTGATCGCGTGATTCGTTCCGACAACGACGCTACGAAAGAATCGAGTTGCCGGTCCACGATGTTGCAGGCTGTTGCAGAGCAATTAGTCGAGGGCGTCGATCGCCCTGCTGATCAGGGTTCGGGCTCGGGGGCCGTAGACGGCCATCGCGGCCAGCCGGGCGAAAGCCCCCTGATACACCTTTACTTCCGTCGGCGTGGTCACAGTGACCTTCGCGGCCAGCAACTCGACGTGCACCCGCTGGTCATCAAACATGGTGAACGTCTCAGGGCCCCACATGACGCGGTGCGTGGACCGGGGGATGATGCCGATCGACACGGCTGGATACGCCATCGCCGCCAGCAGGTGGGCGAGTTGGGCGGCCATCACACTGTCGCCGCCGATGCGGTGGGTGAGTACGTCCTCCTCGATGAGTACGACCACGCGGTGAAGGCCGTCCCGGATGAGGTGCGACCGGTCCACGCGGGCTGCGGCGGCTTCGCCGACATCGTTCGGGAGGCCGCGGAAATCCGCGATGAGGGAGAGCAGCGCGTGGGCGTAGTCCTGGGTCTGGAGAAGTCCGGGCACGACTTGGGCGCAATACACGCGAAAGAGCCGCGTGCGCTCGTACAGCGGGGCATTCGCCTGTTGGAGCCTGCGCAGGCCGGTGCGCTGCATGCGCCGCCACTCGACGTACATCGAGTCCGCGGAACGCGAAGAGGCGATGAGGTCAGCCGCTTGCTCCTCGGCGCCGCAGGCCCCGCACCAGGCTCGGATGTCGGCATCTGAGGGGGCCGTCCTGGCGGCCTCGACGCGTGAGGTCTTCGCCTTGTTCCAGGCGCATCGATCAGCCAGCTCTTGCATGGTCAGGTCGGCGTCGAGGCGCAGTTCCTTGAGCCGCGCGGCCAAGGACTCGCGTGCCGCCTGGGCACTGGAGAGGGAAGACGAAGGCATGAGCTGACTGAGAGGTGAGGGAGACGATCAGAACTGGTATTCGTCGTGAGGGATCCCAAGCTCCCACGCAGATTCGAACGATGCGGCGAACAGCTTCAGAGTGTCCGGCTCCGAGGTGAATTCGTCCGTGACGAGCGAACCGTTCCCGGCGAAGTGGTGCACCCTCGCCAGCCTGTCGTCGAAGAGCCAGTAGTCGTTACACGGAAGCAGGAGGGTTGAAGCGAGACGCCGCGGCACCCATCGGACCTGCTCGCCGGCGGCGAGATTGGCCCGGGTCATCTCGTGCTCCCAACGAATGTATTCGGACACCGGTTCGCTGACGATTCTGGCCCGGCGGACGGATACGCCGCGCGCGACCGCCTCGGCGATCTGGTCGTGAAAGGCTCGCCACCACGACGGCAAGTTGTCCCA
This sequence comes from Streptomyces sp. NPDC087420, assembly GCF_044744165.1. NCBI lineage: Bacteria > Bacillati > Actinomycetota > Actinomycetes > Kitasatosporales > Streptomycetaceae > Streptomyces > Streptomyces sp. NPDC087420. Next base: position 372,255 of record NZ_JBIUXU010000009.1, read on the forward strand.
GTCGATCCGGTCGCCACGTCGCCATGCCGCGAACCGATCGTTGTCGCCGTAGTCGTCTCGCATCTCCAGGTGGACCGCTGAGCGGTCCGTACCCCGGATGCACTCAGCGAAGCTCGGCTGCTGAGCGTTCCGCGGCATCGCATGCCTTCCTGATCTGCGCCACCATCCGGGCCGGAATCCTGACGACGGTTTCGGTGCAGGGAATCGGACCGACTTCCAGGCACTTCTTCTCTGTCGCGGCGTCCGCTCTCCACCCCTGAAAGACGAAGTCACCGTTCTCGTCATCCACCCACACGGTCGGGCAATGATCCTCGTCGGTGTCCGGGTCTTTGCCGAAGAAGACTAATGACATGGCTACCTCTCCCGCGTCGAGCGTGTTGCGACTTGTCGCATGAGCTTCGTCGCGGTGGGGCGCCTACGTCAAGACGGCGCAAACCTGGCTCATTTGACGACCGCAGGGGCACCCGGATCCGGGTGCCCCTGCGTGCGAGGTGGCGAGCTGCGGCGGTGGGGTCAGTTGCTCTTCACCGTTACTTTTTCGTCGTTGTTGAGCTGGGTCACCAGTTGCTTGACCTTCGCCGCGTCCCAGAGGAGATTGCCGCCCGAGCTGCCCGCGAGCGGGATGTTCATCGAGGTGCCGTCGCCCCCCGTGACGCCCTTCATCGCGAAGAACATCTTGCCCAGCGAGTACAGGGACATGTCCTTGTCCACGATGAGGGTGTCCAGGCCCGCGCCCATGGTGGGGTAGAACGTGAACGGGTTGAGGATGGTGCCCGGGGTCGCCGTCTGGGAGGCCAGGGCCGCGAGGAACTTCTGCTGGTTCTTCGTACGGTCGAGGTCACTGCCGGCGAACGCGTACCGCGTCCGGACGAATGCCAGCGACTGCTCGCCGTCCAGGGTCTGCTTGCCCGCCTTGAAGTCGGCGCCGGACTTCTTGTCCTTGAAGGCCTTCGGGATGTCGAGCTCCACGCCGCCGATCGAGTCCACGATGTTGGCGAAGCCCGCGAAGCCGATCTCGACGTAGTGGTCTATCCGCAGCCCGGTCTTGGCCTCGATGGTGCGGACGAGCAGGGTGGGACCGTCCTCGGCGTACGCCGCGTTCAGCTTCTTGTGCGTGTTCGGCTGCGCCGGGAACACCTTGCCCGACTCCGAGCCCTTGAACGACGGGATCGTCACGTCCGAGTCACGCGGCAGCGAGATCAGCGTCGGACCGTTGGACCCCGTGTGCAGGATCATCATCGAGTCGGTGCGCTTGCCCTCGGCCGAGCCGGTGTGGAGGTCCTTCTTCTCCTCCGAGGACATGCCTTCCCGGCTGTCGGAACCGACGATCAGGTAGTTCGTGCCGTCGCCCTCCGCCGGGCGGTCGATGACCTTCGAGAGGTCGACCTCGCGCTTGAGCTTGCCGTCGGCCCAGAAGTACGTCCCGATGGAGACGGCGAGGATCGCGACGACCAGGACCAGCGAACCGATCTTGAGCCGGCGGCGCCAGTCCGGCGCCTGCCGCGGCCCGGACGCCGGCGCGGGCCCGGGGTAGCCGCCCTGACCGCCACCGCCACCGCCGCCCCCACCGCCCCCGGCGGGCGCGCCGTAGACCTGGCCCGTGTTGTAGCCGCTGTCGTACCCCTGCTGCTGGGGCACGCCCTGCGGCGCCTGCACAGGGGGCGTCGCGCGGGCGCCCTCGGGCTGCGCGCCCGTGCTGCCGCGTCCGTAACGTCCGCCGCTTCCGCCGTTCCGCCCCTCGGGCCAATCGTTCATGTCAGCCAGTGTGCCGGGGTCCGCCCGGCCGCTGACAGGGCGGGTGAGGAATCGGGTCGGCCCTGTTGCCAAGCTGATGCAATGCGACCCGTATCGGAACGCCACAGACCCCCCACATAGGGTGGAGGCATGACAGCCCAGGCGGATCTTCCGGGGAAACCGACCTCCGCGTCCCGGACCACGCTCAGCCACATCATGACCGGCGGCGACACCAATCTGCTGGGTACGGTGCACGGCGGCGTGATCATGAAGCTGGTGGACGACGCGGCGGGCGCCGTCGCGGGCCGGCACTCCGGCGGCCCCGCCGTCACCGCCTCCATGGACGAGATGGTCTTCCTGGAGCCGGTCAGGGTCGGCGACCTCGTCCACGTACGCGCCCAGGTGAACTGGACAGGACGCTCCAGCATGGAGGTCGGCGTACGGGTCATGGCCGAGCGCTGGAACGAGTCCACGCCCGCCACCCAGGTCGGCTCCGCCTACCTCGTCTTCGCTGCCGTCGACGCGGACGGCAGGCCACGCCCCGTACCGCCGGTGGTCCCGGAGACCGAACGGGACCGGCGGCGCTACCAGGAGGCGCAGATCCGGCGTACGCACCGGCTCGCCCGGCGCCGCGCCATCAAGGAACTGCGGGAGAAGCGCGCGGCCGAGGGATTCGACGACACGCGGGACGCGCGCGAGAACTGACCCGACCGGTGTGTCGGCGGGCCGCCGGCTGTCCCGACGTCAGGGGCACGCCACCTGGTCCCCCGTCAGCGCCTCGAACCGTCCCGCCGGCGTCGCCTCCACCCGTACCGGCGCCACCGCCCGGTACTCCGACCCCGCCAGCACCTTGAGCGTCCCGCCCTGCCCCTTCACGGCCCGCAGCTCGCTGCCGGGCAGCGCGGTCGCCAGGGACCGGGCCGAGCGGTCCCACCGGGGGTCGTACAGCACCTGCGTGCGCCGGACGTCCCGTACGTCCGCGGTGAGCGGCGCGCCGGTCGTACGGAAGCCGGCGGCGCGCAGCGCGTGGTCGACCTGCTTGCCCAGGCCGTCCGTCCGGGTCGCGTTGTAGACCTGCACCCGGATCCCCTCCGGCTTCACGTCGACGAGCGCGGCCCTGGGCGACCCGGCGGGTCCCGGCCGCTTCGACGCCGGTACGGGGGACGGTGGCGCGGAGGACGGCCGTACCGGGGACGGCTGCGGACGCGACGGCCCCGGCGCGGGCCCCGCCGCCGGGTCCCGTGGCACCGGCGGCCCCGGCAGCGCCAGCGGCCTGTCCTCGCGCAGCGCCCGGAACAGCTTCTCCGACTTCTCCGGGTCCCACTTCACCGTCGAGCCGATGCCCGGCAGCGACACCCCCTTGGCCAGCAGCGGTACGGAGGTGAACTCCGAGGACGACGGGGAGAAGCCGCGCATCGCCTTGTTCAGGCTCAGCAACTGCCGCGCGCCGAAGTCCGCGTCCGCCCGTACCGAACCCAGCAGGGCCCGGGTGACATCGCGGAACCTCACCGGGTTCAGCAGGACCCCGCTGCTCGTGGCCCGGCTGATCAGCGCCGCGACGAAGCGCTGCTGGCGCTGCATCCTGCCGAGGTCGGCGTTGCCGTCGATGTGCCGTGACCGTACGTACTGGAGCGCCTGGCCGCCGTCGAGCCGGTGGGTGCCGGGGGTCAGGTCGAGTCCGGTGTACGAGTCCTTCAGCGCCCGGGGGGTGCAGATCTCGACCCCGCCGACCGTGTCGACCGTCTTCATGAAGCTGGTGAAGTCGACCTCCAGGTAGTGGCTGATCTTCACCCCCGTCATGTGCTCCACGGTCCTGACGGTCAGGTTGGGGCCGCCCTCCGCGTACGCCGCGTTGATCTTCACCGGGTGTGTCTTGTGCTTCTTGCCCGTGGTGGTGTCGGTGTGCGCGGGGATCTCGGCGTAACTGTCGCGCGGCAGGCTCACGACACTGGCGCGCTTCCCGTCCTCCGAGAGGTGGACCAGCATCATCGTGTCGGTGCAGTGGCAGGGCGCGCCGCCGAGCCGGTACTTCTGGCGCTCCGCCTCGGTGATCCTGTCCCGGCCGTCGGTGCCGACGAGGAGGAGGTTGAGGCCGTGGCCCGGGTCGGGCCGGTTCTTCATGTCCTTGAACGCGTCGACCCGGTCGATCCCGGTGCCGAGGCTGGTCACCACCGCGTGGCCGATCCCGCCGGCGGCCAGCACGAGCACGGACAGGGTGGTCGCCGCCCGCATCCCCCAGCGGGGCCGCCCGTCCCGCCGTACCGGCCGCCGTCCGGTTCCGCGCCTGACCGGCGGCCGCGGGCGGGCGGCGGCCGGGCGGCGGGCCGGACGGGGGGAGCGGGGCGGCGTGGGCACGGGGGACACCTCCGCGGTGGGGACGAGGGTACGACGAGGCCGGTGGCGGGCGGGTGAGGGATCGTGAGCACCGTAGGCCCATACGATCAGCGGCAACGGATACGGCCGGGCGGCGCGCGTCGCTGTCCCCCGTTCGCGGTAACGTGGCGGCCATACCGCCGTCTCCCGAAGGACCCCGAACCTCCATGCCTGTCGTGTCGCCCGCGGTGTCCGTGATCATGCCGGTGCTCAACGAGGAACGTCATCTGAGGAACTCCGTCCGGCACATCCTGGAGCAGGAGTACGCCGGCGAGATGGAGGTGGTCATCGCGCTCGGTCCCTCCACGGACCGTACGGACGAGATCGCCGCCGAGCTGGTACGGGAGGACCCCCGCGTCCACACCGTGCCCAACCCGACCGGCCGCACCCCGGCGGCGCTGAACGCCGCGATCGGCGCCTCGACGCACCCCGTCGTCGTACGGGTCGACGGCCACGGCATGCTGTCGCCGAACTACATCGCCACCGCCGTCAGGCTGTTGGAGGAGACGGGCGCGCAGAACGTCGGCGGTGTCATGCACGCCGAGGGCGAGAACGACTGGGAGAACGCGGTCGCCGCCGCCATGACCTCGAAGATCGGCGTCGGGAACGCCGCCTTCCACACCGGGGGCGAGGCCGGCCCCGCCGAGACCGTCTACCTGGGTGTCTTCCGCCGCGAGGCGCTGGAGCGGGCGGGCGGCTACAACGTGGAGTTCATCCGCGCCCAGGACTGGGAGCTGAACTTCCGTATCCGCGAGGCCGGCGGCGCGATCTGGTTCTCCCCGGAGCTGCGGGTCCAGTACCGCCCGCGGCCCTCGGTCAGGGCGCTCGCCAAGCAGTACAAGGACTACGGCCGCTGGCGCCACGTCGTCGCCCGCTACCACGCGGGCTCGATCAACCTCCGCTACCTCGCCCCGCCGACGGCCGTGTGTGTCATCGCCGCGGGCATCGTGGCCGGCGCGGTGCTCACCCCGTGGGCCTTCGTCGTACCGGCCGGGTACCTCGCCGCGATCACCGCGGGCTCGGTCCCGGCGGGCAAGGGCCTGTCGCTGGGTGCCCGGCTGCGGATCCCGGTGGCCCTGGCGACGATGCACATGTCGTGGGGGTACGGCTTCCTCACCAGCCCGCGCTCCCTGGCGAAGAAGGTCATCGCGAGCCGCCGCCCGCCGGTGCGGACCGGCTCCGCCGCGACCACGGACGCGAACGACGTCACGACGGCCTGACCGCCGCCGCCGTACACCAAAGTCCCGTACACACCGGAGCGCCGCCGGAGGATCCTCTCCGGCGGCGCTCCGGCGCGCGTGTACGGGACCGCCTCCTCAGAAGCGGTACGGCGCGTACACGTCCATGCAGGCGTCCTTGTCCGACCCGCTGATGGCGTCCGCCGTATCGGGGATGCCCCCCGCCTCCGGCTTGGCCTTGACCGGGTACGACGATCCTTCGCGCCAGTCGGCGCCCACGACCAGGGTGATCCCCGAGACCTCCGTGGACTTCGTGACCGACGTCAGCGGGATCTTGAGGGCCTTGGCGACGGCCTGGGCGTCACCCTCCAGGTCCGCGCTCGGGTACGTGATCCCGGTGGCTGCCTGCGGGCTCTGCTCGGTGCCCGCCTTCGCCAGGGAGTAGCCCTTGCCGTCGAGCACCTCCGCGACGGCCCGCGCGCGGCCCGACACCGGGGCCTGTTCCCCGCCGGTCCCGTTGAGCACCGTCACCCCCGTGTCGGCGGGCGCGTCGGACGGCTCCTCCGACGCGGGGCCGGCCGGCTTCTTCGTCGCCTCGGCCTTGTCGCCGTTGGCGTCGAACGCCACGTCGTCGCGGATCATCGTCCACATCTGTTCGGCGTCCGTCTTGTTGGGGACCACGTGGTTCCGGTCCTGCGGATCCTCGATCCACGGCATGGTCGCCATCGTGAGGCGGTTCGTCGGCACGGCCTTGAGCTGCATGCCGAGGTCGAACAGCTTCTTGACCGTACCGATCTCCTCGGACACCTCCAGCGACTTCGTGGCCGCCTCGGCGAGACCCGTGAGCCGTACGGAGTCGGTGAAGACGTTCTGCGACTTGAGCTCGCGGATCATCGAGTTCATGTACATGTGCTGGGCCCTGGCGCGGCCGATGTCGCTGGAGAAGGCGTGCCGCGTCCGCAACCACTGCAAGGCCTGCTCGCCCTTGACGCGGGTCGTGCCCTTTTCGAGCTTGAGCCCGGAGCCGCCGGGCACCCCGGGCAGCGGCCGGTCCCAGACGTTGTCCTTCACGCAGACGTCGACCCCGCCGATCGCGTCGGCCATCTTCACCACACCGGAGAAGTCGATCGTCATCCAGTGGTCGATGTAGACGCCGGTGAGGTTCTCCCAGGTGCTGAGGGTGCAGCCGGGACCGCCGCGCGCCAGCGTCTCGTTGATGATGCCGTTGGTCTTCGGGTAGACCTTGCCGGTCGCGCTGTCCTCGCACTCGGGGATGTCGACCCGGGTGTCGCGGGGGATGCTGACGACCGAGGCGTTCTTGCGGTCGGCGGAGACGTGGAACAGCATCTGGACGTCCGCGAGCGGGGGGTTGCCCGCCGTGTCCTTGCTGCCGCCGAGTTTGACGTTCTCCGGATCGGCGCGGCTGTCCGAGCCGATCAGCAGGATGTTGAGAGGGGTCTGTCCCGCCTCGTTGGCGGCGGGCTTCTTGAGGCCGGTGTCGCCGTTGTTGCGGTCGTCGGTGCGTATGTTGCCGTTGAGGTGGCGGTAGTAGAGATAGCCGGCGCCCGCCGCCACGAGTATCAGCAGGGCGAGCACGCCGGCGATCCAGCGGACTACGCGCCATCCCCGGCGTCTGGGGCGCTTGGCGGCTCTGCCGGACTTGCCGTTTCCACCCGACGTGCCGGCCTTCCGGCCCGGGGCGTCGCCGCTCCCGGCGCCGTCCGCCGGGCCCTGCCCCGTGCCGGCCTCGCCCGCGCCGTCCGCGCTGTCCGGGCCGTCCTCGGCGTCCGTACCCGCGCCGTCGTCGGTCTCCGCGTCGTACAGGCTGTCGTCCCAGCCCAGTTCGCGGGCGTGCGGCGACCGCCGCCGCGACCGCTCCCTGTGCGTGCTGCTGTGACCCACGCGGGCCCCCCTCGCTCAGGCCGTCGTGCGCGTGAGCCGGGATTCCGGCCTCACTCGGCGCAGACCTGTTTGTCGGCTTCCACTTTCTGCACACCCTCCGGCGCCTTTGCCGGACCGGTGATGGGCACCCCCGCGCCCTTGAAGTCCTTGCCCAGCGTCAGCTCCATCGCCTGAAGACCCACCGCGTCCTCGGTCCCCGGCTTCATCGCCGCGCCCGGCAGCCCCATCATCGCCGCGAGCGCGCGGGCCTGATCGGCCTGGTTGGGCGCGTACACGAGGGTCGTCTTGGCCACGTTGGCGGGCGCGTTGCCCTTGTTCGTGGACTTGAGCACACCCTCGTCGTTCTGGAGCCAGTTGAGCGTCGTCTGTGCCGAGCCCTGCGGGCCGCCGCCGTTGTAGACATCCACCCGTACGTCCGCGGCCTTCGCCTTCGTCCCCTTGAGGAGCTTGTTCTGCGCGGCCTTGGCCGCGCTCTCCTCCTTCTTCACCTCGGTCAGCGACGTGTCGCTCTGGATCATCGCGAACAACTGCTCGGCCGGGGTCTCGTTGACGACCACGGTGGCCTTGACGACCTCCGCCGGGTTGTCCAGCACCGGAATGGTGGCGAAGGTGATGTTCTTGGGATTGACCTTGGCGAGTTCCTTCGCCAGCGAAACGAGCTTGGTGATCGAGCCGATGCCCGAGTCGACCGTCAGCGACTTGGTGGCCGCCTCCGCCAGGTCCGTCACCTTGGAGACGCTGGTGAGGGTGTCGCCGGACGCCATCTTCCGCAGCAGCGAACTCAGGAACTGCTGCTGCGTTTTGATCCGGGTCAGATCGCTCTGGTCTCCGAAGGCGTGGCGCGTACGGACGAAGGCGAGCGCCTGCTCGCCCTCGATGACGCTCTTGCCCGCGGGGAGGTCGAGCTTCGAGTCCTTGTCCTTCACGGCCTTGGTCACGCAGACCTCGACCCCGCCCACCGCGCTCGTCATCGTCTTGACGGCGTTGAAGTCGGCCATCATGAAGTGGTCCGGTGTGATCCCGGTGAGTTCCTTGACCGTGGCCATCGTGCAGCCCGGGTCACGGCCGTCCTGGCCGAGGCTGGTGTTGAACCGTACCCCCGACGTGGCGGGGATGTTCTTCCCCCCGGTGGTGCAGTCGGGGACGTCGGTGATCAGGTCGCGGGGGATGGAGAGCGCGGTCGCGTTCGTCCGGTCCTCGGAGACGTGGAAGAGGATCGTGGTGTCGGCGTGGCCGACGCTGCCCGAGTCGCCGTAGCTCTCGTTGCCGTCGCCGGTGCGCTTGTCCGTACCGATCACGAGGATGTTGATGGGCTTGTCCTTCTCGAAGCCCTTGTCGCTCGCGCCCGCCACGTCGATGGTCGAGATGTTGCCGTTCAGGTGCCGGTAGTACAGGTACCCGCCGGTGGACGCGGCGAGGACCACCACCGCCATCGTGCCGCCGGTCCACAGCAGCACCTTCTTCGCGCGCGACTTCTTCTGCTTGCGCTTGCGCCGGCCGGCCGCCGTCTGCGCCTCGTTCGCGGGACCCTTGCCGTTGGCGGGACCCTTGCCGGCCCGGCGGCTGCGTTGCCCCGGTACGTCGGAGCGCGCCGGGGCCGTGTCGGTGTCCGGATCGGCACCCTTCTGCCGCGTGCCGCCCCGCCGGGGACCCCCCGTTCCCGGCCGGCCCTCCCCCGGTGTGCCCGCCCCCGCGGAGCCGCGCCTTCCGGAGGGCCTCCCCTGGGACGGCGACACAGGCGGTGACTGCCCTCCGGAGTGGTCCAGTCGCAATTCGTAATTACCGGTTCGCGGGTTGAGGACCCACTGGTCGGCGGGGTCGATTTCGTCCGCCTGTCCTCGGTTCTGCGCATCCACGGTTGCTTGAATCCTCCGTCGGTGCCACGCGAGGCGCCTCCCCCCGAAGGCGCTCGGTCATTCGATCCAGCAGTGCGCGACCTGACGGCCGGACGCACCGGATCGCGTCACACTATCCGCCCCGTTCGGCGCGCAGTGACGCCAGTGACACATTGCACGCTCCTTATAAGCGGGCAATACGCCTATTCCTCATCGAGTTCTCATCGGGCGCCCGTTCTCTTTGGCGCCGCCTTTACCCGCACATCCCCACTGCGGCATTTGTGCCCGAGAACGTGGGGCTCTCCTCGGGGCGTTCGGAGGGCTTCGCCGTTGACGTCACGTCGTTGTCCGGGGTCGCCTCGGTGTCCGCGTCGTCGCTCGGGGTGACGGAGATCGGGGAATCCTCGCGGAGCGCCTTGAAGAGCTTGTCGGCCTGAGGCTGTACCAGTTCGTCCCGGTTACGGTTCCCTGAGTACGGTTGCCGGGGAGCGGTGAGGAACTGCACCTTTTCCGTCGGTACGTCCCGCATGGAACGCGCCAGGTCGTAAAGGTTCTTGAGGCTGTTCAGCCCGGGGTCCGTGGTGACGGACTTCGTCGCCGCGTCCAGCACCGGGTAGAGCCGCGTCGGGTTGAGCAGGACGCCGTTGCTCTGCACCTTCTTGAACAGCGCCCCCAGGAAGCGCTGCTGGCGGTCCATGCGCTGGGTGTCGCTGCCGTCGCCGATGCCGTGGCGGCTGCGCACGAATCCGAGGGCCTGCTCGCCGTTGAGCTTCTGGCGGCCCTTGGGAAGCTTGAGATGGGCGTTCACGTCGTCGACGGGCTCCGCGAGGCAGACCTCGACGCCGTCCACCGCGTTCACCATGTCCTTGAAGCCACTGAAGTCGATCACCATGTGGTGGTCGATCCTGATGCCGGTGAGCTTCTCGACGGTACGGATGGTGCAGGCGGCGCCGCCCAGTTCGAACGCCGAGTTGAACTGCCCGAACCGCGCCTGGCTGCGGGAGCCGTCCGCCTCGCGGCAGCTGGGGATCTCCGCCATCAGGTCACGCGGTATCGAGACGGCGGTCGCGCTCTCCCGGTTCGCGGCCAGGTGCAGCAGGATCACCGTGTCGGACCGCTGCGAACCGCCGTCGTCCCTGCCGTATTTGTCGTTGTCGCCGGCCCGGCTGTCGGAGCCGATCATCAGGATGTTCGTCGCGTCGGTCGCGACGGGCACGGGGCGTTCCTTCTCGTACGTACGCAACTCGGTGGCGGCGGTGGTGTCCGTGGTGATGTTGCCGTCGAGCTTCCGGTAGAGCCACCAGCCGGCCGCCGAGACGCCGAGCAGGACGACCGAGGTGCCGATGGCGGTCCACCGCAGCCAGTGCCGCCGGGGGCGGGGGTGGCCGGGCTCGCTCGCGGCATCGTTGTCGCCGGGGGCGGCGGGGGGAGTGACAGCGGGGGTGACAGCAGGCGTGACGGGTGCGAAGGGCAGGGCGGTCGCGCCGGAGAGCTGGGTCTTCTTGCTGTCGGCGCCGGACGCGCCGGCCGGTCGGTCCGCGTGCGCCGCGCCGTCCGTACTGTCCGCGTGCGCTGTGCCGGACACCGGAGCGTCGGCCTCGGGGGCCGTACCGGCGCCGGTGTTGGTGTCGGCATCAACATCGGCATGGGCGTCGGTGCCGACACCGGCGTCGGTGCCGGCGTCGGTGTCGCTGTCTGGTCCCGTTTCCGCTTCCGCGCCCCCCTCCGCTTTCGCGCCCGCTTCCGTGGCGGCGGGTTCCGCGGGTGTCCCGGCTTCGGGTGGCCGGGGCGCCGTCGCACTCTCGTCAAGCCCAGGCGCCCCGCCCTGCGGCTCGTCCTCGGCCGGGTTGTCCGGTTCGGCCGGGGTGCCGGCACTGTCGGTCACGTCTGCGTCCATCCTTCAAGGCGTCGGCGGCGCGCTGGGCCGCCGGTTGCAGGGGTAGACGGGCGAACCCCGCGCTTGGTTGTGCGATGTGCCGCACGTTTCGCCGATCTTGTCGTGCGATACACGTTCCCTGCCGAGGGCTCGGCACGCAGTGCGCCGCACGGGTATCGCAGGAAGGGATTGTCCTACCGATATGTGAAAGGTCGGTTAACGCGGCACACGTGGCACACGCGGCTTGCGGTCACACCGCATGGTGGGTCACACCGCGCGGTCGGTCACCCGCTCGCTCGCGACCCGCTTTTCGAGGCTCTCCGCCGACAGCTCCCCGAGATTCCGGCAGAGCACGACGGACCCGCCCGCGGCGAGCGGCGCGAACAGCCCGGCCGAGAGGCCTTCCCAGGTGTCGTACGCGAGCCCCGACAGCACCCGGGACCCGGGCCCCAGACCCCGTACCCCGGCGTCCGCGCGGGCGCGCTCGACAAGACCGGCCCACGTCAGCTCCGTACGGGCGGAGGACCCACCACCGATCACCAGCGCGGGCGCGTCCGGATCCACCGGGGCGTACGGCGCGAACCGGTCGCCCTGCCCCGGCACCTCCACGGCGTAGTCCGCGAAGCCCGCCGGGGCCGCCGGGAACCGGCCGCCCAGCGGGCGCAGCGCGAGCGCCACCCGCTCGCCGCCGCACGCGCGTGCCGCGTCCAGCGTGTCGGGGCCGCTGACCACCAGATCCGCCGCGGCCGGGTCACCGCCGACCTCCACCGTCACCCCGACCGACGCGCAGGCGAGCAGCCACACCGCGCTCTGCCAGTGCGCGGGCAGCAGCAGCGCGAGCCGGTCGCCCGGCTCCGCGCCGAGATCGCCCTGGAGCAGATTGGCCGTCTTGGACACCCAATTGGCGAAGGTCGCGACGGACAATTCGACGCGCTCTCCGGTGGCATCGTCGTAGAAAGTGACCAAGGGGCGGGCGGGATCCGTGGCGAGCGCGGATCGCAGCAGGTCGGCAGGGGTGCGGTCGGTGGCGTTCACCCGGGAAAGGGTACGTGGCCCGGCGAGCGGCCCGCCGCCGTACCGGTGACGGTGTCCACCGGTCGGCCCGATGGCCCGTCAGTTTTCCGCGGGTTTCTGGACGGGCGGCGGCGGCGGGACACGCCGACGATCTTCACATGCGTGCCTACCTTGCTTCTTCGATCGGCGTCGCGTGCACCGCCGCGCTGGTCCTGCCCCTGTCCCTCCCGTCCGGCGCGGTCGCCTCCCCCCAGGCCCCCGTGCCCCACACGGCCGTCTCCCAGGCCGCTTCCCGTACCGCCTCCGCCGGCGCCACCCGCGCCCCGGCGGGCTCCACCCAGTCGCTCCCGCTGACCACGCTCGCCACGGACCGCGCGTCCGGCGCCGTCTCGGTCCAGGGCCTCGCCCGGCGGGACGTACGGCCCTTCTCCCTCCTGGGTGTCGTCTGGGACAACGCCGACGACGAACTCAACGGCACCGTCCAGGTCCGCACCCGCGCGACCGGGACGCACACCTGGTCCGGCTGGCTGGACCTGGAGACGCACAACCAGGAGCACGGTGCCGACCTCGGTACGGAGGAGCGCTCGGCGGCCACCGTCCACGGCGCCACCGCCCCGCTGTGGGTCGGCAACTCGGACGGCGTCGAGCTGCGCGTACGCGCCGTGGAGGAGGCGGGTCCCAAGGGGCCGGCCCGTCCGCTGCTGCCGCAGGGGCTGCGGCTGGAGCTGGTCGACCCGGGCGCGGAGCCGCCGACGGCGATGCCCGCGGGCGGCCCGCAGGCCAGCCGCCCGGACGGGCCGTCGGACACCCCCGACACTCCGGCGGTGCCCGGCACCGTACCCGGCACGGCGGGCACGGCCTCCGAGGAGGAGCGCATGCCGGTCGCCATGACGGCGGGGGACGCGGCCAGTTCGGCGGTCAACGCGGACCTGGCGGAGCTGGGCGCGACCGAGATCACCGCGCAGTCCAAGGCGGAGACGGTGGCCGACCTCGCCGACCAGGTCGGCTTCGCGCAGCCGTACATCGGCGCCCGTCCGCGCATCATCACCCGCAAGGGGTGGGGCGCGGACGAGAGCCTGCGCGAGCGGAAGTTCGGCTACACCAAGTCGGTCAGGGCCGCCTTCGTGCACCACAGCGCGACAGGGAACAACTACACCTGCGCGCAGGCGCCCTCCGTCCTGCGCGGTATCTACCGGTACCACGTCCTGAGCAGCGGATGGCGTGACATCGGCTACAACTTCGCCATCGACAAGTGCGGAAACATCTACGAGGGACGCGCCGGTGGCGTGGCCAAGCCGGTCATGGGCGCGCACACGCTCGGTTTCAACACGAACAGCGTGGGCATCGCCGTTCTCGGAACGTACAGCAGCACCAAGCCGCCGGCGGCCGCCACGACCGCCATCGCCAAACTGACCGCGTGGAAGCTGGGGCTCTACGGGGTCAACCCGCGCGGCAAGTCCACGCTGACGTCCGGGGGGAGCAACAAATACAAAAAGGGCACAAAGGTCGCGCTGAACTCCATCTCGGGTCACCGGGACGGCTTTGTCACCGAGTGCCCGGGAAGCCGGCTCTACGAGAAGCTCGGCACCACGCGGACGACATCGGCCAAGTACCAGGGCCGCTGAGGAAAGCCGGAGTCGCCGAATCGCGCGGACAACGCGGAACGTACCGAACAGACTGCGTACAGCTGCACACAGCTGCATACACTGGCCGGTCATATGTACGAAGTTGTACGCGGTGCCGGCCCCAGCAGGAAGCAGAGACGACACGGTGACAGAAGCGATCCTCCTGGTCGGCGGCAAGGGCACCCGGCTGCGGCCGCTCACGGTGCGCACACCCAAGCCGATGGTGCCGGCGGCGGGCGTCCCGTTCCTCACGCATCAGCTGGCCCGCGCGCGGGCGGCGGGGGTCGAGCACATCGTCCTCGCGACCTCGTACCTCGCCGAGGTCTTCGAGCCGTACTTCGGTGACGGCTCGTCGCTCGGGCTGCACATCGAGTACGTCACGGAGCGCGAGCCGCTCGGCACGGGCGGAGCCATCCGCAACGTCGCGGGACGGCTCCGCTCGGGGCCGGACGAACCGGTCCTCATCTTCAACGGCGACATCCTGACGGGCCTCGACATCAAGGCGCTCGTCCGGACGCACGCGGAGTCGGGGGCGGACGTCTCGCTGCACCTGACCCGGGTCGAGGACCCGCGGGCGTTCGGCCTGGTGCCGACGGACGCGGGCGGGCGGGTGACGGCCTTCCTGGAGAAGCCGCAGACGCCGGAGGAGATCGTCACCGACCAGATCAACGCGGGGGCGTACGTCTTCCGCCGCTCGGTCATCGACTCCATCCCGGCGGGGCGGCCGGTCTCGGTCGAACGGGAGACCTTCCCGGACCTGCTGGCGTCCGGCGCGCACCTCCAGGGGATGGTCGACTCCACGTACTGGCTGGACCTGGGCACCCCGCAGGCGTTCGTACGGGGCTCCGCGGACCTGGTCCTGGGCCGCGCCCCGTCCCCGGCGGTCCCGGGCCGCCGCGGCGACCGCCTGATCCTGCCGACGGCGAGAGTGGCCCCCGACGCCAAGCTGACGGGCGGCACGGTGGTGGGCGAGGACGCGGTGATCGGCGAGGGCGCCCGCATCTCCGGCAGCGTGGTGCTGGCGGGCGCGGTGGTCGAGGCGGGCGCGGTGATCACGGACTCGCTGGTGGGCGCGGGCGCCCGGGTGGGGGCCCGCACGATCCTGTCGGGAGCGCTGATCGGCGACGGAGCGGTGGTCGGCGCCGACAACGAACTGAGGGAGGGCGTACGAGTCTGGTGCGACGCGGTACTCCCGGCGGCGGCGGTGCGCTTCTCGTCGGACGCGTAGCCGACCTTCGCGGGCCCTGGCGGCCGGGTGGTGTCCTCATTCGCCGGACGGGCTGGATCACGCCCGCCCGGTGGTTTCGTGCGTGCCCTATCAAGCCTGTCTGGCGTTTGAGGACGTCGGTTTCCGCCCGATGGGCGGGGCGGGTTCGACGGGCGTCGACCGGGGCCTCACCCACCCAGCGCTTTCCCGCCCGTGGGACGCCGTCGAGGGGCCCTGTCAAGCCCGTCCGGCGATTGAGGACAACGGTTCCGCCCGACGGGCGGGCCCCCGCCCAAGGCGCCGCGCCGCGCAGCCGACGCAGACCGGGGCCCGGGGGCCTGGCCCCCGGTTTCGGGAAGGGGCGGGGTGGGGGAGAAGCCACGCCGCCCACGGCCACCGCCTACCCTCATCAGTGACCCCGCCCCCGACGAACCCGGACACCCCGTGGCAGGCCGCTTCGCCCCCCGCCCCCGCACCGCCCCCCGAGGCCCATCGACGCCAGAGACCGCCCCGGCGCTCCCGGCCGCCTCGAGAATCCCGACCGTCGTAGCCACCCCGCCCGTCCCAGCGGCGCAGACCGCCCCCGCGCCCCCGTCGGCCGGCGGACTCGACCGACGCTGGACCCCGCCGGACGGCGGCCCGTACGACCTGGGCCTCGTCCTGGGTCCGCTCCGCAGGGGCCCCGGCGACCCCACGTTCCTCGCCGCCACCGACGGCTCGGTCTGGCGGGCCAGCAGGACGCCCGCCGGCCCCGCCACCCTCCGCGCCGCACACCGGGGCGGAGCCGTAGAGGCACAGGCCTGGGGCCCGGGCGCCGAGTGGCTGCTCGACCGCCTCCCCGACCTGCTCGGCGAGTCGGACGACCCCGGCAGCTTCACCCCCCGCCACCGCGCGGTCCTCGCGGCCCACCGCAACCGCCCGGGGCTGCGCCTGTGCCGCACCGGCCTGGTCCTGGAATCCCTGATCCCGTCCGTCCTGGAACAGAAGGTCACCACCGTCGAGGCCTACCGCGCCTGGCGCCTCCTGGTACGGAAGTACGGAGACCCCGCCCCGGGCCCCGCGGCCACACACCTCCACGTCATGCCCGACCCCCACACCTGGGCGATGATCCCGTCGTGGGAGTGGCACAAGGCAGGCGTGGACGCCAAACGCTCCTCCACGATCCTCAGGGCGGCCCGCGTTGCCCGCCGCCTGGAGGAAGCCGCCGCGATGGAGCCCGAACAGGCCGCCGCCCGCCTCCAGCTGATCACCGGCATCGGCCCCTGGACGGCCGCCGAGGTGATCCAGCGCACGAACGGCGCCCCCGACGCCGTCACGGTCGGCGACCTCCACCTCCCCGGCATCGTCGGCCACGCCCTGGCGGGCAACCGCGACGCCGACGACGAGGAAATGCTGGAACTCCTGGCCCCCTACGCCGGCCACCGCCACCGAGCGGTCCGCCTGATCCTCCTCAGCGGCCACATCCCCGCCCGCCGAGCCCCCCGCATGCCCCTGCGAAACTTCGCCGGCATGTAACTGTCCGGTACTCACGGTTCGCCTCCTCGACCCGCAAAGCCGCACTGGGGAACGTGTACACCGGGATCGAGCCGCGTTCACCACCGGTATGAGGCCGCGAGTTGTCGGCGCGGCGGTGTTTTCCCGGCATCGGCTCCCGTGGAAAGGCGAAGTGGATGCTGCCGTCCGGTATGACGCGTGAGCACATGCGGGAAGTACTCGTGACGATCGTTCCGGAGGCGGCCGAATTTGTCGGGCGGTTGGAGGAGCAGGACGAGAACGGTCGAGCGGAACTCTTCCCCCTTCTGCGGGAAGGGTTCGCCGAACCGCTCGTCCTGCCCGCCCTGAAGTCCCCGGCGGGGCGCGAGGAACTGCTCACGCGCTGTTTCTCGTGCGTCGATCTCGGATTGCGCAGTCCTGACACGTCCTTGAACGACGCGATCTGGTTCCAGGTGTTGGAGCCGCTGCTGGACAGTGCGGAACTGCTGGACGCGCCCTATCCGTTCATGACGGACGACACCAGAGACTACGTATTCGAGAAACTGGAGGGCTTCGGGGTTCTCCTTCCTCCCCGGTGGGCGGCCGGGAAAGCCGCGTCCGTGGCGCGGACGAGCCGTTGTTGAGACCGGGGGCGCGGCACGTCAGTCCTCGTCCGAGCGGGACAGTGCTTCGGCGACCATGCGGGTCGCGAAGTCGGGGTCCTCGGTGACGCGGTTGATGTGTTCCGCGAGCAGGAAGGTGGTGACTTCCAGGGGAGTCATCTCGTCCTCCGTCCAGTCCCCGTACTGCTTGCGCCACAGGTTGGGGCTCAGGCCCGTGCCCGCCGCGATGACCAGGCCGGCCATGATGGGGATGGCCTCGGGCCGGACGCTCCTGGGCATCCTGCGCATCGAGGCGACGAGGGTCGGCACCACGTACTCGATGACGTCCTTGTCCACGTCCTCGTGGGCCTTCCGCAGCCACGCCATGAACATGTAGATGAGGGTGCACGCGCCGTCCAGGACGTCGTTGGCCCCCTCGGGGCCCAGCGACGCGGTGAACTGGTCGATCAGGGCCTGTTGTTCGGGGTCGGTCCCCGTCCTGCCGTTGTGGACCGCCTTGAGCTGGGAGTCGATCAACAGGAGCGCCGCCCCCACATCGCCGACCGGGGCGTGCTGGGGGCTGAGGGGCGACGACACAGGGTTCCTCCCGGAGCGGCTGCGAGGGTTGCGCCGCGTTGCGCGGCGTGTACGTACAGCAAACCGCAGAAGAAACGGGGTACGGCGGTTTCACGCCTTCATGCCGTACGTCGTCCCCGGCGCGCCTACGATGCGTCACCGCACCTCGATGAACGCCTCCGCCTCCCGCGCCGGACGGGCCTTCGGCGGCGTTGCCGCGTGGCCCACCGCCACCGCGCCCATCGGGTCCCAGCCCGCCGGCAGGCCGAGGACGTCCCGGACCACCTCGCGGCAGAACATCGTGGACGAGACCCATGCCGAGCCCAGGCGTTCGCCCGCCAGGGCCACCAGGAAGTTCTGCACCCCCGCGCCCGCGGCGACCACGAACATCTCGCGCTCCGCCGCGTCGCGCCGCGCGTCGCCGTAGGTGTGCGCGCCGTCCATCACCAGGCAGGGGACGACCAGATACGGCGCGGTACGGAGGAAGTCGCCGCGCCGGACCCGCTTCGCGATGGACTCCGGGGACTTGGCGTCGCCGCGCAGGTCCGCGATCCACGCGTCCCGCATCGCGTCCAGGAGCCGCAGCCGCGACTCGGCGGACTCCAGGAGGACGAAGCGCCACGGCGTCGTGTGGTGCGGCGCGGGCGCCGTGACCGCCGCCGCCACCGCGCGGCGGACCGCGCCCGGGTCGACGGGCTCGTCCGTGAACTCCCGTACCGTACGCCGCTGCGTCACCGCTTCCCGTACGGCCTCCGACGTGCCCAGCCGGAACATGTCGTCCGCCGCCGCGCGCACCATCGCCCGCGCCCCGGTGGCCGAGGACGGGTCCGTGTCGCCGACCAGGTGCGGCAGACCGCTCACCACCGCCACCGGCAGCCCCGCGGCCTTGCCCTTCACCAGGTCGCCGGCGGCGGCCAGTTCGTCCGCCAGCGCCACGACCGTCGCGCTCAGCGGATTGCCGTGCGCGTCCGTCCCGCCGCGCAGGTCGTCCAGGACCCGCACACCCGCCGCCCCGATCGCCACATCCGTCAGCCCGTTGCGCCAGGGTCGCCCGAACGTGTCCGTGACGATCACCCCGACGTCCACCCCGAGCGTGTCCCGCAGCCCGGCCCTGATCACCCGCGCCGACGCGTCCGAGTCCTCCGGCAGCAGCAGGACCGTCCCGGGCGTGGTGTTCGAGGCGTCGACCCCCGCCGCCGCCATCACCAGCCCCTGCCGGTTCTCGACGATGCGCAGCGGACCGCGCCGCGCCACGACCCGTACGGTCTCCGCGTCTATCGCCGCCTCGCGGTCAGCCGCCTCCATGATCCGGCCCTCGGCCTTGGAGACGATCTTCGAGGTGACCAGGAGGATGTCACCGTCGGCCAGCCCCGGTTCGGTGGACGTGATCAGCTTCGCGAGGTCGTCGCCGGGACGGACCTCCGGCAGCCCCGGCAGGGCCCGTACGCGGAACGACGTCATGCCCGCACCTCTTCGGCCAGCGCCAGCGCCTCACGCGCCATCGCGGCGGTCGCGTCCACGTCCGTCATCATCAGCGGGATCGCACGGGCCCGGATGCCCGCGCCCTCGATGCCGGGCACCGCCGCCGCGTCCACGGTGTCCACGAGCCAGCCGTCGAGCAGCCCCGAGCCGTAGTGCTCGGCGACCGCCGTGGCCGTCGACTCGACACCGATCGCCGCGAGCACCTTGTCGGCCATGCCGCGCACGGGCGCGTCCCCGACGATGGGCGAGAGCCCGACCACCGGCACCCCCGCGTCGGCGATGCCCTCCCGGATGCCGGGGACGGCCAGGATCGTGCCGATGCTGACCACGGGGTTGGACGGCGGGAAGAGGATGACGTCGGCGGCGGCGATGGCCTCCAGGACACCCGGCGCCGGCTTGGCCTGGTCCGCGCCGACCGGGACAACCGCGAGCGCGTCCACGGACGCGCGCATCTTCACCCAGTACTCCTGGAAGTGCACGGCCTTGCGCTCGCCGTCGACCTCGACGGCCACATGTGTCTCGACCCGGTCGTCCGACATCGGCAGCAGCCGCACGCCGGGCTGCCAGCGGGCACACAGCGCCTCGGTGACCGCGCTGAGCGGGTAGCCCGCGCCCAGCATCTGCGTACGGACGATGTGGGTGGCGAAGTCGCGGTCGCCGAGGCCGAACCACTCGGGTCCCACCCCGTACGCCGCGAGTTCCGCCTTGACCTGGAAGGACTCGTCCGTACGCCCCCAGCCCTGCTCTTCATTGATGCCACCGCCGAGGGTGTACATCACCGTGTCGAGGTCGGGGCAGACCTTCAGCCCGAACAGATGGATGTCGTCACCGGTGTTGCCGATCACCGTCACGTCCGCGTCCGGCGCGGCCTGCTTGAGGCCGCGAAGGAAACGGGCGCCGCCGATGCCGCCGGCCAGAACCACAATGCGCATGAACCCATCGTGTCAGGCCGGTCGGACATTCCCGTCCGGGAGGGGGTGAGGTGACCCCGCCGGGATCCTCCTACGCGGGTACGGTCTCGTCCGCGTGCGGGGCGCAGCTCGCCGCGTGCATCGGCATCTCCGTCAGGCCGGGGGAGTAGATGTGCAGGCTCACGGCGGGGCCGATCGTGTCGTTGACGACGTCGTGGACGTACCCCGGCGCGAAGACCCGTTGCGCGCCGGGCGCGAGGGTGCGGGCGCCGCTCCTCGTACGCTCGGTCAGCTCGCCTTCGAGCACGGTCAGGACGCCGGAGGACCGGCCGTGGTCGTGCGGTCCGCTGCCCTGTCCCGGCACCCAGGAGAGCAGCCAGACCTCGTACCCGGGGCCGGTGCGCAGCCGGTGGTACCAGCGGGTGGTGGTGTCGTACCGGACGAGCGGCGCCCACAGGGCGCGGTCGGCCGCGAGCGTACGGGCGAGCCCGGCGAACTCCGCCACCGTGACGGGGTGCTCGCGCGGGGGCCGGAGAAGGTGCAGGACCTCAAGGAGGTCGCCGGCGATCTGGATGTCGCTGTCGCTGTTCATGGGTGCGGTGGTTCCTCGGCAGGAAGAGCTGAGAGCCGTCGGAGGCCCGGACACGCGGGCGTGACGGCCGAAGAGGCAACTGAGGCAGGAAGCACAACGGGAGGAAATGGCTGGAGCGCTGGGGCGTCAAGGACGCCAGGGCATCAACAGCGGGAGAAAGACGGACAGCAACAACCGGCCTGGGCAACGCTGCGGAATCCACGGACGTGGGTCGCGGTGTGCACGGCGATCGCTGGCATGTCACTAAAGGTGGCGAATCTGGTTGCCAGTGTCAACTCAATGCCCGATTTGGCGGTAATGTTTCACCACATCCGGTTACTCCGAGCGGAGAAAGGTTTGTGCGCCCGCACCTGCGGAGACATGGCGCAGCAACCGCGTACGCAAACACCGTCGCACCCTCGTGATCGGACTGTGATCCGGATCGCTTCCGCAGCCGGATCGGCACCAACCTCGGGGCCCGTGACGTCTCTCCCGCAGAGGGGAGGGGGTGGGCGTGGGCAGGCCAGTGGCATGTGTCAGGTTTTTGGTGATTTGAACACTTTCCGCATAGCCTTGGTTCCGCAGAGTGAATACCGGGCCCAATAGCAGATCTCCGCTTGACTGCCCCGGAGCCACCCACTTGTAATTTCACTCGTGTCGTTCGGCCGGAATCGGTAGCGGCCACCGCACGGGGACGCAAAAGACAGACGAGGGGCGCACATGACCGAGCTGTTCCAGCAACTGCTGGTCGAGGACGCGGACGAGGAACTCGGCTGGCAGGAGCGCGCCTTGTGCGCCCAGACCGACCCCGAGTCCTTCTTCCCGGAGAAGGGCGGTTCCACCCGCGAGGCCAAGAAGGTCTGCCTCGCCTGTGAAGTCCGTTCAGAATGCCTTGAATATGCCCTGGCCAACGACGAGAGATTCGGTATCTGGGGCGGCCTGTCGGAACGTGAGCGTCGGCGATTGAAGAAAGCCGCGATCTGATCGCGATCCGATCGATTTCTTTCGTTGATTGGCTTACTGTCCGACAAGTTCGACTACTTCGACCACTCCGGCGGCGCGGCCAACTCCGGCGTGACAGCGGGTCCGCGCGACAGGTCCAGGTGGCACGTCCACGTGACCAATCCGCGCAAAACCGCACGTAGGGATACGTAGGGAACGGTCCGCGGTCTGCGACAACACCGCAGGCGGCGGACCGTCATGGTGTCAGCCGTTAGTGTGGGGCCCCGTCCGAGACGCATCAACGCCCCTTCGGGGCGACCCCCCGGCCGGAGGGCCCGTTACCTCAATGTCCCCCACCAACGCCGCGTTCGTTCCCGCCACCGCACCCGAGTTCCCGCGCCACGTCGTGACCGCGGTGCTCGTCGCCCACGACGGTGCGCGCTGGCTGCCCGACGCCCTCGCCGGGCTGCTGGGCCAGGAACGGCCCGTACAGAACGTCATGGCCGCCGACACCGGCAGCGCCGACGACTCCGCCCAGCTGCTCACCGAGTCACTCGGCGACGACCGGGTGCTGCATCTGGCCCGCAGGTCCGGATTTGGTACGGCGGTCGAGGAGGCCGTGCACGCCGCGGGGACGCTCACCCCCGACGACCTGCCGTACCTGAAGCGGCCCAGCGGCTGGGACCCCGAGACCAGGACGTGGCGCGACGACACGTACGACCTGCCGGAACTGCCCCACGGCGAACCGGTCCAGTGGCTCTGGCTCCTCCACGACGACTGCGCGCCCGACCCCGGCGCCCTCGCCGAACTGCTGCGCGTCGCCGACTCCGACCAGTACGCCGCCGTCGTCGGCCCCAAACTCCGCGGCTGGTACGACCGCAAGCAGCTGCTGGAAGTCGGCGTCTCCATCGCCAACAGCGGACGCCGCTGGACCGGCCTCGACCGGCGCGAACAGGACCAGGGCCAGCACGACCAGGTCCGTACCGTCCTCTCCGTCTCCAGCGCCGGCATGCTCATCAGACGCGACGTCTGGGACGAACTCGGCGGCTTCGACCGCGCCCTCCCGCTCATGCGCGACGACGTCGACCTGTGCTGGCGCGCGCACGCCGCCGGACACCGCGTGCTCGTCGCCCCCGACGCCGTCATGCGGCACGCGGAGGCCGCCGCCAGGGAGCGCCGTACGGTCGACTGCGCCGGACGCTCCGTCGTCAACCCGCACCGGGTCGACAAGGCCGGCGCCGTCTACACCATGCTCGTCAACGCGCGGGCCGCCGTCCTCCCGTTCGTGTTCTTCCGGCTGGTCCTCGGCACCCTGCTGCGCACCGTCGCCTATCTCGTGGGCAAGGTGCCGGGCCAGGCCGTGGACGAGGTCATGGGGCTCTTCGGCACCCTGCTGCGCCCCGGACGGATCCTGGGCGCCCGGCGCGCGCGGGGCAAAGGGGTCGCCGAGGCCTCCGAACTGCGCCCCCTCTTCCCGCCCCCCGGCGCCACCATCCGCGCGACCGTCGAACAGATCGCCGGCAGCCTCGGCCGGGACACCGACACCGACGCGGGCGGCTCACGCCACGGCGTCGTCGAGTCGGGCCCCGGGGGCGAGGACGCCGACTTCATGGAGGTCGAGCAGTTCGCCCGGCTCAAGAAGCTGGCCCACAAGCCCGGACCCGTACTCTTCGCGGTCCTGCTGCTCGTCTCGCTCGTCGCCTGCCGCTCGCTGCTCGGCGGCGGCGCACTGGCCGGCGGCGCCCTGCTGCCCGCCCCCGGCGACGTCTCGGACCTCTGGTCCCGGTACGCGGACAGCTGGCACCCGGTCGGTACGGGCGGCACCCAGACCGCACCGCCCTACCTCGCCGTCCTGGCCGCCCTCTCCGCGCTGTTCCTCGGCTCCACCGGCTTCGCGCTGACGCTCCTGCTCGTCTGCTCGGTGCCACTCGCCGGCGTCACCGCCTACTTCGCCTCCCGGCCCCTCACCGAGTCGCGGCTCCTGCGGGCCTGGGCGAGCGTCGCGTACGCCTTCCTGCCCGCCGCGACCGGCGCCCTGGCCACCGGACGCCTCGGCACGGCCGTGCTGGCCGTCCTGCTGCCCCTGATCGCCCGCGCGGCGGTCGGCGCGTACGGCCTGCGGTCCGGCGCGGGCGGCGGCTCGCGTGGCGGCGCCGACGACGAGGACGACGAGTGGCAGGACAAGCCGGAGGCTCCGGTACGGGGCAGCTGGCGCGCCACCTGGGCCTACGCCTTCCTGCTGACGCTCGTGACCGCCTTCACCCCCGTCGCCTGGCCGCTGGCCGTGGTGCTCGGCATCGGCGTCCTGGTGCTGCGGCGTCACGACCTCGCCGCGTACGGCGTCCGGGTCCTCGCCGCCCTCGGCACCCCTCTTCTGATCCTGGCGCCCTGGTCCCTCTCCCTGCTGACCGACCCCTCCGCCCTGCTGCGGGAAGCGGGCCTGGAGTTCGGTACGGGATCGGCCTCCGCCCTCGATCTGCTCGGCATGAGCCCCGGCGGCCCCAAGGCGGTCGGCGGGATCGTGCTCCTGGGCGTCGTCCTGGCCGCGCTCGC
This sequence comes from Streptomyces sp. NPDC087420, assembly GCF_044744165.1. Classification (NCBI taxonomy): domain Bacteria; kingdom Bacillati; phylum Actinomycetota; class Actinomycetes; order Kitasatosporales; family Streptomycetaceae; genus Streptomyces; species Streptomyces sp. NPDC087420. The sequence goes on from NZ_JBIUXU010000009.1 coordinate 396,109, forward strand.
CGCCCTGCTGCGCGGGGAGCGGCAGTTCGCCGTCCGCGCGGCCTGGGTCGTGGCGGTCGTCGGGCTGGTCTTCTCCGTCGTCACCAATAACTCCGGCTGGGCCGGTCCCGCCACCCTCGTCTACGGCCTCGCTCTGATCGCCGCCGCCGTCGTCGGCGCGGAGGGCGCGCGCGAACGGGTCACCGCCCTGAGCTTCGGCTGGCGCCAGCCCGTCGCCGCCCTCATCGCCCTCGCGGCGGCCGTCGCCCCGCTGCTGTCCGTCTTCGGCTGGATGATCAGCGGCGCCGCAGGACCGCTGGAGCGCCGCGACCCGGTCCAGGTGCCCGCGTTTGTCGCCGAGGAGTCCATCACCCGCGACCAGCCCCGCACCCTCGTCCTCGACGGCACCACCACCGCCGAGGTCTCGTACGCCCTGGTCCGCGGCTCAGGCAGCCGCCTCGGCGACGCCGAGCTGACCGCGTCGGGCGGCAGCGACCAGGGACTCGACAAGGTCGTCGCGAACCTGGTCGCGGGATCGGGCGCCGACCAGACGCAGCAGCTCAGCGGGTACGCGATCCGCTATGTGCTCGTACGGGACGGCGCGCCGCGCGAGATGGGCCGCGTACTGGACGCCACGCCGGGTCTGAGCCGGCTGAGCCAGCTGGACGGCAGCGCGCTGTGGCGCGTCGACCGCCAGATCTCCCGGGCCACGATCGTCAACAGCGCCGACGGCAAGGCCGGCGGCGAACCGCTGGCCGTGGCCGCGGGTCCGGTCGAGGCGCACACCACCGTCCCGGCGGGCCCGGCGGGACGGGTGCTGCGCATCGCGGACCGCGCCGCCGAGGGCTGGCAGGCCACCCTCGACGGGAAACCCCTGGTCAAGCAGACCGTCGACGGCTGGGCGCAGGGCTTCGAACTGCCCGCCGCCGGTGGCCGGCTCGACCTCACGTACGAGGACCCGTTCACCCACACCGCGTGGATCTGGGCGCAGGGCGCGCTCGCCGTGGTCCTGCTGGTGCTCGCCCTGCCGGGGCGCCGCCGGGAGATCGACGACGACCTGCCCGAGGAGGAGCTCGCGGTCCCGGCGCAGGCGGTCGAGGGCGAGGGCCGCAGGGCGCGCAGGCTGCGGGCGGCGGCGGAGGCCGAGGGGGAGACCTCCGGCGAGACGGACGCCTCGGGGGCGGTCGACACAGGGGAGACGCCCGACCGGCTCGGTCTGCCGGAGCAGCGGCAGCCGGTTCAGGAGCCGGGTGACGTGCCCGGCGTACCTCCGGTGCCCTCCGCGCCTCCCGGCCCCGACCCCTACGCGGCGGTGCCGCAGCAGCAGGCGTACGGCGAGTGGGACGGCCAGGCGTACGTGGAACCGCAGTACGCGGCCTACCAGGGTGACCAGTTCCAGGGGGAGACCTACCCGGCCGAGCAGTACCAGGGCGACCAGTACCAGCAGCCGTACCAGCCGTACCCGGACCAGCAGGCGTACCCCGACCAGCAGCAGTATCCGGACCAGCAGCAGTACGGGGACCAGCAGTACCCCGCCCAGCCGTACCCGGACCAGCAGCAGTACCCGTACCAGCAGGGAACGTACGAGGAGGGGCAGCAGCCCCCGCCGTACGACCCCGCTCTCTACGACCCGTACGGCTACGGGCAGCAGCCGTCCCCCGAGGGCCCTGACAACGAGCGGCGTCCGCGCCCCGACGGGAGCACCGACCAGTGAACCGTACGACTCTCTCCCTGATCGCGGCCGCGACCGCCCTCGCGGCGGTCACCGGATTCGCCTCCCTGTCCGCGCCGGCCGCCGACGACGGGAAGACGGCGGCGACGGCGGCGCCGAAGCTGCTCCCCGTGGAGCGGACCAGCCTGGTCTGCCCCGCGCCGAGCGTCTCGGACCTCGCGGACACGACGTACACCTCCTACACCCCGGCGGGTGACACGCCGGGCGGGAGCACGACGGGCACGGCCGAACTGGTGGCGTCCCCCGTCACGTCGGCGGACCCGGACGCCCCCGTGACGGACGACAAAAAGGACGAGAAGAAGGACGAGAAGAAGGACGAGAAGGGCGACACGGAGAAGGCCGGCGACAAGAAGGCCGACGCGCCGGCGAAGGCGTTCCTCGCCGTGAAGGCGCCCGGCGCCCCCGTCTCCAAGACCGCGGACGGCGCCGACACCCCGGCCCTGGTCGGCACGGCCACCGGCCGCCTCGCCCCCGGCTGGACCACCCAGCAGTCCACCGTGGACTCGGTGGGCGGCGCGCGCGGCCTGCTCGGGCTGTCCTGCACCGCGCCCGACACCGACTTCTGGTTCCCCGGGGCCAGTACGGAGAAGTCCCGGCAGGACTACGTCCACCTCACCAACCCGGACGACAGCGCCGCCGTGGTCGACATCGAGCTGTACGGGAAGAACGGCGCGCTCAAGTCCGAGGCGGGCGAGGGCATTCCGGTACCGGCCCGCTCCAGCGTCCCGGTGCTGCTCTCCACGCTGACCCCGGAGGCGGTCGAGGACGTGACCGTCCATGTCAGCACCCGTACCGGCCGGGTCGGCGCCGCGGTCCGCGCGGCCGACGACACGGCGGGCAGCGACTGGCTGACGACCTCCGCGGACCCCGCGGGCACGCTGGTGCTCCCGGGTATCCCGAAGGACGCGACCGACGTCCGGCTGGTGGCCTTCGCGCCCGGCGCGGAGGACGCGGACCTGAAGGTCCAACTGGCGGGCGCCGACGGCACGATCACCCCGGCCGGCAAGGAGAGCCTGCACGTCAAGTCGAAGATGACCGCGTCGCTGGACCTGGCCGACGTCACCAAGGGCGAAGCGGGTTCGCTGATCATCAGCCCGACGCAGAGCAACAGCCCGACGCCGGTGGTCGCGGCGCTGCGGGTCGTACGGGGCAAGGGCGGTAATCAGGAGATCGCGTTCATCCCCGCGACCGGTCCCATCACGGCCCGCGCGAGTGTGGCCGACAACCGCGCGAAGGGCTCCACGCTCTCCCTGACCGCGCCGGGGGCGGCGGCGACGGTGAAGGTCGTCGCCTCGGCAGGCAGTGGCGGGGGCGAACCGGCGGAGAAGACGTACACCGTCAAGGCGGGTACGACCCTGGACGTCACGCCGCCGGTGCCGGGCGGGCTGAAGGGCCAGTACGCGCTGACGGTCGAGCCGCAGTCGGGCGGTCCGGTCCACGCGGCGCGCATGCTGGCGCTGCCGGAGGACGGGGTCCCGATGTTCACGGTCCAGACGCTGCCGGACGACCGGGGGACGGTGTACGTACCGAAGGCCAAGGAGGATCTGTCGATCCTCGGTGACTAGAGGATTGTCCGGTCGGCCCGCTCAGGACTCCCGGGGGCGCTCCAGTCCCCGGAGGAGCAGGCCGACCAGCCGGCGCGGGTCGTAGCGCGGATCGCTGTCCCGTCCGACGCAGAGGTTGCCGACCCCGCGCATCAGCTCGTAGGGCTGGGTTCCCGGGCTGATCTCACCCGCGCCGACCGCCGCGTCGAGCAGCTGCCCGCAGACGGGCACCAGGCGGTCGAGGAAGTACGTGTGCAGGGCGTCGAAGCCGCCGCTGTCCGATTGCAGCGCGTTGGCGAGCCCGTGCTTGGTGACGAGGAAGTCCACGAAGAGGTCGACCCACTGGCGCAGCGCCGAGAGCGGAGAGCCGGCACTCTCCAGCAGGCCCGGTCCTGCCTCGGCGCACGCCTCGACCTGGTGGCGGTAGACGGCGACGACCAGGTCCGCCCGCGTCGGGAAGTGGCGGTAGATCGTTCCCAGCCCGACGCCCGCCCTGGCCGCGATCTCGCGGATCGGCGCGTCGACGCCGGAGGTGACGAACACCTCGGCGGCCGCGGTGAGCAGCGTCTGCTGATTGCGCTGCGCGTCGGCCCGCTTGCTCCGGGCCGGTACCTCCCCTGACGGGCTCGTACGGGGCACCACGCTCTCCTTCCGGCGGCCTTTGAACGACCTTTGACGACCTCTGACGATCCATGACGGCCCCATGGCGGCCTTTGACAAAGCGGAACCGTGTTCCGTATCGTAATTGGAACAACGTTCCGCTTTCAGCCTAGCCGAAAGCGGCCGTCATGACTGCTTCCGGCTGCCCAGTGAGCCGTCCATGGAAGGGACCTCCGCATCATGAGCGCATCGACGTACGCACCGACGTTCCCGGCCGACCTCCCCGACCCGCCCGCCCCCGTTTTGTCGGTCGGCCCGGTGGTGCTGCCGGTCCCCGGCCGGCCCGTGGACCTGGAGATACGGGTCTCCGCCCCCGTGACCGGGAGCGACCTGCCGGTCATCCTCCTCTCGCACGGCCAGGGCCACTCGAACCACCTCTCCTCGCTGAACGGCTACGCCCCCCTCGTCAACTTCTGGGCGGCGCACGGCTTTGCCGTGATCCAGCCCACCCACCTCAGCTCACGGACGCTGGACCTGGACCCCGGCACCCCGGGAGCGCCCATGTTCTGGCGTTCGCGGGTGGAGGACATGAAGCACGTCCTGGATCACTTCGACGTGATCGAGGCCGCCGTTCCGCAGCTCCTCGGGCGCCTGGACCGGAGCAGGGTCGCCGTGGCCGGGCACTCGATGGGCGGGCACACCGCGAGCCTGCTGCTGGGCGCCCGGCTCACCGATCCGGACGACGGTACGGAGGTGGACCTCGCCGACGCCCGCGTCAAGGCGGGTGTCCTGCTCGCCGCGCCCGGCAGGGGCGGCGACGCCCTCACCGAGTCCGTGGCCGAGAACTACCCCTTCTTCCTGACCGCGGACTTCTCGGCGATGACGACGCCGACGCTGGTGGTCGCCGGCGACCGGGACACCTCCGCCCACCTGACGGTCGCGGGCGCGGACTGGCACGTCGATCCGTACACCCTCTCCCCGGGCCGCAAGTCCCTGCTCACGCTGTTCGGCGCGGAGCACGGGCTGGGCGGGGTCTCCGGCTACGACGTCGCCGAGACGACGGACGAGAATCCCGGGCGGGTGGCGGCGGTCCAGCGGCTCACCTGGGCCTACCTCCGCACCGCGCTCCACCCGGGGGATCCCGCCTGGCAGGCGGCGCGTGACGCGCTGGAGGCGGATGCGGCCCCGGTGGGACGTATCGACTCCAAGGAGGTGGGACGTATCAACTCCAAGGAGGTGGGACATATCGGCTCCAAGGAGGCGGACGCCGGAGCCTGAGGAGCCGGAGAGACACCGCCTCCTTAAGAGGCGGCGCCTTCGTCAGAGGGCCCGGCTCATTCCTGGCCGTACCGCGGATCCACCGACTCGGGCGCCAGGCCCAGCAGTTCGGCGACCTGCTCCACCACCACCTCGTGGACCAGGAGCGCGCGCTCGTCGCGGTTCTTGGTGCGGATCTCCACCGGGCGCCGGTAGACCATGATGCGCGCCGGGTGGTCCTTGCCCGCCGAGACCGAACTCCCCAGGGGTACGGACTCGTCCTGCGTGCCGGGCACGTCCAGGACCAGGAACTCGACCTCGGCCAACTGGGGCCAGCGCCGTTCCAGCCGGTCCACGGAGTCCCGTACAAGATCACGGAACGTCTCCGAGCGGCTGGCGGAGAGGGGCACCTGGGGCGGGGCGACGGGCCCACGCATACCTCGGCCGTGGCGGTCGCGGCGACGCGGCCGGGGCTCGGTCGGGCGGGGCGGTACAGGACTGTCCATCACTGACGCAGGGTAGCTCTCTCCGCGCCCCGGCGACCGCGGCTCCGGCCCCCCGCGGCCCCCATGTCGCATATTGAGCATTCCGGCCAAGCTTGGGCTCATTTACATGGGGTCGCGCGATCGCCGACCTTGCCGTCCTTGACGGGATTTGCCCCAAGTGATGACTGTGTCACGGGCTGTCGCCGCCCGCTCACGCATCTTCCCGCGCAGGTCAGGGCAGTTACTCCTGGGGCGCTTGTGCCGGATGTCACAGCGCGACACGGGCGAGTGACCTGGTGGAGAGTCGTCGCGGCCCGCTCAAGAGTGCGGTACCGTCCAACGTCGTGAGCCCTGTACGTCGCTGTTCGCGCACCGCGTGCGGCCGTTCCGCTGTCGCGACACTGACGTACGTCTATGCCGATTCGACCGCGGTCCTCGGCCCGCTCGCCACCTATGCCGAGCCCCACTGCTACGACCTGTGTGCGGAACACAGCGAGCGGCTGACCGCTCCGCGCGGCTGGGAGGTCGTCCGCCTGACGGACGGCACGGCCCCGGCGCGCCCGAGCGGTGACGACCTGGAGGCCCTCGCGAACGCCGTACGGGAAGCCGCCAGGCCCCAGGAGCGTGCCGCCGGGAGCGGTGGCAAGGGGGCGCGGGGGGCCGATCCGGTCGAGGTGGGGCGGCGCGGACATCTGAGGGTGCTGCGTTCGCCGGAGTCCTGACTCCCGCTTCCCCCGCTGTTTCGCCGTGCCACAGTTCCTGCCCGTTCCATTGACCTCCGCTTGTCGTGGGCATGACCATTCCTCCACCGCTGAGAGATTCAGTTTCCGTATCGCGGAATTCGGAGGACTGTGGTGGCCGTACCCGTTGTGTCCGTATCTCCGTCCGTATCTCCGTCCGTACAGCAGTTGGCGTTCGACCAGCGACTTGAACCCGTCGGCGGCTCGCTCGCGCTCTCCGCCCTGGTCGCCGCCCTTCCCCTGGCCGCCGTGCTGATCCTGCTCGGCGGCCTGCGGGTCAAGGCGCACCGGGCGGGGCTGACCGGTCTCACCGTCGCCGTGCTCGTCGGCTGGCTCACCTTCGGGATGCCGCTCGGCCAGACCCTCTCCGCCGGCGCGCAGGGTGTGCTCTTCGGGCTCTTCCCGATCATGTGGATCGTGGTCAATGCCCTCTGGGTGTACCGGATGACGGTCCGCACCCACCACTTCGACATCCTGCGGCGTTCCTTCGGACGCCTCTCCGACGATCCGCGGATCCAGGCGCTCGTGGTCGCCTTCTGTTTCGGCGCGCTGCTCGAAGCGCTCGCCGGGTTCGGGGCGCCGGTCGCGATCTCCGCCGTGATGCTGGTCGCGCTCGGCTTCGACCCGGTCAAGGCGGCCGTCGTCGCGCTCGTCGCCAACACCGCGCCGGTCGCCTTCGGCGCGATGGGCACCCCGGTCGTCACTCTCGCGCAGGTCACCGGGCTGCCCCTGGACACCGTCGCCTCGGTCGTGGGGCGGCAGACACCGCTGCTCGCGCTGGTCGTGCCGCTGGTGCTGGTCGGGCTGGTCGACGGGCGCCGAGGGCTGCGCGAGACGTGGCTGCCCGCGCTCGCCTGCGGAGTCGCCTTCGCCGCCGCCCAGTTCGCCGCCTCGAACTTCGTCTCCGCCCAACTCGCCGACATCGCGGCGGCGCTGGCGGGCGCGGCGGCACTGGTCGCGGTGCCCTCCGCGCGTGAGCCGGCGCGCGAGGAGGTACGGGTCGCGGTCCTCACGGGCGTACGGAGCGAGGACCTCGACGAGGAGGACCCGCGCCGCGAAGTGCTGCGCGCCTACGCGCCGTACGCCCTGATCGTGGTCATCTTCTCGATCGCCCAGATCCCGCCGGTCAAGGACGTGCTGGCGAAGGCGACCCAGGTCTTCGACTGGCCCTTCCTGGACGTCTCGGACGCGGACGGGAAGCCGGTCGGCGCCAACGTCTTCTCGCTGCCCCTCGTCGCGACCGGCGGGACGCTCGTACTCCTCGCGGGCCTGTTCACGGCGGGGGTCCTGGGGGTACGGGCGGCGGACGCGGCGCGGGAGTGGGCGGCGACGGTGCACGAGTTGCGGTACGCGATCCTCACCGTCACCTCCGTACTGGCCCTCGCGTACGTCATGAACCTGTCCGGACAGGCGGCCACCATCGGCCACTTCGTCGCGGCGGCCGGCGCCGGGCTGGCGTTCCTCTCGCCGATCCTGGGGTGGTTCGGGGTCGCGGTCACCGGCTCGGACACCTCGGCCAACGCGCTGTTCGGCGCCCTCCAGGTCACGGCGGCACGGGAGTCGGGCCTGTCACCGGAGCTGCTGGCGGCGGCGAACAGTTCCGGGGGAGTGCTGGGCAAGATGATCTCGCCCCAGAACCTGGCCATCGCGTGTGCGGCGGTGGGGTTGGCGGGGAAGGAGGGGGATCTGCTGCGCAAGGTGCTGCCGTGGAGTCTGGGCCTGTTGCTGGTGATGTGCCTGATCGTGGTGGGGCAGAGCACGGCGGTCCTGGGGTGGATGCTTCCGTGAACGGAAGCGTCCACTTCCGTGAGCGGACGGTTCCGTAACGCGATCGACAACGAGTACACCGTCCTGTACGGGTAGTTTGAGCCGATCGCAGAGGTACGGCCGGGGCGCGGTACCGGCGCACCGAACTCAGGAGGGGTGGCTCGTGGCGGACTTGTCGCAGATCGTGAAGGCCTATGACGTGCGTGGGCTGTATCCGGATCAGCTGGACGACCGGCTCGCGGAGCTGTTCGGCGCGGCTTTTGTGGAGGTCACCGAGGCCGGGGCGATCGTGATCGGCCACGACATGCGCCCGTCGTCGCCGGGGCTGGCGGCGAGCTTCGCGCGGGGAGCGGTCTCACGCGGCGCGGACGCCACGATCATCGGCCTCTGCTCCACGGACCAGCTGTACTTCGCGTCGGGGGACATGGGACTGCCGGGGGCGATGTTCACGGCGTCGCACAATCCGGCGAAGTACAACGGCATCAAGCTGTGCCGGGCGGGCGCGGCGCCGGTGGGCCAGGACACGGGGCTGGCGGAGATCCGCGCGAGGGTGGAGGCGACGCTGGCGGAGGAGGCACACGCACACCAGAACCCGTCTTCTCCCTCTCCCGGAACGATCACAGAACGTGACACGTTGTCGGACTACGCGGCGTACCTGCTGTCCCTGGTCGACCTCTCGGAGATCCGCCCTCTGAAGGTGGTCGTGGACGCGGGGAACGGGATGGGGGGTCATACGGTCCCCACCGTGTTCGCCGGGCTGCCGCTGGACCTGGTGCCGATGTACTTCGAGCTGGACGGCACGTTCCCCAACCACGAGGCGAACCCCCTCGACCCCAAGAACCTGGTGGACCTCCAGGCCCGCGTCCTGGCCGAAGGCGCCGACCTGGGGCTGGCCTTCGACGGCGACGCGGACCGCTGCTTCGTCGTGAACGAGCGCGGCGAAGGCGTCTCGCCGTCGGCGATCACGGCGCTGGTGGCGGCGCGCGAGCTGGCCAAGCACCCCGGCGGCACGATCATCCACAACCTGATCACGTCCTGGTCCGTCCCCGAGGTCGTGAAGGAACACGGGGGCAGACCGGTGCGGACGCGGGTGGGGCACTCCTTCATCAAGCAGGAGATGGCGAGGACCGGCGCGGTCTTCGGCGGCGAGCACTCCGCGCACTACTACTTCCGCGAGTTCTGGAACGCCGATACGGGCATGCTCGCCGCCCTCCACGTCCTGGCGGCCCTGGGCGGCCAGCCCGGCACCCTCTCGGACCTGGTGGCGTCGTACGACCGCTACGCGGGCTCCGGCGAGATCAACTCCACGGTCGACGACCAACAGGCCCGCACGGCAGCGGTACGGGCGGCCTTCGCGACGCGCGAGGGAGTGACGACGGACGACCTGGACGGCCTGACGATCACGGCGAAGGACTGGTGGTTCAACCTCCGTCCCTCCAACACGGAACCACTGCTGCGCCTGAACGTGGAGGCGCGCGACACCTCTCTGATGACCAAAATCAGAGACGAGGCCCTGACACTGATCCGAACCCCGTCCGACGACACCCCCACCCCGTCCGGCGGCGATCCCAGCCCGTCCGGCGTTTGAGGACGGAACCGCACACCACGGGGGCGTCGCCCAAAGATCCGCGGCGCCCGCCAAGCACCGCGTCGCCCAAAGATCCGCGGCGCCCCCACCCGTACCCGTACACCGCCACACCCCCCCACCCCCCAGCGGTACGCTGACATGGCCAGATCCACCCATCCCGAAGGGACCCCACCCCCATGCCGCTAGAAGCCGGCCTCCTCGAAATCCTCGCCTGCCCGGCCTGCCACTCCCCCCTGAACGACCGCACCACCGCCGACACCCCCGAACTGGTCTGCACCTCCGAGGAATGCGGTCTCGCCTACCCGGTCAGGGACGACATCCCCGTGCTCCTCGTCGACGAGGCCCGCCGCCCCGCCTGAACCGCGCGCAAGCGCGACACGCGCACCGCACCACACGAACAAGCGCGCCCCGCGCAAGCGCGCAGGGTGATCGGAGGCCCACTCCCATGCTCGACGAGTCGCTGCTCGACGCCCCCGACGCGCTGACCCGCGCCGACCGCCGCGGCCTCCTCCGCGGTGCCGCGGAAGCCGGCGCCCGCGTCCGTACCGCCCTGAGGCACACCGCAGAGGCCGGCGTCACCGAGCTCAACCCCGAGGGCCGCCCCCGCGCCGTACTGATCGCGGGCTCCGGCACCGCCGCCACCGGCGTCGCCGAACTGATCACCGCCCTCGCCGGCACCACCGCCCCCGTGACCCGCCTGCACGCCACCGGAGTCGCCCCCGCCGCCGGCGCCCTCCGCTGGACGCTGCCGGGCTGGGCCGGCCCCGTGGACCTGCTCCTCATCGTCACCACCGAGGGCAGCGAACCAGGCCTCGCCCTCCTCGCCGAGCAGGCCTACCGCCGCGGCTGCACCATCGTCGCCGTCGCCCCCGCGGGCTCCCCGCTCAGCGAGACCGTCGACGGTTCGCGCGGCCTCCTCGTCCCGATGGCGACCACCCCCGGCGAGCAGTACGAGACCGAGCCGACCCCGGCCGCCGGCCCCGGCGCCCTCTGGGCCCTGCTCGTCCCCCTGCTCGCTCTCCTCGACCGCGTGGGCCTGCTCACCGCGCCGACCGAGACCCTCCACCTCGTCGCCGACCGCCTCGACCGCACCGCGGAACGCTGCGGCCCGTCCATCGCGACGTACAGCAACCCCGCCAAGACCCTCGCCGCCGAGCTGGCCGACAGCCTCCCGCTGATCTGGACCGAAGGCATCGCCACCGCCCCGGCCGGCCGCCGCTTCGCCGCCGTACTGGCCGAACTGACCGGCCGCCCCGCCCTCGCCGCCGAACTCCCCGAGGCGCTCCCCGCCCACGGCGCCCTCCTCACCGGCGACCTGACCGGCGGCGCGACCGACCCCGACGACTTCTTCCGCGACCGGGTCGACGACCCCCGGACCCTGCGCCCCCGGATCGTCCTGCTGCGCGACCGCCCCGCCGGCGGCCTGACCGCCGCCCCGGCCGCCCGCGAACTGGCCCTCGGCCACGACACCCCCCTCAGCGAACTCGAACCGGACGAAGGCACCGAGCTGGAAGCCCTCGCCGAACTGATCGCCGTCACCGACTTCGCCACCGTGTACCTGGCGCTGGCCGGCGGCGCCCCCGCATGACGCGAACCCACCGCCCCAGGACCTGAACACCCCGCTCACCGACACGAGAGCCCTCCCCGCAGGCCTCTCCCGCCGGCCCCTCCTCTCCCTCGGCCCCTCCCCTCGTACAAGGACACAGCCATGGACCGCCTCTCCAACACCGTGCGCCCCTACGCCTGGGGCTCCACGACCGCCATCCCGGAACTGCTCGGCATCGCCCCCACGGACGAGCCCCAGGCCGAGATGTGGATGGGCGCCCACCCCGGCGCCCCCTCCCGCGCCGACCGCGGCCGCGGCGCCGGGGAACAGCCGCTGCACGAGATCATCGACACCGACCCCGCGGCGGAACTGGGCGCGGCCACGGTCGAGAAGTTCGGCCCCCGCCTGCCGTTCCTCCTCAAACTCCTCGCCGCCGGCTCCCCGCTCTCCCTCCAGGTGCATCCCAACCTGGCCCAGGCCAAGGAGGGGTACGCCGACGAGGAGCGCCGCGGCGTCCCGATCGGCGCCCCGGAGCGCAACTACAAGGACGCCAACCACAAGCCCGAACTGATCTGCGCCCTCACCCCGTTCGACGGCCTCTGCGGCTTCCGCGCCCCGGACGAGGCGGGCGACCTCCTCGCCGGACTCGACGTCGACTCCCTCAAGCCGTACGTCGACCTCCTCCACGCCCACCCCCAGGAGGCCGCCCTGCGCGAGGTCCTCACCGCCGTCCTCGCCGCGGACCCGGCCGGCATGGCCGCCACCGTCGCCGAGGCCGCCGTCGCCGCGGAACGCCTCGGCGGCCCGTACACCCCGTACGTCTCGATCGCCCACCACTACCCCGGCGACCCCGGCGTCATCGCCGCCCTGCTGCTCAACCACGTCCAACTCCAGCCCGGCGAGGCCCTCTTCCTCGGCGCCGGCGTCCCGCACGCCTATCTGAACGGCCTGGGCGTCGAGATCATGGCCAACTCCGACAACGTCCTGCGCTGCGGCCTCACGCCCAAGCACGTCGACGTCCCCGAACTCCTCCGCATCGTGCGCTTCGAGACGACGGAACCCGCCGTCCTGCGCCCCGAGGCCTCCGCCACCGGCGAGGAGCTGTACGAGACGCCGACCGACGAATTCCGGCTGTCCCGCTACCTCCTGGCCCCGGGCGCCGCCCCGCGCGACCTCACCGCCCCCACCCCCCAGATCCTCCTGTGCACGGCCGGCGCGCCCCGCGCCAACGACCTGACCCTCACCCCGGGCGGCTCGGTCTTCGTCGCGGCCGGAGAAAAAGCCGAACTGTCCGGTGACGGAACCGTATTCCGGGCAACAGTTGTGGTCTGAGTGGGTGACCGCGCCGACGGCTGCAACAATGTGCCGCCGTGGCGCGGCGCCAGGGCCGCACCACCGAAGAAGGGACTCCAGGCACCCATGAGCGCGTCAGGCGGAACCAAGGCGATCGTGGCGGCGCTCGCCGCCAACCTCGCGATCGCAGTAGCCAAGTTCGTGGCGTTCCTCTTCAGTGGCTCGTCATCGATGCTCGCCGAGAGCGTCCACTCCCTCGCCGACTCCGGCAACCAGGGACTGCTCCTCCTCGGCGGCAAGAAGGCGCAGCGCGAGGCCACCCCGCAACACCCCTTCGGCTACGGCCGCGAGCGCTACATCTACGCGTTCCTCGTCTCCATCGTGCTCTTCTCCGTCGGCGGCATGTTCGCCATCTACGAGGGTTACGAGAAGATCAAGCACCCGCACGAGATCGAGGCCTGGTACTGGCCCGTCGGGGTGCTCATCTTCGCGATCATCGCCGAGTCGTTCTCCTTCCGCACGGCCATCAAGGAATCCAACGTCACCCGCGGCAGCCTCTCCTGGACGGAGTTCGTCCGCCGCGCGAAGGCCCCCGAACTCCCCGTCGTCCTCCTGGAGGACCTCGGCGCCCTGATCGGCCTGATCCTCGCGCTCTGCGGCGTCGGTATCGCCCTGGCCACCGGTGACGGCGTCTGGGACGGCATCGGCACCCTCTGCATCGGCATCCTCCTCATCGTGATCGCCCTGGTCCTCGCCGCCGAGACGAAGTCGCTGCTCCTGGGCGAGTCGGCCGGCACGGACGACGTCGAGAAGATCAAGGCCGCCCTCGTCGACGGCGATGTCGTGACCGGCATCATCCACATGCGTACGCTCCACCTCGGCCCGGAGGAACTGCTGGTCGCCGCCAAGATCGCGGTCCAGCACGACGACACGGCCGGCGAGGTCGCCCAGGCCATCAACGCCGCCGAGAACCGCATCCGCGAGGCCGTCCCGATCGCCCGCGTGATCTACCTGGAGCCGGACATCTACAGCGAGACGGCCGCCGCGGCCGGCACCAACCCGGCCAAGCACCCCGGCGGCCCGACCTCGGCGCACACCCCCGGATCCGCGCCCGGCACCACCCCTGACCCCACCTCCTGATCCCACCCCCCGATCCACCCCCTGACACGCTGTCGACACGGCCGGAATACGGCCTGAACTCGGCCTGAACGCGGCGTCCCGGCTCGACTTTCCCTGGAGCGCTTCCCTGATCGACTGTGGGCCGCTGGGCCGATCGGTGTAGATTCGTGCCCAGAGCCAGACGTCGCTGCTGATGGCGGTCGGGCGGCCCGCTCACGCGGACCGGCCGAGGGAGAGAGGGCCTCCGACGGACCGGTCCGCGAGTGCTCGGGCATTCGTATGCCCGGACACCGCAGAGCCAGCCGAACGCACCCACCCTCGACCCACCCTTCACGAGGAGCAGCTCGTATGACGACTGTCGCCAACCGACAGGACTTCAAAGTCGCCGACCTCTCGCTTGCCGAGTTCGGCCGCAAGGAGATCACCCTCGCCGAGCACGAGATGCCCGGCCTGATCTCGATCCGCGAGGAGTTCGCCGCGGCCCAGCCGCTGGCCGGCGCCCGCATCACCGGCTCCCTGCACATGACCGTCCAGACCGCGGTCCTCATCGAGACCCTGGCCGCCCTCGGCGCCGAGGTCCGCTGGGCGTCCTGCAACATCTTCTCCACCCAGGACCACGCCGCCGCCGCCATCGCGGTCGGCCCCAAGGGCACCCCGGAGAACCCCCAGGGCATCCCCGTCTTCGCCTGGAAGGGCGAGACGCTGGAGGAGTACTGGTGGTGCACCGAGCAGGCCCTCACGTGGCCCAACACGCCCACCGGCGGCCCGAACATGATCCTCGACGACGGTGGTGACGCCACCCTCCTCGTCCACAAGGGCGTCGAGTTCGAGAAGGCCGGCGCGGCCCCGGACCCGGCGACGGCGGACAGCGAGGAGTACGCGTACATCCTCACCCTGCTGAACCGCACGCTCTCCGAGAACCCGCAGAAGTGGACGAAGCTGGCGTCCGAGATCCGCGGCGTCACCGAAGAGACCACCACCGGTGTCCACCGTCTGTACGAGATGCACCGCGACGGCACCCTCCTCTTCCCGGCGATCAACGTCAACGACGCGGTCACCAAGTCCAAGTTCGACAACAAGTACGGCTGCCGCCACTCCCTGATCGACGGCATCAACCGCGCCACCGACGTCCTGATCGGCGGCAAGGTCGCGGTCGTCTTCGGCTACGGCGACGTCGGCAAGGGCTGCGCCGAGTCCCTCCGCGGCCAGGGCGCCCGCGTGATCATCACCGAGATCGACCCGATCTGCGCGCTCCAGGCGGCCATGGACGGCTACCAGGTCTCCACGCTCGACGACGTCGTCTCCATCGCCGACATCTTCGTCACCACGACGGGCAACAAGGACATCATCATGGCCTCGGACATGGCCAAGATGAAGCACCAGGCGATCGTCGGCAACATCGGCCACTTCGACAACGAGATCGACATGGCCGGCCTCGCGAAGATCGACGGCATCGTCAAGGACGAGGTCAAGCCGCAGGTCCACACGTGGACGTTCCCCGACGGCAAGACCCTGATCGTCCTCTCCGAAGGCCGCCTGCTGAACCTCGGCAACGCGACCGGCCACCCGTCCTTCGTGATGTCGAACTCGTTCTCGGACCAGACGCTGGCCCAGATCGAGCTCTTCACCAAGCCGGAGGAGTACCCGACCGACGTCTACGTGCTCCCGAAGCACCTGGACGAGAAGGTCGCGCGCCTCCACCTCGCCGCGCTCGGTGTGAAGCTCACGACGCTCCGCCCGGAGCAGGCCGCGTACATCGGTGTCGACGTCGAGGGTCCGTACAAGTCCGACCACTACCGCTACTGATCCACCCCGCCGGCGCCCTCGTACGAAAGCACCGGCACCCCGAACACCTCACCGGACAGGCCCCCGCACCCCCGTGCCGGGGGCCTGTCCCGTGTGCGCGCCGGAGGGCGCACGATCAGCCCCGGCGTACCGTCCCGGCGTACCGGAAAGACCTGAAGGACCCATGCCCCGCGGCCGTTATTCGCTCCATGACCCGCACGACCACACTCCTCTCGGCGAAGAACACTTCCACTGCGCCCCCGGCCCGTCCGGCTGGCGCTACGTCTCCCAGATCACCACCCCCGCCGGCGACCACGCCGGCTCCGTCGACCTGGCCCTCGACGAACTCGGCCGCCCCATCCGCCTCGAACTGCACGCCGCCAGCTGGCAGATCCGCGGCGCCGCCCTCGACGGCGTCACGTGGGTCCGTACCGACCCCTCCGGCGTTCACGCCACCGAAGGCAACGTCGGCGCCCACGCCTTCACCGGCACATCCCCCGCCTTTCTCGTCGCTACCGCACGTCTCCTGCGCCTCAGCCCCGGCGCGCCCGCGACCCGCGTCCGGCTCGTGGCCTTCACCGACCCGGTCCTCGCCCCCCGCACGCTGGACCAGTCCTGGGCCTTGATGACAAGTGAAGCGCACGCCACTGACAACGGGCCCCTGATGGTGGACGAGTACCAGGTCAGCGCCCTGGACACGGGTGAACAGCACACCGTGCACCTCAGCGGTGACGTGGTCCTCGCGGCGCCCGGCATCGAGCTGGAGGACCTGGAGACACCCCCCTCGACCCTGCCCTGAACGAACAGGCTCAGGCGGGCGGCGCGAAGCCGGTGGCCGGGGGCTGTGGGGCGGGCGCGGGAGCCGGGGGAGCGGGCGCGGGTGCCGCCGCGGGGGCCCGGGGAGCGGGCGCCGGCGGCGGAGAGGAAACGGGCGCGGAGAACGGCGAAGGAGCCGCCGGATAGGACACGGGCGGGGAAACAGGCGGGTGCGCCGACACCGGCGGGTGCGCGGAGTCGCTGGGCGCGGCGGCGGAGCCGGACCCACCCAGGGTCCGCCGGGTGTCCCGCGCCTGCCGTTCGCTCACCACCGCCGCCAGGAACGCGGCCGGAGGAACACCGTCCGGCGACGGCGTCCCCGTACGCGCCACCAGGTCCTCCGCCAACCGCTGCGCCATCGACCAGCCCACCGCCGGGTCCAGCTGCGTCATCCGCGTCAAGTACTGACGGATCGCCAGCCACAGACCGTCCGGCACAGCGGACAGATCGAGCTCGGAGAAGCGCCCGACAAGCCACGGCGGGGGAGGCGGGACAACCGCCATCGGCGTGTTCGGCACCCGCTCCCGTACGACCAGGGTCCCCGCGAAGACATCGCCGATCCGCCGTCCCCGCGCCGACACCAGCGACGCGATGCAGGAGATGACCCCGAACGACCCCAGGGTCTCCACCACACCCATCGCCCCGCGCACGAGCGCGTGCCGGAACCGTATGGGGCCACCGTCGTCCCGTACGACCCTCAGCCCACAGGCCAGTTTGCCCAGCGAACGCCCGTGGCTGAGGGTCTCCACGGCGATCGGCACCCCCACCAGGATCAGGAGGAAGCTCGCCACGGTCAGTGCCATCACGGCGGCCTCGTCCAACGACCCGCTCGCAAGACCGATGCCTATCAACACCAGCAGATAGACGGCCACCGTCAGCACGAGGTCGATCGCGATCGCCAGGGCCCGGGTCGGCAGCTTCGCCGGGCGCAGCCCCAGTACGACCGCATCGCCGGTCACAAGCTCATTCACCGATGTCCACCCTTCGCCGACCATCCCTGCCGCTGGAGACCTCAGTCTGCCAAGCTGACACACAACGCGCCGTAGTAGTACGGACCGTACGCACCCAGCGCCTGGAGCAGCAGCCGACCATGGACCTCGATGTCTTCGTGACAGCCCACCGTGCCGAGTGGGACCGCCTGGATCATCTCCTGCGTCGCGGACGTCGGCTGACCGGCGTGGAAGCCGACGAACTTGTCGCCCTCTACCAGCGCACGGCGACCCACCTCTCGCTGATCCAGTCCGTCGCACCCGACCCCATGCTCACCACGCGCCTCACCCAGCTCGTGGCCCGCGCCCGCGCCACGGTGACCGGCACCAGGCGCGCCGGCTGGCGCGACGCGGCCCGTTTCCTGACGGTCGGCTTTCCGGCGGCCGTGTACCGCTCTAGGCACTGGTGGGTCCCGACCGCTGTTCTGTCCGTACTCCTGGCCTCGGTGATCGGCTGGTGGATAGGCACGCACCCCGAGATCCAGTCCGCGATAGGCGCGCCCGACGATCTGCGCCAGATGACACGGCCGGGCGGCGAGTACGAGACGTACTACTCCAGCCATCCGGCGGCTTCCTTCGCGGCCCAGGTCTGGACGAACAATGCCCAGGCGGCGGCCATGTGTCTGGTGCTGGGGGCCTTCCTCTGCCTCCCGGTGATCTGGATCCTTTTCACGAACGTGCTCAACCTGGGAGTCGGCATCGGCCTGATGTCGTCCGCCGGCCGCCTCGACACCTTCCTCGGACTCATCCTTCCGCACGGACTGCTCGAACTGACGGCGGTGTTCATCGCCGCGGGTACGGGCCTCCGCCTCGGCTGGACCGTGATCGACCCCGGCCCGCAGTCCCGCCGCACCGCCTTGGCCCAACAGGGCCGCGCCGCGCTGGGCATGGCCGTAGGACTCGCGCTGGTCCTGTTCGTGTCGGGAGTGATCGAGGGCTTCGTGACGCCGTCCGGCCTGCCCACCTGGGCCCGGATCGCCATCGGCGTCGTGGCCGAACTCGCCTTCCTGGCTTACGTGTACGTTCTCGGCGGCCGAGCGGTACGGGCGGGCGAGGTCGGGGACGTGGAGGCCGCGGACCGGAGCGCCGAGGTCCCCGTGGCCGCCTGATGTGCATGAGGCGTCCGGGACCTGTTAGTCTCCTCTTCGCCCTACAGAGACATTGACACGGTCTGTGTGGGGAGGTAGATTAGAACGGTTGCCTCGGAGTTGAGATGTTCCGAGGGTGACCATGAAAATCTATGCGGCTCCCGACGGAGAGTGACTCTCTGTGGAGCCCCTTCGATCCGACATCCAGTTGTACGAAGGTCCGTTAAATGGACCTTTGTGTTTCTGATAAAGTCGGTTCCGCCGAAAGGCAAAGGCCACTCCGAAGGCCACCAGAATTCTTGAGGCAGAACAGCCGAAATGAGTCTGGTAGAGTCGGAATCGCTGGAAAGGGAAACGCGAAAGCGGAAACCTGGAAGGCGGCCCCGTCGGCCGGGGAAATCGGATACGAAAGCATCTGATAGAGTCGGAAACGCAAGAACAGAACAACAGCAACACAAAATGAAGTACCGAAGGGAAGCGCC